>NZ_NSIU01000040.1 GCF_002633015.1 Sulfuricurvum sp. PD_MW2 | reverse complement strand
GATATATATTTAAGTAATAGCGATTGCGGGTTAGACTTTATTGAGTATCTTCGGCAATACAATATCAATATACCTATTATCGTTATCAGTGGTTATCAAGATACTGAATATTTATTACGTTCAATTCGGTTAAATTTAGCTGCATACTTAATTAAACCTATCACTTATGATGCTTTGATTGAAGCACTTTGTTTGTGCAGTAAAAAATTATATGTAAATAAAACGAACATGTATCGACGATTGGTAAAAAATGATTGGATTTATGATATATCGACGAAATATTTGATCAAGGATGATGTGTCTTACAGACTGAATAAAAAAGAGGTGTTATTTATCGAAATGGTTTTAGATAATAAGAATTCAGTAATTACTAAAGATATGTTTTATGAACATGTTTGGGAATTTAAAGAGATGAGTGATGCAGCCTTAAAAAATTTTATTTTGCGTATGAGAAAACGCTTTGGTAAAGATTTTATTACGGTCATTAATAATATAGGGTACAGATTCGTTTTCTATTATTGCATAGGACTTGCATTATGGGGAAAAAGTCACAGTGTTCATAGTTGCCTATTAAAATATAATGTATCATGAAATGCAGATATACAATAATAATGCGATTATTTTGAGACTTTTTTTCAGTAGTATCCCGAAAAATTTATAAGACTGGGAATTATATATGGCTAATCAAGAATTGCGTTTTGATTCAAATACATTTATTGTTTCAAAAACTGATCTAAAAGGGAAATTAACCTATGGAAATGCGCTGTTTATAGAGCTTTCTGGATATTTGGAAAAAGAATTATTAGGCCAGCCTCACAATATTTTGCGTCATGAGGATATGCCTGCTGTAATTTTCAAACTGTTATGGAATCGTATCAAAGAGGGAAAAGAGATTTTTGCCTATGTCAAAAATAAAACCAAAGAGGGGAATTACTACTGGGTATTTGCCCATGTGACCCCATCGTTTAATGATGCGAGACAAATAACCAACTACCATTCGGTACGACGAACCCCGTCTGAAAAGGCACTTGAATTTATAAAACCTCTCTATGCAACATTGCTGCAAAAAGAAAAGTACGGAGGAATCGCAGCTTCTGAAGCTGCGTTGAACCAAATCCTCAATGAACGCGGCGTATCGTACGACGAATTCATTCTTACGATTTAAACCTCAATTCCGTATTGTTTGATTTTGTATCCGATCTGGCGGGCACTCATCCCTAACGCACGGGCTGCTTTGGTCTGAATACCGTGTGAATCGATGAGCGCTTGGATGATCGATTCTTTCTCCAGCTCCTGCAACGTTTTTTTCGTCATCGGTGCGGACGAAGTATGCGATTCATAGCTGTGCGTTGGTGATTGCGGCATCGATGCCATAGGTGATGGAGCCGGTTCGTTTTGCATATAGAGTTTTTGATAGTTAAACGGCAATACATGCGCCAGCATCTCCGGCTGAATCTCTCCATCCGGACAGATCAGAACAATCCGCTCCATCGTATTTTGAAGCTCGCGGATATTTCCCGGCCATGGATAATCCAGGAGCAACTCCATCGCCCCTTTGGTGAAATGCATATTTTTGCGATGTTCTTTCATAAATCGGTGGAGATAGTGTTCGATCAACAGTTTGACGTCTTCGTAACGTTCCCGCAGAGGCGGTAGATTGATCGGAATGACGTTGAGACGGTAAAAAAGATCTTCCCGGAATTCCCCTTTTCGTACCATCTCTTCGAGATTTCGGTTGGTTGCGGCTACAAGTCGCACATTTGTTTTGATCGTTTTCGTTCCACCGACTCGTTCAAACTCCTGCTCTTGCAAAATACGGAGCAATTTCACCTGTAATGCGGGGGTAATATCCCCAATTTCATCGAGGAACAGTGTCCCCCCGTCTGCGAGTTCAAATCTTCCTTTTCGCATCTCTCTCGCATCGGTGAATGCACCTTTCTCATGACCGAATAGCTCGGATTCGAGCAATGTTTCACTGATCGCGGCACAGTTGAGTTTGATAAAGGGACCGTTCTGACGTCGGCTGAGATTATGGATAGCGGTTGCGATCAGCTCTTTTCCGGTTCCGGTTTCTCCACGAATGAGAATGGTGGCATCGGTCGGAGCTACAGTATTGATCATTCCGAACACTTGTTGCATACGGGTCGAACGTCCGACTATGTTTTCAAAATTGTAATCTTTTTGCATCTCCTCTTTGTAATAGGTTTTGAGCTCAGAGAGGGACTCTTTTTCTTTCGTGATGGTTTGTTGGACTTTGAGTGCTCCGACGAACAATGATCCCACAATAGTGAGCATACGGACGATTTCATCGAAATTGAGTGGGCTGTTTTTTCCGATATTGGCGGATATGACTCCAATGACCTCATCCTCTTGCAACAGTGGTACGGCGACATAGGAGACCATTTGGGTTGAGATATTTCCCATTTTGTTTAGATAATTGATATTGTTATGAATATTTTCGATTACGATCGGTTCTCGGCTTTTTGCCGCCAATCCGGTTGCTCCTTCGCCGAAACGGTAGGTCGCCATTTTCTTTTGATAGGGTTCGAGATCGATAGAGTTGAGAAGCTCCAATTCATCAGCATCCTCTTTTTTGCGAAAGAGGGCACATCGTTCCAAATAACCGTGTTGTTTGAGACGGCGCATCGCTTTTTCGACACTCTCATTGATCTCTGTTGTGCTGGTGAGCAATACCGCAATCTCATAAAGAAGATTGATCTCTTTGTAGGCAAACGTCAAGCTGCAGGTTTGACACTCTTCACGATTTGGGATGTTGGCTTCATAGGTCATCATTTCTTTATCTTTTTTATAAGTTAATCAGTATTTTAGTATAAAAATATACAGCTAAAAAAGTTTTAGTTGAGTAAAAAATAATCAGTTTGCAAGAATCGATTTTGCATATAGGCACAAAACAACTCTAAGGAGAGATTATGCAGATCACGGTACATGGGACACCGACACAGCTGGAAGGCAAAAATATGACGATAGGCAGAGAAGCTCCTGCCGCACGTGTGAGCAATCTGGATGGAAGTCAGAATGTGATCGGAATGATCGCACCTACTGCACAGCTTTTGATAGCGATACCATCACTAAAAACCGAAGTATGTTCGTTGGGGGCAAAGAAATTCAATGATCTAATCAAGCAGTTTAAAAAACTCACTACGGTTATGATTACAACGGATGATCCGGAGTTTGTGAATGATTTTGTTGCTCGCGAGGGGATAGATAGTGCGAAAATCGTGATCGATACGGCGCGTGACTTTGCGAAAAAATACGGTATTTTGATCAACGAAGGGAAACTCAAAGATCGTTTGGCACGTGCGGTATTTGTTATCGATCAAGAGGGTATGATCAGCTATATAGAAGTCGTGAGCGAGATTACCGATGAAGTAGATTATGATAAATGTATCGAAGCGGTAGATAATGCGGCAAATTTCAAGAAAAAAGGGCATGAGCATGAGAATTGGATGGGTGCTTGAGCGCAAGGAAATGTAATGGTAGAGCAATACATAACATGGCTGAAAGATCGTTGCTTTCATCCGGATGCACTCGAAGAACGGGGTTTTAACGGAAATACGCCTTTGTTGCTTGCGGCGTTAGAAGCCAATGCAATGATGGTTTCTCGATTGATTGAAGCCGGTGCTGATCTGTATGCCGTTAATGATGATTTTAATGGTGTTTTGTTTAATGCCGCCTATGGGGGTTCTGTAGAGATTATACGCCTATTGATTGAAGCGGGAGCGGATATCGATGATATCAACGAAGAAGGGACAACGGCTTTGATGTACGCGGCTTCGGCATCGCGTTTGGAGTGTGTTCGAATCTTATTGAGTCTCGGTGCCAATCCGCATCTTGAAAATGAAGATGGATTTAGTGCGCTTGAATTGACCACGAATCGTGAGATATTCAAGGTGTTACGCAGTGCGTGAACAGACGCTTCTTTCTGTCGAATCGGTTGCGTCACGTTCTACGTATCTTGATTGGAACACGCAACCATCCATTTTTAAACGCTACCCCCATTTTTGTCACCGAATAAAACTCTCTGAGCATCCACAATTATACTGGCTTCAGCAGACTCGCTGTGTTAGCAATCATACGATCATTGCTCCTCATAGCGATTATTATCGGTTGAATGTACCGTCAGCCGGAAATTTGCACCCTATCGAAATCTATGTCCAGCTTCGCAATATTGAGGGGATAATGAGCGGTATCTATCATTTGGATGTTGTGATGGGAGAATTGGTGCTGATCGCTGAGATCGCTTCTGAGGGTATAGAACGCTATGTAGGGGTTCAAGAGCGTTTTAACGGTGCAATAGTGATGATATCTTTGATCTCTTTTCGTTCGTTTTGGAAATATGGTCTACGGGGATGGAGATATTTGTATCTGGATTTAGGGCATCAAATCAGCGCATTGGGAATGTCAGTCCATCATTTTGGAAAGAGAGTGACAAAAATGTCTCCGATGGCAGAGTTGAACACCATTATGGGGTTTGGCGATGATGAGGTCATAGGGGCGGTATACGGTATCGGTGAAATAAGTGAGCGTAACGTCAAAACTCTCACAAAAGCCTTGATACATGTATCACCGTGTGATTATACGCACATCGATAATCCGCTCAATGCCATTGTACGTTCTGAAAAAATCTATCGTGAGATACCTGAAATCAAATCGTATGCATCTTTTATCGAGTGCAATATGAACCGGCGCAGCGCTAGAGTATTTGATCCTACGGCGATGAGTGATGTTTCGATTCTGGCTCTTTTGAGATTGAAGCCTCCAAAAACGCTTGACATCATCGGAATTGTTTTGCAAGCACAGAGTATGCAACCAGGGGTATATCGAGAAGATGTCTGTATTAAAAGCGGAGATTTTTTGGCTGAAAGTGTCCATTTACTTTTAAACCAGCGTTTTATTGCGAGGGCGAATATGGTACTATTGATTACAGCTGAGAATTTTAGTGCCTCAAATCATGTTGATGCCGGGATATATGCGCAACAACTCTATCTGGAGTGTGAGACATACGGTGTCGGATGCAGCGGAATCGGAGCTTTTTATGACGATGAAGCTGCACAATGGTCAAACTATCCGTTACTGTATGTAGTAGCGATCGGAGGAAAAAGATGATAATCGGGATTCCAAAAGAGATAAAAAAAGATGAATTTAGAGTCGGAATGACACCTTCTGGCGTGGCGCAGCTGTGTCGAGCGGGACACAGTGTGCTGGTGGAGAAAGGTGCGGGTGAGGGGAGCGGGTTTGAGGATACGCTTTATGCCGATGCCGGCGCAGTGATATGGGAAAATGCCGATGATGTGTATGGCGGAGCCGATCTTATTATCAAGGTTAAAGAACCTATAGAGGTGGAATACAGTCGTCTTAAAGAGAACCAGATTCTTTTTACCTATTTGCATTTAGCGGCAGATAAAAGACTCACAGAAGTATTGTGTTCCAAAAAAATAACAACGTTCGCGTATGAAACACTCCGTATTGGACATAGGCTGCCCCTGCTTGAGCCGATGAGTGAAATCGCAGGCCGTATGGCTGCGTTATTCGGTTCGATCCATTTGGGACGCTATTATGGAGGGAGCGGCAGATTATTGGGTGGATCGGTAGGCGTTGAGCCTAATCATGTTGTCATTTTGGGTGCGGGGATAGCAGGCAAAGCCGCAGCGGCAGCAGCTGCAGGTTTAGGTGCGGATGTCGTGGTATTTGATATCAATAGCGAACGCTTATCGTACCTAAGAGATGTTATGAGCCCAAAGATCACTTTTTTACACTCTAGCTACGAGGCAATATTGAATAATATTAGAAATGCTGATCTTGTGATAGGGACGGTTTTAATACCGGGAGCGAAAGCACCAAAACTGATCACTCGGAGTATGCTCAGTGTGATGAAAAAAGGCTCAGTGTTGGTCGATGTATCCATTGATCAGGGGGGATGTTTTGAAACGTCGCATCCTACCACTCACTCAGAGCCTACATTTGAAGTGGATGGGATAATTCACTATTGTGTTGCCAATATGCCGGGGATGTATCCGCGTACCTCAACGATTGCTCTTACTGACGCAACACTTCCCTATGCGTTAAAAATTGCTTCTACACCATTGAATGTATTGCTCAATGAGGATACCTATCGGAGCGCACTCAATACCTATAATGGTTCGGTTACCAATCAAGCGGTTGCGGAAGCACACGCATTAGCCTACAAGGCATTGGAATGAATGAGATCGAAAAAGCGAATGAAATCTTGGCAATTTATCGGTTTTATAATATGGATGGAAAACTTTACCATTACGAAGAAGATGAGCGATTAGATGAACTCTTTGTCGCTATTGTACAGGCAATCAATGATTGCGGTGTTTTGAAGCCTTTTTTGCCGAAGGAGGAATTCGTCGTTCCTTCCAAAGGCTGGCTGAATCATGACCCGTCTTGGCTTCAGCGATTTGAACATCACGATACGCGCGCTTTTTTCCTGAGTGATATCTATGATTTTTTGAAACTATTTACGGGGAAAATAAGATTGCGGGTTAATTAGTTCTTTGAAGTTAAAAATCATTATTTTTATCTATTTTATTATTTTTTCAATTACCTTGTCATAAAATGAAAAAAGAAGCTATATTATGATCAAAATGTAA
>NZ_NSIU01000019.1 GCF_002633015.1 Sulfuricurvum sp. PD_MW2 | reverse complement strand
GCATCAACTTTATGTTCTTTTAATTCCCAATGAAAAAAATAAAAATTTGTTATCAGAACAGATAATTCTAAAAGTAAAAACGAAACAATCAATAGAATCAATAATTTTTTAACTGACACAAAAAGCTCCTTCTCAAATTGTTATTCATAACTCTCTTGCCGATGCAATACACGACCGATAAAAATCGTATCCTCGATCACATCGAATAAAATTCGATAATCACCTACTCGTAGACGATAGGCAGGCTCGAAATTGGTCAGCCTTTTGATATTGGAAACATCGGGGAAATTTTTAAGAGAAATTATTTTTTCGTGAAGTTTTCTTTTGAAAGGTTCATTGATTTTTTGGAGGTCTTTGATCGCACTTTTGCGAATCTCAATGCGCATCTTTAAAATAGTCCTCAAAAGGGATACTCTCTTCTTCACGTGTTTTTGCTAATAGCTTCAAATCATCAATATCATCTTTGGAAACGACTTCTACGCCATCTTTTTTAAAATGATCCAACAACCATAAAAACTTATCAAATATTTGCGGATTTTGGAAATTAAGGGTTAATGATTGCATTCTATCACTCCTGCATCGATGGAGTATTATAACATGTTGGAGGGAAATAGTTAAGTTTGATTAGAAAGATAGATCCCGCATCAAGTGCGGGACGACGGGAAAGATGGTAAAAGTTACCCTTTAACTTTCGCTTCGATTGTCGCAACGATTGATGGATCTTCAAGTGTTGAAATATCTTGAGTGATCGCTTCGCCTTTGGCGATAGAGCGAAGGATACGACGCATGATTTTACCTGAACGTGTTTTTGGCAAGCCCGGTACGAAAACGATGTCATCACAAATAGCAATGTTACCGATCTCTTTCATGATCACTTTGTTGATCTCTTTGACCATCTCCATCTCTTCACCGACAGTGTCATCGCTTTTGAGAACGATATAAGCAAAGATTCCTTCACCTTTGATATCGTGTGGTTTACCGACAACCGCTACTTCCGCAACATTCGGATGTTTTTTACATGCCGCTTCAACTTCAGCCGTTCCCATACGGTGACCGGATACGTTGATAACATCATCGGTACGTCCTGTGATCGTGATGTATCCCTCTTCATCATAGATTGCACCGTCACCTGTGAAGTATACCGGTTGACCGTCTTTTTTCACATCACCGAAATACGATTTTACGAAACGCTCAGGATCGCCCCAGATACCGCGGATCATTGATGGCCAAGGACGTGTTACACACATATAACCACCCTCTCCTGCTGCAACTTTGACACCGGTTTGCGGATCAAGGATCTCAGCCATGATACCTGGAAGCGGGAATGTAGCACATGCAGGTTTGATCGGTGTTGCACCCGGTAACGGAGAAACGATATGTCCACCCGTCTCTGTTTGCCAGTAAGTATCAACAATCGCACATTTGCTTCCGCCGACAGCTTCGTAGTACCATTTCCATGCCGGTGGGTCGATCGGCTCACCAACAGTTCCGAGAACTTTTAGGCTGCTAAGGTCGTATTTCGCAGGCTCATCTTCACCCGTTTTGTGCAATACACGGATCGCAGTTGGAGCGGTGTAGAATTGGTTGATTTTGTACTCTTCAACCATTTTCCATGGACGTCCGGCATCCGGATAGGTCGGTACGCCTTCGAACATAACGGTTGTTGCACCCATTGCAAGCGGTCCGTATACGATATACGTATGTCCGGTAATCCAGCCTACGTCAGCAGTACACCAGTAGGTATCGTTTTCTTTAACGTCGAATACCCATTCCATCGTCATTTGAGCCCAGAGAATGTATCCAGCAGAGTTATGTTGAACCCCTTTTGGTTTTCCAGTTGAACCTGAAGTGTAAAGGAGGAATAACGGATCTTCCGCGTCCATAACTTCGGCTTCACAGATGCTCGATTGATTTTTGATCAATTCGTTATAAGAGTAGTCACGTCCTGCTACCCAAGTGATATCCTCGTTGTTACGCTCGACAACAAGCACTTTTTCAACCGGAGAATTAGCAGTGATCGCTTGGTCAACAACCGGTTTGAGCATGTATGGTTTGTCTTTACGGAATGCACCATCAGCAGTAATAACCACTTTTGCTTCCGCGTCTTCGATACGGTCTTTCAACGCTTCTGCAGAGAATCCGCCAAATACGATAGAGTGAATCGCACCGATACGTGCACATGCGAGCATTGCGTATGCCGCTTCAGGAATCATCGGCATATAGATAACAACACGGTCACCTTTTTTGACATGGAATTCATTTTTCAACAAGTTTGCAAATTTGTTAACGTTGTAATAAAGTTCGAGATACGTAATGATTTGTTTGTCGCCGCGGTCACCTTCGAAAATGATCGCAGCTTTGTTTTTGCGTGAATTCAAATGACGGTCGATACATTGGTGAGCAACATTGAGTTTACCACCTACGAACCATTTATAAAAAGGGACATTGCTCTCATCAAGCACTTGGGTGTACGGTGAAAACCAGTCGATTTTCTCAGACGCGAAATGCCCCCAGAATCCTTCATAATCTTCTTGTGCCCATGTTTGCAAATCATGGTATTCACACATATTTTTAATACGGGCAGCTTTAGCAAACTCACGGTTCGGCTGAAAAGTCGGTTTTACGATATCACTCATTATTAAGGCTCCTTGTGTTTAGTTTAACTTTATAGTGTGTTGTAATTTTATATAGACCATTGCGGTCATAATTGCATCATTTAATGCGTTGTGCTGACCCATCTTCGGAATCTTTAAATCCCGCAAAATAGAGTCAAAACGCAAATCAACATTTCCTTGGGGAATCAGCTCTATTTTTTTGTCAAAATACAGACCTGAAACCTCAATTTGTTTGTGGGGAAGTTCACATCCCAGCCACGGTTTGATCAGACGATTCATCATCGCCATATCAAACTCCAAATAATACCCTACCAAAGGTCTATTTCCGATAAAATCTAGAAACTTTTTTGCCCCTTCCAAGGGTTCAATGGCATTTTCCAAATCGCAAGGACGAATATGGTGAATTTTTATGCTCTCGGCACTGATCTCTTTGTCCGGTTTTAAAAAAATTTCAAAGCTCTCAGAGGTCAGGATCCGATCCCCTTTGACCTTTACCGCACCGATACTGAGTACTGCATCTTTTTTGGTATTCAAGCCCGTGGTTTCGGTATCGAATACTACCACTTCATCTCCCTCATACGGATCAAACATCCACGCATAGGTTTCGTCTTTGAGTCCCCGACGATTCCAATTACGTTTGAAACGCTCAAACATCAGACTACCATGCCTAAATGGAAATGGTAGGTTAGGAATTTTTTGAATTTATTGACGATTTTAAACGAATCTTTCAATAAATCCCGCTCAGCTTTGCTCAACAATTTCGGATTGACGTAATTTTGTTCGTTGCTTCCTTGTTTTTGACCAAGGATAAACCGCAAACGGATACTGAGAAGCGTATCATACGCTTCGATCAATTCATTGGCAAAAACCCGATCAAATAATCCAAGATTATTTAACTCTTTGATTCGCTCCGTGGTGTTGGTATGTTCGATTTTATGTTCAAGTGAGAGCATACGAATACCGTGAACGATTGCAAAGATTCCCCCTTTTTTGATATCAAATTCACTGCCGTGTTCGGCGCGTCCCAAAACAAATCCGCCGATAAGGCTTAGCGGAGTTTCAAAGGCCAATGCCGCTTTCGTCGCATGGGCTAAAATATCACTGCGCCCTTCAAAATGAGTGAATAAAAAGGTTCGGCAATCGTCTAGCAATTTCGAATCGCCGGCGACACAATGAGCATCGAGGAAAATGGAGAGCCCCATCAACCCTTCTTCACTCAAGGTCTGTGTCCAACCTTCGATTTTACTCTGATATCCGGAGACAGTATTGCGCCAATATGGGTTTGAAACCATCACGTTACCGCTGCATTTTGGAAATCCGAGTTGAAGAAGATACTCATTGAGTTTAAGCATATAGGGTTCAAACACCTCAACATTTTCGCCGTCTTTGACGATCAGCGCGTTATCTTGATCGGTTCGAAGTATTTGCTCACCTCTCCCCTCAGATCCCATGACAATCAATGCACATTTGCTTTGATACGCTTCAGGGACAACCATCTCAAAAACTTTGCGATAGACTTTGGCATTGAGCTCGGTCACTAGCTTTGAAACGTAGCGTACACGCACCCCTTTGGTAGTCAAGGATCGAACCAAATGGGTGAGCGAGCGCTGTGCGTTTTGCAACTCATCCACACTCATGGCACGATCGATCGATGCAGCAATGAGATGGGTATGGTTGGCAAAATGGCTGAGCAAATCGAGTTGCTCGAGGATTCCTACAATTTGATCATTTTCGACAACAATCAATCGCTTGATTCCATGCTTTGTGAAAAGAAGCAGTGCATTGAAAAGAAAATCATGCTTCTCAATCGTAATCAACCCGTACGTTGCTATCTCTCCGATCGGATCATTTCGGCTTTTATCGCTCAAAAGGAGCTTTTCTCGCAAATTCGTATCGGTCACGATCCCCATATTTCCGCTATCATTGACCAAAATGACATTACCGTCTTGATCCGCCATTTTACGCAATGCATCTTTGATTGGCATCGAAGCATCAACCATACACGGAGTATGGAGATAGATTTCATCCACACGCGCAACCATAAACGGAGTCAACTCATTTTGGTGCTGACGTTCTTTGAGGTTTTGGTGCTTGGTAATAAAATCCTGCATAAAATAGTTTTGAAACGATTCGACATCTTGGAGAAGGTTTAGGAAAGATTCTTTGGGGAGTTCGTAACAGATAAGATCTTCTGCGACGCTGAAGGTGCTTTGGGTGTTTCCATATATCAGGGAGTTCGCGTCAAAGCTGTCACGCTCCCCGTATACATTTTGGAGTTCACCGTCGATACTTTCGTTGACAATACCTTTGATAATGATGTAGAGCGATTCCGCCCTAACCCGAGGGTTGATTAGAACCGTCTCTTTAGGATAATAGGCAATATCCATCTGGGTCATCAGTTTCTCAATCATCCTCTCACCCAAAAGGTCAAAAGGATGGATTGACATCAATAGTGTTTTTTGGTCAAACAGACTCAAAAGTGACTCCTAAAATTTCGTACATCTGTCCCGAAGGACAGATCAATCATTAGTGCTCAACAGCACCTTCTGCACCGATACCGGTTTGAGAACGGATATTTTGAGCTTCGAATGCTTCGATCTCTTTTTTCGAATTATCTGATTTATCCGTGATTGAGAAGAACCAGATACTTACGAACGCTGCCGTTACAGAGAACAATGCCGGATACTGATATGGGAAGATCGCCGTTTCTTTAATAAACGCTGCTTTCGCTACATCACCTGCTTTAACAATTTCAGCTCCAGTTGCACCAGAAGCCGTTGCCGCAGCTTTAGCCGCAGCTACAGCTGCTTTAAGCGCATCCCCATTGATAATTTCTGCCCAAACCATTGGCCCAAGAATAACTAGAATAACTGCCGTCAATAGACCGATCATACCACCGATGAATGCACCGCGTGTAGTAAGTTTTGACCAGAACATTGAAAGGAACAAAATAGGGAAGTTCGCACTTGCAGCAACCGCAAACGCCAATCCAACCATGAACGCAATGTTTTGTTTTTCAAAAATAATACCAAGATAGATCGCGATAATACCCAATACAACCGTAGCAATTTTAGAAACTTTCATCTCCATCATTCCATCAACACGTCCTGCACGAATTACACTTGCATACAAGTCATGTGAAATTGCTGATGCACCCGCCAATGTAAGACCTGAAACAACCGCAAGGATCGTTGCAAACGCTACCGCAGAGATAAATCCTAGGAAGAAATCGCCGCCTACTGCATGAGACAAGTGAATTGCCGCCATGTTGTCACCACCAAGGATCGGTGAACCACCATCAATCGCTTGTTTTGCAAGGTCAAGATATTGTGGGTTTTGGAATACCATAACGATCGCACCGAAACCGATGATGAACGTCAAAATATAGAAATACCCGATAAATCCTGTTGCATAGAAAACCGATTTACGTGCTTCTTTTGCATCGCTAACGGTGAAAAAGCGCATAAGAATATGCGGAAGACCCGCCGTACCGAACATCAACGCAATCCCCAATGAAATCGCTGAAATCGGATCGCTTACCAATTTACCCGGAGCCATGATAGAAGCATCTTTCATGCTAACCGCTGTACTGAACAATGTTTCGAAATTGAAGTTATAGTGAGCCATAACCGCAATTGCCATAAATGTTGCACCTGAGAGGAGCAAGAACGCTTTAATGATTTGAACCCAAGTTGTTGCCAACATTCCACCGAATGTTACATAAAGGATCATCAATACACCGACCAATACAACAGCTACGTTGTAATCCAAACCGAAAAGAAGTTGGATCAATTTACCTGCTCCAACCATTTGAGCGATCAAATACAAAATAACGGTCAAGATAGAACCAAATGCCGCCAATGTACGGATAGGTGTTTGACGTAAACGATACGATGCAACGTCCGCAAACGTATATTTTCCAAGGTTACGAAGCTGCTCTGCTACCATGAACAAGATAATCGGCCAACCAACCAAAAACCCGATTGAGTAGATCAATCCATCATACCCTTTTGTATAAACGAGTGCTGAAATCCCCAAAAACGAAGCCGCTGACATATAGTCACCCGCGATCGCCATACCGTTTTGGAATCCTGTGATTCCTCCACCTGCAGTATAGAAATCTTTTGCCGTTTTAGTACGTTTAGCTGCCCAGTAGGTGATCCCCAATGTAGCCGCAACAAAAATAAGAAACATCGTAATTGCCGACATATTAAGCGGCTGTTTTTCTACCGCACCGCTGAGTGCCTCTCCGGCAAACGCAGCAGCTGAGAAAAGAGCTAAAAGTAACGCTTTCATCACTCTCCCTTTGCTTTTGATTTGATTTTAGCGGTCAATTCATCAAATTCACCGTTCGCACGACGGACATAAACTCCCGTCAAAATAAACGCACTTACAATAACACCGATACCGATCGGAATACCGATTGTCGTTACCGATCCTGCTGATAATGGTGTTCCCAAAAGTTTTGGATCAAATGCAATCGTCAAAACGAATCCAAAATAGATCACCAACATAATTACCGTCAATGTCCACGCAAAACTAGAACGTGTTTTGACCAGATTAATATAATCCGGGTCATTTTTGATAGCATCTACCATCTCTTGTTTCATACTAAGCCTCCTTTAAAAGTTATAGTTTGCGATAAAGCGATATTCATCCCAGCTAACTGAACCGGTTGAGCTTTGATAAAAATCATCCGCATAGTTTGCACGTAAACGCAATTGCAAATTTTTGACAGCTTGAGGATTGAAAATAATATCAAATCCTGACTCTTTTGCTGTCCAAGCATAGTTTGTTGAATACCCGTTTAGTTTATCCATATCAAATTCGGTGTAATATACTCCGGTATTTAAATTTAGACCAAAGTTTTTCCAGTCGTAACTTGCTGCGACTTTAAGCGCATCGGTTCCCGCCATAAACTGATGACGTGTCACCATACCTTGGGTATATGCCGGCATACCACCCCATGGAGAAATAGTCCCACCATTAGCTGCTGCATTTGCATCTTTGCTATTATGAGAAGCTGCCAATGAAAGATCAAAATTAGCTACTTTGATACCTGCTTTTGCTCCAATAAAATCACTATCGACTTTACTAATGACATTATTTGAACCGATATCTCGTTCATTAATCCACTGCACACCAAAATATGGTGCTACACCGTTAGCCATTGAAAAACCATAATTTGCTTCAGCATATACAGCATTAAGAATATCATTCGCATAATAGTCCCAAAGTTGAAGTTTTAATCCAGGGATACCTGAATAAATAGCGGCTGCTACACTAACTCCACCCGTATTTTCACCAATAGCATATTTACCCATATCAGTAAATGTACCGGTTTGATTTCGAGAATCAATCAGAGAATATCCAGATGTAACACTAAGGATTGAATTTATTCCTACAGGATTCGTAGCTGCATAAGCGCGACCGAATGTCCCTTGAGCAAATTTTGTGACATGTGCAGCGATTAAAGTAGTATCTTTAATATCGGTATTGCTCAATACATACGCTTCAAAAAGGTTCGGAAGCATACGCGCATCATCGCTACCCGCCATCGGAGTATCCAACTTTTGGCGACCGCCTTTAAACGTTGTATTCCCGTTTTTATATTGAAGATATCCTTCACCAAGATACATATCATTTTCATTATTTCTACTAAGCAATGTTGGATCAACATCATTTACATTTGAACGGTTTCCTAAATGAACACCAATCGTTGCATACGCAGCGGCTCCGAAACTTAACCCGTTCCATGCACCTGTTTCATATTTCAAATATCCGCCAACAGCATTAGCTTTTCGCGTATAATCGTTGTTAGCCACAGGGCGAGTATCATCAACTTCTCGACTGATTGAAAACTCACGAAATTGTCCGCTTACTTTTCCTTCGCTAAACATTCCTGCTACATCGTCTGCTGCAAATGCATTAACGACTAAAGCTGATGCTAATAGCGATAGAGATACTGTACCTCTCATTCTTAACTCCTTGAACCAAGTTTTTAACACTGTCATTATGAAAGGCAAACGTAGCATGAACGTAGCAATGGTGAAATTAGAAAAATTTATTGTATTAAACAGAGTAAAAAAAAAGATAATGTAGAAAAAAGTAACACTTTAAGTGCGGGGGATATCGATCATGTAACCTAACGCGCGGATATTTTGGATGAAGTCTTCTTTAAGACTTTTTTTCAGACGGCTCACTTCTGCTCGTATCGTTGCGTTATCCACGTACTCTTCATCCCATACATAGGCGCGAAACTGATCAAAATCGACTACACGACCACGGTTACGTGACAGAAGATCAATAATCTGCAGTTGGCGTTTACTAAGAGGCTGTGTTACGTTATCACACATAAGTGTCGACGTCGAGGCATCATAAGCGTAACTTTTTGACAACTTTACGTGACTTTGCGGGATGGTACAGTTTTGCATCACTTTATCAATCCGCAATGCAAGCTCTTTGAGATGAAACGGTTTTTTGAGATAATCGTAACATCCTAAATCATAGGCCCTACTAATCCCTTCAATATCAACAAGTGCGCTGATATAAAGCGCCGGAGTGCGAATTTTTAGGATATGCAATGCTTCTAAAAGTTCCAATCCATCGATACCCGGAACATTGATATCCAAAATGAGCAGATCAAACGTCTCTTTTTTAAGATGTTCAAGTGCATCACTACCGTTATAAAACAGGGTAACCCTATGCCCCAATGCAAGAAGATACTCATGGATCGCTTCACTGAGCATCTGCTCATCTTCAAGCAAAAGTATTTTCACTGCTCCCCTTTTTAAAACGGTATTCAAAACGAGTCTGTTCTTTGTTCGAAGAGATGGCTATCTCAACACCGTCTTCATCACAGATCGATTTGACCAAGCTCAGCCCAAGACCAAAGCCATCGGTCTTTTTCCGTTCTCGGTAGTATGCCTCAAAAATCTTTTGCGGATCATGAATTTTTTGCGAGTGACTCTCAACCCAAAAAACGACTTCCTCCGTATTCCCCTCTACACCGACGCGAATCTCTTCGCCGCTTTTTGTGTATTTGATCGCATTCGTTAAATTATTATCGATGACACGCTGTAGTTTCGTCTCGTTGAACTGTATCCACGATACCAACTTAGGTTTGTGATAATTAAACGTCAGGTTTGAAAACAAAGCGACCTCATCAAAAAATTCAAGCCGTTTTTGAACATATTCTCCGAGATCTATTGCCTTTTTCGGATAATCAATCTGATCTTTTTTGACAAGATAACTCAAATCATCGTAAATACTAAAAATATTTTTAACGGCTGCCTCTATTTTTGCCAGATATCGATTACGCCCTTCATTCATAGAAAAAAGTTCAATATTCGCCATAATCACCGAAAGCGGTGTATGGGTTTCATGAATTGCATAACGGATAAACTGCTTATGAGATTCGAGCAATCCTTGGGAGAATTTTTGCTCCTCTTCCAACGCATCATTTTTTATTTGCAATGCTTGTGTTTTTAGGAGAACCCGTTCCTCAAGCCCCATATTGAGCTGTTGGAGAGACTCTTTTTGTTCTGAAATGGTCAACGCCATTTCATTGGCAAACCCTGCCATCCGTTTAAATTCTGCAAAATAGAGTTCATCTACAACAATGAGTTCGGCTTGGGTATGTGCCGATTCAAAAAACTCCAGAAATCGGTTCATATCTCGTGCAAGCATCGTATTAACGACTTTTGAAATACCAAAAATAAAACCAAACAATATCAACGCCAACGTCGAAATTTCTAAAATGACTTTAATGAGTCGTGTTTTTGGCAAATCTTGGTAAGAAAGAGAGGTATTCAACGGAACACCTTTAGCGATCTCTACCCCGTTTTGAGCAGTTTTCAAAAAATCTTTGTATTCATCATAGATGAGAAGAGAGGAAAAAACTACGGTAAATAAAAGGATAAATACAATCGTATAAAAATTTAAATCACGCAGTGCAATTCTTGATAAACGCCTTTGAAGCCACACTTCCAAACAATATCCCTAAATTAAAATGAGTCATTATAACCCATTCCTTTTTGATAGTTAAGATTGTTCCATTATAATTTCAAAAATTCCATCAAGGATCCACTACTATGTTCGGACGTAAAGAACTTAAAAACTACAATGCCACAGCAGAAGAGCTCGCAAGCTACCAATGGGCAAAAATGACCACTTCAAAAGGGGTTATGTGGCTTAAACTCTACAACGATGAAACACCTAACACGGTTGCAAACTTCGCAGCTCTGGTTAACGACGGTTTTTATAACGGTCTCAATTTTCACCGTGTTATCCCAGGATTCATGGCTCAAGGCGGATGTCCGCACGGTACAGGAACCGGTGGTCCGGGTTGGGCAATTCCGTGTGAAACAGCTCTTAATAAACACCGTCACGTCAAAGGTGCCCTCTCTATGGCACACGCTGGGCCAAATACCGGCGGAAGCCAATTTTTCATCTGTTTTGTGAGTACTCCTCACCTTGACGGCGTTCACACCGTATTTGGCGGTATCGAAGCGGATGATACTGAATCCATGGCGGTTCTTGATTCTATCGCTATGCGTGATACAATCGAATCTGTTGAAATTCTAGCCGAGAAAAACTAACCCTTGCTCGTCCATATCTGCTGCAGCGTTGACTCTCATTTCTTTATTGAAAAACTGCAGCAAGAGTATCCCGATGAGAAACTCATCGGATTCTTCTATGATCCCAATATCCATCCCTATAGTGAATACCGTCTCCGACTTTTAGACGTTGAGCGCAGCTGTAAAAAATTGAGTATTGAGCTGATCGAAGGTCCCTATGATTTCGAAAACTGGCTAAATGCCGTTCGAGGATTGGAAAAAGAGCCCGAAAAGGGATCACGCTGCGAAGTGTGTTTTGACCGCCGTTTTGAAGTGAGTGCGCAAAAAGCGCTTGAACTTGGCGAGAAGACAATGACAACAACTCTCCTTGTGAGCCCAAAAAAATCCCAAGAGCAGCTTATCCGAAGCGGAGAAGCATTTGAAGCGTCTCACGGGGTCAAATTCATCGCGTTTGATTATCGCAAAAACAACGGAACTGCGGATCAGGGGAGAGTCAGCAAAGAACAGCAGCTCTATCGTCAGGACTATTGCGGTTGTCTATTCGGACTTGACATGCAACGTGAACAACAACAAAAACTGATGGATGAAATGTTCTCGCCTATCAATGCCCAAATTCTCCCCGCCTCGATTGAAGAACGTTTGGAACTCTACCAACTGCGTAATGAGCTCGAAGAGTCTAACACTCCTTACCGTATACTCAAAGAGCGGTTTTTAAACTACCGTTTGATCCGCTCATCTCTCAAGGTAGGAGATAGTGTTGTCCCTTCCTATCCCCTTTTTTATTCAACCATCAGCCGTCCGCAAACCCAAGGCACGATTGAATTGTCGATAGAGGATCAACATTTTCTCAACCGTGACGAAGTCCGTTTCATCACCATTGCAACATTCAATACCCTTTGCGCGACACACTACCGTTCAACCCAAGAATTGATGTTTAATCCCCTTAGTCTGGATGATGAGCTCTCTCTTCGCTCCCAACTGGTGAAAACACCTTTTAGCACTTCAGCCATAATCATTGTCGATACTATACCGATAGGCAAACTCACACTTATATTAGAAACAAAAACGTATGAAGATACAAAAGAGCGGCTCATTACCCTTTAAAAACATTCAAACAGCTTACTTTTTAACCACCTCTACGATAATCCTTTGCACTATAATATCTCTATGGAAACACTATTACTTTCAATCTTTTTAACCGTAGCCATTGCAACCGTGCTTAACATCATCCTCAAACGCTTCGGGATATCGCACATTATCGGCTATATCGCGACGGGTATTATTATCAGTACCCTTTTTGGGTTCAACGGTGCCAGCAACGATTCACTCAATTTCATCGGCGAGTTTGGTATTGTATTTTTGATGTTTACGATCGGTTTAGAGCTGAACATCGAAAAAATCAAAAAGATGAAAGAGATTCTTATCACAAACGGCGTGTTGCAAGTCGTATTCAGCGTTGTTGTCATCTTTATACTCTCTCACTATCTTTTTCATCTCGATATCAATACCTCACTCATCATTTCATTGGCATTTTCCCTTTCATCCACCGCTATCGTCTTGACGTATCTCAAAGAGTCCAAAGACATTCATACTCCCTACGGACAAAAATCGATGGGTATCTTGATCTTTCAGGATCTCGCAGTGATTCCGATTTTATTGCTCATCACCTTTTTATCCAACGATACCCTCTCGTTGGGAGAAGTATTGATCAAAACCTTTCTTTCGGCACTGTTTGTCGTTATTTTTATGTTTACCATCGGAGATAAAATTGTCAACGCTTTACTCCAATTTTCCGCAAAAACAGAACTTGAAGAGCTTTTTTTAGGTTCAGTATTTTCCATCTTGATCGGTACGGCGCTACTTGCTCATACGATGGGATTTACTTACTCTTTGGGAGCGTTTATCGCAGGTATGATTATTGCCGACACCCGTTATAGCGTAAAAGTAGAATCAGATATTTCGACCTACAAAGATCTTTTACTCGGAACTTTTTTCTTCGGTGTCGGAACCAAAATCGACATCCTCTACTTTGTCCAAAACATTCATATTATTACTTTTGTTTTTGTTTTTGCGATGCTGTTTAAAGCAATCGTCATCTATGCGATCATCCGACGTAATTCGGATAAAAATACCTCAGCCAAAACCGCCCTCTCCCTCGCACAAATCGGGGAATTTTCCTTTGCCGTATTTGCTTTGGCGGGGGCACAAAAATTGATCTCCGAAGAGATGGCAAGTTTTTTGATTTTGGTGAGTGTCATCTCAATGATTCTTACTCCGTTTATCATCGGGAATATCTATAAACTCTCCTCTTATTTTGAAAAAGAATTTTATGAATCGGACGTCATTACTCCCATCGAACGCGAAGGACATATTATTGTGGCCGGATTTGCAATGCTCGGAAAAATTGTAGCGGCTTCTTTACAAAGCAAAGGCTCAAATTTCGTCATTATTTCGGATAACCTCAAACATGTTTTGCATGCCAGAAAACTTGGTTATATGGCCTATTTCGGGCACTTGAACAAACTTCCCGTTTTAGAGTCTTTGATGGTCAAAGAAGCCAAAGCAATCATCATCACCATGAGCAGTGAGCAAAATCGCCGTCTCATCAGTGAAGCCGTTCTCAACTACGATAAAAATGCCCACATTATTATCAAAATCGACAGTGCCGAAGAGAGAAAAAGTATGCGGGATTTGAACGAGTTAACCTTTGTCGACGCAAGTTTTGAAGTCGCCGATTTGCTTGTCAATCATGCATTGCACGATGAATAGCTTCGTCAAAAAAATAGATATTATTAACTATTAACCTTTTTTAAGATAAAATTGGGGGATTTTTTACCCAAGGTGTCCAAAAATATGATAGATGTAGTTCAAATTCAAAAAATTTTACCGCACAGATTCCCGTTTTTACTGGTAGATCGCGTTACTTCGCTGACCCCGAACGAGTCACTCATCGGTTACAAAAATATCACTATCGGTGAACAGATTTTTGAAGGTCATTTTCCGGGACATCCGATTTATCCGGGAGTTATGATTTTAGAGGGTATGGCACAAGCAGGTGGAATATTGGCATTTGAAAGCATGGAAATGACCGAAGAAGAAGCGGCACACAAAGTGGTCTACTTTATGAGTATCGACGGTGCCAAATTCCGTGCTCCCGTTCGCCCTGGAGATCGTCTTGAATATCGGATGAATGTGGTAAAACACAAAGGTTCTATCTGGGTACTTGAAGGAAAAGCGTACGTTGATGATACGCTTGTTTCTGAAGCAGAACTCAAAGCTATGATCGTAGACAAGTAAGCGAGAGAGAATGAGTAAAATATCTCCACTAGCAGTGATCGAAGAAGGCGCGGTTATCGGCGAAGACGTTGAAATAGGCCCTTTTTGTTTTATCTCCGCAAATGCGAAAATAGGTCGAGGAACAAAAATTGCCGCAAGTGCGTGCATTTACGGAAACACCACGATCGGTGAGTTCAACGATATTTTTTCGCATGCGGTATTGGGATCGATTCCGCAAGATTTAAAATATGCCGGAGAAGAAGTCGAGCTGATCATTGGAGATCACAATAAAATCCGTGAGTTTACCCTCTTTAATCCGGGAACAGCCGGCGGCGGCGGAAAAACCGTTGTCGGAAATCATAATCTTTTTATGGGGTATGTCCATTTAGGTCATGATGTCATTATCGGCGATCATTGTATTCTAGCGAATGCAGCGACTTTGGCAGGGCATGTCGAGATGGGAAATTTTGCCGTTGTCGGTGGTATGACACCTATCCACCAATTTGTAAAAATCGGCGATTATGCAATGATTGCAGGTGCTTCGGCACTTTCACAAGATGTACCGCCTTATTGTCTTGCAGAAGGTAATCGTGCTGTACTTCGCGGCTTAAATCTAAACGGTTTACGCCGCCATATTGACCGATCTGATATCGATGCGCTTCGAAGTGCCTACCGCGATCTTTTTGAATCGGGTCTGCCGCTCCAAGAACAGGCTTCATTGTTGCTTGCAGAAGCATCCAGTGAATATGTTAAAAATCTTTGTACCTTTGTTCTGAATACTAAACGGGGAATCCCGTACGAAAGGAATCAATCATGATTCACCGCCATTGCAGTTTTTGTGATGCTCAAGAGAGCGATCACAACCCACTTATTGCCGGTACAAATGTTTATATCTGTAAAAACTGTGTCTTTTCCGCATATAAGATCATGTTCGGTGATTCTGAAAGCGAAAATGCATCTGCCGTTGAGCACACAAATGCTGAGTTATTGACACCAAAAGAGCTCAATAACTTTCTCGGACAATACATTATCGGACAGACCAGAGCCCGCAAACTTTTATCGGTTGCCGTATATAACCACTACAAACGTATTTTCAAACACACACAAGTTGAAGATGATACCGAGATCGCAAAATCGAATGTTCTTCTCATAGGGCCTACCGGGAGCGGTAAAACCCTTATGGCACAAACGATTGCTCGTGTCTTGAACGTCCCTATCGCTATCGCCGATGCTACAAGCCTCACCGAAGCGGGTTATGTAGGAGAAGACGTTGAAAACATTTTGACGAAACTTCTCCAAGCAGCCGATGGGGATGTTGAACGTGCACAGCAAGGGATCGTATTTATTGATGAAATCGATAAAATTTCCCGAATGTCTGAGAACCGTTCCATTACTCGTGATGTTTCGGGTGAAGGAGTGCAACAAGCACTCCTAAAAATTATCGAAGGTGCCGTTGTTAACATCCCGCCAAAGGGTGGTCGCAAACATCCGAACCAAGATTTCATTCAAATCGATACTTCCGGTATTCTCTTTATCTGTGGGGGTGCGTTTGATGGTCTGGGACAAATCCTAGAACGCAAAAAAGGCTCCAACGTCATGGGATTCGGTCAGAGCAAACGAAGTACGACCGATATCGATGATAGTTTTGAGAATGTCGAACCGGATGATTTGGTCAGCTATGGATTGATCCCTGAATTGATCGGACGTTTGCCGATCATTGCATCACTCAACAAAATTACCGAAGAGGAGATGGTTCGTATTTTGACGGAACCAAAAAACTCTCTAGTCAAACAATACACCAAACTTTTCGCGATCGACGACGTCGAGCTTACCTTTGAAAAAGAAGCGCTTAACGCTATAGCTGCTAAAGCGTTGGCCCGTAAAACCGGAGCACGGGGACTTCGAGCCATTATGGAAGAGACCATGGGCGAAACCATGTATGAGCTTCCTGAGTATAGCGGATACGAGGTACTCATTACCAAAGAAGTAGTCGAAGAAAATATTGCACCTGTATACATCAAAAAAACAAAACAAAAAAGCGCATAGGAGAGTTAATGCTATTTAATAAATTAATCGGAATGTTCTCAAATGACCTCTCTATCGACTTGGGAACAGCTAATACCCTTGTCATCTCAAAAGGCAAAGGGATTATCATCAATGAGCCATCTGTTGTAGCGGTGAAAACAGAAAAATACGGTCAGCAAAAAGTTCTTGCCGTAGGTCGCGAAGCTAAAGAGATGGTGGGAAAAACACCGGGTAATATCAAAGCAATCCGCCCAATGCGCGATGGAGTTATCGCCGATTTCGATATGACCGAAAAAATGATCCGTAAATTTATTGAAAAAGCACACGGACGAAGCAGTCTTATCAGTCCGCGTATCATTATCTGTATCCCTTACGGTCTTACACAAGTAGAGCGTAAAGCGGTACGTGAATCCGCGATGAGTGCCGGTGCACGTGAAGTCTATCTCATCGATGAACCGATGGCAGCTGCAATCGGTGCAGGTATCGATATTCGTGAACCAAAAGGGAACATTGTCGTTGATATCGGAGGAGGAACCACTGAAATTGGTGTCATCTCACTTGGCGGACTCGTACTCTGCCGCTCTATCCGTGTTGCAGGTGATAAAATTGACCGTGCTATTATGGATTACGTCAAACGCAAATACAACCTTCTCATCGGTGAACGTATCGCCGAAGATATTAAAATCAATATCGGTACAGCAATGCCATTAGCCCAAGAGCTCAAGATGATTATTAACGGACGTGACCAAGTCGAAGGGCTTCTCACATCAATCGAACTCAGCAGCGAAGATGCACGCGAAGCGATGCGCGAACCGCTCAAAGAGATTCTTGAAGCACTACGTGATGTTCTTGAAAATATGCCGCCGGATTTGGCAGGGGATATCGTGAATAACGGTGTCATTCTCACAGGGGGCGGAGCATTGATCCGTCAGCTTGACAAATACATTTCAGAAACGATCAAAATCCCTGTTTACGTTGCTGATGAGCCTCTATTGTGTGTTGCACGCGGAACAGGACGCGCATTAGAAGAGATCGACCAACTTCACGAACTCTTCGATAATGAATAAAAGTACTCTTACCACAACAGCCCTCCTTGCCGCAATGCTTGGAGGGACGCTCTATTTTACCAACTTTTTACAATCACCGATACTGCAAGTTACCCATTCTATAAAATCGTATTATCTTGATGGGGTCGAATCAATCCAGGATGCAATCAACGAGCATTTTCATCAACAAGCGACTATCATAGCTTTAAAAGAAAAAAATCGTTACTATGAAAAAGAACTTATCAATTTGCACCAAGTAGCCGATGAGTATCAAAAGCTTTTGCATGAACAAAACAGTTCTCTCGCAACGCATCCGCATACCGCATTAGCACGAACTCTCTCTTATGTTCGATTTGGAGACCCGCACCGCGTATGGATTGAGATGGATCGTTTCGATCCGAAAAAAGTTTACGGACTCTTGTACCGTGGCTATACAGCCGGAATAGTGGTAGGGAGCAACGGACATGCGCTGGGACTTCTTAACGGAGACGTCAAAAGTTCCTATGCCGTAACCATCGGCAGTACCCTTGCACCGGGAATCGTACGAGGCAATAATGAACGCCGTCTTATTGTCGAATTCATCCCGACATGGATCCCTATTTCGGTCGGAGATGAAGTGCTAACGTCCGGCTTGGATCGTATCTTTATGTCCGGGTTAAAAGTCGGTAAAGTGATCTCTATCTCCAAAGCCAGCGGATACCAAAGTGCTGTGGTGGAACCCTACTTTTACGGCAAAAATCCAGCCTATTTTCATGTCATTACCGAGGTACGGTAGTCACTGTAATCCGATTTTAAGTGCTTCTCGTCTATAATAATAAAATTTTTATTGATAGGGGTCTTAATGCCAAAACGCGACGACATCAAAACGATTTTACTCATCGGATCAGGCCCGATTGTTATCGGACAAGCCTGTGAATTTGACTACTCAGGGACTCAAGCGGTAAAAACGCTCAAAGAGCTTGGATACCGTGTAGTTTTGATCAACTCGAATCCAGCAACGATTATGACCGACCCTGAATTTGCCGATCGTACCTACATCGAACCTATCAAACCTGAAATCATTGCGGAAATTATCAAAAAAGAGAACGTAGATGCTATTCTCCCGACCATGGGAGGACAAACCGCTCTCAATGCCGCTATGCAAATGTATGAAAAAGGGATGTTAGAGGGGATAGAATTTCTCGGTGCAAACCCAAGCGCGATTAAAAAAGGGGAAGACCGTCAAGCGTTCAAAGAGGCAATGATCAAAATCGGTATGGATTTGCCAATCTCCCGCTATGCGTACAATATGGACGAAGCGATGGCAGCCGCTGAAGCGATCGGCTTTCCGATCATCATCCGTGCATCGTATACGCTTGCCGGAGGAGGAAGCGGTGTTGCGTACAATATCGATGAGTTCAAAGTACTCGCGCAACGCGGTCTGGACGAATCTCCAATCACCGAAATTCTGATCGAAGAATCCTTGCTTGGATGGAAAGAGTATGAGATGGAAGTTATCCGTGACAAAGCGGACAACTGTATCATCGTCTGTTCTATCGAAAACTTTGATCCGATGGGTGTACATACCGGCGACTCTATCACCATTGCTCCTGCGTTGACATTAACCGACAAAGAGTACCAACGCATGCGTGATGCATCGTTTGCAATTCTACGTGAAATCGGTGTCGATACCGGCGGATCAAACGTACAATTCTCTGTGAACCCGAAAACAGGTCGTATGATTGTTATCGAAATGAATCCACGTGTTTCACGCTCTTCCGCATTGGCATCAAAAGCAACCGGTTATCCGATTGCAAAAGTGGCAACCTTGCTCGCAGTAGGATTTACCCTCGATGAGATTACCAATGATATCACCGGAACACCTGCTTCGTTTGAACCGGTCATCGACTATATCGTGACCAAAGTTCCACGCTTCACATTCGAGAAATTCCCGGAAGCAGAATCGACTCTTACCACCAGTATGAAATCAGTCGGTGAAGCAATGGCAATCGGACGCACATTCAAAGAATCGGTTCAAAAAGCACTCTGTTCGCTTGAAACAGGGCTTAGCGGGTTTGATCCTATCGATGCCGATCTCGAATTTGTCAAACACGAGATCCGCCGTCCGAACGCAGAACGCATCCTCTATGTCGGGCAAGGGTTCCGAATGGGTCTCTCCAAAGAAGAAATTTTCGACCTCTCGAAAATCGATCCTTGGTTCTTGACCCAAATCGAAGAGATCATTGCTCAAGAAGCGAACGTCACTACTGCGACACTCAGCAACGAAGATCAACTCCGCCGACTCAAAACCGAAGGTTTCTCGGATAAAATGATTGCCCGCTTGATCACCCAAAACGGTGGAAACTGCAAAGAGCTTGATGTCTATGAAGCACGCAAAAATCTTGCCATTGCATTTGAATACAATGAGGTAGACACTTGTGCGGCTGAGTTCGGATCACTCACTCCGTATTTGTATTCTACTACCAACATCACTCGTCTCGGGCTTCAAGCACCGCGTCAAAGCGATAAGAAAAAAGTGATGATTCTCGGTGGCGGACCAAACCGTATCGGACAGGGGATCGAGTTTGACTATTGTTGTGTTCACGCATCATTTGCCCTCAAAGAGATGGGCATTGAGACGATCATGGTCAACTGTAATCCGGAAACCGTCTCTACCGACTACGATACGTCCGATGTTCTTTATTTCGAACCGATCGATTTTGAACATGTCCGCTCTATCGTAGAAGCGGAGCAGCCGGATGGAATTATCGTCCACTTCGGAGGGCAAACTCCACTTAAACTCGCGAATGGACTTCACGCCATCGGTGCTAAAATTGCCGGAACGTCTGCAGAAGTGATCGACTTGGCGGAAAACCGTGAAAAATTCTCCGCATTCGTTGTTGCACAAGGTCTTAAACAACCGGAAAACGGTATTGCTATGACAAAAGAGCAAGCGTTTGCCGTTGCCGAAGAGCTTGGGTATCCGGTACTTGTTCGTCCATCATACGTTTTAGGCGGACGTGCTATGCGTATCGTTTACAACGAAGACGAACTTCGCACCTATATGGACGTAGCGGTATCGGTCAGTAACGATTCACCGGTTCTTGTTGACAAATTCCTCGATCAAGCCGTTGAACTTGACGTTGATGCAATTTCTGATGGAACCGAAGTGTATATCGGGTCAGTAATGCAACACATCGAAGAAGCGGGGATTCACTCAGGGGACAGTGCATGTTCACTCCCACCGGTGAGCCTCAGCCGTGAGCTTCAAGCGCAAGTAGAACAACAAACGAAAAAAATTGCCTTGGGGCTTGGTGTTATCGGCTTGCTCAACATCCAATACGCTATCTATCAAAATGAAGTCTATTTGATTGAAGTGAATCCGCGTGCATCTCGTACAGTACCGTTTGTTTCAAAAGCGACCGGTATGCCTTTGGCAAAAGTTGCAACGCGTGTCATGCTCGGTGATAGTTTACGCAGTGCCTTAAAATACTACGACAATTACAACATTGTTATGGAAGCAGATGGGCTCCTGAAACCGCGTCTCAAAGGTCACGTCGCGATCAAAGAAGCAGTATTTCCGTTCAATAAACTCTACGGTGCCGATTTGGTTCTCTCTCCGGAAATGAAATCAACCGGTGAAGTTATGGGGGTTAGCCAAAACTTTGGCGTCAGTTTCGCAAAAAGCCAGCTTGCAGCAGGCAACAAAATCCCGACGTCGGGAACATGTTTCCTCTCATTCATCGAGATGGATAAAGTCCATGCGCCGGAAATCGCACGCGGACTTCACAATCAAGGTTTCAGCCTTGTTGCAACACGCGGTACTCAAAAAATCATTGAAGCGGCTGGTATTCCGTGTGTGGAAGTGCTCAAAATTTCTGAGGGGCGTCCGAATATCGAAGATATGATGAAAAATGGTGATATCTCTTTAGCCATCAATACATCGGACAACAATACATCAAAAAAAGATGCTGAGCAAATCCGCCAAATCGTTCTTCGTATGGGGATTCCATATTTCACTACGCTTAGTGCAGCTCGCGCGGCGATTGAAGCGATGGGACATATGCAAGACGACAGCTGGATGGAACCGCAAGCGCTTCAAGATTATCTCATCTCCTAAGCAATGGACAAAATCATCCTTGCTCAAACCGACACTACCGTCGGATTTCTCTCGCAAGACGCATCTCGTCTTGAAGAGATCAAAATGCGCAATGGAAATAAACCTTTTCTCAAAGTATATGCAGAACTCAAAATTCTTCGCTCTGATATCCGTATTCCGCCCATCCACAAACACCGAATCCGACATAGCCGTAAAACCACTTTTGTCCTCAAAAATCAAGCGTTTCGATTTGTCAGCGATTTGGAACACGCATGTCTTATAAAGCCTTACGGATGGCTCTTTTCGACTTCGGCCAACAAAAGCGGAGAACACTACAACCCAGATTTTTGTTACCATGTCTCCGATATCATTGTCGAAGATTATCGAGGATTATCGGAAAAAAGCGCCTCCAAAATTTTTAAACTCAATTCCAAACATTTAAAACAATTACGATAGGAGTCAAAATGAAACCTTTTACCTCTGCAAATCATATTATGCTCGGAACCATGGGATTTGTCGTCCTTAGTGCTCTTAGCGGATGTCAAAGCGCTCCAGAAGAAAAAACTGCCGAAGAAAAAGCTGCCGAAGCAAAAAATAAATTTTTGGTCGTGGAACAACTCACAAACGGCAAATATGTCATTGTAGAAGAGATGCCTACCGAAGGCCCTAGTCGTGCAATTATCCGTTCTAAAGACGAAAATGGAACCGTGCACGAACGTGTCTTGACGGAAGCCGAAATGAAAGAGATGGCGGATCAAGAGTACAAAAAAATGGAATCGGGTCAGTCTGAACTCAATGGAGAGCCCCACAGCGAAGGTATGGGGTTGGCAGGGACCATCCTCGCAGCTGCCGGAGGGGCATTATTGGGTAACATGATCGGAAATGCGCTCATGAATAATGCGAATGTCCGTAAACATCAGGACATGTCCAACCGCTCCGCCTACCATCGCTCAGCAAGCGGCATGAGTACTCCGGCCTCTTCTTCAACGCAGAAAAAAAGTTTCTTTGGAAATTCGGCCGCGAAAAGCACCTCAAGCAGCAGCAGTTTTGGAGGTTGATATGATAACGTTACAAAAAATAAATCCAATCAACGATGCAACATTAGAACAAATGGGTTTCGGTTGGCATACCGATTCTGATCAAAGCAAATACATTGCGGATGAATTGGTTGTGCTCACCGATGCGGAAGCGGAAAATTATTATGAAGCGGTAAACGAACTCTACGATATGTATGCTACCGCAGCTCAATACGTCATCGATAATAATCTCTTTTTTGATCTCGGAATTCCATTCAATCTGATCGACCCGATCAAAAAGAGCTGGGAAAACGATGTCCACTGGCACCTTTATGGACGTTTTGATCTTGCGGGAGGGATTGATGGAAAACCGATTAAACTCATTGAGTTCAATGCCGATACCCCAACGGCTCTTTTCGAAACAGCCATCTTGCAATGGGCACTTCTCAAACACAATAATATGGACGAAGAGCGTCAATTTAACTCGATTTATGAAGCAATCAGCGAAAATTTTCGCCGTCTTGTCACGCTGTTTGACGATACCGAAAAATTTGATGCTTTGTATGAAGGATGGAAAATCCTTTTTAGCTCTGCTAGCGGAAACATTGAAGAGGAACAAACGGTTCGTCTATTGCAGCAGATGGCAATCGATGCAGGGTTTGAAACAGGATTTGAGCCGCTGGGCGGCGTTAAATTCGATGAGAATGGAATTTACGATAGTGCAGAGATCAACTACGAATATTGGTTCAAACTCTTTCCGTGGGAAGAGATTGCGATTGAAGAGCCTGAACTTGCAACACTCCTCACTACCATCATGAATAATCAACAAGCGATTATTCTCAATCCCGCCTACACACTCCTCTTTCAATCCAAAGGGATGATGAAAATTCTGTGCGATCTTTTCCCTGATTCGCCGTATCTGCTCAAAACATCATTCGAACCGCTCCAAGGAATTTCTCATGTTGAAAAACGGATGTTTGGACGAGAAGGTGCCAATGTACGGATTATAGACGCTGCAGGCAGCACACTCGAATCCAATGACGGTCCGTATGGCAACTTTAAACCGATTTATCAAGAATATGTCGAATTGCCGAAAGATAACGCAGGCAATAGCTATCAAGCCGGCGTATTTTTTGCCTACGAAGCGTGCGGTTTAGGATTCCGACGAGGAGGTAAAATATTGGGCAACATGTCTAAATTCGTAGGACATGTTCTTCGATAGTTAACGGATCTCTTTTTGGTTCCAATGCGCTTGAAGCGCATCGGAGATATTCATTAAAGCAAATGTAACTAAAAAGATCAATAATCCCGGAAAAAAACTCACCCACCACGCGATATCAATGACCTCTTTGCCCCCACTGAGGATACTTCCCCAACTCATCTGAGGCGCAACAATCCCCAATCCCAAAAAAGAGAGTCCCGATTCTGCTAAAATAGCTCCCCCCACTCCAAATGTAAAATTCACCAATACAATCGGAGCCAAAAGAGGAGCATAATATTTGAATATTATTTTAATCGGATGTACCTTTCCAATGTGAAGGATACGGATAAATGGTTTCGATGCGATAGCAAAACTCTCGGAACGTATCAAACGTGCCGTCCCCATCCATCCGGTGATTGAAATAATGACAATGAGTATCCAAACTGATGCATTCACATAGCTCACCAACGTCAAAAGCAAAAACAGTGTTGGAAACGTTAAAAAAAGATCAACGACTATGATAAATAGCTTATCGTATCCACCTCGAAACAGTGCAGCACTAACACCATAAATCAAGCCTATCAATGTCGCAACCAAAGCACTCATAAATCCGATAGTCAAAGAAATTTGTCCACCAACCATCAAACGTGCCAGTAGATCGCGTCCTAACCTTTCCGTACCGAACCAATGACTAAGTGATGGAGAAAGCAATATTGATTGTGAATCGAGTACATGTGGGCTGAGCGTATAAAAAAACGGTCCAGCAAATGAGAAAAGAATCACCGTAACTAATACGGTAATGCTATAAAGTGGCATCAGCTTTTTATGCCTAAAAGAGTTGTCATCATTTGATCAACCGTTGTAATGACTTTCGCAGCTGCACCATAAGAGGTTTGATAACGAATCAAATTTGCCATCTCTTCATCGATACTGACTTTGCTTATAGAGTCTTGTTCTTGCTTTATCGCATTGTATTGCGCTGTAATGGCATCATTATTGGCGATAACAGCATTCGTTTTTGTTCCGACTTTAGTAACCATATTGTCAAAGTAACCATACACGGTATCTGTCGTTTTATTAAATCCGGTACCGAAAGTTACCGATCCAAACTGTAATTGAACGATATCAAGAGCTGTCTGGTTATCGCCGTTTGCCGGAGAAGCGTACCCTTTGATATTGCTGGTATCATCTTTCATTGCGCTGTTCAATCCAATGCTTTTTGCACTATTACCATCAAGAAAACGGTTCACTCCGGTTACACCGGCGAAATTCGTTCCATTGTCTTGAATCGCGAAAGTGTAACCTTGATCGGCGTATGATCCTTGAAGCGCGATTGAAAATATTTTTTGATTAGCATTGAATGTTGCATTCAACATACTGTTGATATCATTCAATGCATTACCGTCTTTGTTATCATCTTTTGCAGAATTGATTTGGTTGACAATGCTATTTGTGGATAAGGCAGAGTTATCTATTAACGTCCCCTCATCAATTGTAACACTCCGACGACCGACCTCTTTGCCGCTGATATCGTATACAATTAAATCAAATGAACCTGTTTTGAAATTTTCATCCGTACTCATAAGCGATTGATTATTAGAAAAACCAAGTACATTCGATTGCATGGCCTTTGTCGCCGTTTGTGCATAAATACTGTTGGTAGATTCGATAAGACCTTTGGCGAAACTGTCCATATTATTAATGGTTTCTTGCAAAAATCCGTCTTGGAATTCTCCATTTGTACCGATTTTAGAGCCTCTCAGCTCAAGTAATGCACCCACTTTTCCACCGGTAATATGTTCAGCATACGGAACACGAACACCGTCTTGACGTTCATAATAAATGTCATTGTAACCGTTTGGATTATCGATATTGTTCAAACCGATAGGATGAAATGTACTGCCATCAACGATATTGAAACCACCTACTTGTATCGTATAGCTTCCCTGTTTTATCGCTATATTGCTATCAATCACATTATTGGTTTCGATTTGTCCGACAATAACTTTGGCACCAACTAACTTATTTAAACTCAATTCTAACTGACTTCTCTCATCTCTGAGATCATTGGCATTCATTGTCGAGATAGATTCGGCTTCATTGATCCTGGAGTTGATTTTTGCTATTTGTTCTGTAATACGGTTGACTTCATCGATGTTCACTTTGACTTGATCATTCAATGAGGTTTGCAAATCATGTATTTTTGAACGCGTCTCTTGAATATGTTGCGACAAGGTTTGTGTTTGCTGAGCCAATGACTCTTTGAGAGATGTATTACTCGGATTTGCAGCAAGCGATTGCCATGCATTGAAATAGTTTTGCAAATCGTTTTTTATACCGATTTTATCGATCTCAGGAAAATACGAGGACAACTCCTCAAGATTTCGTTTCAACGTATCGGAATTCTCTTTGCTTTGTGCAGCATTGGCATAACGGGTAAAGACAAAATCATCAAATACTCGAGCGATTTCGGTGATTTGTGCTCCGTTCCCTACCGCTCCAGGTTGAGAATAGATCGGTGTTGCGGCAGCTGTAACAACACGTTGGCGAGAATATCCTTCTGTTTCGGCATTGGAAATATTGTGACCTGTTGTATCAATACCGATTTGTGCTACATTTAATCCGCTATATCCGATATTTAATGCGTTGAAAATGGATGCCATCTTATGCTCGCACTTCCAAAAATGACGCTTCAGAACGTGCTACTTTTTGATACCCTTGCATTTGTGTCGGAACCAATCGTTCCAAGAGAGCATTATAAAAAGAGCCTACACTGAGAACCATTTTTGCGTACTGTTGATTGACTTCCCGCAACGTAGAGAGATGTTCTTTGAGTGAGTCGAGTTGTTGATGTTGTTCATTATCTAAAAGTTCAGAGAGAGCATGTGAAGGATTTTGAGTCATCAGTTTTGAAATTTCACGATCGATCATCGCCTTTTTTTGTTCAAAACTTTTGATTTTTTCCTCTTTGAGCGCTAGTCGGTCAAATTGAGGATCGTGCTTTGCTTCTTTGATATCTGCGATATCTTCTTGTGACAAAGAAATGAGAGTTTCAAGATCTTTGATAGCGCTCTGCAACTGATAAGACAACATCATAAACTCCTGTATTTTAAGTCAGTTCTTGTGCGATGCGTTTGGCTAACGCTTCGATATCGACACGATATTCGCCCTTCTCGATAGAAGCTTTTAGCTCATCGATACGGCTAGTGTCACCTTGTTTCGAAATAGATTGCGTGGATTTCTCCTGCTCTTTTGTTTTTATTGTCGATTCCTGATACGTCGCCTTTAGGAGCGACCCGTTTACACTTCCTATCATGTTGAATCCTTATTTTGCGTTTATGATGTCTACAACCATATCGGCAAAAAACTATAAAAATTTAATTTATTTATCTATTTTCACACCCTTTTGACTGAGGTTGTCATAAAGCATTTGTGAAAAACCAAATCCCCCGGCACTTGCGTTTGAAAGTTCTTCACGGTACATCGATTTATAAATCTTGTCACCCGGATCGTTTGAGCTCGTAAAAACATTTTTTTCATCTTTCATCGCTTCATCCAACATCATTTTTACGATAATTGCTTCAAATTGATCTGTCTTCTCTTTGAGTGCTTTATTTCCCTCTTTTGAGCCTATCGTAGGAAGCGATTTTTGATACCCGACATTCGTTATATCCATTAGATGACCTCCAAATCAACCGAAATTGCACCGGCACTTTTCATTGCCTGAAAAATTGAGATCATCTCTTTAGGCGTTGCACCCATTTTTTGAAGCGATCTGGCGATATTGGCAACAGTTGTTGTCCCTTTTTCGGTGAAAATCTCATTTTCATTTAACCCGATAACGAGACTTTTATCCATCGCGACACTTCCTGCAGGTTTTGAAACTTCATTTTGAGACAAAATTTTTACCGTTAAACTTCCCTGTGTCACGACCACCGGCTTAACCTCGACATCGACACCGGCAACAATCGTCCCCGTACGTTCATTGATGATAATTTTTTGATCTTGCGTATAATCGATATTCAAACTTTGAACTTCAGCCAAAAATTCAACCATTGATTTATTGCTTGGAAGTTGAAGCTGAATCGTTCGCGGATCGATCGCTGTTGCTGCATGTGATCGATATTTTGCATTAATAGCATTTTGAATCGCTACCGCATTTGCGAAATTGGATTCTTTCAATGAGAGTGTTGCGTTGTTTTGATGATATAAATCCTGAGCAATTTCACGTTCAACCAAACCGCCGCCGTAAACCATCCCTACCGTCGGGTGAGATTCTGCACCAGCACCTTTGTCATTTTTTCCACCGATGCTCAGTGGTCCTTGTGCTAATGCATAAATTTTGCCGTCAACCCCTTTGAGCGGAGTCATCAATAATGTTCCGCCTTCGAGCGATTTAGCATCACCGATAGAAGATACGGTAACGTCAAATGAATCGCCTTGACGAGCGAACGGGGCAAATTTAGCGGTAACAACAACCGCTGCAACGTTTTTGGATTTGATGTCTACCGGATTCATATCGATATTCATCGCTTTAAGCATATTCGCGATTGATTGGAGGGTGAATTTAGAGGTTGTACCGTCACCGGTTTTTTTCAAACCGACGACCAAAGAATAACCGATAATTTGATTATCCCGTACACCGACAATATTCGCTACTTCACTGATACGTGTCGCGTGTGCAATAGTTAGTAAACAAAAAAGTAAACCGATAATTCGCATGCCCATCCTTTATGATGAAAGGATTAAGCAAAGGCTATTCCAAAAATGGCTTATGCGTAGTAAGTGAGTGACGTTTTTCCAAAACGTTTTGATTTGATACGATTAAAATGGCCGATAGAATCAGGTAATTCAAGTGTACTCATATGCTCGATAATAACCAAAGTCGCTATCTCAAGAGGAATCGAAGCGATCATATCGATGGTTTTGTCGTAAATTTCTTCCATCCCTTCACGAATGGAAAAAGGGGGATCAACATAGATAAAAGCACTCTCGTTGAGTGTGGAAAGACGTTTTTTAACATGGACAATATTGGTAAAACTATCTCCCTCAACCACCTCGCAGGCACGTGGGTCGGTTTGCGCGATATTTTCACGCAGAGTACGGATCGCATCCCGATCTTTTTCCATAAAAATAATTTTTTTAGCCCCTCGACTGAGAGCTTCCAATCCAATCGATCCGCTTCCCGAAAATACTTCAACTAAGACTGAGTCAATAATGTCAAACTGCAACGTGTTAAAAAAAGATTCAACAACAATCGCTTTTGAGCTGCGTGTCGTCTCTTTTGAAGGGAGCTTTAACGTTTTGCCTTTGTATTTTCCGGCAATGATTTTTTTGGTAATAGTTGGATTATTTTTCATAAAATGCACGTATCGCTTTTAAAATATTAGATTGGTATTCACGGGTCAATTTATCAATATGACGTTCCAAAATTTCAAAGCTTATTTTTTCGTCATTTGAAGATACTCGCTCCTCGATTGACGGAAATGAAACATCGTGCTTTGACTCGAATTTTTGGTTTAACGCATGCAATAATTGCGCTTTAGAAAAGGGTTTAAGAAGATCGGAAGATTCATCGGAACCGATTACAAATGTAGGATATTGATCATCATCTATATTTTTGTCACGAATCAAAATATCACATTGACGAAGCGAACTTAGATTCCCTTCCAAAAAAAGTTCCAATGAACGTTGCAACAATGGTGAATCACACTGAATCGCTACTTTCAAATCACTTCCCTCTCAAATAATAATCGATACTATAACGCAAATCTTCATCCATATCCATTAAACTATCACTCATCCACTTCAGATATCCGGGGTCTTTGAGAGCAATCTCTTCGATCCGCTTTTTAGCGTATTTTCCAAATGGCAAACGGGTCAAGAGAACATGACTTTTGGATATTTCTATCAGTCTTTCACTATCCGCCAAATCCAGAAGATATTCCAGTACCATTTTGGTGTGTAATGCATCGCTGAGTGCATGGTGGGGAGTTATAAGAAGATTATACGCTTCAAAAATTTCACGTTCATGACGATAAAGCCGCAGTTCATATCGCAAAAATTGCAGGCTGTACCCCTCCAAATCATCCATCAGTGATTTGGAACATTTGAGCGTATCAATCACCCTCCCCTGCCATGTCAATCCCTCTTTTTCCAGCATCGCTAAATCAAACGGGGCATTATGCGATACCAGCACATTCTCAGTACTATTGAGTTCTCGGAGTTTTTGATAACTCGCAGAGGAAGAAAATGCAGGAGCATCCGTGAGCATTTCATTGGTAATATGGTGGATTGCAGAGGCGGAAGGAGGGATCTTTTTCCCAGGATTGATCAACTCAAAATGATTGATCTGATCGTAGATCAGTCCCAACGCACAAATTCTATCTTTGGGTTCCACTCCCGTTGTTTCGGTATCAAGAAATATCAGCATCGTTTAGTGTGTCGTTTGAGATTTCAGATGAGAGATAAGATTATGATAGTGTTCCAATGTTCGGAAACTTTTTTCAAACCGCCATCCCAAAACAAATGAAATGATCTCATTTTTTTGTTCAGGTACTAGTTTTTCGGCACGCCCATAATAGGCTAGTGAAATATTTTTATTTTTTACTTTCGCGTCTTTGTCATAGATTATGGCGATAATTTGAGCGTATTTCCCCTCTTTGATCGCACCCAAATCATCTTCGGAAAGAGAAATACCGGAGAGATTGATCGCTTTAAAGTCAAAAAGCATCTCAAATTGTTCTACTTTGGCATGAATTCCCAATTTTCGATAAAGTTCTTCGAGAGTTTTGAGGTTGCTTTTGCGTTCCAATTCGTAACTGGAGATTTGTGCAGTGAGGTTTTTTAAACGATCCAATGCTGAACTCACGTTTTATCCCTCCATTACCTCTATGATTTTGATAATTTTAACCTAGCTTGACTTATAATACGTCACTTTTTATCATTGTGGGAATTTAATGGACTATTTACGAATTCAAGGGCCGACTAAACTTAGCGGAACCGTTACTATCTCCGGCGCGAAAAATGCCGCATTACCACTTATCACGTTGGCGCTTTTAGCCCACAATCCGCTCAAAGTCACCAATATGCCTGAAGTGGCCGATATCAAAACCCTTCTAAAACTTCTCCAAAATCTCGGGGCAAGCTGTACATTGCAAGATCATGTACTGAATATTGACACCTCTACCGTCAATCACACGATGGCGAACTATGATATCGTCAAAACGATGCGTGCTTCTATACTTGTCCTTGGACCGCTTCTCGCACGTTTCGGTCACTGTGAAGTCTCTTTGCCGGGCGGATGCGCTATCGGTCAACGTCCGATCGATCTACACCTCAAAGCGATGGAAGCGATGGGAGCAACGATCACAATCCATGCGGGATACGTTCATGCCGTAGCACCGAAGGGGCTTAAAGGAGCTCATATCATTTTCGATAAAATTACTGTGACCGGAACAGCAAATGTCGTTATGGCGGCAGCACTGGCACACGGCAAATCAGTTCTTGTCAACTGTGCTAAAGAGCCTGAAGTCGTACAACTGTGTGAAATCCTACGTGACAGCGGTATCGATATTACCGGTATCGGAACATCTGAAATCACAATCGTCGGAACAGGCGGAAAAACTATCGATATGGTCGATTTTGAAGTTATCCCTGACCGTATTGAAGCGGGAACCTATCTGTGTGCGGGAGCGATCACAAACTCTACGATTACATTAGAGCGTGTCCGCCCTGATCATCTTGATGCCGTTACGGCCAAATTGGAACAAATGGGATGCCGTGTCGAATGTAGCGCTGATACGATGACGATTCATCCTGCTGCACAACTCAAACATGTAGACATCATCACCCAAGAGTACCCGGCTTTCCCAACCGATATGCAAGCACAATTTCTAGCCCTTGCAACGTTGGCCAAAGGGGCAAGCAGTATCGATGAGCGATTGTTTGAAAATCGCTTTATGCACGTCAGTGAATTACAACGTCTCGGAGCTGATATCAAACTCAGTGGTCACGTTGCTACCGTTATCGGACCGTGTGAACTCTACGGAGCTGATGTTATGGCAACCGATCTACGTGCATCAAGCGCATTGGTATTGGCAGCAATGGCAGCTGAGGGGACAACAAACGTCCATCGTATCTACCATCTCGATCGCGGATATGAAAATCTTGAACAAAAGCTCCGTGCACTCGGTGCTAAAATAGAGCGTCTCAAAGAGTAGCTGTCCTCCCCTCTTGGGAGCGTATTTTTCCTCCGTTTTCTTCTATTCGCCGCAACGATAACTTAGATTGGTAATATAAAATTCACACTTGTTTTTGGATCGAATCCGAAATAATCTTTTGAGTAACTTTTTCATGCGCATCTGCATGCAAAAAGTATTCCTCATTTATCGATATGTAATCTTAAATATAAAAGTGTAGTTGTAGAGCGATGTGAAGTTGGCACTCCACATGCATTTTAACTGATAGTTATTAGAGGTCGCCTTCAATCACTTTTTTGAAGGTGTTGTAGTAGATGTTTTGCATCTCAGGAAGTCTCATTGTTACATCATTGAAACTAAAAGTATCTCCGCCGATTGTACCGATTTTTTGGCAATCCAATGATCCGACCATCGCTTCAAATGCCGCACAATTCTCCGGAGCCACTTCAATGATTGCACGGCTCATGCTTTCTGCGAAAATATCACGCGGATCGTTCACGTTCATCGTTGCGCCAATCCCTTTTCCGCTGACACATGCCATTTTCGCCAATGCAATTGCCGCTCCGCCAGAACTACAATCTTTTGCCGCTTCAAGCAATCCTTTTTTATTCGCTTCGATGACAAGATTCCATAATGCGCGCTCTTTAGTATAATCAATGGTCGGAATGGTTCCTGCGACAACATTATAGAGCTCTTTCATATACAAAGATCCGCCGAATTCAGAGCGGTTTTCACCAACGATGTAAACTACATTTCCCTCATTTTGGAACGTCGACAACAATACGTTGTTTTGATCATCATTGACCCCTACCATCGCGATGGATGGGGTAGGAAAAACCGATTTTCCGTTGGTTTCATTGTACAGCGATACGTTTCCGCCGATAACCGGAGTATTCAATTCCGCACATGCTTCTTTGATCCCCAAACATCCTTGTGCAAACTGCCACATCACTTCCGGATTTTCCGGATTACCGTAATTGAGACAATCGGTAATCGCTTTTGGAGTCGCGCCGCTCATCGCGACATTACGACCGCTCTCGATTACCGCAGCGGCCGCTCCGGCTTTTGGATCAATAAAACAATAACGAACGTTACAATCCGCACTCATCGCCAATGCGACACCGTTTTCTTTGATACGGATAACCGAAGCATCCAGTTCACCGCCTTTTTTGACGGTATTGGTTTGTACCATCGAATCGTACTGCTGATAAATCCACCCTTTATCCACGACTTCCATCGACGCGATCAATTTTTCAAATGCGCTCTGGTTATCAACTGCTTCAAAATCGCTGAGTTTTACATTCGCAATCTCATCAAGATATGCGGGGCGGCTCATCGGACGATCTAGTACCGGTGCTTCTTCACTCACCGGATCGACAGGAACTTCTGCACATTTCTCTCCATGCCAGAACAGCTCCATTTTACCCGTAGCCGTAACTTCACCGATAACGGCACAGTCAAGATCCCATTTTTCAAAAATATCGATAATCGCTTGTTCTGTCCCTTTTTTCGCACAGATTAACATACGTTCTTGCGATTCGGAGAGCATGAACTCATACGGTTGCATCCCCTGTTCGCGTGCAGGAACTTTATCCAAATGCATGATCATACCGCTTCCTGCACGTCCCGCCATCTCGAATGAACTTGATGTCAAACCAGCCGCACCCATATCCTGAATCCCGACAACATAATCGGTTTTGAAAAGTTCCAAACACGCTTCAAGGAGAAGTTTTTCGGTAAACGGATCTCCTACCTGAACAGTCGGACGAAGCCCTTTGGATGCTTCAGTGAAGCTATCCGAACTCATGACCGCACCGCCGAGACCGTCACGCCCTGTTTTAGAACCGACATAGATAACCGGATTTCCAATCCCCTCAGCACGCCCGTAGAAAATTTCATCGCTTTTTGCAAGACCGAGAGTAAATGCATTCACCAGAATATTACCGTTATAGCATTCATCAAAACTCGTTTCACCACCGATCGTCGGCACCCCCATACAGTTACCGTATCCGCCGATACCCGATACGACTCCGCGAACCAAATAACGTTGATGTGCACTGATATCATCTTGATTCAATACGTTTCCGAAACGAAGCGCATTTAGGTTAGCAATCGGACGCGCTCCCATGGTAAAGACGTCACGCATAATACCTCCGACACCTGTCGCGGCACCTTGATACGGTTCGATAAAACTCGGGTGGTTGTGACTCTCCATTTTGAAAACTGCCGCATACCCGCCGCCGATATCGATAACTCCCGCATTTTCACCTGGACCTTGAATAACCCACGGTGCTTTTGTCGGGAAACCACTCAAATGTTTTTTAGACGATTTGTAGCTGCAGTGTTCGCTCCACATGGCTGAAAAAATCCCGATTTCGACGAGATTCGGTTCACGTCCGAGAATTTTTTTGATATGGTCATAATCTCCCAGTGAGAGTTTATGTTGTTTGAGAACTTTTTCGATGTCTGGAAGGGGAGTGCTCACGGCAGTTTCCTTGAGTAAAATAATAAAATTGGTGCGATTATACCAAAGGGTTCAACAGTGCCCCCTTAATTTACTCTCTATTTACAAAATCAACTTAAATTTTATCATGAAATTATTCTTGGAGGTTTATCATGACTTTGTCAAAACGTCTTTTTTTAATTGCATTAGGAACGATTCCGCTCCTCGCCCATGCGACAATAACTCCACTCACATCCGAAAAAAGAACCCGTGTAAGCAAAAGTGTCCTTTTTGCATCGATGGAAAAGTTGGAGAGTAAAGAGGAAGTGAAAAAATCGAGATCAAATAGCCCTTAGTGAAACCCGAACTCTTTTTCAGTACGGATATTTTTTTTAAGTGTATAAATATCTATATAGGTAACTGCAATCACTTCGTAACTCTTTTTTCCGGCGGGGAGATGGACACTGAATTCATCTCCTTCCTCTTTGCCTAACATTGCTCGCGCAAGCGGTGAATGAACTGAAATTAACGCATTTTCGGGTTCACTCTCTAACGTTCCGCAAATCGTATAGACAAACTCTTCTTCACTATTGACATCCATAATCGTAACCGTCGCTCCGAAATGAGCACGCGAATGCTCAAGCAAAGAGGGATCGATAATCTGCGCTTTTTCTATCATCGAATTGAGATAAAACAGACGTTTGTCTATATGTCGAAGTTTCTCTTTTGCAGCATGGTACTCCGCATTTTCACTTCGGTCTCCCAACTCGGCGGCACGCTGTTTTTCTTGATTGACACGCGGTTTCTCAACCTCTTTTAAATATTTAAATTCACGTAACAGTTCATCATATCCTCTCGTACTCATCGGCTCTTTATGGTTCATTTTTTATCCGCTTTTTAAAAAATATCCTGAAAATATATCGAATCTTAGCTTCGACTACAGATGAACAAAGATTCTAAAATGCAACAAAGTTGCAACTCAAAAGTGAAATAATTCGTAATGCTAAACAAGGTTAATTACAAAAATTTTATACGATAAAGTATCATGCAAAACATTAAAACCGATCTCTACTCTCTTGCAGATGAAATCATTAACGAGCTAAAAGCAAACGATATCCCCGCTCTGCCGGAAAATTTTACTTTTTATTTTGATAAGCTTCTCGAAAAGAAAAATGATGAATTTCGCAAACAGATCAATTCTATCACCCATCATGCCGATGAAGCGATCCACAAAAGTTTCGAATATGAACGTTCTTTAACTCAAGGGGCGAAAGCGGTCAAACTGATTTTGACTCAAGGCTCCAACGTTTACAAAAACACCACCCTTTTAAAAAAAATTATCCAGACGAAAAAAGATATGGTTGCTTCGAATGCAGATCAAGAGACTCTACTGGACGTAACCTCTTCGGTTGAAACGGTTTTAGAAAAATTTTTAACCTCTTTGGAAAAACAAGCTTCATCGATAAAAGAACTCTACGGAACGGTTGCAACCTCTATCAAAACAGCCAAAAATATGAGTGTTTACAATGCAACCTTAGGCGTTTTCAACAAAAAATACTTTTTGACTCTGATTGAAAAAGAGCGAGAACTTTGCAATAATTCAGCCTACGAAAGCTCTTTAATCTCTATCTCTCTTTCCAATAATTCACTCTCAATTAAAAATACCAAAACGTATGCAAATTTAGTGCGGCATATGGGAAATGTTCTAGCGAACGCGCTTCGCAGAAGTGACTCAATATCATACTATGGGAATGGTATTTTTACGATTTTATTACGTCATACAAACGAAACGGAAGCTGAAATAGCGACGGAACGCTTTAACCGTCTCGTCTCAAAAGCAATTTTTATCGACGCAGACCCAAATGCAAAAAATGAACATATTCTGATGGGAATTATCCAGATTGGGGCCGGACTAAGTGCAGAAGAATTATTAGCTCAATCCGTTGAAGCCATGCACTCGGCTGCTCCAACAGATTCGCCATCAACGTAAAAAATTTTACGCCGCAAATCCGACAATATAATAGGTCGGTTTTCCGTCCACTTTTTGTAGGTTAACTTTATATTTATCGGCGAAATGGTTGATTTTTTCCATCGCATCACTCGCACTCACTTCGCTCGTTGCATCGATTTTGATCTTAAAATAGTCATTTGTGTTAGACATTGCTACATACGATTCATCCGTTTTCAACGCTTCGTGCAAATCCAAAATATGTTTGATGATTTTCTCATACCCTGATGTATTTTTCTCAATCCGTGAAAGTTGCTCCGCAAGAGCTTCATTAGGCGTATATCCAAGTTGATTTAAAATCGCTTCGTATGTCATAGCTATAGTTCCTTTGTAAAAATAAAGGAGTTATTCTATCATAGAAGTTTTTATTGACTATAATAACTTTATGAAATCACTCCTAATTCGTCTTACCCATGGTCTGTATGACCAAGATATCACCGAGTCTGAACGTGGAAACGTACAAAACTGGTTTGCCATGAAACTTCTCACACATGAGGAGGGGAAATACCAATTTGCTTCTCAGTACCGCGCGGGGATCGTCTCGTTAGCGTCCGAGAGCGGCGCCTATCTTCAGACTTTAGGCGAAAGCATCCGTGACCACTTTATCGAAACAGCGAACCTCATGGGGGCAAAAAGCAGCGATTTGGTCATCGCGCAACGGCTTCTCGGACGACGCGGCGGACCTCAGGCAAAAGTTGTCATCATTGCAGGACGAAGCGAAACCTACAGTGTTGCTGTCGTCAGTTCCAAAAACACTCATCTAGGGTTGTATGACATCCGCACCGACCACCCCGCAGGATTTGCCCTCTCTGACCTCCCCGAAACCACCGAGGGGTCACTCTATCAGATCAACAACCAAAGCGGAACTATCGCCGCCTATCTCGGAAACTTCAGTGACCCGAAAGTGGATGAGAAAATCGTCCTCGCCCTCTACAACAAACACGACGCTTTCGAAGATGATGTACTCGCCATGGCACGCGAATTTCCCAAAGAGGTGGATGCGTCGCAGTACCCCTCACGCCGTGACCTCCGTCACCTCCCCTTTTGTACGATCGATCCCGTCACCGCCAAAGACTACGATGATGCGATCTGTTATGTCCCCGAAACGTCCACCCTCTACGTTGCCATCGCCGATGTCAGCGAATACGTCCACCCTTTCGGTGCCATTGATGCCGAAGCAATTTACCGCAGTTTTTCAATCTATCTGCCGCACCGCTCCATCCCAATGCTTCCCCGAGAACTCAGCGAAACACTCTGTTCGTTGCAAGGCAATGTCGACCGCCTCGCATACACATTTGAGATGCATATCGATCCCACCACCTACGAGATGGATTCGTTCGAGTTGTACGAGTCGATTATCCACTCCCATCGCCGCTTCACCTACGAAGAGATCGACGCCTATTTGGAGGGTCACCTAAGCGCCCAAAACGACAAAGAAGCAAAAGCTTTGGCCTATATCAATGATCTCAACGTTCTAACGGGGAAACTGCGGGAAGAGCGGATGAAAAAAGGGTACAACTTCCGCTCCAGCGAGCTGGAAATGCGGATTGACGAAGAGCAGAACATCGTATCGACCGAATTTGCCGTCGAGACCCCATCACATGCTCTAATCGAGGATTGTATGCTCCTCGCGAACAAAGCCGCTGCTTCGATGTACGAGCGGGGAGTATTTCGTATCCATGAATCGCCCTCTCCGATGAAACTCCAAAGCCTTTATACCGAACTAGCCAGTATCGGGATTTTTGTCGAATCCCAAGGATCCATCAAAGAGACGATCATGGCAATTCAAGCAGAAGCGGAGCGGCGTGATCTGGTGAGCGAAGTAGACACCCTCATCATCCGCGCTCAGATGCAGGCACGCTATGCCCCCTATAACATGGGACACTTTGGATTGGGATTCGATCGCTACACCCATTTTACCTCCCCAATCCGCCGTTACAGTGACCTGATCGTCCATCGTCTCCTCAAAGCGATTCAATCACACGATACCGAAGAGGGATCGTATGTTCTTCGCAATATCGAATCGCTGTGCACCTCGATCAGCGAAAAAGAGCGTGAGGCCAGTGACATTGAGATCCGTTTCCATGAACGCAAATTCGCCCGCTGGGCAGCCACCGTGATCGGTCAGGAGTTCAAAGCGCGTATCATGCGCGCCGAAGAGCCGTTCATTGCCGAGATACACGATGTAATTATAGGTGCCAAGGTAGCTGTTAACTCCCAATTTGGACTCATGCTTTTTGATGATATTATTGTGAAAATCGAAAGTTCCAATCTCGCCACCGCCAAAATCACTGCGTCGTTTGTACGCCATATCGAAAAGGAGTCTGATGAATCGACAAGATCTTGATCGTCATATTCAAAATAATTCAGCCCCCAAAGCAATGGCGCTGTTTGGAGAGAGCCACTTTCTCATTGACCGCTACGCCCACAAACTCTCACAAATCGAGGGGGCATCGGTTCTCAGCCTTTATCACGACGAGTACGATTTCAATACCGCCAAAGCCCACCTTTCCCAGGGTTCCCTTTTTGGTGACCAAAACCTCCTCATCGTCAAACACGAGAAGAAGCTCCCCAAAGCCGAACTCGATACCCTCGTCGAACTGGTCGGAAAAAACAGCGACAACACCTTTATTTACTGCTACTACGGTGAAGATGTCAAAGGGGCGGACACCGCGTTCAAAGGCTCTCACACAGGATCGGTTCGCTTCTTTCATCCCTTTGCTGCCGAAGCGCGTGGCATTGTCATGCAAGAAGCTCAAAGCTTAGGGGTTCAGCTCGATAACCAAGCGGCGTTTCATCTCCTCGACATTCACAACAACGACCTCGCCCTCGCCTGCAACGAGCTCTCCAAACTCTCCATTTTGGGCAAGCCGATCGGAATGAAAGAGATCGACGAACATGTATTCGGACTGAGCGAAATCAAACTGGATCATTTCATCGCCCGTGTCATCGAGAAAAAAGAGTTCCTCCCCTCTCTACGCCATCTCCTCGAATCGGGAGAAAACGAGATACAGCTCCTTACTGCCATCAGTGGATTTTTAACGCAACTCTATCTCTTTAACAGCGCGATCAAAATTCACGGCGTTGCCGATTCGGCACTGGTTTTGGGCTATAAACTTCCCGGATTTGTCGAAAAAGAGCGTGCCGCCCTCTCGATCAAAATCTCTCCAGAGAGCTATAAACGAGGTATCAATCTCCTCCTTGATACCGAACTGAAGATGAAATCGACCGGAAGTCCGGATCAAGAGTCACTGCTTCTATCTGCCCTACTCAAACTCCAATCTATCTTATAACCAAAACTTAAATTAAGCGGATTTTTAGTATAATCCGCGCGTTCCTTGCTCTTTGCAACACGATTGTCGTGCTGTATTAATACCATAAGGGGCGAACACCATAAGGAGACATACGCTATGAGACATTACGAAAACCTAGTAATCGTAAAACCTACTCTTACAGAAGAAGAGATTAAAAACACCATCGCTCTCGTTGAAGAAGTGATCACTGCAAACGGCGGTGAAATCATTGCTCGCGACGCAATGGGAATGAAAAAATTGGCTTACCCGATCGAGAAAAATGCTCGTGGTTATTTCTACGTTATGTATCACAAAGCTGCACCAGCTTCTATCGCTGAAATTGAACGTCGTTTCCGCATCAACGAAGAAATTTTACGTTTCGTAACTATGAAATACGATACAAAACGTGAAATCGCAGCATGGAATGGTATGGTTGAAAAAACCAAAAAACCTGCTGCTGTTGCTGAGAAAAAAGAAGAAGCAGCTTCTTAAGCCCTTTAAGGAAAACCTATGTATAACAAAGTCATTTTGGTTGGAAATCTTACCCGCGACATCGAACTGCGTTATTCGCAAAACGGTTCGGCAATCGCTAAAACCGCTATTGCGACCAGCCGCAAATTTACGTTGAACGGTGAGAAAAAAGAGGAGACTTGTTTTGTCGACATCACTTTTTTCGGCCGTTCAGGTGAAGTAGCCAACCAATACCTTCGCAAGGGTTCTAAAATCCTGGTAGAGGGACGACTTAGTTTTGAACAATGGGTTGACCAAACAAACGGCCAAAAGCGCTCCAAACACTCCGTTATCGTTGAAACGATGCAAATGCTCGATTCACGCGGCGAGGGTGGTTCTCAGGGCGGTTATAACGATTACAACGATGCTGGAAACAGTTATAGCGGTGGATATGATGCTCCTGCACCAAAACCCTCTTATAACCAAGCACCGTCGTATTCTAAACCCGCTCCGGTAAGAATGCCGGAAAACAATCTCCCGGAGATTGATATTAACGAAGACGAAATTCCGTTTTAGAATAAGCACAAGGATAGAACCATGTCAGAAAAAAGAAAATACAAAAAACGTTATTGCAAATACTGCGAGCAAAAAGTTGATTTCATTGACTACAAAGATGTAGCTTCTTTGAAATATTCACTCTCTGAGCGTTTCAAAATCATGCCACGCCGTCTTACAGGTAACTGTAAACGTCACCAAGACATGGTTACAATCGCTATCAAACAATCACGCGCAGCTGCGTTGATCCCATATACTGTATCACGCAAAGTGATCGCCGGCGCTTCTTTCGAAGGTTGAGCCGAACCTCGTATCGGCTTTGCCGATACATCCCTCATAACATTAACACTCCGACTCTGTATTATTAATCCATCCAACGTCTAGGATCATATCCGTCTGTAGGACGTATAACTGCCGCTTTTTGAAGTTTTTTTACCAAAGTGATAACATCTTTGCCATCAATAAAACTTTGTTCTAGAACCGTGTTATCGTGACGCATAAAGCCATGCTTTTCATAGAAAGATAGAACAGACGAATCTTTGAGCACAGAAACACTGATTTGATCATAAAGTGCTCCGGCTTCAATAGAGAGCTGTTCAAGCATTTGTGAACCAAATCCTCTTCTTCTATGCTCTGGAAGAACAGCTATATTCAAGATAGGTGTATTGTCATCAATGTATCCGTTTGTACCGTGATCCGCATTTAAACGACGAATCCAAGCGGCTCCTGCAATCTGGTTATCTACAAGGATATAAAGACCTAAATCTTTGCTAGTAAAGCCATAGAACTCTTCATAGATTGAGAGTTTCGGTATATCGGAGAGTCTTTTATTGACTTCATCCAAACGCATAGAATAATGAAGCATATCGGTAACGATTTTTTGTTCGGAAGATCTGAGAAAATAAAGTGTTGTATTCATGAATGAAGTATACAGTAGAGTAGCTGACAAGAGAGGTCTAGAGCTTGAATGGTGAATATAAAGATAATAGTTTAGTAGATTTGCTTTTGATTTTGAGTGAGAAGTTTTTTTTGATTATTTTAGTAGAAGAAGAAATTCTGAGAGCCAGGCGGCGAC
>NZ_NSIU01000039.1 GCF_002633015.1 Sulfuricurvum sp. PD_MW2 | reverse complement strand
TTGGTAGTGTGTATGTTGATATCAAGAATAGGTTTAGTATAGAAATATGGCAAAAGTAGTCCGAGTAGTTATTAATAGCCATTTTTCAACGATAAAGCTTGATATGTTGAGAAAAGGAGAACCGGTACCGTTTGATATGTATGTTAAACGGTATAACGATTTTGTTATTATTATCGAGGCTGGTACTGTGTTGGATGAAGTTTTATATGAAAAACTTTCACAACATCTACAGATTTATATTTCTAAGAACGATTCCAAAAAGCTACAAGAGTATACCGTTGATTTAAATGATGAAAACCCTCAAAAGGGTCAAGTCTCAAGAAGTCAAGAAAAATTATCGGAATCGACGGACTTAGAGAAGCAGCTTGCTTCTGTATATTCGAGTGCATCGGATTTGATGGAGTCCATTTTTGAAAGTGGAAATGAAAAACTTCCGCTGGATGCAATTTCAAATTGTGTCTATAAAATTGTTAATACATTTGAATCAGGCGAGAATGTATTACCGTTGGTTTTGAAGATTTTCCCTAATGAGTATTCCACTCATGATCATAGTATCGATGTTGCGTATTTAGCTGCGATTATTGGAAAAATGATTAAACTGAATAATCAGGAACTTTTTAACTTGATTTTTGCAGCATTACTGCACGACGTAGGCAAATTGCGTATAGATGATACGATTTTAGAAAAAACATCTTTTTTGGAAGATGATGAATTTGAATCCGTTAAACTTCATTCTGAATTAGGGTATGAAATATTGAAACTAAACGGTATTGATAATCAAACGGTACTCAAAGGGGTGCGTTATCATCACGAACGTTTAGATGGTTCAGGCTATCCAGAGGGTCTAAAGGGAAAAATGATTCCAAGAAGTGCTCGCATTATAGCTATATGTGATGTTTTTGATGCGCTAACAACCAACCGTACTTACAGAACTCATTTTACAAGTTTTGAAGCGCTTCTTTTAATGAAACGTGAGATGCATACGCAGTTAGATGAAACATTTGTGGATATGCTTATCCAACTGCATCGATAATGAATCTAAGAATATAATTGAATTACAGCCATCGGACGCTATAATATAGGTAATTAATTCCATTACAAAGACCGTCCTTTGCATTTTGAACCGTATCCATTTGAAAAACTGACCGCTCTTTTGGCGGATATTATCCCAAATCCTGAATATTCGCCGATTGCTTTGACCATCGGAGAACCGCAGTTTGAGACTCCGGCATTTATCCAAAAATCTCTCGCAAAACATTCCGAAGAGCTTCGCCGTTATCCGAAAACGGCAGGGGAGAGTTATCTCAATGACTCGATGAGAGGGTTCGTTGAGAGCCGTTTCGGGGTAAAACTCAAACCGAATGAACTTATCAGCAGTTTCGGGACACGCGAAGTGCTTTTTAATTTCCCGCAATACTATCTGTTTGATAAACCTAACGCCCTCATGGCATACACCAACCCGTTTTATCAGATTTACGAGGGTGCGGCGATTGCATCACGTGCGCGGGTGATTCATCTCAACCTGACCGAGAAAAACGGCTTCAAACCCCTCATCAACGAAACCGAACTTGCCGAATGCGATTTGGTTATTTTGAACTTCCCGAACAATCCGACGGCATCGGTTTTGAGCCTCGAAGAGTTGGGAGAATGGGTAAAACTCGCTCTTAAACACGATTTTTGTCTTATCAATGATGAGTGCTACAGCGAGATTTATACCGATCAAAAAATTCCATCACTTCTTGAAGCGTCTATTTATGTTGGGAATACGTCGTTTAAAAAGGTCCTTGTTATCAACTCGATCTCCAAACGCTCTTCCGCACCGGGACTTCGTAGCGGATTTATTGCAGGAGATGCTGAGATACTCAAAGGGTATGCACAGTATCGCACCTATGTCGGATGTGCCTCTCCCCTCCCATTGCAAGCGGCAGCGGCGATGGCCTGGGCGGATGAGTACCATGTAGCGCAAGCGCGCGCCGTATATGCGGAAAATTTCAAAGCAGCACAGGAAATTTTAGGTATCACGACCTCAGATGCGACGTTTTACGTTTGGCTCAAAGTAGGGGATGCGCTTGAGTTTACTCAACGTCTTTATCGGGACTATAACGTAAAAGTGTTACCGGGGGAATTTTTAGCCCGTGAGGATGCGTCAGGAGAGAATCCCGGAATCGGTTACATCCGTATCGCTCTCGTCGAAGAGACGGTGCGCACCATCGAAGCACTAAAACGCCTAAAGGAGGCATTATCATGAGCGAAGCACTCAAAGAGAAAATCTATCAAGCACAAAGCGAGGGAAATATTGCCGGATTGTATGTCTTTGAAGCTCAAGCACATGAGACGTTTGATGAAGATACTCTGATGGCATTTTATGCGAATATCCTTGATTTGGCATTGGAGCGAATGACCAATGCGCTCGAGGGGATGGAGCGTCTTGATATGAACGAAGTTCAAGATTTTGCAACCCTTCGTGCCCTCTATGAATACGCCATCGAACATTACAGTGCGGGAAGTGCCCATGATGCGAGCGCATTGTTTGAAGTTCTTGGCGGGATCAGCAATGATGAAGCATTCAGTGTGGCTATGAGTGTTCACCGCGCGGCGTGTGATGCCAAAATACCGTTTGATGATTTTATCGATGAATACGTCGATATGGACGCGACACAGAACGGCGGAAAATTTTATATCAGTTTTTTCAAAAAGGAGATTGCGTAATGAAAATCCACTTTATCGGTATCGGCGGAATAGGCATCTCGGGACTTGCAAAATATACCCGTTTCAGTGGTCACGAGGTGAGTGGATCGGATATGAAAGCAACCCATATTACTCAGCGTTTGATCGATCGGGGGATTAAAGTTTTCATCGGTCATGATGCATCCAATATCCCTGAAGGGTGCGATCTCGTCATCCACTCGGCGATCATTCGTGATACCAATGTCGAAGTGATCGAGGCTAAAGCACGTGGGATCGAAGTCTTGCACCGACGTGATGCATTGCTCCGTATTCTCAAAGAGAAAAAAGTCTACGCGGTATGCGGTGCACACGGTAAAAGTACAACGACAGCGATTCTCGCCTCAATTATGAGTGGAAGCGCTATCATCGGTGCGGAATCCAAAGATTTCGGCTCTAACGTCCGCTATGACGGCAGTACCGATGTGATGCTTTTCGAAGCGGATGAATCGGATGGGAGTTTTCTCAACTCCAACCCGTACTGCTCTATTGTCACCAATGCCGAGCCGGAGCACATGGAATACTATCACTACAACATCGATGAGTTTCACAATGCCTATCGCCGTTTTGTCGAGATGGCACCTGTGCGCGTTATCAATGCCGAAGATCCGTTTATGGCAACGTTGGAGTGTGATGCGATTCGCCTCTATCCAAGCAAAGATATCTCTAATATCACCTATATTTTGATTGACGATGAACCCTATACCCGTTTCACCCTCAAAAACATGGGAGAATTTGAAGTATGGGGATTCGGTGAGCATATTGCAATGGACGCGTCACTCGCAATTTTGGCGGCTGCACAGACCATGAGTGTCGCCTCTATTCGTGCGAATTTGCTCCATTTCAAAGGGATCAAAAAACGGTTCGATGTGATTTTCAAAGGAAGTGACCGCGTCATCATCGACGACTATGCCCACCACCCGACCGAGATTAAAGCGACAATGGAATCCTTGACAACGTATGCTAAGCTCAAAGGATTTGAACGTATTGTCGCAATTTGGCAGCCACATAAATACTCTAGAACGATTGATAACCTCGATGCATTCGTCGAGTGTTTTGAGGGGGTAGATGAACTCATCATCCTTCCGGTTTGGGCGGCGAGCGAAGAGCCGCGTGAGATTGATTTTGAGGGGCGTTTCGGGCACTATAACCTCACGATGTGCGACAAACTTCACCGTGCAGGCGATACGATTGAAACCCTCAAAAACGAGAACGTACTCAAAACGTACGACCGCGATCTCATCGTCGGATTCGGAGCGGGCGATTTGACCTATCAGCTTCGCGGAACGAAGTGAGATTGCAACGTCGATGAGTTCACTCTCCGCTAACCTCGCCGAGCTTTTCGGAAAACTCGATCTCCTCCCCCACATCCACGCGCTGGAACACTTTTTTTCCCGTCAGCAAAACATTGCGATGCAGGGGGATCAAGAGCGCCATTACCGTTACATACAGGCTCTCGATGCGTTGGAGTTCAAAGCACCGCCGAAAAGTGTAGGGTTTGAGACGATCATCAACCACCTCAAAAAGCATGGGGTATTGCGGTTCGAAGAGATTTTCGAACTCCTCAAAGTGATTCGCTATTTCAGACTCATGCGCAATCAAGCCTATACGGGCCTCATCGGCGAGTGGATGGAGACGATTATCATCCCCGAGCCGTTTAGTGAGATCGAAGAGTATTTCGATCATGAGGGGAATTTTATCGAGTCGCGCGATGAGGAGTTGCACCGCATTGCACAGCGGATCAAAGCGATCAAGCATGAGATCAATGATGCGATCAAGCGCCTCTTTCATACCCAAAAACTGACCCCTTACCTCGTCGATACCCAGATCCATTACATCAATGACGAAGAGTGCCTCTTGGTGCGCGGCGGATTCAATCATGTCCTCAAAGGTTCCGTCGTCGGACGGACGGGGGCAGGGTTCTTCTACGTCGCCCCTGATGCGGTGTTGCGTTCCAAAGAGCAGCTTCGCTACGTGATGCAGGAGCGTGAGACCAAACTCTACGAATACGCGAAACGGTTCAGTGCCAAACTCTCGAATCTTGTCCCTTTCATCGGTTTTATCGATCGAGAGTTCGACCGATATGATCATTATCAAGCGCGTGTTTTGTTTGCGAGAGCGAGCGATTTTGCGATCCTCAAGCCCCAAAACAATGCCGATGTGATCCTCGAAGAGTTCTCCCACCCCGCCATCCATAAACCTAAACCGATCAGTGTTGATTTCCGATCCAATCTCCTCATGATCACGGGGGTGAACGCGGGGGGTAAAACGATGCTTCTCAAATCGCTCCTCTCGGCGAGCCTGATGGCGAAATATCTCATCCCAATGAAGATCAATCCCCACAAATCGCGGATCGGGAGTTTCAAACGGATCGAAGCGGTTATCGACGATCCCCAAAGTGTCAGCAACGACATCTCTACCTTTGCGGGGCGGATGGTGCAGTTTAGCCATCTGTTTGAACATAAAAGCGCCCTCGTCGGGGTAGATGAGATCGAACTGGGAACCGACAGCGACGAAGCGGCGGCACTCTTTGCTATCATCCTCGATGAGCTGATTAAGAGGGGGCAGAAGATTATCGTCACGACCCACCACAAACGGCTTGCCGCATTGATGGCGGATCGTGAGGATGTGGAGCTGATGGCGGCATTGTACGACGAAGAGCGCCGCGTCCCGACCTATGAGTTTTTGCAAGGGGTGATCGGTAAGAGCTACGCGTTCGAGACGGCGGCACGCTATGGGATCAATCCTGCTATCATCACCCGTGCCAAATCCCTCTACGGTGAAAATCACGAGCGCCTCAGCGTCCTCATCGAACGGGGAAGCGAGTTAGAGCGTGAACTGAAGCGTAAAAATAAAGAGGCGGATGAGAAACTCGAATCGTTAGCCGCGCAGGAGCGCGATCTCAAAGAGGCGCGCGAAACTTTGCGAAGCGAACTCGACCGTGAGAAAAACCGCCTCAGAGCTGAATACGATGTCGCAATCCGCGAAGCAAAAGAGGCGGCGCGCGGTCATGATATGGCAGCGATCCATAGACAGCTCAACAAGGCGCAGGCAAAATTACCGAAAGTGGAACCAATCAAGATCGCGGAATCGGAGCCGATTCGTTACGAAGTGGGGCAAGCTGTCAAATATCGCGCACAGCGCGGTACGGTGGTAAGCGTCGGGGCGAAAGACGCGATGATCGAGGTTGAGGGGATGCGTTTGCGTGTCAAACTCACCGATCTCAAACCGAGCGGCAATCTCCCCAAAAAGCCCAAAGTCACCGTTACGTCGCAGGTGGAGCAAAAAAGCGGTCTCAAGCTCGATCTGCATGGAATGCGGGGCGAGGAGGCGTGCGAGCGGATGGATAAATTTCTCTCCGATGCTCTCTTGCAGGGATTTGATGAGGTATTGATCTATCACGGGATCGGGACGGGGAAACTCGCCTACGCAGTCAAAGAGTTCCTCAAAGCTCATCCGAGTGTCAAAAGTTTTGCCGATGCACCTGCCCATATGGGGGGATTTGGGGCAAAAGTTGTGAAGTTGTAAGAAGAGACAGAGTGTTAGAGAAGGAAAGGATTTTATGAATAAAAAAACTTATGATGAAAATAGACCATCTATACCTGCAGACATTCAACGATCTATTCAAGTAGAAGCAGGACATACTTGTTCCGTAAAAAATTGTTTTGAACATACTTATTTAGAAATACACCATATTAATGAAAATCGCGCAGACAACAGAATAGAAAATTTGATTCTTTTATGTGACAAACATCATAAAATGGCTCATAAAGGCGTAATTGACAAGAAATCTTTAAAAGAATATAAAAGAATATTAACTACATCAAATAATAGTAATCAACATATTATTGATAAAGATAAAACTCGTATTAATATCAAAATTGATGAGCAATATAATTTCATAGGTGATGATAATGAGTTTAAAGGCATTGTACAAGATTTGATTTTTGCAGCAAAATCAAAAGAGGTATTTGAAG
>NZ_NSIU01000018.1 GCF_002633015.1 Sulfuricurvum sp. PD_MW2 | reverse complement strand
CTGTTCTATTCGTTGCTACTACATAAAACTCTTGACTGACACCTTTTGGAAGTGTTACCCCTCCATTAATCAAATCGACAACACTGCCATTCCCCAAAGGTACACGGATTTCACCTACACCTTGAGTGAGAGCAGCACTTTGGAGTTGATCCATGCTTACCGTTTGTACCGGAGCATTGCCATCAGTAGTTCCGACAAGATTGTACGATCCTCTATAAGTATCGCCTTTAGGCATCATTGTTTGTAGGAGTTCTGTGGTTTTTATTTGTGCTTGAGTCGGTTTCGGTGCTATAGGTGCAATAACTCGTGGTATGGGTGGAGTTACCGCCGTTGAATTTACGATTGTTGTGATATCATAATGTGGTCGGGTTAAAGGTGTTGGTCTGGCTCCGCCTATTACCCAAACAGATGTTCCCGCATTTAGTCCTGATTTCGTCCATCTCAGCTGCGGATAACCATTTGACAGGGATGAGTCTTCTACAATGTCCCATGCAGGAGTAGTACTATTAAAAGTAGCCAAAGATTTCATCTCAGATGTTGTTTTACCTATAACTGTACTTCCTGCTAGTCCATTTGATGATTGTCCACTTGTATCGCTATTCCAAAAACTATTAGTTCCTATACCTGCACCATAACCAGCAAAGCCACCTATATATGTTTCGGTACCAACGACAGTACCAATTGAGTAGCTATTTACTATCTCACCGCTTCTAACCTGTCCCACTAAACCACCTACTAGACCAGCAGCAGTTACATTACCAGTAGAATAACTATTAGCTATACTACTACCATCACTGTTACCCACTAAACCACCTGCTGTATGAGCAGCAGTTACATCACCGGTTGAGTAGCTTGATGATATATATGCAGCATTCTTATTCCAACCGACTAAACCACCTACATAATTATTACTAGCTGTTACATCACCGGTTGAGTAGCTTTCCATTATCCCTGAACCATCATTAACACCAACTAACCCACCTACAGATTCACCATGACTAACTGTTACATCCGCAGTTGAGTAACTATTGAATATTAAACTAGAACTGCGGTTGTATCCAACTAAACCACCTATATAAAAAGTAGGATTAGCCGTAGAAGCTACAGAACCGGTTATGTAGCTATTTATGATTTGATTGCTATTTGTAGCAAATCCAACTAAACCACCGACATAACTTCTACCCGTAATATCTGCATTGATCAATCCAACACTTTCAATCTTTGCACCCATTGTACCACCAAATAAACCTATATAAGACGTTGTAGACCTGTCTATCAAAAGATTTGAGATAGTATGTCCAAGTCCATTAAATATACCTGCAAAATAAGATGAACTACTTCCTATAGGATTAAACCCAGCAGCACTCCATGTATTAGCTGTATCAGCCGCATCAATATTAGAACCAAGTACATAATTGCCACTTAAATTACCGTTGATACCTTGCAAATCTGTACCTGTTGTACTCCCTTCTGCTCCAAGAGAGTTAATAATAGTATAAGCCGTACCATTGATATTAATACTTGAAGTAGAAGCTAAATCAATACTACCTTTAAATGCACCTGTACTATAATCAATACCTATAAATACATGTCCGCCATTGCTTTGATTTGTGGAATCTGTAATCAATACCAATCCGGCTGTACCTGTCGCACGCATAATAGCATTGATATTAATATGTTGATAAGCTTCTAGTGTTAAAGTATTTGTATTCCAAGAGATCCTGTCATTTACATTAATATTACCATCTGTTCCATTGCGTCCTTGTGAGCTTTGGATTATTACATTACCGTTTGCTAAGTTGGTTGTAAGTGTTGTACCTGTCATATCTCCCCCACTAGCAGCAATAGTAAAATCTACAGGGTCAATCAACCATGTTCCACTAATGCCCTGATTTGCCTTGGTTATAATACGAGCACGATCATCTATTTTAACTTTGTCACCCGATGTTTCAATAAATCCTCCATTTCCATCATTGGGTGCGCTTGCATCAATGGTTCCGCCGATATTAGCTGTCCCACCGTGAGCAAATAAAATTACTTTACCTGTTACATCGTTCAGTGTTTGTGCTTCGATGATACCGGTGTTGTTGACCATACCATCAAGAATTGTATTGAGGGCTTGGGTTGTCAGGTAGACTTGACCTCCGTCAGCTTTGATGAGTCCTTTGTTCTCTACTAATGCATCCATAGTTCCTTGGTCAATAGTGAGTTTAACGAGGGAGTTACCGTTTAGGTTGAGGCTGATCTTTTCACCTGATGCCATCTGCACATTTCCCATTGTTGCTACGATGGTTCCCTTATTGGCAACATGTTTACCCATCATAGCAACATAGCCGTTATTGGCAGTAATCGTTCCCATATTGATAATGGAGTTTTGGGAGTTACCTTCGAAGGTGTAGTTACCTGCTTGGAAGTTTGCGTCGCTAAGATTAAGGGTAGAAGCGACGAGCCCTCCTACGTTTACTTGTGCACCGTTAGCGAAGAGTACACCATTTGGATTAAGAAGAAATACTTGACCGTTAGCGTTCATGGCTCCTTCGATAAGAGATTGGGTTGTTCCTACAACACGGTTCAAGGTAACTGATTGTGCTGATGGTTGTACGAAGTTGACCGTTTCAGTTTTTCCGATACTGAAATCTTGCCAGTTGATTGAAGCTTTGTTCGTGGATTGGTTGATCGTCGTGATTGATCCGTTTTGGTTGATCGTTGCGCTACCGCTTGTTACGCTCCCGCCGCTCGGTGCCGCAAAGCTCATGGTTGAACCGGCTAAGAGTGCCGATACAACAAGGGAGATTTTGCCCCCTTTGAGTATCCGAAAACGGGAGTTGTATTCTATCTGTCGTTTCATTTATACTCCGATTTTATATTTTGGGTTATCGTAACAAACTGCTGACGGAAAGCTGACGGAAAATTGACATATTTTTTCATGGTATAATCCATATTATGGTCAAGTATCTTTTTTTACTCCTTTATTTATTCGGTACACTTCACGCCAATACTCTCATTTTAGACGACAGACATCTATCAATCAATGATTTCCGATTTTCTTATCTCAAAGATGAACACTCCACCTACACGATCGCCGATATTCAGCATCAGAAATTTCTCGGAAACTCATCCAATGCATTTGCTCTAGGCTATACAAAAGGGACACTGTGGATCAAAATCGATGTACGTAATATAAGCGATCATGAAAATTTTGTCCTGAGTCTCGGAGAACATTTTTACGAAAAAGCAAATCTTTATTACCTGAAAGATCATCAATACATTCAAAAACACAATGGCCTTTTTGTACCCGTAAGTCAACGGGAGATATACGCCAATCAACTCTTATACAAACTCACTATCCCAAAAAATACTACCCAAAGCCTCTATCTGGAACTTCAAGGGAAATATGCCTATTTCGGATACATTACCCTCACTAAGGAAAAGGATTTCCACCCTTATACGTTACTGAATATCAATACGGTCTATCTTCTGCTGCTCGGGATTACAGCTATCATCATGATTTTGAACCTCTTTTTATACTTCAAGGTCAAAGAGAGAGTCTACGCCTACTATGTAGGATACGGTTTTTTCAATCTCATCTACATCATTAATATCAGCGGACTGCTGGTTTACCTGAATCTACAGCACTATATCTACAAACTTCAGTTTACAGCCTCGTTTATGATGGGTTTTTTAATTCTATTTTCAATTGAAATATTAGAGATGAAAAGGTATCTCCCTCGAATCGGAAAAGTAGCTCCCTATTTTTCCTTGCCTGCTTTTTTCTTTGGGATCATGATTTTGTTTACCTATCAGCCATGGAACAAACTGATAAACGATTATGCTGGGCTAGGAAGTTTAATTTTGATAGTACTCTCCATCATAATCTATCTTGAAGGGCATAAAAAAATCAAATACTATATCTTTGCGATGGTAACCTTTTTTGCTTTTGTGATACTGTTTACGTTTATGGTAGCAGGGGTGTTTGAGTACTCTTTTGGAACACGGTACGGCTATGTATTTGCTTCGGTCATTGAGATTATCGTATTCTCATTGATCCTCTCAAACCGATATTACGATATGCGCGAAGATTTTATCCGTTCGCAAAGTGAACTCATCGAAATCAAAAGCAAAAATGAGGCTTTTTTGGAAAACGAGGTCAGAAATCGAACCGAACAACTGGAAAATCTTTTAGGCGAGAGAGAGATGCTGGTCAAAGAAGTACACCATCGGGTAAAAAATAATTTTCATACTCTCATCGGGCTCTTATGGCTGGAAGAGCAAAACGGTGCATCGGATGAGAACAAGTTTCAAAATCTTCGCAATCGCATCAAATCAATGTCGATGATCCATGAAAAGCTCTATCAATCCAAAGATATCAACAATATCCCCATCAAAGAGTACATAGAGGAGATTATCGCCAATCTGCTATCCGCACAAAAAGTGGTTCACGTACAGCTTCATCAAGATATCAAAGATACCATTTTCAAGTTCGATTATGTCGTATCACTAGGGATTATTGTCAATGAGATTATCAGCAATACTCTCAAACACAATCAGGGTACAAAAAATCTTGCAATAGAGGTGAACTTTACCTATGAAGGTGGTATCGCAACTTTGATAATCAAAGACAACGGAAAAGGGTTTGAAAGGGAGAACGTGACTGAAGGACTAGGTATGAATATCATCCAAAGCTTTTCAAAAAAACTTCCAAATAGTACTTGGCATTTTGATACGAATGATGGGGTAGTATTTACACTTCGTTTTCAAACAGGGGAATTTGATGGATAAACAGATCAATATACTAATCGTCGAAGATGAAATCTTCGCCCAAAAGTATCTATTTAAGATCTTGCAATCACTCGGATTTTCAAATATCGATGAAGCCTCAAATGCCAAAGAGGCTCTTGAGATCGTCAAAAACAAACCGATCAATCTGGCTTTTATGGATATCAATATTGATGGTGCTGTGGATGGGATCGAGTGCAGTAAACTGCTCAACAAAGAATACGATCTGCCCGTGATATTCACCACGGCGTATGGGGATAGCCGAACAATCAACGAAGCCAAAGAGGGGAATATCTACGGATATCTGATCAAGCCGTTTGAACAAAACGATGTGGACGCGGCCCTCGGCGTCGCCTTGAAAATGATCTCTCTGCATCAACGATTTGAAGACAAACAATCGGTTTGTAATGATAGTGATGCAATTGATTTGGGTGAAGGTCACATTTACCATTTTTCTAGTAAAACGCTGTTTTGGCAAAATAATTCTCTCAATCTAACTAAAAAAGAACTGGATGTTCTGGATTTTTTTTGCCGAAATATCAATCAGAACCTCTCGTATGACACACTCAAGGCTCATGTATGGGAAAACAGAGATGTATCGGATTCAACTATCAGAGATACCATTTCTAGACTTAAAAGGAAAGTACCCTTACTACAGATAGGAAATATTTTGAGTTTTGGATACATTTTACGATCTAGCTGCAATAATTAACCCTGCACTTAAATCTACAAAGTTGCAAACGATCCGAACAAAACTTTTTTCACTCAAATACCATGTAAACATTTTCTAAAGAAGATTTTATTCAAACCTATCGACAAGAAGAATATATGTGGGAAAATTAAAACAATAGAAAGCCACTGTTTGTTTGCACATATCAAACTCTATTTATGAATTTTGCACCGTAGAGTTCATACGAACCATCCAGTCCGAGAGTATGTAAAAAATTTTTGAATTTTCCCTGCTCTCGGACACCGTATCCTTGAACTTCGAGTGTAGCGAACAATGGAGAGGATAGAATAAAACAAGAAAAGAAAGTAATCGATTTCGATGAAGAACTCATTCGCTGATAGTTTGAATTGCCTTAATAACCTCGTCGATAATCCAATCAGGAGTTGACGCTCCGGCACTAATCCCACAAAACTGTTTATTCTTAAACCATTCGTTTTTCAAATCATCTTTGCTTTCGATATGGTAACTATCGAAACAATACTCTTTTGCAATCGAATGGAGTTGTTTGGTATTGGACGAGTTCTTCCCACCGATAATAATCATCACATCGGCTTTTTGCGCCAAATCACGCACCGCATCTTGGTTATCGAAGGTAGCATTGCAAATCGTGTTAAAAACACGTACCTCTTTATGCTTCGCCATCAATTTTCCGACGATTTGTTGGTATTCTTCAACCTTGCGGGTTGTTTGAGCTACCGTAGCGACTTTTTCGCGAAGTTTTAACGCATCAATCTCATCGGGGCTATTAACGACAAAAACATTCCCGATCGCATAGCTTTTTACCCCTTTGATCTCAGGATGAGCTTCATCTCCAAAAATCACAATATCATACCCTTGTGCAGACATCTCCTCGACAATCTGTTGCGGCTTTGTCACATAAGGGCACGTAGCATCGACTACATTGACCTGACGTTCATTGAGGGTTGAAAGCTCTTGCTTCGGAATACCGTGAGTTCGGATGACCGCCGTATCTCCGGCATGAAAAGAATCGAGGTTTTCGCTGAGAGCAACGTTGAAATCATTTTTGAGTCGATCAATTTCATTGGCGTTATGAATAAGCGGACCATATGTTGCCGAGTTTCGGTTCTCTTCGGCAATTTTTATCGCCCGTTTCACTCCGAAACAAAACCCGTAACTCTCCGCCAACTCAATTTTCATCTCTCGACCTTTGTACACATCTCCAAAAGTTCAAAAAAGTTCGGGAAAGAGGTGTTGATACACTCGATATCTTCTACCTCCATACCGCAACGAAGACCCGCAATTAAAAAACTCATTGCAATGCGATGATCACCATAGCTGTTCACTACAGCCGATGTCAATTCTCCGCCTTTTACCGCATACCCATCCGGATACTCTTCGGTTTCGATACCGCAAAGGTTCAGATTATCCACGACGGTTTTAATGCGATCAGACTCTTTCACACGCAACTCTTCGGCATTTTTGATAATGCTTTTCCCCTCAGCGCACGCCATAGCGATAGAGAGTGCCGGCAATTCATCGATCAGCCATGCGATGTTCTCTTCTACCGTGACAGCATGAAGCGGAGCATGTTCTACCCGAATCGTCCCGATCGGTTCATAACGCTCGTCGGTAATGGTATACGTAATTTTCGCCCCCATACGTTCCAAAACTTTGAACGCTTCGATACGGGTAGGATTGAGAGTTACCCCTTCAATTGTTGCGGAAGAATTCGGTGTAATCGCTGCGGCAACCGCAAAGAAAAACGCGCTTGACGGATCGGCAGGAACACGAATATCAAGCGGTTTGAGCGGTTGTTCTAAAGGCCAAATTTTCGTTTCCAGACCGTTGATTTCAACGCGTGCACCCATCCCACGAAGCATTCGCTCGGTATGATCACGGCTGAGCTCCGGTTCACGAAATGTACAAACGCCATCCGAACGTAGAGCCGCAAGCATCATCGCACTTTTCACCTGAGCCGATGCAATCGGAGAAACATAATCAAAGGCTTTAAGAGAAGCCCCACGAATCGAAAGCGGAGCAAGATCTCCGTTGTTACGACCGTCCAATTTTGCTCCGATAGAACGGAGCGGCTGCGTAACCCGTTTCATCGGTCGACGTTTGAGATATTCATCGCCAGTAAGGACAAAATGCCCCTCTGCGGAGCTTAAAAGGCCGCAAAAAAGTCGTATTCCCGTTCCTGAATTACCGCAATCAAGGATTTCAGAGGTCTCTTTGATCCCGTTAGATCGGATAGTGATAATTTTTCCATCATCGCTAATATCAGCACCCAAATGACCGACGATTTTGAGGGTATTGAGGGTGTCTTCCGCACGAAGAAAATTCTCGATTTTACTCTCACCTTCTGCCAAAACCGAAAACATGGCCGAACGATGCGAAATCGATTTGTCCGGGGCAATCGCATCACTTTTAAAATTAAAAGCGTGTGCAGAAAAAACCTTGGCAGAGATCATCTCAAACCTGCCCCAAGTTCATCACGTAATCCACCGAGTATCCACTCCATAGCTGCATTAATGTCCTCTTCTTCAAGCGTTTTTTCATCGGATTGAAGTACAAATCGAAGGGTCAAACTCATTTGATCTCCCAAACTCTCTGATACGTACCGATCTACCGGATAAAAACGGCGAATTTGAGGTGATACATGTTTTTCTATGACTGTTTTGATCGTCTCATAACTCACCTCTTTAGAGATCAAAACACTGAGATCTCGATACGAAGCTTGGTATTTTGAATACGGTTGTGCTTCAATCAGGTCGTATGGCAATACATCTATACTGAGTTCACACATAAATGTTTGGGAAAGATCAAATTCTTCTTCAACCTGAGGGTGCAAACGGAACAATTCTCCCGCTTCCTGACCATTAATCAATACTTTTGCACATACATACGGATGTGCCAGGGAATGACTTGGTGTGTGTGCAACAAGTTCGAACGAACCGGCTACATCAGCAATCAATTTTGTAAACGCTGCAAAATCAATCACGGCAGGTTTGCCGGCATTAGAGATCTTATCGCTTTCCAATGCACCCGATACGATAAATCCGATACGCTTCGATTCACGACGTGCAGAATCAAAGATCATCCCTGTTTCAAACAATGCGATCTTCTTTTGGTTGACTTTTACGTTTGCAGAAGCCGAATTCAAAAGCCCTACCAATAGTGTTGGACGCAATGTATCGAATGTTGCAGTAATAGGATTCAGGAGTTCTTTATCTTCATCCGTACAAACGAATCCGAACTTTTCTACCTGAGCACGTTCATTGAAAACGAAATGGACCGATTCATAAAATCCGCTTTGTGCCGCGCGATGACGGTAAAGACGTGTTTTTTTGTATTCAGCCAAATCATCGCTCATCTGATTTTTTTCAGCGAATACAAGAGGTTTCGAAGGGATATTATCGATTCCGACAATACGAACAATCTCTTCAATAATATCTTGTTTATTCACAATATCATGTCGAAATTTCGGAACCGAAATAGCAAATGTCGATCCCTTAGGTTTACCGATATCAAGGCCCAAATGTTTAAAGATTTGAGTAATACGGGTTTTATCGATTTTTAGACCGATAAACGATTCAAACTCTTCTTCGACCATACTGATCAAACGGGGTTCATACGTTGTAGTAAGCTCGATGTTCCCGCCGTACAGTTGAGAATCCGAATATTTTTCAAACAACTCTGCCACATACGCCGTTCCAAGGGCGATACTCGGTTCGCTTCCGCGTGAAGTACGGTAATAGTGAGGGCAGCTAGGGACTTTTTTCTCTCCCATTTGTTTGGAAATAAGATCCGGTGCAATATAACTCGCTTCTATAACGGCAAGCCCTTCATTAGCACTAAAATGAGCCTCTTTTTCTTGTGAAACGCCTATAACAGAGACTTTCTCTTTTCCGTACAACGCTGCATAGCCGTTTTCATCATTTTGGAGAGTAATAATCCCCTTTGAATCCGCGTCACCGAACTTTTCGAACGGATACGCCCGCAGAATAACACCTGTGCTGTGGGTAGCATACGCCAACAAAGCATCTACGGCCGTAGCACTTGTCTCTTCAATCATTGCCAAACGCAACGAGATGATAAACGGTACATGCAAATTTTTAACATCAACGGCACCGAATAAAAGATCCGCACTAAATGTTTCAGTATGATGAAGCTGTAAAATACGTCCGATTCCCAAGCGGTTATCTTGTTCGTCTTTTGTATTTTTTTCTCTCAAAGGACGTGACAACGCCGCACGCAAATCACGCGCTACCCCGTGAATACTGAGACAATCACCACGATTTGCGGTCAATTCAATCTCAATTACATCGTCATTAAACGCAACGTATTCATTAAGATTTTTCCCCAGTACCAATTCACCGATACTCTCATCGAGGATCATAATCCCCTCACCCATCGACGGCAAACCGATCTCTTTGCTAGAGCAGATCATACCGTGTGATTCAACACCACGAAGCTTTGCCTCTTTGATTTTCAATCCACCTGGAAGCTCCGCACCGACTGTTGCTAATGCAATGTGAATCCCTTCACGGACATTCGATGCACCGCAAACGATTTGACGTACTTCACTCCCGACATTGACTTGACACACATTCAATTTATCGGCATCAGGATGTTTTTCACATTTCTCGACAAACCCGACAACTACACCGTCTGCGACGCGGATCGCTTCATGCGCATCAACTTCCAGCCCGATCGCATTGAATGTTTTGCACAACTCCTCAGCACTGATACCGTCCAGATCGATCCATTCATTTAACCAATTTTTTGTAACGATCATCTAAACTGCTCCAATAATCTCGTATCACCCTCAAACAATGAGCGCAAATCACCGATACGGTGAATCAACATAGCAAAACGCTCGACTCCAAGACCGAATGCGTATCCGCTAACATTCTCATATCCGACCGCTTTGAATACGTTCGGATCGACGATACCGCATCCAAGAACTTCAAGCCAACCGGTTTTCGAACATACGCGGCACCCTTCTCCGCCACAGAAAATACAGCTGATATCAACTTCTGCCGAAGGTTCCGTGAATGGAAAAAAACTTGGGCGAAAACGGACGTTAACATCCCCGAACATTGTTTTTAGAAAGTCTTCCAGAATAAATTTGAGATTTGCAAATGAAACTTTCCCCGCTTCTTCGACTACCAATCCCTCAACCTGATGAAACATCGGCGTATGGGTAATATCATAATCACGACGGAAAACAGCCCCCGGAGCAATCATCCGAATCGGCGGTTTTTGACTCAGCATAGTACGGATTTGTACAGGTGAAGTATGGGTTCGAAGAAGCATTGAGTCTTTGAAATAAAACGTATCTTGCATATCACGGGCAGGATGGTATTTCGGCAAATTCAGCGCCTCAAAATTGTGAAAATCATCTTCTACCATCGGTCCTGTTTTAACCGAAAAATTCATCGCAACAAAATGCTCGACAATACGATCCATAGTCTCCATAACCGGATGCAATGAACCGCGTTCCGTTGTAGTCGAATAGAGACTAACATCGATCGCTTCCGCTTTCATCGTTGCTTGTAAATGCTCCATCGCTAAAAAAAGCTTGCGGTCGACCAACAAAGCATTCAATCCCTCTTTGTGAATATTCAGCTCTTTAGCAAACGAGCCTTTTTCAGCATCGGGAATATCTTTCATACGGGCGAACTCAGCGTTCATAATCCCTTTTTTTCCGAAAATAGCGATTCGGATCTCTTCGATTTTATCAATCGAGTCGGCCGATTTTATAGCGTCATACCACTCTTGCAAAATAGAGTCTCCATTGTGATTTTCTGAAAGCTTTAGTATAGATCTTTACAATTGTAGAAAAGTGCTTTCAATTTAGTGGATATTGTAGTCAAATCTCTTTTATAAATAGCTTCAAGCGATCTTCCATGTGCTACAATAGCATAAAAAAAAAGGTTTACAATGTGCATTTTCTGCAAAATAATTAATAAAGAAATCCCATCAAATGCCGTTGCCGAAAACGAAGAATTTTATGCGTTTCATGACATTAATCCAAAAGCGCCTGTTCATGTTTTGGCGATCCCAAAAGAGCACTACCAAAGCTTTAACGACATTCCATCAGAGCTTATGGGACGTATGACGACATTTATGCAAGAAGTAGCGAGTACGGTAGGAATCAAAGAGAGCGGATATCGTATTATCACCAATATCGGAGAAAACGGTGGACAGGAAGTGGGACATTTACACTTTCATATCCTCGGCGGAGCAAAGCTCAAATGGGGTCATTTTGCAGACGCCGATCCTAAGGATTTCTTTTAATCCTTAGGCATTACACCCTTGAAGTGAGCCAAAATCGACGCTGTTGCCTCCGCCACTGATCATCTCTTCATTTTCACGAATTACATTGCCATTATGAATAATCGTATAGGTTATTTTTGTAGTATCACGGATCGTATTGATTGTTGAACAATAAGTCTCAACACTCGCCATCACCCAACGAGCTGCAGTAGTATCATCAGCATCCGAATCAAAGCTGTATTCCAAATGCAATGTATTGAATTTTCTCGGCGGGGTTTCGTTGCGAACAACTTCTCCTGAAACACTCAAATTTTTGACGCTATTTCCACTTTTTTGGGGGAGCATGACGATATCGGTCGCGGTACATCCGATCAATCCGCTCAAAAAATACTCAATCGGAGAGACCTGAGGGCAATCGATGATAAAACTCCCTTTTTCCGTTTTTGCTTCAAAACGCATTGCGTCTTGATGAGATACAACTATTTTCATTTTACATCCTTAAGATAATGGTCAAAATAGAGAATTTGCTCTAGCGTACGTACTTCTGCCGTACCGCCTTGAGAAATACGGGCATTCATTGAATGTTTGATTGCCAAGAAGCCGATCACATCTTCTTTGATTCGGTTGTCAATCGCGTGAAGCTCACTGTAGGCTATATCGCTTAAATCGATTCCCAATACTTCGGCACGGGCAACTGCACGACCTGTAATGTGGTGTGCTTCACGGAACGGTACCCCGCAATGCTCAACCAAATAATCGGCCAAATCGGTGGCGGAGAGATGACCGAGCTTACACGCTTTTTCCATGTTATGCGGTTTTACGGTCATTGTTTTGAGCGCTTCACGGAGAATCTCTAATGAAATCTCGGCTGTTTCAACGCTGTCGAATACTCCCTCTTTGTCTTCTTGGGTATCTTTGTTATACGCAAGAGGCAACCCTTTCATAACGGTTAAAAGCCCCATCAGATTTCCGAAAACACGCCCTGTTTTACCGCGAAGCAATTCAGGGACGTCCGGGTTTTTCTTTTGCGGCATGATAGAACTACCGGTAGAGTATTCATCTGAGAGTTCTACGAAACGGAACTCATAACTCGACCAAAGGATAATCTCTTCAGCCAAACGGGAAATATGCATCATCAATGTCGAAATATTGAACAAAATTTCCAAAGCAAAATCACGATCACTGACGGTATCAAGACAGTTTACGCTGACTGAATCAAAGCCTAATATCTTAGCTGTCATCTCTCGATTGATATTATGCGGTGTGCCGGCTAGAGCCGCACATCCGATCGGAGAGATATTGTTACGCTCAGCAGAGCTTTCAAAACGCTCAACGTCACGTTTTAACATAGAAGCATACGCTAAGAGATGAAAGCCAAAATTGATCGGTTGTGCATGCTGCAAATGGGTCATCCCCGGAAGCAGTGTCGTCGTATGCTCACGCGCGATGTCGACAATCACATTCATCAATGCTTTGATATGTCCCACAATTTCAAGATTTTTACGAAGTACGTATCGGCGGAAATCAAGAGCTACCTGATCGTTACGACTACGGGCTGTATGGAGTTTTTTTCCTGCTTCTCCAATGATCGCAGTAAGCCGTTTTTCAATCGCCATATGCAAATCTTCATCGGCAATTTTCCATTCAAATACGCCCGATTCGATCTCCTCTTTTACTTGTGCCATCCCTGATTCGATTAAAGCACACTCTTCATTCGTTAGAATTCCTTGATGTGCCAGCATTTTCGCATGTGCAATTGATCCTTCGATATCTTCTCTGTAAAGTTTTTGATCAAACATGATCGAAGCATTAAATTTTTCCAATAAAGTTGACGCATCTTGTGTAAAACGTCCCGACCACATCTTTTCCATGGTGTCTCCGAATAGTAATTAATAAGGGGATTTTAGCGAAGTTTGGTTTAGAAAACATTACCTATTACAGGTAATGTCGAAGAAGAGTTAATTACAGGCGGGAACGTTACCGCTATCTTTGGCATATTCGACTAAAAAATCTTCAAGATGTTTTGCATTTTTAGAGTATACACGGTTATTAAAATATTCCCACGCAGGCTCTGCTTTTTTAGAATTTAAATGGATTTGGGCGAGTTGATCCCCATTATTATCCATAATTTTTTTCCATTCTCGCTGTTTTTTTGACGCAGCCAATGCTTGCCCTCCGCCATGGCACTCTTTACATGTTTCTATGTAGATTTTCTGCCCTTTGTAGGTAGCTGCATTAAGTGCACACGAGCCGGCTAAAAGTGTTATCACGACTGCAGCAGAAAAAGTATGCATAAATTCTATATCCTATTTTAACTGAATTGGTTAATACTACATTAGCAATAATAATAAATTGCTTAATCTAAACAGCCCTAAAGAAGGAAAAATTCCGTTTAGAGCTGATATTTTTTCTCTAATTTTTGATCTAAATCCCAAAGCCCTAATGTTCTCAAACGTTCGACCACAGAAGGTGTGCATTCTACATCTCCAGGCCATTCACGTTCAAATCCGTCTACAGTTGTTTTGGTTGTTCCATCAATCGCCACAATCGATTCTGAACGGTACAAATCTCTCGCCGCGTCCATATTGTTGGTAACCCGCCATAGCAGCATATACGGATTATGAATATCATTTTTTGCTTCATCAACAAAAATAACGATTCTCAAATACCTATTTAAAGATTCCAATGCACCGAATACATTTCTAAGCGAACGTTGCTTTTGTACACTCACTACAGTAATCGGATTCGCCGTATGACGCATATACTGCGTCACCCCTGTGACTTCAGGAATCACTGAACGGATTTGTTCGAGTAAAGTAGAACTGTCAATACTCTCCGGTGCTACAGGTGAATACGATGCTGTAAAATCAATTCCCAATTTTCCTCCGACTAAACTCTCCGGACTCGAGTGATCCAAAGCATCGGTAATCCCTTCTGAGACAAAGAGGCATTTTGGCAAGAATCGATTGAGAGCATAGGTAACCAGTGCTTCGTAGTTATTGAGTTTCGGTGCATCTTCGCCAAAAAACAAGGCATGTTTTACAAAACTCATTTGACCCGAGCCCCAAAAAATATGCATAAACTGTTTTGCATGCCCTTTGTAAAGCGGTTTCATTTTTGCCAAAATAAGGTTGTGAAATACACCGTTTTCCGGCATATGATAATCGATCAAATCAGCCGCATTGGTTTTGAGTAACGGCAAGAAAATGCGCTCCGTCGCCCATCCCATATATTTATCTTCCAGTGGCGGTTTTCCGACAACCGTGGCCAAATAATATGGATCTTTGCGATGAGTGATTGCAGTCACTTCCAACTCAGGATAATACTCTTTTAGTGTATAGTACCCTGTGTGATCTCCAAAAGGCCCCTCTTCTCGAAGTTTTGCCGTATCAACCCATCCTTCGATCACAAAGTCAACATCTTCGGGTATGTACAACGGTGTCGTCAATGATTCCACAAGCTTCGGAGACTCTTTTTTAATTAATCCGTACAAGAGTAGTTCATTGACCCCATACGGCAATGGAGCGGTTGCACACCACGTATAAAGAGGATCGCCTCCGATAGCGATAGAAACAGGCATTTTTTTACCCGCACGCTGATATTGATCAAAAAAGTGAGATGAGTCTTTATGTATCTGCCAATGCATACCCAAATGATTTTTGTCGTATACCTGCAAACGATACATCCCAAGATTGACCACTTCTCCGTTCAAACTTTGGGTATAAACCTGCCCCATCGTGATAAACGGTCCGCCGTCTTCTTCCCATGTAGTTAAAACCGGTAAATCGTATAGATTAACTTCATCGCCTTGCTTCACAATCTCTTGGCAGCTTCCCCGTTTTGGAAGTTTTTTCGGAAAAATATCTTTCATCGAAAACAGATCTCCAAGCATTCCGATTTTCTCTTTGAACCCTTGCGGAGGCTTCATATGAAGCAGTTTTTCAATTTCGCTCGCAACCCCTTCGACATCACGGCCAAAAAGAAGTTCGGTACGGCGGTACGATCCAAACAGATTCATTACAACAGGTATTTCAAACTTTTGCCCCGTCGCTTTATCAATTGGATTGGTAAATAAAAGAGCTTTTCCGCCATCATGCTTTTTGACTTCGGCGTACGCAAGATGAGGAATTTCAAGATTTATATCCAACGGCGTATCGATGATACGAAGTTCGCCGTTATTTTGGAGTAGATCAATCGTTTTTTTCAATGTCACGACTTAACCTTTATTTGCCATAGCTTCGGCACGTTGCAATAATTCCAACGCCCCTTTTTCAATCAATCGCTGTGCCATCGCTTCCCCAACCCCTTGGGTGTTATCTTTGGACACTACAACCTCTTCGCCCATTACCTCAGAACCATCGGGCATGCCAAGTGTAGAGCGAACAATCACTTCACCATTTGGCTGTACTCGCGCACTCACACCGATCGGAACCTGACATCCCCCTTGCAGCGTATCGACAAATCCACGTTCAATGGTTGTTTCAATACGGCTATTCTCATCTTCTAAAAACTTGGCAATTTCCAATACCCACGGCTCATTGACCGTTTCAATCCCCAAAGCACCTTGCCCCATTGCAGGAAGCATTTCATCCAAAGAGATGGGATAAAAATAGTGTACCAAATCACAAAAGCCCAAACGGTTGATCCCTGCTGCAGCTAAAATGATTGCATCAAATTCACCCTCTTTCAGTTTTCGAATTCGGGTATCAACATTGCCCCGCAGATCTTTGATGACTAAATCAGGACGCTCTTTGATCAACTGCATACGGCGGCGTAATGACGATGTCCCGACAACGGCACCCTGAGGAAGAGACTGGATATCAGGATATTTTTCACTCAACATCGCATCTCGGACATCTTCGCGCAATGTAATAGCAGAGAGTAATAACCCCTCTGGCATCACCGTAGGGACATCTTTGAGGGAATGGACTGCCATCTGTGCTTCACCGCGAAGCATTGATTCCTCAATCTCTTTTAGAAACAACCCTTTCCCTCCGATTTTCGCCAACGGAACATCCAAAATTTTATCTCCCGATGTAATGATAATTTTGAGTTCTACTTCGACATCTTTGAAATTTGATTCAATAAGCGATTTGATATGGTTGGATTGCCAAAGTGCGAGTTTGCTTCCGCGTGTTGCAATGGTGAGTTTTTTCATGAATTATTTAACCTTGATCTCTTTGTATTTATTTTTAGACGCATCTTTTTGACCGTTCACAAACACCGTTGGTGTTCCGGCTACCATCATTGAACTTGCCACTTTTTGATCAAATTCAAATTGTTTTAGTACCGATGAGCGGCGAATATCATCTTTGTCTATCTTTGTTCCGAATGTTTTGTTAAATGCATTCAGAATTTTTTGTTCATCCCGTTCACTGGCATTGATATCAACTTTATACAATCCTAAAATGGTGTTATCCGTTCCACCTTGTTCTGCGGCAATCGCAGCTTTTGTCAATGTCACAGCAGCCGGATGAAGCCCTGAGAGCGGAAAATGGTAATAATAAACAGAGAATACTTTAGGATACTTCATCATATACGTAAGTGCTTCCGGAACGTAACGGCGGCAAAACGGACAAAGCGGATCAGAAAAAATTGCTACTTTATTCGGGGCATCTGCATCTCCACTTATACGGTTGCTTTTGGTATAAAATGAATTACTAAAATCAGGGGCTACCGTATCGTTGTAACGTTCACTGGTTTTTACATTAATCAACTCAGGCGCAATCACATTGCCATTGACAAAATAGGTACCGTTTTGGTTGATATGACGTATATCATTACCTTGTTTTACATCCGCTTCGATCGTCATAAAATAGGCTTGCCATCCACTCATTGAGGGGAGATTTTTCTTCCCGTTTACTTCAATCTGCAAATTTGAAATATTCGGATTGCCACCAATCCCTTTTTTTAGAAAAGCAATAACCTCCGCATCGGTAGCGGCCATAAGACTAGCGGAGAGAGCGAGTATCGTCGATAATTTCTGCATCAATAACATAATCATCCTTTTGTGGGGTTTGTGTGGTATTTTCTGTAGGGTATTTTCTCGTAAAACGGTTAATGAGCAATGTTCCTAAGAGGGAAAGTAGCATCACCATACCGATAATATCCGTTAAGACTCCGGGAAGAATCAAAAGAAGCGATCCCAGCAATCCGGAGATATTACGATTCGAAAATCCCTGCATATCAATTTGTCGTGTCCGCAACGCATCAAGATTTTCAGCCAATGCATGGCGGAAATTCATCAAAATGAAAACTCCAAAAAATGCACTGCCGACAATCTCCAAAAACATCGCTAATCCACCAATTCGAGAAGCAACTTCAACCGTTAAAATTACTTCTGCGAAGAGATAGATCAAAAAATAGATCATTTACAAAGTTCTCCGATTTTTGAAATGACTTCAGATGCATCAACCGTAATGATCTCACGAGTAGCACGAATCATAATCTGAACCGATCCATTATCTAGCTCTTTTCCAATAATGATCGTAAATGGAAATCCGATCAACTCAGCATCAGACATCTTGAAGCCGAAACGTTCTTTACGATCATCAAGAATCACTTCCGTACCATTTTTTTGAAGCGTCGCATACAACTCTTCTGCATACGCCATATGGCTCTCTTCTTTGATATTGGAAACCATAATATTTACCAAATACGGAGCGGTAGCAGGTGTCCAGATACACCCTTTTTCGTCATGATGCTGCTCGATTACCGCAGCAACCAAACGGCTGACACCCATACCGTACGTTCCCATGATAAACGGCTGAGCACGACCGTTTTCATCCAAAAATTCTGCTTTCAGCGGTGCGGAGTAAACGGTACCGAGTTTGAAGATATGTCCGACTTCAATCCCTTTAGTATGGAGGATTTTACCGTTACAGTGGGGACATCCATCCCCCTCTTGGACACTTGCGAGATCGGCGAAGTGCGCTTCATGCATAACAGAGAGATCAACACCGACAAAATGATAATCCGCTTCATTCGCACCGCAGATCATCGATGTTGCATTTTTAGTATCATTATCCATCACGATACGAATTTTATCTTGATCAAGCGGCCCCATGAATCCCGGAACAAGACCTATCTCGATCAACTCTGCTTCCGTTGCATCTACTAAATCGATCGCTCCGATACTATTACGAGCTTTGACCTCTTGAAGTTCGTCACATCCGCGAACAAAGAAACAAACCAATTCACTCCCCTCGATATAAACCGCACGTTGGACTACCGCTTTGAGAGTATAGTACGGATCTACATGGAAGAAATTGCTCAAATCATCGATTGATTTGATATTCGGTGTTCTAAAACGGGCAAAATCAGCACTCGGCGCTTCCGGTATATCAGTACGCTGTGCTCGGCGTGCGGCTTCGACATTGGCTCCATATTCACAGGTATCACACACGGCAAGAGTATCTTCACCGCTTCCTGCTAATACCATTAGCTCTTTTGAACCTGTCCCGCCGATAGCACCGCTATCGGCTTCGACAATACGAAATTCCAATCCCAAACGCTCCAAAATACGTTTGTATGCTGCTTCCATCGCATCAAATTCGCGATCCAAATCTTCAGTAGACGCGTGAAAACTGTAGCCATCTTTCATCACAAATTCCCGTCCGCGCATTAGTCCAAATCTTGGACGTGCTTCATCACGAAATTTGGTTTTGATCTGATAGAGATTGAGCGGAAGCTGTTTGTAACTGGTGACACGATTGCGTACGATATTCACCATCATCTCTTCATGGGTCGGCCCAAGAACAAAAAGGTTCTCTTTGCGATCACGAAATCGCAATAGCTCTTTACCAAATTTCTCTATACGGCCACTCTCTTCCCATAGTTCAGCCGGAGTAACAAAACTCAAATCGACCTCTTGTGCATCACACACAGCCATCTCTTCATTAATGATCGTTTCAATTTTACGTAATACCCGTTTTCCCAACGGTAAAAAATTATACAATCCTGCTGCAACCTGACTCACAAATCCGGCGCGAGAGAGATAAATATGACTTGGAAGCTGTGCATCTTTCGGTGCTTCCTTGGTGGTTGGGATATAGGCTTTACTAAAACGCATTATTTTCCTTTAGGGTAATAGTTACAAGATTTTTGAGAGAGATCTTCCCCATCTTCTTCATTCATTAAAAAGCTCATTGCTTCAATCAGAGTATCGATCCGCATCGGATCAGAGCCATCACGCATCCTTTCGGCAAACGGATGTAAGAAACGTTTTAATGTTTGAAGAGTTGCTTTATGAAGTTCAGTCTCATACTCTTTTGGAATATAGCCGTTGCCGATAACTCTGTTCGATTCTTGCAACGCTGCTTCATATGCTTTGAGATACATATTTTTAATTAACGGCTCGACGGAGAGAGTTTTAAGCCACTCAAAAAAGAGAGCTACGTGACGTCGAATAATCACATAAGAGAGTTTTGCTTCATCTTCACGCAATGCAATGTTTTCCGAAACGATCTCTTTGAGATCATCTACATAAAAAAGATTGATCGACCACAACGATGGATCACATTCGATGTCTCGCGGTACCGCCATATCAAACCAGTATCGATCAAATGTTGTCGGTTTAATCATCTCCTCCGTGATAATCGGAGTCAGTGAGCCTGTTGCAGTAAATAAAAGCTCATTTTCATTAATAGCATACAAAAGTTCTTCATACGAGCGCACTCGGGCATTACACTCTTTCGCTATCGCCTCAGCTTTTTCAAATGTCCGATTCATAATCGTAACATCAACGCCCTGAGCACTTAGATGTTTACAGGTAATGACAGACATCTCACCCGAACCGATCACCAACGCTTTTTTACCGGCTACATCACCTAGCGACTCTTTTACTTTTGCGATGGCTACACTCGCAACCGATACCGGTTTTGAAGAGATATTCGTTGCATTGCGCACTTCTGCCGCACACTTAAACGCATAGTTCATTGCACGGGCAATTTTTTGCGCCGAATAGCCGTTCTCTTGCGAGAGTTTGAACGCGTCTTTGAGCTGACCGGATATCTGCGTCTCCCCGACAACCATCGAATCGAGTGAACTCGCTACACTAAAGAGGTGATGGATCCCCCCCTCATCGTCAAAAATATCAGCACGGGAATAGAGTTCCGTGTGACTCAAACCCGAATGCTTTGTCAAAAGAAAAAAAAGTTCTTCTTTCGCCGCATCCGTATCGTTACAGCTACAAAATACTTCAACACGGTTACAGGTAGAAAGAACCATCGATTCACTGATGTACGGACTTGCATTCAATTGTTTCATCGCATTGAGCTGCGATGCTTCATCGACAAACGCAAGTTTCTCACGTATGGCTAATGTCGAGTTTTTGTGGGAAAAGCTAACGATCAAATAATGCATCAGTAACTTCTTTTGATCACAGTTTCTATAATGGCACGCAAGGCAGCGTCATCACCGATCGCACCGATCGCTTCATCACACAATGCTCTTGCATAACTGTACGATTGCTCAATCGTTCCGAACGCATCCATTTTGGAACGAATCCACCCTTTCTCTGCATCGTCCAATACCTTGGCATGATTGGCGATCAAACGCGTTTTTTCATTCTCATCGAGATTGTTGTACAAATCGATGTACGGCAAAGTCGCTTTCCCTTCCGAAAAATCATTCAGAGAAGGTTTCCCAAGAGTCGCTTCATCCGCGGTAATATCGAGAATATCATCCACAATTTGAAACGCCAATCCTAAGTTTTTACCGTATATGGCGTATGCCTCTTCGTCTTTCCCCGCCAAAATCGCCGCACTGTATGCACACGCTTCGATCAAGGTCGCCGTTTTCAGATAAAGCATTTTAAGATACAGTTCACGATCACTGTTGAAACGCTCTGCCATCCCTACATCCATCATCTCTCCGACTGAGAGGCGAGTTACCGATTCGGCGACGGAGCGGGCGATACGAGGGTCAAAAGAGGTAAGCTCACTAAACGCTTTGGAGTAGAGAATATCACCCAGCATAATCGCCGTTTTTGATCCTTCGGTAGCATTGACAGAGGGGACACCTCGACGCAATTGTGCCTCATCGATTACATCATCATGAAGTAAACTCGCCGCATGAATAAGTTCGACAATCGCTCCCAGCAACGGAGCTTGAGCAGATTCGGGAGCAATGGTGAGGATCAAGCGTGCACGGAGTCGTTTACCGCCGGAGAGTTTTTGAAACAGATGCGCTGCGGGGGGATAATCAACCTCATCAATCAACTTAGCAATAAGGGTTTCTACAGTTTCCAACATACCTAATCATCACTTATTCGTTAAATAATCCAACACAATCCGGTTCTCTTTATCAATTAAAAACAGATCCATCTGCGCGGTTTTGTTGCCGTCATCAAATTTTTTAAATACGACTATTATATAGGGAACGTCCCTTTGAGTTTTCTGTGCACTCAAAAGTACTTTACGAAAGCTCTGATTTGTATGTCCGACATACAAAACATGCTGACCGACGAAGCGATCAAAACTTTCGTGAACAACTAATGCTTTGTCGGCGTATAAGGTCCACCGAAAATTCAAGAGCCGTTCTTGCCCTTCACTTTTAACCAGAATTTTAGCCAATTCATCTTTTTTGAGGATAAAACTTTTTGATTCTCTCCATGCAGCTGCGTGTGTGATTACAAAAGTTCCTATGAGCAAAAATATGAATAAACGGCTCACACCCACTCGTTCTGTCAAAATTTTAAATCTATATGGTTTGGGGATTATACATCGACTCTACACAAGATCTATTTTAAGTTGGTGATTATACCACCACTATTCTTAGTTGATTGGAATGAGGTTAATAAAGTCGTTGTTTTAAAAAAGTGTATCCAAAACTTGGCTTTTATATTTCAAAGCTTCAACTTTTGCTCGGATCAAGCGGTTTTCTTCCAAAAGAGAGTCGTGTTCATGACTCAACGTAGAAATTTCACGACTTTTAAAATAAATTTGAGTGTTAATAAAAATTTTCGGGAATACGACTACCAGTACTAAAAAAATACCGATGAATACATTCCGTAAAAAAAGAGGCCCCATCGAATCATCAGGGCTGATGATGTGCTGTGTCTCTTCTAAAATATCAAGTTTATCGCTCATACCCTATCAATCTCTTCGTATCTCAAATATTCTTAGTTTCGCACTTCGGCTTCGCGAATTTGCACGCAATTCATCGTCCGCCGCACACAACGGCTTTTTGGTAATGGTTTTGCCGATCGCATGATTGTTTCCGCACGTACATCGCATTGCATCATCCGGACAAATACAGTTTTTTGACCATTTTGAAAAGCGATTTTTCACAATCCGATCTTCAAGCGAATGAAAGGTGATAATCGCCACCCGAAGCTTTTTGATCTTGGAGGCCTCAATCGCATCGAGAAGCCGGGTCAATTCACCCAATTCATCGTTGACTTCGATCCGAATCGCCTGCATTACAAGCGTTGAGGGGTGAATCTTTTTTCCCTTCGGCATCAGATGAAAAATCGCGTTCGAAAGCTCTTTAGCCGAAGCAAACGGACGGCGCTGAACAATCGTTTCCGCCACTTTTCGGGAGTTTGTCACTTCCCCGTATTCACGCAAAATACTCTCAAGAGCACTCTGAGAATATTCATTCACGACCTCATACGCGCTCAGCACTGCATTGGGGTTCATTCGCATATCGAGAGTATCGCTTTCATACGAAAATCCTCTCTCTCGTTGATCCAATTGCAGTGATGACACCCCTATATCGGCCAAAATACCGCAAATTTTATCGCCGAATTGCGCTATCGTTTCTGACGCAACCTCTGAAAAACGTCCTTGACGGATCTCAACACGCTTTCCGAAAGGTTCTAAACGTTTACTCGAAAAAGCAATAGCGGTAGGATCTTGGTCAATTCCGATCAACGATATCGCAGGATTGTTTTCCAACAGGAGTGAAGAGTGCCCTCCATACCCCATCGTACAATCAACAACCCATCCATCGCTGCAAGGAGCAAATGCTTCAAGAACTTCTCTATACAGTACGGGAATATGAGGAATCTCTTGCACAAAAGGCCTTTAGGTTTAATAGCCCTTATGATAACCTAAGCGCACTAATAACACCTTTAAATGTTATCCAAAGCAAATTCGATCGCATCAAACACTTTTGTAAGTTCATCGGATGTAATGACATAAGGGGTCATGACGTAAACCACACTCCCTAACGGTCGTATCAACACCCCCCGTTTCAGGCACAATTGATGGATTTTCAGGCCGATACGTTCATGCGCTTCAAAACTCTCTAACTCTATCGCCGCAATCATCCCGCACTGGCGTACTTCCTTGACTTTTGGACGGGATTCAAAACGCTTTAGCTCATCAGCCATCAACGCACTCGTTTTACGGTTATTTTCAATCACGTTTTGCGATTCAAAAATATCGAGAGTCGCATTTGCTGCAGCGCACGCCAACGCATTTCCCGTATAACTGTGTGAGTGCAAAAACGAGCGGATCGGATTGTAATCACAGTAAAACGAGTTATAAATATTTTCATTTGTTAGTACGACGGATAGCGGCAAATAGCCGCCTGTAAGCCCTTTGGATAGAACTAAAAAATCGGGTGTTATCTCTGCTTGTTGACACGCAAACATACTCCCTGTCCGTCCGAATCCGACCAAAATTTCATCGGCGATAAAATGGACGCCATATTCTTCACACAATCGTTTGGCTTCGTGCAAAAAGATCGGATGATACATTCTCATCCCCCCTGCTCCCTGGACCAGCGGTTCAACGATGAATGCCGCTATATCATCGGCATTTTCTTTTAAGAGATTTTCAAAAAGTTTTGCCGCTGCCAAAGCAGCTTCAACACTTTGATTTTCAGGAGAAGGAGTTTGAATCGATCGGATCAAAAGAGGCTCGTACGTCTCTTTGTACAACGCAACATCACCAACCGATAATGCTCCCAACGTCTCTCCGTGATAACTCTCACTGAGCGAAACAAAAAGCCCTTTCTCCTTTCCGTTGTTTTTGTGGGAGTGATAGGACATTTTCAGAGCAACTTCTATCGCACTCGAACCGTTGTCTGCATAAAAACAGCGTGTTAGCCCATCCGGAGCAAGTCCGACAAGCCGTTCAGAAAGACGTACGATCCCCTCGTGGGTAAATCCCGCCAATATGACGTGTTCGAGAACTTCTAACTGCTCTTTGATTTTTTGATTGATATAGGGGTTGCAATGCCCAAAAAGATTGACCCACCAGCTGCTGATCGCATCAATGACCCGATTTCCTTCAAAATCTTCCAAATAGACACCGTATGCCTTTGATACTGGGGTTAACGGGATTGTTTCATGATCTTTCATTTGTGTACACGGATGCCACAAAACGTTTAGATCCCGCGATGAAATTTCAACATTATTCATTAAAAAACCCCTAAAATTGCATTTTTTTATGCTAACATTTGTTAGCTCTCTTCCATTTTCATCCAAGTTTAATGGTAAAGTGAATAGAATATCTGAATTTTACAACAGGATCGTTTAATATGATTACTTGGATGCAGCGCCATCGCAAATACTTGGTGATTACCATTTGGATCTCCACTATCGCTTTTATCGGAGCAGGATTTGTCGGATGGGGACAGTACAGTTACGGAGATAAAGCGGGCGCCGTTGCCAAAGTGGGTGATATTTCTATCACATCAGCCGAACTTCAAAAAAGCTACACCAATATTTTCAACCAATACAACCAGCTCTTTCAAGGAAAATTGGATGAAAAACAAGCCCAGCAGTTTGGTCTTCAACGTCAAGCACTTCGCCAACTCGTTAACCAAGCATTGATTTTGAACCTTGCAAAAAGTTACGGATTGATCGTAACGGATGATGAACTTTGGAATGTCATTAAATCGCAAAGCGTTTTTGCTAAAGACGGTACGTTTGACAAAGCGGTGTATGCCGAAGCATTGAAACAAAATCATTTAAGCATCAAAGAGTACGAAGAATCGATGAAAAAAGAGCTATTGATCCAAAAAACGCTCTATCTTTTGTCTTCCGGAACCAAACCTATCGAAACAAACGCTTTGGCCAATGCACTCGGTGTTGCCGATAAAATCAGTTACAAAATTTTAACCCCGGGTATGATTTCATTGTCACCAACCGAAGCGGAATTAAAAGCGCTTTGGGAAAAAAATCAAAAAGAGTTCAAAACTGCACCAAGTTATGAAATTAGCTACGTGACACAAAAATCACTGACAACAGTACCGACAGCAAAAGAGATCAGCGATTATTACGATACCAATCGTCAACTGCTCAAAGATCCATCAGGGAAAATATTAACCCCTGCTGAAGCACAAAACACGATTGTAGCGGCACTCAACGACAAAGCAACCGAGAAAGAGGCGCTTCGTCTTTACATCGACTACAAAAAAGGCGCACTAAAAGCCGGAATGACTCCTTCTAAAGCAACCATGAGTGCTGAAACCTCAACATTCGATCCTGAACTTACCAAAGAGATCATGAGTCTCAATGAACAAAAACAATTTCTCAAACCCCGCAAAGTCGGTAATGACTATATCATTGTCAAGTTAGACAAAATGAATCCATCACGATCAAAAACATTTGACGAAGCTAAAACGGATGTTATCGCGCTTTATATGAATGAAGCAAAAAAATCCAAACTTCAAGAATTGGCTCAAAACAGCTATAAAACATTCATCGGCACTTCAACGGATTTTATCACACGCAAAGATAGTGAAAAAATCGCCGGTTTAAGCGCACCTGAGGGATCAGAGTTTTTAACAAAACTGTTTGCATCCAAACAAAAACAAGGTTTTATTACTTTGGAGAGCGGAAATGTTATTATGTATAACGTTTTGGAACAAAAGTTGCTTCAAGATAAAACATTAGCGGATGGGAATGCCGTACTTAAATTCAAAGGGAATTTGTTAGATCAAGGTTTACTCAAAACACTTGAAAGCAAATACCCCGTTGAAATCTATGTAGAGGGGATTTGATTTGAAACGAACCGTTTTAGCCATTGATATCGGCTCAACAAAAGTTTGTGCACTCATCGCCGAAATCGACGATGAGAACAATGCTACAATCATCGGAGCCGGTATCTCAAAAGCACAAGGGCTTCGAAAAGGGAGTATCACTAATATCGAGCTTGCAAGCAAATCGATTAAAAGTGCACTTAACGATGCCAAACGAGTTGCAGGTACTGAACTGCGAAGTGCTATCGTCAGTATCTCCGGAGCCTATACAAAAAGCCTAAACTCGAGCGGTATCGTCAATATCCCGAATAAAGAGATCACCCTCAACGAAATTCAACGTGTTATGCATACCTCCCTCTACAATGCAAACATACCGAATGAATTTGAAGTACTTCATGCGCTTCCGTACAACTTCAAAGTAGACGATCAAGATTTCATCGAAGATCCGCTTGGAATGAATGCCTCTCGCCTCGAAGTAGAAACACACATTATCACCACGCAAAAAAGCAATCTTAACAATCTGCGAAAAGCGGTAAAAGCAGCAGGAGTTGAAGTAGAAAGCGTTGTACTCAGCGGCTATGCCTCTGCCATTGCAGTCTTGAATGCCGATGAGAAAGAACTCGGTGCGGCCGTTGTCGATATGGGCGGAAATACGAGCAACATCGTTATCCATTCAGGACACGCGATTCGTTACAACGACTTTTTGGGAGTCGGTTCTAACCACATCACCAATGACCTCTCTATGGCATTACATACTCCTCTTCATACTGCGGATAATGTCAAAATCAACTACGGTTCGCTTTATGCGCCAAGCAATGATTTAATTGAACTCCCGGTCATCGGTGATGAAACATCCAGCCACGAAGTCTCCCTCGAAGTTGTCCATAACGTTATTTACGCGCGTGTGGAAGAGACGCTGATGATCATTGCACAATCGATTGAAAAAAGCGGTCTTAAAGAGCATATGGGAGCCGGTGTAGTTCTTACCGGCGGTTTTACAAAAATCGAAGGGTTGCGTGAACTTGCGGTCGCTATTTTAGACAATATGCCGGTTCGCCTTGCAAAACCTGCAGATGTCGGAGGGCTTTTTGATACCCTTCGAGATCCTTCATACTCCGGTGCAGTCGGTCTGATCAAATACATGGCAGATGGATATACTGCCTATGAAATCGATGTCAATCGACGCATGCGCCATGCCAGTGAAGATATGGGAACACAGCAACATCCTGCTTCATCCGTATCTGCTGTTGAAGAAGCACCAAAATTCGACACTGTCACCCCTCCTGCATCTTCAACTCCTGCACCGGCAGCTACAACGCCGCCGGCGAAGGATGAGAAGATTGCAGAAACAACAAAAATGGTCAATATTGGCTCCAACAAGTCAGTACAGAGCGATCAACCAAACCCCATTTCCAAGTTTTGGAACTGGGCAACTCAACTATTTTAATCACGTCAAGGAGCAAGCATGGAACCATTTTCAATTGAAGAATCAACAACTCTTACAGGAGCTCGTATCGTAGCAGTCGGTGTCGGCGGCGGCGGCGGTAATATGATCGGGTATATGCTCAGAGAGCAAATTCCGGGCATTGAACTCATCATTGCCAATACTGATGCGCAGGTTTTAGAGCAAGGATCAGCCGCAACAAAAGTTCAACTCGGTGCAAAACTCACTAAAGGTTTGGGTGCAGGGATGAAGCCGGAAATCGGTAAAGAATCTGCATTGGAGAGTTATGAAGATTTGGCACGTGTACTCAGCGGTGCAGATATCGTTTTCGTAGCAGCCGGTCTAGGGGGCGGTACAGGTACGGGTGCCGCACCGATTATTGCAAAATGTGCAAAAGAAGTAGGTGCATTGACGATTGCGGTTGTTACAAAACCATTCTCATTTGAGGGTAAAAAACGTCTCAAATTGGCGGAAGACGGCCTTCAAGAATTGAAAAATGAATCTGATTGTATCGTTGTTATCCCGAATGACAAACTTCTCTCGATCATTGATCCGAAACTCGGAATCAAAGAGAGCTTTAAAATCGTTGACAGCGTACTTGCTCGCGCCGTTAGCGGAACATCGGGTGTTATCCTCGCAAGCGGTGACAACGATATCAACCTTGACTTTGCCGACTTACAAACCGTTATGAGCCACCGTGGGTTAGCTCTCATGGGTGTGGGCGAATACAAAGGGGAAAATGCCGCCTACGAAGCGATCAAAAACGCTATCGAATCTCCGTTGCTTGATAATATGTCAGTTAACGGTGCACTTGGAGTATTGGTTCACTTCAGTATGCATCCTGAATTCCCGTTCATGGAACTCTCAGCAGCGATGGATGTTGTCCACAACAGTGTTGATGAAGCTGCGGATGTTATTTTCGGAACCACTACCGATGAGTCATTGCCAAAAGACTTCATCCGCATTACCCTTGTAGCAACCGGTTTTGAGAAAAAAGCATCAATGGGGATCAATAACTGCGAATTTGAAAACAAAGAAGCTGTAGCGGCAACCGCAACCGTAGCACAACCACGTGTTGTTGCTCGTCCAGCTGCACGTATGGTTGCTAACGGTGACTATACCGAAGATTTCTTAGACGTTCCAACGTTTATGCGCCAACAAAGAGATTAATCTCTCTTTCCATGCTCTCCTCCGACGCGCTCATCAAGGCCAAAACGCTCCTTGGCCTGAGCGATAAAGCCACCCTCTCCGATATCAAAACACGCTATAAAAAAATGATGCAGCAATGGCATCCGGATAAGCACCCTGATGATGAAGCAACGGCACATGCCATGAGCACCCAGATCAATGAAGCATACGCCCTGCTTTTGGAATATTGTTCTCAATACGAATTTAATTTCGATGAAGAGTATTTGCGAGAAAAAACCCTCACTCCGCAAGAGTGGTGGACGAAGAAGTTCGGAGGGCGTTAGTGAAACGCAATCGGTCCGTTTGAGCGGGCGTGTATAAACTGCTGAACCACTTCATTGGTTGAATTTCGAAACGACTCTTTGTCCCCCGATTCAACGATTTTACCTTCAAACAGCATTGCGTAGTTATCACCCGCTTTAAAACTCTCCGCAATATCATGACTGATCAAAATAGAGGTCATTCCGATCTCATCACGCAATCGGCAAATCATTTGGGTAATAAAGTCACTCGTAACAGGATCCAATCCGGAGGTCGGTTCGTCGTATAAGATTACCTCCGGTTCCAGTGCAAGAGTACGGGCAAGACCTACCCGTTTGCGCATTCCGCCGCTCAATTCTTCCGGATACAGAGTTTTGACGATTTCCGGATCCAATCCTACCATTCGCAATTTTTCATCGATTTTATACTCGAGTTCTTTTGCCGTGAGTTTTTGGTGTTCATTCATTGGAAATGCCACGTTCTCTCGAATGTTCATACTATCAAACAGCGCTCCACTTTGAAAAAGAAATCCGATCTTTTTCCGTATCTCTCGTAGAGTTGCTTCATCCGCATTATCGATATTGGTTCCCTTGTAAGTAATCGTTCCGCTATCGGGTTTGAGCAACCCGACCATGTGTTTGATGATCGTTGATTTGCCGCCGCCGGATACGCCGAAAATGACCGTCGTTTTCCCCTGCTCAATCTCAAGATTTACTCCCCGTAAAATCTCACGTTTGCCAAAGCGTTTGGTGACATTTTCAAATCGAATCATTTTTTCACCGCCATCAGGTAAGCTCTACGACCAAAAAGAATCAGCAACATCACTAATAAAATTTTGAAATCGATCTCACTGGCTTTATGAAGCGCTTCAAACGAGTCATCGATTGCCAATTCTCCACGTGTTTGGTACTCTAAAATTTTTGGGGTATAAACCGCACTGAATAGCAACAATGTTCCGATCGAACCCAATGCACTCAGAATGGCAATTTTATCAATCTGCATCACTTTGTAACGAGCCACTTCATAAACGGCAATGACAACACTCATAAAATAAGCCCAATAGGTAAAGCGTCGAAAAATCTCGCCCATAATTTTCCCCTCTTCATAACGGGACAATAACGGAACAGAGAGATAGACTTCGGAATGAAATACGACCGCAGCAACAAATGCTCCTAATACAAAAACCGCGCCAGCGGTCATAGCAATCAATAAAAGATACGTGATATCGAAAATAACTTTTCTATGCATGTAAAGCCTTTAATACAAATCCCCGATCCAACGAGGCTAAATCTTTGTAAAATTCCAACGATTGTATCGAAAATGGTTTGAGATATTCCTGCACTTTGAAACGTTGATCGTACCCCATTTCACAGACAAACATCGGTATACGTCGTACAATCACTTCATCCAATAAACGGCGTATAATCTCATCTCCAATTTCACCCCCGAAAAGGGCATTTTGCGGCTCATACGAGAGATTGGATTCGAGCGGTGCATCATCGGCAATATAGGGTGGGTTGGAGACCAGCAGATCAATCGGCTCGGTTACACATGAGAGAAGATCACCTTCTCGCAGTTCAATCCGATGGGAGAGATTAAATTTCTCAATATTGCGCCGTGCAACCGCCAATGCTTTGGGAGAAATATCAACAGCGATAAAACGGGCTTTTGGCAGATGGGATGCCAGCATAATCGAGATAATTCCGCTCCCTACTCCTACTTCGACAATTGTTATTGCATCGTTAGGCGAAACACGTGCCAGTACTTCATCAATCAAATGTTCCGTCTCAGGTCTTGGGATCAATGCACCATCATCGATGTAAAACGTCTCACTGTAAAAACTGACCCGATTGGTCAAATACTCCAAAGGGACGTTAGCACACCGCTTTGCGATCCATTCACACAATGAGGGATCGTTTTCATCAATGAGATCATCTTGATGGGTGATGAAATAGAGCTGATCTTTTTGAAGATACGCCATCAATAGTAACTCTGCTTCGCGACGAGGAAATTCAACGATTCCTACAAGAGATTGGGTAATCTCTTCGTGAAGCTCTTTTAATCGTTTGGACATGGATCAGCGTATCCCTCATCTGAGGTATTGAGATGAATATCGTATCCCAATGCCCGAAGCCGATCAACAACCGGCGGATGGGTCGTGTGGAAAAAACGGTATAGCGGATGAGAGAGAGGGAAACTTTTGTTCTCACTCACCAGTTTTTTGAGGGCATTGACCAAATGTTCCGCACCCCCCAATTCTGATCCGGTACGATCCGCTTCGTATTCGTTGTGGCGGCTCATCATCCCAAATAACGGCATAATAAAAAAGCTTACAACCGGAAGCAACAGAATAAAGAGCATCATAATGACCTGCGGACTTTGCGAAACACCTAGTTCCATATACAGGGTTTCGGGAAGGTTGCCAAAAAGGGCAAACATTCCAAAGAGCATCGCCCCTACCATCGCGATATTTTTGTACAAATCACCGTGTGCAAAATGCCCGAGTTCATGCCCTAATACCGCTATAAGCTCGGCAGGAGTCAGTTTTTGGATCAACGTATCAAATAAAACCACCCGTTTTGTTTTTCCGATTCCACCGAAATAGGCATTCAATCTGGCATCCCGTTTGCTTGCATCACTCACGAATATTCCGCTGCTCACGAATCCTGTTTTTGCCATGAGTTCTTCGATTTTTTCACGTAATTCACCGTTTTCCAGCGGTGTCACTTTGTCGAAAAACAAGGCACGTATCGTCGGAAAAAACATATTGATCGCAATCACCACGCTCATGATAAATGCAAAACTCCATAACCACCACATCTGATTGGAACCGATAATCGATGCGACCGCCCATACTACCAATGAGCCGAAAACGAGGCTTAATACCATGCTAATCAGGGTATCTTTGATAAATTGTCCGATACTTGAACGGTTGAATCCGTACTTTTGATCGATTTTAAACTTTGAAATCCATCCAAAAGGCAAGGTTAAAAGGGTATTGATCAGTATCAGTCCCATAACCGCACCGATCGTTTGAACCATAGGCGATTGCGACAGAAATGCGGCATCCAACCATGCCATCATACCGCCGATCCAGACGAGGAAAAGGAGATACTCAACAAACGCTTCGGCCATAGAGAGTTTCTCTTTGGCTACGGCATACCCAGCTGCATCGAGGTATTCACGCTCACCCATCAAAACAGCACCTTTGCGCTTGATTTGATTGATGTAGCCGATTTGCATGACACTCACATAGAGTCGTACAAAAATATAAAACGTATAGACGGTGATAATCGAAGTTAGCATAAAATTCCTTGGATTGAAAAGGGGAATTTTACCATTATTTTACGGGTACTTTGCCAATCGCTTCTTGTACGGAGATTGAATCATTCACGCCGCCATAATAACTCTTGACAACGACAAATATAATTCCGATCAGGAGCCCAATCAAAATGACACTCCATACAACGCGCTTTTTTGACCCTTTAAGGGTATCATAATCGTCAAGCGATTCAAGTGTAGGTTCATTGTCTTTCATACGATGCCTCCAATGTAGATTGAGAAGAATACTAACCATCTTAACCTACAATCGGTTAACGAATTCTCCCTATAATGACGGATTAAGTTTAGATATAGCTTTATTTATTCGTCAATTACCAGCGACCATCCAATGTAACCAAAAAGTGGAATCGAGAATTTTCATCAGAAACTTGGGTGTGCCCATACCCTTTGGTTGTCGTTACGATTGATTCTTGGGTGATATTTTTGAGGTTCAATCCCATTTTAAAGGTCTGATTCAACCGTTTGGTGGCATAAAGGTCAAGCGTTCCATGACCGTCTTGCGTTTCCATAATTCCATTCTCATCGATCGGATCGTCATAACCGCTGACATACCGATATGCAGCTCCGTAGGTCAAACGATACTCTTTGAGGGTGTGGTCAACTCCTATGTTATAAAGATAATCACTTGTCCCTTTAATCTTTCGTTCCACTCCATTGCTCACCAACGATGTATCTTGCAACGTTGCATTAGCAAAAACTCCCAATCCCGAAACATACGAATCAAGTGATTTTTTGAGTTCCAATTCTAGACTCCACAATTTCCCCTCACCCGAATTGTAAGGGCGTTGGATATATCGTCCGGCTTGGAACGTTGTCATTTTTTCGATCTTATCGCTGATATTGCGATAAAAACCTCCGACACTCACAATCCCTTTATCCTCAAAAAAGTGCTCATAGCGCAATTCATAGCTAAGAGCCCTTTCTTCTTTGAGATTCGGATTTCCGATGACATCCGGATGAGAAAAATCATTTTGATCCAACGAGCTATCCAGTGAGGATGAGAGTTCATCCAACCGTGGCAATCGAACCGTTTTCGCGATACTGGCACGGAGGTTGTCATTCTCACTCAGCTTATAAAGAGCATGAAGTGAGGGAGCAACATAGCCGATTGCAGCGCTTTGGTCAAATTGCCGTACGGAACGTTCAAAGCGAATTCCAGGGGTAATAACTGTTTTTTCCCCAATGTTCACCTCATCTTGAATATACCATGCCCCTTTATTTTCACGAAGGCGCTGATGATCGTCGCTACTTTGAACACCATTAACATAGTTCGTTACGTCATCGCTTTGATGCAATTGTTTGAGATCCACACCTGTTTTGATAAAATGTTCATTCAACGCTAACGAATAGCTCCCTTCAACGCCAAGTACCCGTAATGCACTTTCGTCTTTTTGTTCACGGTAGGTTGAACCGTTATTGCTGCGCGTCAAACCATCCGAATCGTTTTGATGATATTTTAGTTTCCACTCTAACAATTCCGTTCCGGAGAGGTTATGACTCCCTGAAAACTTGGTCCATAGCATAAGCGCATCTCCCTCATCTTGCTGGGATATCGTTTCATTCACACCGCTGTATCGATTTTTGAGACTCTCTTTCGTGTAGTCACTCCGATTGATTGCACCGTCAAACATATACTTATCTTTGGATGTAGGGGTAAAAATCAGCTTTGTATTCAATCCCAATGAGCGAAATCGTGCCGATGTATTGGTATTTTCACTGTACGTATCGGTTTGTGCCGATGAAGTATCCTCTTGGTTGTTATCCGATACCGTGGTATTAAAAAGATACGCTAGTTTGCCGTTTTTTCCCTCATGCTGTGCGAACAAAGAACTCATCGGCTCACCGTTGTACAAACCACCTGTGAGTTTTGCAGTGGTTTTGGTAGATGAAGAGGGTTTTTTAAGCACAATATTGACAATACCTCCCATAGACTCAGCCGTATATTCAGCAGAACCATTACTCATCACTTCTACACGTTGAATCATATCCGGGCTGATCTGCTCAAGCGGATTTCCCCGTTTTGTCGATGTGACTTCCTCCCCGTCAATCAATACTTTCGTATAACCTTTTCCGGGAGAGCCTTTTTTCCCTTTTCCCTCATTAATCGTTACACCCGGAGTTCGTTTTAGCATCTCAAGCGCATTCATATCACCGTATTGAGTTAACTCTTCACCTTTGATGATACGCTTGGCGATAGAATTTTCTTTACGCTCCTCAACAACACTATAGTGTTCTTCAACCTCAATTTTGTCCAGTTGTAAGATCTCTTGTGCGCAAGCAAGTGACAACGTACAGGTAAGAAAAAGAAAAGAACGGTACACTAAATAATTCCTTATGAAAATTGGCGGTATTATACTCCGTTCATGAAACAATTAAATGTCCCCGGCAAAGGATTATTCCAAATACGATGTTTAGATGCTAAAAAATCCAAACTTTTCACTCAAAATAGGTGTTTTTCTCTCTATTATTATCATGGTGTGCGGTATGTGGCTCATCCATTACGACATACAATCACAAACACTGACTCTTCTTTCTCAACAAAACAAGATTAATCAATTTTATCTCGATGACTTTAAAAAAATACAATCTAATGTCATCAGGACACTAGCCGACAATGGGGAAATTCAAACGTATATCGATGACAACAATTCAGAAGCAATAAAATTGCTCTACCATTGTTTAAAGGCTGATTCACAAATTATGCAAATCAGACTAATAGGCTTAAACGGAGATGAACGGATCCGATTTGACCGTCGACGTGATGGAACGCTCTACAAAACGCCGATTAACGAACTCCAGAACAAATCAGATCGGCCCTATTTTAAACAGTTTGTCTCTCTTCCAAAAAACTCTGTCGGTTTTTCAGATTTTGACCTCAATATTGAGCATGGGAAAATCGATATTCCCTTTAACCCTACATTACGTCTTGGGATACCAGTTTATAAAGATGGGAAGAAACAAGCCCTTATTGTTATCAACTACTACATGCAAGAGTGGATTACACACCTGCTGCAATACAACCATTCCCATTTTTATCTTGTCGATAATGAAGGATATTTTTTGATTCATCCCGATCCGCAATGGGCATGGTCACGATATCAATCAGATAAAAAAAAGGCGCCGGATTTTTTTCATCAATCTCTAGAGTATTTCTCGCCGCTTCTAAATGAAGAATATCGTTGGGTAAATAGCAACACCATTGCATTTTCATTTGATCTTTACGGAAAAAAACTCTTGGCTTTGTATCAGCCTGAAGTATCACCCAATGAAATTCTGACCCGAAGACTTATCCAATTTGGCTCAATCATTTTAGTATCGCTTTTATTGATTGTAGCACCCATGGTCAGAATAATACGCTTGAATGCACGTCGTATCGAAGAAGAAAAAAATAAAAACGAGAGGATGGTTCTTCATCATTCAAGGCTGGATGCAATGGGTAATATGATTGCAGTTATTGAACACCAATGGAGACAACCTTTAAATTCTATCGGATTGATAATGCAAGATTTGGTATCAGCATTTCACCATCAAGAACTCACCAAAGAATATTTTGCTGAATCTCAAAAAAACGTTATGCATCAACTCCAATTCATGTCTCAGACACTTGATACATTCCGAGACTTTTTTTATACACAAAAAAATCAGCATGAATGCAATCTTCTTCATGTAGTCCATGAAATTAGTCAACTTTGCGACATGCAATTCAAAACATTAGGGATTATTTTAGAGATCCGATGTAAAAACAAAACGGGAGAAATGTATCCTGTAGATCAAGAAAAACATCCTGAAATATTTAATCTTTCTACTCATTCAACAGAGATAAAACATATTCTTCTCAATCTGATTTCAAATGCAAAAGAGGCGTTGAACCAATTACAAATTTCCCAATCCTCGAAACACATCATCATAACCCTGAGTGCTGAAAATAACATTTTATGTATTGATGTAACCGATTTCGCAGGGGGGATTGATCCCTCTATCGCTGATAAAATTTTTACCCCCTATTTCACAACAAAAAAATCGGGAACCGGATTAGGTCTTTATATTGCCAAAACACTCACAGAGTATTTCATGCAAGGTCAACTCTCCTACACAACCGATACAAAAGAAGGTTGGAGTACTTTTCATTTGATGATTCCGAAATAATTTACACCAATTATCTAGAGTTATTGCTATAATATTTTAATATAACGAAAAACAAGGTGAAACGGATTGGTCACAGAAGACAATAGTTATGAAGATTTAAAAAACTACTCCATTCTGATTATCGAAGATGATGCGACAGCATTGTCTTTTCTAGCAAACATTATGAGAAGATATTTTAAAAATGTTATCACGGCAACAAACGGAAACCAGGCCGGAGATATCGTTTTATCTCAACATGTCGATATCATCCTCACCGATATGCGGATGCCCTATCAAGACGGAGCCGATTTTGTTAAACAACTTCGAGATCTCGATCTCAATATCCCCGTAATTTTTATGTCTGCATACACAGATTCTGAAACACTGCTCAGAGTGATTCCGCTCAATATTGCGGATTATCTGATCAAACCCATCGAAATTGATAAAGTACTTGCTCTCGCTAAAAAATCGTTGGAAGGGAAAGCAGCAGCAACCAACAATAACCATGTTGAAAAAAATATAATTATACTCGTCAATGGGATCACCATTGATATGATGCATAAAGTTGTAAGCAAGGATAACGAAATGATTTTTTTAACCAAAAAAGAGTTTGAGCTACTTACGTTGTTTGTCAAAAACAAATATTCCGTTTTGAGTAAAACACAAATCGAATACGCCATATGGTACGATGAAATGACATCTGAAAGCAGTGTTAAGACCCTTATTAAAAAGCTTCGTTCAAAAATTGGTGAAGAAGCGATTATTACAGTCAAAAATATAGGTTATAAAATCAATATTCTTCCGTAAATCCCCTAAAATAACCAAAAAGTAACCTTATACCGTTATTATATATCTCAAATATATCAAAATAAATCCCCAATATACACTTATTGCAGTTTATTAAGATCATGGAGAACCGATGGAACATGTATTAAAAGATACTGATTTTTTAGTATCACAAACAGATTCAAAAGGGAAAATTCTTTTTGCGAACGAGGATTTTTGTAAGATTGCCGGTTATGCTCTCGAAGAGTTAATCGGGCAGCCTCATAGCATCGTTCGTCATCCCGATATGCCAAAAGCAGCTTTCAAAGATTTGTGGGACACCGTAAAAAGCGGGAAAGTATGGAAAGGGTATGTAAAAAATGCTACTAAAAGCGGCGGTTTTTACTGGGTATTTGCTACCGTTTATCCTAATATTGCCTGCGGAGACGGAGAAGGCGGTTATATGTCCTGCCGACGCAAAGCATCAACAGCTGAAATCCAAAAAGCGGAAACGCTCTACAAAACAATGCGATAAGGTGAAGATCCAATGAATAAAAATACAAAAATGATTATTTTATCGCTCTTAGGGGTTGTAGGACTAGTTTTGACAATTACCATGAATTCTCTATGGGTAAGTGCCGGGGTTGTCTTTCTACTCAGTATAACAGCAATAGGGATGAGTCTTTCGACTTCATCAGGGTCTGATGATTTAGATACGCATCTCCAAGAGTTTGAAGATTTACTGTTGTTTAAACGAAATCAACTTGAGCCTATCGCTGCTGAACCAAACACTACGGAAGACAAACTGAATCATCTTGCAAAAACATATGAATCTATTTTGGAACAAGATACCAAAGTTGCTGGAGAAATGGTATTGTTAGCCGATAAAGTGGGCCGTGGACATTTTATGTGCCGCGTTGCGAGCGATTCAAAAACACCGCATGTCCATCTTCTGCGAAAAACCATGAACCATATGCTCGATTCCACCGAAAAAAATCTCGATCAAGCGATTAAAGTGTTAGAGTCGTTGAGTGAAGGGAAATTTTCCGCTCGGGCACACATTACAGTCGAAGGAAAAATGGCTCAGGTATTAGAAAAAATCAATGCATTAGGCAGTGCGTTAGAATCGATGGAAGATCAAAACAATCAAGCCAAAGAGGTTCTAAATAATAATACAAAGCAACTAAAAGAGACCATTGAAGCACTTCGTGCAAATCAATTCGTAGAGCTCAATTCCATGATTAATACGACCGTCGATCGTATTCAAAATGTAGCAAACAAAGAGCATGAGCTATCCGGCAACCTTCAAACATTGGCAGGAAACGCACAAGAGACGAAACAAATTTTGACCACCATCGGTGATATCGCCGATCAAACCAATCTTTTGGCTCTCAATGCCGCGATCGAAGCGGCGCGTGCGGGGGAACACGGTCGGGGATTCGCGGTCGTTGCAGACGAAGTCCGTAAACTTGCAGAACGAACACAAAAAAGCTTGGCCGAAACATCCGCTACAATCAATATTTTGATTCAAGCCATTACCGATAACAGTGAATCGCTCAATAAAAATATGGATGAAATGATGGATTTGACCCAATTTGTCGGCAGTGTAGACGATAAGATGGAAGAATTGCTTCGTACGATGGATCAATTAAGCTAAAAACCTCCAACAGCCCTAAATACATTAAAAAATGGGCTGTTTTTCATCTCATTAAACACTTTTTTTCTCTTTTTCTTTCACATTACATTCTAATTGTCAAAATTGCATTACAATAAGGGCATAAATAGTATCCAAAGGAAATTTAGATGAAAACACTTTGTAAACTCAAAAAAAATGAACTGAATACTCAGATCAAAAAAATAATCAAAATTGTCAAAAAACCGAAGTTTATCTGTGAAAAATGTGCCCGGGTTTCGAATGAAAAAAAATATTTGTGCGACCCCAAAAAAATCAAACTTTTTTCAAAAAACATTTAATTTCTGTTTACACTAAAATTACCTAAATTAGACTACAATCAAAGAATGAAACTCCTATATTATTTTCCGTTTTCTTTGTTTCTCGTTCTAGCTTCATCTGTAAATGGTGATGATCTCTCACTCCTCAGTGATACTAAAAAAAATATACTACACTACGAATACGAAAATATTGATGCCGAACATCAAAAACTTCGCAATGATTGGCTCTCTCCGATCAATCTGAACGGATCGTATTCAACCAATAAAAGTGCCCAAGGCGATTATCACAACACGCTCGGTTCCGTATCGGCGTCCCTTTCCCAAGACATTTTCCGATCCGGCGGAATCACCTATCAGATAGAGTACGCTGACGCAAAACAACAAACACGTAATATACAACTCAAACAAACCATCGCATCCCTCAACGGCCAAATATTCAATACGCTTCTCAATCTCAAAAAAAATAACTATCAGCTTGAGCAAAGCAATCTTCGTCTCAAAAACAAAGAAATAGAGATTTTTATCAAACATCAGCTCTATGATGCTGGAAAAGTCGATATCACCGAACTCAATAACGCACTGATGGGAAAAAGCAGCGAGCTCAAAACACGCTCATCGCTTCGCTATGTGATTGCACAAGAGCACCTGGAACTCTCAAAATACAGTGATCTCGATCCCGATACGCTCTCTCTTCCTACTTTCTCTTTGATTGAAAAAGACTCATATCTCAAAGATCAGTTTGATCTTGCGTACAATCGTGCTCAAAGCCAAACACTTGCACGGTTGTATGACGTAACAAAAACCAAATATCTCCCCTCTCTTGCGCTTAATACGACAGTGGGGTATCAAAACTATGACGCCCACGAACTTCCAACCGATTATAGAGGCAATTATTATACCGCTGGGCTCTCATTGAACATTCCGCTCAGTTACAACGCCTCATCAACGATTCAAGAATCGCGTTCAGCCTATCTCAAAGAAAATGCATCAACCGCTGACAAATCGCGTCAAATCGAAGCGATCTATAAACAATCGCTCGAATTGATTGCAAGCTATAATGATGTGATTGCTATCACTCATCAAAACCTCACTCTCTATAATGACTTGATCCAAGCTACCCAAGCAGGCGTCAATGCGGGAGTAAAAACCGGCTACGATCTCCAAACCCTCAAAAATACCAAATCAATCGAAGAGTTAGAGATTAAAATCAATGAAATCAACATCCAAATCGAATTAGCCAAACTCCATTTTTCTCTCAATACTTCCAAGGACATCCGATGAACAGCGAATCTATCAAACAAACATTAGGGCTTAATTCCCCCTCATCCTCACCCATGAAAAAATATCTCCCCCTTTTTTTTATCTTGTTAGCGATCTTAACGGGAGGATGGTTTTGGATCAATCACACTAAAAAAGAGACCATACACTATATCACTGCCCCAGTAGAGAGAAAAGATCTCACAACTGCCGTCTCAGCGACGGGAAACCTCGAACCGACAAACACTATCGATGTCGGAATTGAGGTATCGGGGACGATTAGCGACGTTCTTGTTGATTATAACGATCGTGTCAAAGTGGGTCAAATCATGGCGAGAATCGATACAACACGACTATCGTCGAATGTAACAAGTGCTGAAGCGGCTTTGAAACGTTCTCAAGCAAATGTTTCCGTTGCAAAAGCATCACTGGCAAATGCTCAAAATGAGTGGGAGCGTGTTCACAAGATGTATACGTCTACCGGAGGGAACTACCCTTCCAAACAAGCGGTGGACGAAGCGGATAATGCCCTCCTTTCGGCTAAAGCCTCCGTTGCAGCCACCATGGCACAAACACAACAATCGCAAGCCGAACTCGCTATCGGCAAAGATAACCTCCGAAAAGCGGTCGTTGTTTCACCGATTGATGGAATCGTATTGAACCGCAAAGTTGAACCCGGGCAAACCGTCGTTGCAGCAATGCAAACACCGGTGTTGTTTACGATGGCCAAAAATCTCAATACGATGAAAGTGATCGTCAGTGTCGATGAAGCGGACATTGGAGAAGTCAAAGAACACCAAAACGTTAGTTTTAGCGTTGATGCCTATCCCCATCAAACCTTTAAAGGGGTTATTACCCAACTTCGTTTGAATTCGAAAATACTCAACGGAGTCGTTACCTATGACGCCGTTGTGGAAGTTCCTAACGATGACTTGCGTCTGCGTCCGGGAATGACGGCTACCGCTCAAATTATTACGGGCATCTTGCATGATAAGCTAACAGTCCCTAATGCCGCGTTACGTTTTACTCCTCCAAAAGATAAAAATACCTCATCCCAAAAAGCCAAAGAAGGGATCAACACCGATGGCAAATCAGTATGGGTACTTCGTCAAAACAAACCCATCAAAATTGATGTTAGCGCCGGAAAAAGCGATGGAGTTTCAACCGCTATTGTCGCAACCGAGTTAAAGTCCAATGACAGTGTCATCATCGGAATCGACGAGAAGTGACTATGCAAAAGCCGATTATCACCTTTGAGGCAATTAGCAAATCCTACGGCACAGGCGAAGCAACAGCATATGCTCTGCGCGGGATCGATTTGTCGATTGAACACGGTGAATTTGTCGCTATCATGGGGCCAAGCGGATCGGGAAAATCAACCGCGATGAATATCATCGGATGTCTCGATACCCCTAGCGAGGGAACATACCTCTTTGAAGGGGTAAATGTAACAACCCTGGATCGAGATCAGAGGGCTTTACTACGGCGCAACTATATTGGATTCATTTTTCAAGGATTCAATCTGCTCGGTAAAACGTCAGCAGTCGAAAATGTAGAGCTTCCGCTACTTTATCGCGGAGTTGACGCATCAACACGTAGAATCAAGGCTCTTAGTGCACTCAAAAGTGTCGGATTGGAACACGTTGCTCATCACACTCCCGGAGAACTATCAGGAGGTCAACAACAGCGCGTTGCGATTGCACGTGCTATCGTTACCGATCCGTTGATTCTTGTTGCCGATGAACCGACCGGGAATCTCGATACTGCAAAAAGTATCGAAGTAATGGAGCTGTTACAATCGTTTAATCGTGACAAAGGGATTACCATCATAATGGTCACCCATGAGGATGATATGGCCTCATATGCGCAGCGTACGATCCGTTTTCGTGACGGACTCATCGATAAGGTACAAGCATGATATGGAATGCTTTTATTTTAGCCCTCAGAGAGATTCGGCGTAGTGCTTTACGCTCTATTCTGACGACACTCGGGATTGTGATCGGAGTTGCTTCAGTTATCGCTATGGTAATGCTCGGAGATGCTACCACCGCGTATGTGACCAATAGCATCTCAAAACTCGGCAGTAACATGCTCATCGTCCGCCCGGGGCAAGATCGACACGGACCCCAAGGGACCGATGCAACGGCTAAGCGCTTTACCCATAATGATATTGCTACTATTCGACGCGAAATAGGAGGATTAAAAGGGGTAGCACCCGTAGCCTCCAAAGGGATGCAGGCCGTCTATGGAAACCAAAACTACTCCACCTCGATCGACGGTAGTGACAACGATTACTTTAGTGTCAAAGATTGGGCATTTGAATCGGGAAGAATGTTTTCACCTGCTGAACTGCAAGGTGGAAAAGCCGTTTGTGTCATCGGAGAAACGATACGCAAAGAGCTCTTCGGTGATCAAGACCCCATCGGCGCTTCCATACGGTTAGGCAACTTTTCTTGTAAAGTGATCGGTCTGCTCCACCCTAAAGGGGCCTCTATGTTTGGAATGGATCAAGATGATATCATCGTTGTCCCCATCCGTATGTTCCAACGCCGTATCAGCGGTAATCAAGATATTTCAGTCATCATGCTCTCAACTAAAAATGCATCAAGCATCGAAAACATCAAATCTTCACTCACCGCTATGATGCGAGAGCGACGCCATATCCGCAGCGGAGATGAAGATGATTTTAATGTCCGCGATTTGCGAGAAGTAGTTCAGACTCTTACCTCCACGACAAAAATGCTCACCGTATTGTTAGGTGCCGTCGCTACGATCAGTCTCCTCGTCGGAGGGATCGGGATTATGAATATCATGCTTGTTTCTGTCACAGAACGTACCCGTGAAATCGGAATACGTCTCGCCATCGGGGCATTAGAGAGAGAAGTACTTTTACAGTTTTTGGTCGAAGCGATTGTCCTCTCTTCGCTTGGAGGCGTCATCGGGGTCATTTTGGGAATCGGCTTTGGGATAGGAATCAGTGTATTCTTTGACCTGCCGCTGATTTTTAACACGATGATTGTATTGGTCGCCTTTTTATTCTCTACCCTTGTAGGAATCGTATTCGGCTATTTTCCGGCGCGGAAAGCAGCACGTCTTAATCCGATCGATGCACTGCGATACGAATGATTATGCAACATATCATATCGATATACGTTCCATTTTTCTACATTTTAAACAAAAATATGGAAAAATAACAATTTTAGTGTTGAGTGTTTACATTTTTTCGTAATCATAAAAAAATCCTATCCTTTTATAAAGTAATATAGCCTAATGATATATCGATACCTAATTGTCTTAACCTTTTTTCTTTCTTTGTCCGTACATGCCCAAGTCGACAAAGAGAAACTCGATAAACTCAATGTCGAAGCACTCTTGGTCAAAGAGCTGACAACGAGTGAAATCATTTACGATAAAGAAGCCCTCAAAGAGGTTAAACCTGCCAGCCTCACTAAAATCATGACTGCAATTTTGGCAATTGAACAGGGAAATTTGGATCGCGGCGTTACCATTACCGCTGAAATGATCGGAGTTGAACCGACCAAAGCCGGTTACAAAGAGGGAGAGGTGATCCGTCTTGATGATTTGATTAAAGCCGCCATGATTAAATCCGATAATGACGCAGCAATGGCTATTGCTATCGCTATCGGGGGGGATTTGAAAACATTTGTTGAAATGATGAATCTCAAAGCTCAACAAATCGGGATGGAAAATACCCTTTTTACCAATCCGTGCGGTTTTGATATCGGAATGCATCATTCTACCCCACTCGATCTTCTCCATCTGGCCGAATACGCCATCCAAAACCCTCTATTCAACGACATAACTCGACAAAATGAACATACCTATTATTCACTCAATACCAATCGAAAATTCATCGCTAAAACACACAACCATCTTTTAGGAAAATACGAATATGCCGTAGGGGTTAAAACAGGATACACCTCTAAAGCGGGACCATGTTTCATTGCGCGTGCAAAAAAAGACGGGAATGACTGTCTTATCGTTATGCTCAATTCCAAAGAAAACCGATGGAATACAGCCCAACAGATTTTTGAGCAAGTGTTTGTAGAACCTCAAAGCATCGAAGATACATTTGTAGCGCAACGTGAAGCTACATCTGATGAAAAAATGCAGCTTTAGTATGCATACGGAACCCTTAACCTTTCATATCGATCCGACTCCGACATTGCCGACACGTCAATGCAGATTACAAGCCCGAATCATCGGATATTCACTTAGCTATGGGAACTATTGTATTGGAGCACTGATATGGTGGAGTTATGATTGGTTCATGGCATTAGGCGCTCTTTTGTTAGGATTCATTCTTTTTGGCATTATTCGAAGCAAACTTCGTAATGATTCGATCCCCTTGGCACAGAGAGAAACTCCTTATAGTGACTATGCAATTGCAACATGGTATCTGTCCCGTCACCATTT
>NZ_NSIU01000017.1 GCF_002633015.1 Sulfuricurvum sp. PD_MW2 | reverse complement strand
ATACTATAATACTTGATACAGGTTTAGAAATCACGTGAACAAAACTAGAGAAATTTCCTAGTTTTTCACAAAATTTCAAATATATTAATCACCCAATCGTTTTGCTACAACTTCACTCGGGAATTTCTTCATACACGGCTCAATAAACCATGTTTCTCCATTGCTAAGCTTTACCTCTCCACCCCATTTTTCATCACTGTCAAATTCTGATGATAGAATGGTCTCTTCCATATCTTTTTTAGCGACATAAAAAGAGATCATCCCCTTAGAATCGTAACGTAACATTACCTTTGCCATTTCTCGCTCCTTAATATTGATTAATATTTAAATTCATCGCATCACTTTGCGTGAAAAAACTCTCGTATCCGGTGCCACCAATCCGATGAAAGATGACCCTCGAACGTGATCCGTAAAAATGTTCCCGCTAATCGTCTGATAATCGTATTGGCCTCGTACTGCTTATCATCACATTGCGGGAAATCATTACGGTAATGACTGCCACGCGACTCTTCACGCGCTAATGCCGACATTATCATCGCTTCGGCAACGGTTAATGAGTTACGAAACTCAATGATTGAGAGAAGCTCGACGTTATCACTTCGCTCTTTGTTGATACAGCACAGTCCAGATGACATTTTCATCAGATAATGGACATATTCCAATGCGGACGCCAGTGAATCATGGGTACGAAATACACCCGCGTTCGTATAGAGATTATTACCCAAATTACGACGCATAGTATTGATATTAAAGCGATTTTCACCCTCCAATATCGACTCCACATAACGGGATTCTTTATCCACCAGTGCATAATCTATCGGATGATATTCCCCTTTTTTAGCGGCTTTTGCCGCTTCGAGACCTGCAAGACGACCAAAATATGCCGCTTCAAGCAAACTGTTGCCGCCCAATCGATTTGCCCCATGAACACCGCTATAAGCACATTCGCCGCATACGAAGAGATTTGGGATATCGGTTGATGTATCATTGCGGCTCCATATTCCCCCCATCGTATAGTGAGCGGACGGGGTGATCGGCAATAATTCGGTAAGAATATCGATACCTGCACCATTAAGTGCGTGTTTTCGTGCGGATGGAAGTTTTTTATCGATCAACTCTTCCCCTAAATGACGAAAATCGAGATAAACACGATGCCCTTCAAGCTGATGTTTGACAATATCACGGGAGAGCTTATCTCGCGTCTGAAGCTCGTCGGTAAAACGCTCCTCTCTCTCATCGACGATATATGCCCCCTCGCCTCGCGCCGCTTCGCTGATCAAAGTACCGCTGCCTATCAACGTCGTTGGATGGAACTGTACAAATTCCATATTGGCTAAACGCATTTTTGCGCGTAAGGCAATTGCGAGAATATCTCCGCTGGATTCTTGGGAGTTGGTCGAATGCCCCCGATAGATACCCGCATATCCACCACCCGCCAATACGAGTGATTTACACGCAAAAGCGATCACTTGGGAATCACGGCGACGCAATAGTGTAATCCCGGAGAACTTCTCTTTGTACGTAGCAATCCCGAGCATGACATGATTTTGGAGAATACTGACCCCTTCGCGGCGGCACTGTACCAAAAGCGTCTGTGTAATCGATGCCCCCGTCTTATCAGCGATATAACAGGTTCGCTTTGCCTTCGTACCGCCAAAAGGGCGTTGTGCTATGTTACCCTCGTTATCACGATCAAACTGAACGCCCATCTCCTGCAGTTCATAAATGATCTCCTCGGCACCCGTAACCATAGCACTCACAGCACTCAAACGGGCCAGTTTATCTGAGCCTTTGATCGTATCGGCAACATGGTCGCGAATGGAATCATGGCGTGTCGTTTTGAGCACCGCATTGATCCCGCCCGATGCAACCGCAGAATTGGTGCGCAGAGGGTTGCTTTTACAAATCAGGGCGACATTCAAACCAGCACGTCTGGCATAGAGCGCGGCATACAATCCTGATATTCCGCTTCCGACCACCACGACATCATACAGCATACGCACCCCTCATCAATGTATTTACGGCGTCCACCGACGCCTCCGGAATATACGCCAAAATAGCATTATCCTCTACGTGTGAAGGATCAACGGCACCGAAAATCGCACTGATCGCTCCGGCACTACGAGCAAACTGTAGCGCGCTGGCTACATCACTCAACTCTGTCGTATTCAGCAACTCCGCAACATTGGAAGCGAACGGACGTTTAAAGAGATTTTTTTGCAACAAAGGAGATGAAGCAATACAGGTCAAGCCATACGAAGCACACGCATGCATCAGAGGATAAAACTTTCCATCTTCGCACTCTTGATTTACATAACCGTATGCGTGTGGCTTGGCAAGATTGAACGGGCTTTGGATATATTTAAGTCCATGATCTGCTCCGCCGACACGACGGGCAATCTCCACCACTTTTTTGAGAGAGATATATTCGGTATGATCCGCTTCGTATAAAAATCCGTTCCATGCCGCTATACCGTAAGAGACGATTTTTCCCTCACTACGCAATTCTTCAAAAAGCCCAAACGCCGCTTCGATACGTTCATAAAACGTGTTTTGATCCACATATCCCAACTGGGTTTCAGGATTATGGAGATAAAAAATATCGATCATCTCTAACTCCAGATTTTTAAGCGACTGTTCACAACTCCAACGCAGATATGCGGGACTCATACAGTGCTGATCGATAATCACCTCATCAGCACTCGCCAACCCTGCTTTGATGATATTTTCTTGTATCCAGCCGTACGGATTCTCGGGAAACGGGAAATCCAGAGGTATAAACCCTGCTTTGGAGGCGATGATAATCTCATCACGCATTATTTCACCGCTTTGGAGCATCGGATGAATCGCTTCAGCAATTTCACGTTCAGACATCTGATAGCGATAATTGATCGACGTATCGATTAGATGAATCCCTTTGCGTAATGCCATCTGAATCGCATCTGCGTAGTTGATGATGTAGTTATCCTCTTTGTAGGGTTCGGCTTTATACGTTCCGATTCCCAGTGAGGGAAAAAAGAGTTCGCCGTTAAAACGGTAAAAATCTTTGGAATACTTCCCAAATCTCTTTAGATACCGAAACGTCCCCTCTTTTGTGGCGTATGCCATCTTACACCACCATCACTCGTAGATTACTTTTGAGTTTGAAATTGAGCATATCCTGCATCCCTGCGAGCGTCGTCGTCGTGTTCATCGAACAGCTCATGCATTCACCTTTATATTGAATGTAGAGTTCATGCTCTCCGTCTATCTCTTTGAGATCAATCACTTCAACATCACCATGATCGGCTTTGAGGGTCGGGCGAATGTACTCTTCGAGGATCGATTCGATACTGCGAAGCTTTTGCACCAAACTCATCGCATTGAAATTTCCATCCCCTTTCGCCTCTTTTATTTTTTTACTGATCGCCTCTTTTTGAAGTTCTGCGGTAACTTCCGCCAGCAAATCAACAAGATAAACATCTTTTTTCTCATGCCCTCCGGGCTTGATGCACGACTTACAAAATCCGCCCGCTTTGGTATAGTCGGTGATCGCTTCAATACTTTCAAGCTTATTGAGACGAATCACCTCTTTGAGGGTATCAAGACTCACACGGGCGCATTCGCACACGATAAATTCGGTCTCGAATTCACTCATATCGACACCTTTGTAGATCGACGCCGCTTTTTTGATCACATCGTACGCCATTACCGAACAGTGCATTTTTTGTCCCGGAACGGCTGGAATGTCCTCATGATCACGAAGCGCTTTTTCAACGTCGATGTTAGTAATTTTGAGCGCTTCATCAACCGTTTTTTCCATGCACAATTCCGCCATCATATCCGAGCTGGCAATCGCCGTTCCGCATCCGAAACTTTTAAAACGGCTTTTTACAATAACATCATTTTTAGGATCAATCATCCAATAAAGTCGCACCGCATCCCCGCAGCTCTCCGCACCGAAATCGGCAATAATCAGTTTTTTATCCGCAGCATCGGCCTCTTCTTGGGTAATTTCACCCATATTGACCGGATCATTCATCCGTCGTTGTACTTCGCTGGAATACTCTTCCCATAATGCTCCGCCGATCAGCGTATCTCGTGCCATTGTCTCTTCTCCCAAAATGGATTCATTGTCCATACCAATGCAAGTGCCATTCTCATCGAGATCTGACAATTTTGTCGTACTTGTATTTTCGACACCTTTTGTAAACTGATTAATAAATAATCAGTAAAATGATTATTCAAAAGACAGATTCAATTTATAATGTCTCTATCACAACACCACACAAGGGGTCCAAAATGTTTCAAATTACCGCTGTATTTAATAAACACTGCTTGAATGATGTTCTACGCGAACTGTTCGATAATGAAATCGAAGGGGTTACCGTTACTGACGTAATCGGTAAAGGTTCACTCGGGATTGCAGAGAAAAACAACGCTCCCGATTTGTATCCGAAAGTAATGCTCCTCATCGTCGTCTCCAACGATAAGACCAAAGAGATCACGATGGAAGCGATCCGTGCCCATACACAGGATTTGGGTCACGGCGCAGGGAAAATGTGGGTCACTCCGGTTCTCGAAGTTGAACGTATCCGTACGGGAGAAAAAAATGAATCGGCTCTAACGCAACCGATACCGCGTACTACAGCTAAAACCAATACCTTCTTTACCGCTGTCGATACCCCATCGAGCTAAAACTGAGTGCTTAATATATGTACGCATACAGGTGCGTACATCCCCTACGTATTATCAAACCACAAGCTTATTAGCGCTATAATCGCGCAAAATATTTTGTAAGGACTTTGATTTGAGAAGTCATTTTTGTACCGATTTAAGTGAAGCAAACGTAGGCGACAACGTCGTTTTATGCGGTTGGGCAAACAGCTACCGCGACCATGGAGGGATCGTATTTATCGATTTGCGCGATAAAAGCGGTTTGATCCAGCTCGTATGTGATCCCGCTGATAATGCCCATGCACACAAAGTAGCGAGCGAAGTACGCGACGAGTTCGTTCTTATCGCTCACGGACGTGTCCGTAACCGTGGTGAAGGTCTTGTGAACCCTCGTCTCAAAACGGGTGCGATTGAAGTGGTGGTTGAAAACCTCATTATCGAAAACCGTTCAGAACCGGTACCGTTCGGTATCGGCGATAACAACGTCGGTGAAGAGACCCGTCTTCGTTACCGATACCTTGATTTGCGTAATCCGAACGCGTTCCAAACCTTCCAAATGCGTTCAAAAGCGGCGATCGCGGCACGTAACGTCCTTGACCGTCTTGGATTCTTGGAAGTGGAAACGCCGATTTTGACCAAATCAACTCCGGAAGGAGCACGTGACTATCTTGTTCCGAGCCGTGTTCACGAAGGTGAATTTTACGCCCTCCCCCAATCTCCGCAGCTTTTTAAACAGCTGTTGATGGTGGGTGGATTTGATCGCTATTTCCAAATCGCGAAATGTTTCCGTGACGAAGATTTGCGTGCCGATCGTCAGCCTGAATTTACGCAAATCGACGTTGAGATGAGCTTCTGTAACCAAGAAGACGTTATCCGCGTTGCCGAAGAGTTGATTACCGGTATGTTCGCCGCTGCGGGACACACCGTTACGACTCCGTTCAACCGTATCAAATATAGCGATGCGATGGAGTGGTACGGATCGGATAAACCGGATCTTCGATATGACCTTAAAATGGTTGATGTGATCGACATCTTTGCACGCTGTGACAATGAGATTTTCACGTCAATCGCTGCCAACCCGAAAATGAACCGTATCAAAGCGCTTCGCGTTCCGGGTGCCGATTTGGTATTCTCCAAACGTGAAATGAAAAGCTTCGAAGATTATGTGCGTAAATTCGGTGCGAAAGGCCTCGGATATTTCCAAATGAAAGAAGACGGTCTCAAAGGACCGTTGGAGAAATTCTTCACCCCTGAAGATCTACAGCTCCTCGTTGATCGTACAGGAATGGAAGTGGGCGACGTCGTCTTCTTCGGTGCGGGAGATAAAAAAACCGTCTGGGATTATATGGGACGTTTCCGTATCTTCATCGCAGAGCATGAGAAAATGAACCTGATCGACAAAGATCGTTTCGAATTTGTCTGGGTTGTAGACTTCCCGATGTTCGAGATCGAAGAAGGTCGTGTCAAAGCTCTCCACCATCCGTTCACCATGCCGCGTGATCTCAACCACGAGCACCTCGAAGACATCGAATCGATCGCGTATGATATCGTCCTTAACGGAACCGAACTCGGGGGAGGATCGATCCGTATCCACAAACAAGCACTTCAAGAACAAATTTTTAGTCTTTTGGGGATTGGAGAAGAAGAGGCTCAAGAGAAATTTGGCTTCTTGCTCGATGCACTCAAATTCGGTGCACCTCCGCACGGTGGATTTGCGATCGGTTTTGACCGTTTTATGATGCTATTGTCGAAAAAAGACAGTATTCGTGACGTTATCGCGTTCCCGAAAACGCAAAAAGCCTCATGTATCATGACGCAAGCGCCAAGTCCGGTAGAACTCACCCAATTACGTGAGCTTCATATCCGACTCAGAGAGAGTGCAAAATAAAATTCTGCCTCTTTAGAGGCAAGCTTTAGTAGCCCAAGCGGCTAGCAGAGTCAAAAGGATTTTATTCCTTTGACGTTTAAAAATAAAGGAGGGTCATGAAAAAGCTTTTTTTGATTATCGGTGCACCGGGTTCAGGAAAAACAACCGATGCAGAGATGATAGCAGCGCGCAACAGTGATGCTATTGTTCACTATTCCACAGGCGATCTCCTCCGTGCCGAGGTAGCAAGCGGAAGTGAACGCGGTATGCGAATCGACAGCTTTATCAGCCGTGGAATGATCGTTCCGATTGAAATTGCGATTGAAACCATCACCAGTGCAATCAAAGCTGCTCCATCCGATGTGATTTTGTTTGACGGTTACCCAAGGTCCTTCGAGCAGATGAATGAACTCGACAAATTTTTGCAGCACGATACCTCTATTGTATTGGAGAGTGTCATAGAAGTCGTCGTGAGCGAAGAGGTAGCACGTGATCGTGTTCTCGGACGTTCTCGCGGTGCGGATGACAAAGAAGAGGTGTTCAATAACCGCATGAATGTTTATACCGAACCGCTCAGTACCATCCAAGCGTTTTATGAAGAGAAAAATCTCCTCCAAAAAATCAACGGTGAACGTTCCATCGACGCAATTGTCGATGAGATGGAAGCGTTCATCAAAACAAAAATTTAATTAATAGGAATTAATATGAAAATCATTCTTTTGGGTGCACCGGGTGCAGGAAAAGGGACACAAGCTCAGTTTTTGACAAAAACATTCGACATTCCACAAATCTCTACCGGAGATATGCTCCGTGCCGCGATCAAAGCGGGAACAGAGCTCGGAACATTGGCAAAATCGTTTATGGATTCCGGCAAACTCGTCACCGATGAAATCATTATCGGTTTGGTCAAAGAGCGTATTGCGCAAGATGATTGTAAAAATGGCTTTCTTCTTGATGGTTTCCCACGTACCGTTCCTCAAGCCGATGCACTCAAAGAAGCAGGCGTAGCAATCGATGCAGTGATTGAAATTGACGTTGCTGATAGCATTATTGTAGAACGTATGTCAGGACGCCGTGCCCACCTCGGTTCAGGACGTACCTATCACATCGTCTACAACCCACCAAAAGTGGAAGGAAAGGATGACGAGACTGGAGAAGATTTGGTACAACGTGACGATGACAAAGCTGAAGTCGTCCTAGACCGTCTTCGTGTCTACCATGAACAAACCGCTCCGCTTGTCAACTACTACAAAGGGGTTGCAGCGGCTGATAGCTCAGTCAAATACATCACCATCGATGGAACACAAAAAATCGATGCCGTTGAGCAAGCAATTCTGTCACAATTAAAATAATTCTCCCACTCCCCTTAGCGGGGAATCTCATGTTATAATCTTCGTATGAAAACACCTCACTTTTATGCCGTTATTATCGGATCTGAAATCCTCAATGCCCGTCGAGAAGATAAACATTTTCTCTATGTACGTGACGCCCTGCTCCGCCGCGGTCATACCCTCTTCTCTTCCTTCATCATCAAAGATGATCCTATACTGATCCATAATACATTTAACATGATCAAAAATGATCCCGACGCGGTGATGTTCAGTTTTGGCGGGATCGGTTCAACCCCTGATGATTTAACCCGTCAGATCGCTGCCAATGTCTTTAGTGACGGTGTATTGGTTCCTCACAAAGAATTTACCGATCACATCATCGAACGGTTCGCAGATGCGGCCTATCCGCACCGTATTCATATGGCAGAGCTTCCCAAAAATTCGGGACTGCTTCATAACGTCATCAATAACATGTCAGGCTTTTATCTCTACGATCGCTATTTCTTCATGCCAGGATTTCCGGAGATGTCCCATCCGATGGTCGAAGATGCATTAGAACGTTTTTATCCAAAAGCTTCTCTCACTTACCGGCATACCCTCGTAGCGCAAACATCTGAAAATACATTAATCGATGTAATGGAGCTGATGGATGAGGGGATCGATTTTTCATCGTTACCAATGATGAACGGAGGAAATCCAACGGTCGAAATTTCAGTCGCATCATCTGATCAAAAACTGTCAAAAGCCAATTTTAAACGTTTTATTGATGCATTAGAGTCAAAATCGATACCCTATTCCCTCATCAACAATACTTCTGAATAAACGTTTTTTTTAAACTGCCGATTTATTTAAAAGAAAACGGGAGGGCAAGTTAGAATGAGTAAAGTAATGATCTTGATGATCGGATTGGGAATCAGTCTCTTTATCTATATTATCTATCGTCATACGTTTTTGAAACATCCGAAAAAAAAGAGCCCCCCAAAGCCGCACTTCACTCTTAAGATTGAGCCGGAGTAACCCGCTTATCGGTAATGACGCTCATACAATTTATTCTTAGGATGAGAAACTTCTTCTTTTAATGCTTCCAAGCGTTCCAATCTCTGCTCGGTCGTCGGATGAGTCCGAAATAAATTCGCAAACGAAACGCTTTTGCCATCAAACGGACTAATAATAAACATGTGGGCATTTTCCGGTGTTGCTCCATGCACTTCTCCTCTCGCATTATAATTGGAGAGTTTGATCAGTGCATTTTGAAGCCACTCGGGGTGACCGGTGAGATGTGCCGCTCCCGCATCCGCCATAAACTCGCGTGAGCGGCTAATCGTCATTTGAATCACAGTAGCGGCAATCGGTAATAAAATCGCCATGACTAGCATCAAGATGGGATTTCCGTTACGATTGTCCCGTTGAGAGAACATCGCTCCAAACTGCAGCATATTAGCTATAAAGGCAACTGCACCCGCAATCGTTGCGGCTATTGTAGCCACAAGGATATCGCGATGGGCAACATGTGAGAGTTCATGCGCCATAACCCCCTCAATCTCATCTTCATTCAAGAGTTCAAGTAATCCCGTTGTAATAGCAACCGCTGCATGAGAGGGATTACGACCCGTTGCAAAAGCGTTGGGAATATGATCATGAATAATATACACCTTCGGCATCGGCAGATCGGCACGTTCCACCAACCGCTCAACAACACGATAAAGCATCGGAGCTTCACGCGGATCGACCTCTTGTGCGTTATAGTGTTTCAATATCATCGTATCAGAAAAATAATAGGCATAAAAATTCATACCGCCAGCCATGAGCAATGCGATCACCATTCCCGCCTGACCGCCTAAATATCCACCGATAAAGACGAGCAGTACGCTCAATGTCCCAAGCAATAAAAAGGTTTTAATCTGTTCCATGCAATTCTGCCTCTAATAGAGCTAAAATAGATTTTTTATTCATTTTACGTGCATAATCAAATACCGTAAATCCGTGATTGTCACGGGCGGATAAATTTGCTTTTTTCCCTAATAATCTACGCACCACTTCAATACGTCCATAACATACGGCTCCCATGAGCGGCGTAAACCCACTTTTACGGGTCGGTGTGTTAATATCAAACTCACTTTCCAATAGTTGCTCGATGATGGGAAGATGATTGTAGGTAACAGCTACATCGAAAACGCTGACCCCTTCATTATCAACATGTGTCAGATTCGCACCATTTTCAATCAACAGCTCTATAATCTCATCATCGCATCGATATCGCATTGCAAAACATATAACTGATTCCCCATTATCTTCTTGGGCATTGACATTGGCACCATTACTGAGATATTTTTTGATCCCAAGATAATCATTTGCTTTTAATAAACTAATCCACTGATCCATAAATATTCCATTTGATTAATATAACGACAGTATAACACGCAACATTCAACCCATCCATAGGCTCTTGTGGTAAAATTCTATATTAATTTTACACCAAGTGAGAAAATATGGAAATTTTAGAGACCGAAGCCGCTTTTAAAGCATGTGTTCAAGATATTCAAAATACCGCCGGATACAAAAATCCCCTTGCATTCGGTATCTGCCGTGTCGATTTTGGTCAGCTTGACAGCTCAAAAATCCTCCAGGCAACCTATCCGCACATCAACTGGAACGAGAATTTCGGCAGTGCTGCTATTTTTATTAAAAGTGCACAAGAACAAGGGTTTGAAATTGATTTCAATGCTGATGAAGTGATCATCCCTGTAACAACAAAATTTTTAGAAGGATGTTTAAATGCTTTTACCCCGTATGCTGATGAAGCATTCGGCGATGCACACAAAAATATTCAAGTCGTCTCAGCCCTTTACAATCAGATCAAAGAGCGCGGGATGCGCGATGGTGAATTCCGTCTTGTTATCCTTTTCAACGATGTAGCATGTACGAGCGTAGAGGGAACCTATCTCAAACTCTATGCCCTCTCTACCTCAAAAGCAGCACTTCGTTCACTCAACCTAAACGGTGCGTTCGGGGCACTTCATAACGTAGCATGGTCGGATGGTCAACCGATTGAACTCGAATGGCTCCGTGAAAACGAGATCGAGCTCAAATTCGCCAACGAATATCCGAAAATCGATTTCGTCGATAAATTCCCGCGCTATCTTCAACACATTATCCCTGCAAACAATACTCGTGTATTGGATGACTCAAAAGTTCGTTTTGGTGCACAGCTTCATGCAGGAACAACCATAATGCCGGGTGCTAGTTATGTAAACTTCAATGCGGGAACCACAGGTGTCAGCATGGTTGAGGGGCGTATTTCAAGTTCTGCAGTTGTAGGTGATGGTTCAGACGTTGGGGGAGGTGCATCTATCCTTGGCGTTCTCAGCGGAACCGACGGTATTCCGGTCACTATCGGTAAAAATACGCTCTTGGGTGCAAACTCTGTTACAGGAATCGCACTAGGAGATGGCTGTATTGTTGATGCCGGAATCGCAGTACTTGCGGGAACAAAATTTTCAGTCAGTGCCGAAGAACTTGCCAAAATCCAAGAGGCAAATCCGTCCAAAACACTTAACGGAACAAGCTTCAAAGGCAAAGACTTGGTAGGACTCAACGGTATCCATTACCGCCAAGACTCCACTACTGGGCAATTGCTTATCCGTCGCTCAACCCGTGAAGTAAAACTCAACGCTGATTTACACTAATCTTGATTTTCTATCACCGTTTAAGGTGATGGGAACTATACTGATACTCATCTAGCCAAAGGAGCTGATTATGATAAGCTCGAATGTATCTTCCATCATGTCGCATCAAACGTGGATGAATGCGAATGCTAATAATATTGCCAACGTAAATACCGACCGCTTTGTACCGCAAGAAACTGCCATCAGTGAGACTCAAAACGGCTCAACGCAAGCAAATACACAAATGGCAACATCCAACGGAAGTGAAAAATCACAAACAGATCTCTCAAAAGAGTTAACCGATCAGACTACGATTGAAAAAACAACTCAAGCAAATGTTCAGGCTATACGTACACAAAACGAGATGTACGGATCCCTTTTGGATATTCGAGGATAATTAAAGCGGTTTTTTACTTGCTACACTCTTGCTTTGACGTGCAAGAGGAGTAGCTGTTTTCGTAAATATATTCATACTTTCAACCCGTGAAAGCAATTTCATAGATGAGTCGTATTCCTCTAACTCCGATCCTATTTCAAGTGTGCTAATAATCGCTTTGCCTATGATATGACGCCCTTTATTTCCACTTTTATCCAGAGTTCTTACACCCCAAAAGTTATGCATGACCATGACGTTATCTTGATAAGTACCAACGTACAAAAGAACATGCCCTTTGAGATAAACAATGGTTTCAAAAGGGATCCCCTGTTCTTTGATCAGTGAGAGTTTTTGCTCATTACTCATCCCACTAAACGAGATAACTTCCCCTTTTTTTGCTTGTGATGAGGAGTTTCTTGGAAGCATTATGCCAAAAGGGGTCATGAAATCACGAATCATGGAGGAGCAATCTCGCTCACCATACATTCCGCCCCACCCGTATGTATTTTTTAGCATCTGATTCCCAATTGAAATCAAATCGTTTTTTGTGAATCGACTCACACCGATGTGTGCGGCATGCTTTGGAAGTGATAGTATTTTTATCGCTCCGTTTGCATCGACTGCTTTAACAAAATAGAATTCACCCTCCTCTTTTTCTAAAGGTAATACCATTCCGATCCGTGAATATGCTACAAAACGATTTGTTGCATCGTAAAGAGCTATATTATCCTCAGTAATAAAGAGTTTTTCTGACTTTTTAATAGAAAGAGCGGTTGAATCATCAAGCATACTGACACCTTCAGATGGAACCCAACCCGATGCGTTATTGGTAAAAATATAGCTCCATGCCCCGTCTTTTGAGGTATGCGAGACAAAAATCGGTTCATTATAGTTGACACTGCTGTTTTGCAAAAGATCAAACGGATATCCGTCACCCGCTTTTGAAGGGTCTTTATAAAGCGGTTTATTCGTTGGAAAAGCTCGTATATCCATCCACTTGAGGGCAATTGCTTTTTTATTGATACTGCCATATGCTTCAAAATTTGATTGATTTTTCATCCCTTCGAACCATGAAGGGCTAACAGGAAGCAGATTGTTTCCATACCCACCTCGAAATGCTCTCAACGGCCAGGTCACTTCCTGAACTTTTTGAGGAGCAAGAGTATAGCTCCATGGAGAATAATACCGATCATCAAAGGTCAGTTGTATATCCAGCAAGTTCTCTTTATCGACACCATTTTGTTCAGCATAAGGGGCCATCGATTGCTCAAAACGCTCCAAATCATTGATTTTTGGACCGTATTCAGGAAGTTTTACATCAAGATCTTGGGGAAGCATACAACAAAATGGATCGGTTAGATTAGCATCGCTTTTTGTAAGAGAAGGAAATGGTTTTGGTTGAGATTCAGCAATAGGCGTATGGGTACTACATCCCCCTAACGCCATTAATAAGATAGTGCTCATCCAATACGTTTTATTCATCTACTCTTCCATTTTATTCAACTCCACCAAAACGCCCTACAACTCTTCCGATAATCTCTACTTCATCTTTTCGGGCAACATAGGTAGGATAGTCTTTGTTATCTGAAATAATATCAAGTTTACCATCAATTCGTACTTGCAATCGCTTAATAAACAGCCCATGTTCCGTACGAATCGTAAAGATTCCGCCTCGACTAATATCGGTTTTTGAGCGATTTATAAAAATAATATCGTTATAGCTAAAGGAGGGTTCCATGGAATCACCTGATACATTTATCGCTTCGATATGGCGTAGCTCTTTTTCACCGCCTAAAGAGAGGACAAAATTTTCTTCAAGCATCAGAGGTTCAAAATCCAATTCTTCGTTATCGGCGCCTCCCCCTGCTGAGGCGTTAACCGAAGAGAAATAACGCACCATATAAAAACGGTTCGTCGGCTCGATTAAACTTTCAGGTGATTGGTTGTACAGCAGCCAATTGATTGCAATAGAACGCTTGGCACAAAAATCAAGCAATTCGTTAAAAGGGATCTTGTTACGCTTTTTCATTGTAGCAAAATTCATTTGCGTTATCTCCAATAAATCCGCTACATCTTTATCAAATACTTTTTTATCGGGAAATTCAGATGAGACGATGTCTTTGATTGTCTCGACAATATCGCTGAATGTTTTCATAGTAGTATCCTTTTGAATTATCGATAGTGTATTGTAAGAATTATGACACAAAAATTGGATATATATTGCAAAATGTCATATTTATTAAAACACTTTTCGAAATATTTTACTATTTGCCTAATTAATGTCAAGGAGTAGACAATGGCAAAGGTAATTCGCCAAGCAAATGGATGGATGGATAAATTTGAGAGAAAAATGGGAGTCTGGGCAGAAAAACTGTTTTAATCTTATTCTTGCTGATCGTTTTTCTCTTTTTCCATTTTATCCAAACGGGAAAGATGATACCCGCGAAAAATATAGATTAAAAACAAGACAAACAGTACTGTCATAATAGTATCGAGAAATTGCATCATATTACATCATCTTTCGGTAGTTAGTAAAATTTTGTTTGATCGCTTCATAGAGGATGATCCCTGTACTAATCGCTAAATTGAGGCTTCTCCCCTCTTTTGTCATAGGAATCGTCATTGTCTGTTCTGGATACGCTTCTAAAATATCCGTTGGGATACCGGCTGTTTCGCTACCGAAAAAAAGGTAATCTCCCTCTTGAAACTCATGTTCAAAATAGCTCTTATCGGTCTTGGTCGTTGCAAAGAAAAAACGGTTTCTATCTGGATGAGCATCCATAAATACATCGATATTTTCCCAAACATGCAAATCAATTTTGTGCCAATAATCCAGACCTGCACGACGTACCGCTTTCTCATCAATATCAAACCCGATCGGTTTGATCAGATGCAATGATGAACCGGTATTGACACATAGCCGTCCGATGGCACCTGTATTGTTGGGAATTTGAGGGTGTACTAAAACGATATTAAACATTTAAAAGATAATCGTTTTGTTGTCATGAACAAAAATACGATCTTCCAATGCCAATTTAAGCGCCCGCGAAAGGACAATTTTTTCCACATCTCGCCCTTGACGTTGCATCTCTTCCCATCCGTGCGCATGGTTAACATGAATAACATCTTGTGCGATGATAGGCCCTTCGTCCAGATTATTGTTGACAAAGTGGGCTGTGGCACCAATAATTTTTACACCGCGTTCATACGCTTGTTTATAGGGATTTGCACCGATGAAAGCGGGAAGAAATGAGTGATGAATATTGATAATTTTATCCTCATACGCTTCAACAAACCGCGGCGTCAAAATACGCATGTATTTTGCCAATACGATATAGTCGATTTCTCCGAGTTCTCCTAACTGTTCAAGGACACGGCGTTCATGCTCGTCACGATCACATCCCACGTGTGAAACCGTATAATAAGGGATACCGAATTTAGAGACTAACGGCTCAAGAAGATCATAATTAGAAACAACGCCGATAATATGACAATCAAGTTCTCCTGCTTCATATCGAATCAATAAATCACCCAAAGCATGAGATTCTTTGGTTGCCATCAACACAACTTGTTTTTTTCGAGGTGTAATCACTTCAAGCTGAGCATTTGCTGGAAGAACTGCACGCAATTCACTTTCTAACATTTCAGGTGCGATCTCACCGGCGACGACACTGCGCATAAAAAATTTATTCTGTGCTTTATCAACGAATTCGTTATTGGAGATAATATTGAGATTACGGTTAAAAAAAACACCGGATACTTTATATACCAACCCTTTTTCATCACTGCAATCAATCAATACTCGATAATGTTCATTCATACAACTATCCTAGGGTTAAAAAAGGTTATGATTCTTTGATCGTTTCTAAACGATGATCGATCGTAGCGAGAAGATACTCTAAAAAATTCAACGTCAAATCGACTTTTGCCTCAATTTGTTTGTTGTTTGGGGATTGGAATCCTTCAAAAAGAACTAATAAACGTTCTCGAATCCCTTCTAGCATACGAGCTTCATCATCCCGTACAACATGAACCGTCTCTACAACTTGACTTACCGGTTCAACTATTACTTTTTGTGCTGCTATCAGTTCTTCTTGAAAAGAAGATTTTTCCTCTTTTTGAGGACGAACAGTATTTTTTTCAACGGGTTCTGGAGCGATGGTCAGTTCTTCAATTTCGGCTAATGTCGATAAAATAACATCTTTTAATTCCATGCGCGCAATAACCACCTTTCAAATTGAATGAATTCTGCTTCTTCTTCCATCTCGATGAAATAACTTTTCATCTCGTTGTTGACCCCTAAAAACTTTTTCCGCATTCCTGACAATCGGCGAATAGCAATTTTTGCATCGGCATTGGAAGGATCTTTTTTCAATATCTCTTTGTAAATCTCAAGGGCATCTTCTTTGAGCCCTTGAAGCTCATAAATATTGGCAAGCGTTAAAGTTTGCATTTTGCGGCGAAATTAGCAATAATAGAGCCCATTTCACTAGTCGAACAGACCTCTTTAGCATCAAATCCAGCAATGTCTTTTGTGCGGTAACCTTCAGCCAATGCTTGTTTAATACCATAGTCAATACGATCTGCTGCACGATTTTCACCAAGTGCAAATCGAAGCATCATCGAAGCACTCGCAATGGTAGCGATTGGGTTGGCAATCCCTTGTCCAGCGATATCAGGTGCAGAACCGTGAATCGGCTCATAGACACCAATCGCCGCTCCCACTGAAGCAGATGGCAACAATCCGATCGATCCTGAGAGCATACTTGCTTCATCGCTTAAGATATCTCCAAAAATATTGCCGGTCAAGATAACATCGAATTGTTTCGGATCACGGATCAATTGCATTGCCGCATTATCAACGTACATATGACTAAGTTCCACTTCTGGGTACTCTTTGGCAACCTCTTCGACCACTTCACGCCACAATTGGCTCACGTCCAACACGTTAGCTTTATCAACCGAACATACTTTTTTAGAGCGTTCCATCGCGATTTTAAATGCTACATGAGCAATCCGCTCAATCTCAGGGCGGGTATACACCATCGTGTTCCATCCACGGTTCTCATCGCGCCCTTTCGGTTCGCCGAAGTAGATCCCGCCGATCAACTCACGAACAACCATCAAATCAACCCCTTTGACGATCTCCGGTTTGAGAGAGCTGGCATTCACCAATTCATCATACACATTTGCGGGGCGAAGGTTAGCGAATACACCGAGTTCTTTACGGAAACGGAGTAATCCGCTCTCAGGACGCTTTTCACGAGGAAGGTTATCCCATTTTTGTCCACCGATCGCACCGAAAAGAACTGCATCGCTTTTCAAAGAGACATCAATCGTCTCTTGCGGTAACGGATCGCCGACTGCATCGTAAGCACATCCACCCATCAAAACTTCTTGATAATTGAACTCCAGATCTTCGCATGCGGCTACCGCATCTAAAACTTTTACCGCTTCATCAACGATCTCAGGGCCGATTCCGTCCCCTTTGATCAATGCAATATTGTAACTTTTCATCGTATTATTTCTCCTGCGCGGCAATTTCAGCTTCTGCATAGTTCATCAAACCGCCAGCGGCGATCAACTCTTGCATAAACGGTGGGATAGGGATAAAGTTGTATACTTTCCCATTTGTTGTGTTGGTAATGGTCCCTGCATCCATATCGATACTAACCGATTCACCCTCTTTTATCTCTAAACTCTCAGGAAGTTCGAAAATCGGGAGTCCCATATTAAATGCATTACGGTAAAAAATACGGGCAAACGTCGGAGCGATAACCGCCGCAACGCCTGCAGCTTTGAGTGCGATGGGAGCATGTTCACGAGATGAACCGCATCCGAAATTTTCATCGGCAACGATGATATCCCCAGGAGTCATTTTATTTACAAACGCCGGATCGGCATCTTCCATAACATGCTTTGCAAGCTCTTTCGGGTCAGAGGTGTTAAGATAACGGGCGGCGATAATGAGGTCGGTATCGATATCTTTACCGAAATTCCAGACTTTACCTTCAATTTTCTGCATCAAAAAATCCTAATAGTTACATAAAATTAGGTGATTATAGCCAATAAGAGTTGAAAGAGTTTTAAAACCCGATAATCTCACTCTGCAGAAATAAATTTTATGGATGTGTAATTGACGCAATGACGCGTATTTTTCGGTGTCATTCTCTCTCCGATAAATACGTGTCCTAAATGTCCTCCGCAAGAAGCACAAATAATCTCTACACGTCGTCCGTCTGCATCAGGGACTCGTTTAACCGCACCCGCAATCTCATCATCGAAACTCGGCCACCCGCAATGAGAATCAAACTTGTTTTCAGTCATATACAGCGGGGTATTACACTGACGGCATATATAAATCCCTTTGCCTTCGTGTAAAAATTTTTCATAATTCGCTCCAAAGGGGCGTTCTGTCCCTTTGCGTAAAATAACATACTCTTCTTCGGGAGTTAATTTATTGTAATTCATGTTTTTTCCTAGCTATCGAATTCAAAATTTAGTCAATGATGATAATAGTGTCAAAAGCTAAAAATGAAATTGAAGATAAAAAGTGTCTTCCGGGAAAAAGCCCCGGCTAAGAGAAAGAGAAGTTTAATATTAGCGTTTCAAGCCATTGGTTGTTGCCAGCATTTCATCACTGGTAGTAATTACTTTAGAGTTGGCATCATAGGCACGTTGACCTGTAATCAGATCGGTAAGTTCAACGACCAACTGAACGTTTGAAAGTTCAACGAACCCTTGTCGAATATTTCCAAGACCGTTTTCTCCCGGAGTACCTTCGATCGGTTGACCCGAACTGTCCGTCTCGACAAAAAGATTATCTCCCATTGAATGCAATCCCGATGGATTGATAAAATTGGTCAAAGAGATTTGTCCGATTTGCGTCGCTTGTGCCTGACCGGCTTGGATAACACTAACAATACCATCAACACCGATACTAATACTTGTAGCATCTTCGGGAATAACAACCTCAGGTGTAACCGTATAACCATCAGAGTTGACAAGAGTTCCGTTTTGATCGACTTTAAACGATCCATTACGGGTATACACTTCGGTACCGTTTGGAAGTTGAAGTTTGAAAAAACCTTTTCCTGTAATCGCAAGATCGAGCGTATTGTCGGTTTGTTTCAAACTTCCTTCGGTGAAAATTTTGTTGATCGCAGTAGGACGAACCCCAAGCCCCACTTCAATCCCTGTCGGAGATTTTGTCGTATCACTGGTAGATGTACCGGCATACGTCATGACTTTATACATCAAATCGGCAAATTCGGCGCGAGATTTTTTATACCCCATCGTGTTAACGTTGGCTACGTTATTCGCCGTGGTATCGATCTGATTTTGCATTGCCAGCATCCCTGTAGAGCTGGTATAAAGCGATTGCATCATAGTCTTATCTCCTTAGTTTATCGTCGTGTTACCGCTAGTTTTTCGATAGCGTCTTTATTTAGATCGTTCATTTGTGAATCCATCGCTTTTTGGTACATTCCGACCAAACGGTTGGCTTCCACCAATGCAATCATTTCATTAACAGCATTTACGTTACTTTTTTCAGTAAACCCTTGCATCACCGTTCCACTATCAGCTTTTGCATTCAACGGATCTGCTGCTTCGGGAACATATAAATTTTCGCCCTCTTTTTTTAACATCCGCAAATTTTGAGGTTCCACGATAAGGAGCTTTTTGTTGGCTACCATTTGTGACGTACCTGGAACATTGGTCATTGCTTGACCGTTTTTATCAATAGTAACAATGCTATCTTGCGGATTGAAGGTAATAGCTGATTTATCACTGGATAAAACTTCATATCCTTGTTTGTTAACCAACTTGCCTTCATCACTGAGGGTAAATGTACCGTCTCGCGTTAATCGGATCCCTTGCGGTGTTTTAACAGCAAAAAATTGTCCCTCTTTGGCAAGAGCAAGATCAAACGTATTACCTGTTTCTTGCATCGATCCGACACTATAATCGGTATAAGCATCAGTAATCTGAGGAACACGACTCATTGCACGGTTGAAATACTGAGCTGCGTCCTCTGTATTATTTTCTATCGGCAACTCGCTTTGCGCCGTTTTATATAAGCGTGCGAAATCCCCTGTAATAAGTTGATCTCGTTTAAACCCTGCCGTATTGGCATTAGCCAGATTGGATGCAATCGTGTCCATACGATTAAATTGAGCAACCATTCCACCGGTAGCTGCATAATATCCGGTCTGCATTCATCATCCTTGTGAAGTTGTTAGCGATGTTTAGCAACAAGTGTTCCAATATCAAAAATTTCCCTTTATATTGAGGGAAACCGCTATTTAAGAAAAATTTCGGTATAATCCACCTCTTTTAACAGTAAAGGGAGCCCTTCTCGTATGAGCGTCAAAGATCTAAATAAACATCTCGAAACCCTATTTTCCGAACATAAATCCAAAAATTGTCTCACCTATGAAACAATTGTCGATCCTTTTGACAAACAACCTACCCTTGCTCAAGCAAAAAACATTCTAAAATTGGCGCAAAAACATAAGATCTGTCTTTTTACCTCTTCAGAACATGCCAAAATGCTCAATCAGCAAGAAGCTGCCGCAAAACGTGCCGCGCAACTCAAATACATCGAAGAAGCAAGCGGGGATGAGTTTGATATCCTCAAACAGCACGAACTTCTCGAATGGTCACGTTCCGATTCACCGGTGCGTATGTATCTTCGTGAAATGGGGCAAATTCCCCTTTTAACAAAAGAAGAAGAAGTTGAAATCTCTAAGCGTATGGAGATGGGGGAAGGGATCATCATCGATGCGATCTGTTCTGTCCCGTATCTCATCGATTTTATTCTTGATTATAAAGACCCGCTCATCAATCGTGAACGACGCGTAAAAGAGCTCTTCAAAAGCTTCGAAGAAGACGGAGAAGACGAAGGGGATGATGATGTCGATGATGAAGTCGATGATGAAGAATCAACCGAAAAAGCCCCTTCGGCAAAAGATAAAAAACGGGTTGAAAAAGTCGTAACATCCTTTAAATCACTCGAAAAAGCGAAAAAAGAGTGGGTAAAAGCGACCGAAAAAATGTTGGAAGAGCGCCCAATCGATGAGATGGATGCAGAATATGTCCTTTTCTTCCTCAATGTGAGCTTCAAGAAAAAAATGCTCAAAGAAGCCCTTTTGGATCTTGGACCTACCTCAAAACTCATTAATGAGCTTGTCCGTTCCATGGAGACGGCTCTTCGCAGCGATGAAGGATTTGATCGCGAACTCAAACGCTTGGAGTATAAACTTCCGCTTTTTAACGATCAGCTTAAAAAGAATCATACTTTGATTCTCAATAAAATCTGCGATTTGACCAAAGAAGAGATCGCAACCAAAGTACCGGAAGCAACGATGGTCAGTACCTATATGGAGATCAAAAAACTGATCCAAACCAAAGAGGCTTCCAAAGGCGGGTTCAACATGGAACCTGAAAAACTCGCCGATATTTTGGAGCAGATCAAACGTGGTAAAAGCATCTCTGAAACGGCAAAAACCCGTATGGCAAAATCGAACCTCCGTCTGGTTGTCTCGATTGCCAAACGCTATACCAACCGTGGATTGCCGTTCCTGGATTTGATTCAAGAAGGTAACATCGGTCTGATGAAAGCCGTCGATAAATTTGAATACCAAAAAGGGTATAAATTCTCGACGTATGCGACATGGTGGATCCGTCAGGCAATCAGCCGTGCTATCGCCGATCAAGCACGTACCATTCGTATCCCGATCCATATGATTGAAACGATCAACCGTATCAACAAAATCATGCGTAAACATCTCCAAGAGCACGGAAAAGAGCCGGATGTTGAAACCATCGCAGAAGAAGTGGGCTTGTCGGTCGAGAAAGTTAAAAACGTCATCAAAATCACAAAAGAGCCGATTTCACTGGAAGCTCCGATCGGTAATGAAGAAGACGGTCGTTTCGGTGATTTCATCGAAGATAAAATGTCAATTTCACCAAGTGATGCTATCTTGAAAGATGACTTGAAAGTTCAAATTGAAAGCGTTCTCGAACAGCTCAACGAACGTGAAAAAGCGGTTATCAAAATGCGCTTTGGAATCATGGACGATGAAAGTGACCGTACTCTTGAAGAGATCGGAAAAGAGCTCAATGTTACCCGTGAGCGCGTGCGCCAAATCGAAAGCAGCGCGATCAAAAAGCTCAAACACCCTAAAGTGGGTCGTAAACTCAAAAACTATATCGAGGACTAATGACGTTCGATCAACAATGGATTGAATACGATTTTAATCCATTCATCCTTTTTAGCTCAAGCGGGAAAATACTCTCTCTAAATACTGAAGCTCAGTATCTCCTCGGAGCTATCGAAGCTTCCGCCATCTATAAAATCGCCACCACGTATGCGAGTTCTTCTTTTGGATTTAAAACGACATTCTTAGAACTCGAATTCGGCCGTTTTAAATTTTTTGGTATCACTGTAGGATACGAAGACGAAGAGCAAATCGGTATTCGTCTCTATCAGTTGCCTTCTTTTCAATTTACCGCTCAAAAACCGGAAGGGCAATTGGTCAATGTCTACACCCTGATTGATTTGTGTATCAGCTCCAATTCTATCGGTTCGCAGACCAAATATACCAAAGAACTCGATCCGACCATCCCTGAAATCCGTCTTCAAACAGAATGGTTCATCAAACTGCTAAATAAAATCTATACCTCTATGGCAGGAAATGAAAAAATTGCGACCCGATTATTTTTCCGGGTTGGGGAGCATATTAAATTCGAAGGGGAGAAATACTCTCTCTTTTCGATCGAAGTTTCAGCCGAAACGATCAGCCGGCGATATCTAGCGGAAATTACCCATTTAGCAGAAGAGAACAATCTTTTTGTGGATATAAAAGAACAGCGTATTACGATCAACGTTCCGATGATCGTAAAATAAAGAGTTTTTTCGCCAACAGATACCCCAACGGCATCCCTGCTGCCAAGCCGATCAGATACGGCAGAATCGATAGAGAGTTAGAGTTCTTAAGAGCTATGAATCCTACGATCAAAAACCCATAGGGTAATAACCGATAAATCGATACCATCGCAGAAGCGTTTTGCGTTGTATTTTTGAGAACATTCCCTTTTTGACGTGCTTTTTCCTCTTTGATCATCGTTTTTATATCAGTGATCTCCTGCTCACGTTCCTCTTCGTACAGATCATACGGATCATCCATCATATCGATCGCATCTTTTGTATCCGAGACATCAACATCTCCGACACGGCTTTGAATCATATTGCGGTAAGCATAAAGCGATCCAAGCACGATCAACATCGATGAGAACAGTGCAACGATAAAACTACTCATGAGTGATCAATCCTCATCGTCATCATCACTTTGTTTACCCATGTTATAACGCGGGTCTTTTGCTAATTTTTCAAACTCTTTATACTGCTTACTGTACGCTTTATAAACATTCAAAAAGGCAGCAGCGATACCAATAAAAACACCGACCCATAAAAGCCATGCAACCCCCGTAAGCTTCTTAAGCCCCAATCCCATCGCAACACCAATCAGGATCGCAACCACCATCGAAATGCCTAATGAAAGGGTCTCAGCCCCTTCGATAATCGGTTTTAAACGGGGTTTTTGCTCTTCTTGGTTATCCATTACAGTTCCCCAAAAATTTTATTTGCCGCTGCAATCGTCTCTTCGATCATCGCATCCGTTATGGCCGTTGAGATAAAGCCCGTCTCAAACTGTGAACACGCAAAATAAAATCCCGCATCCAACATTGCCGCATGGAACTTAGCAAAACGTGCCGTATCGCTTTTGAGTGCTTCGGCAAAGTTTCCTACCGATTCATCGGAGAAGAAAAATCCGAACATCGAACCGCGCACGTCGGTTTGCAAACCTATATTGTGCTTTTTGGCTGCTTCCGTAAACCCGTTCATCAAACGTTTTGCACGTTCCTCAAGGATACTGAATACTCGTGCATTGTTTTTAAGCTTATGAATCGATGCAAGACCTGCCGCCATCGCAACCGGATTACCGCTCAAAGTTCCTGCCTGATAAACACCACCCTCCGGTGAAAGATGTGCCATGATCTCGCGGCGACCTCCAAATGCACCGACCGGCATACCGCCACCGATCACTTTACCCAAAGTAACAAGGTCAGGTTTAGTTCCCGTAATGCTCTCCGCACCGTGTAAACATGCTCTAAAACCACTCATAACCTCGTCAAAAATGAGTAATGTACCATATTGATCACATAGAGCACGAAGTTCGGCTAAGAAATCTTTAGTTGCAGGAACCAGTCCCATATTTCCGGCAATCGGCTCAATAATGACACACGCGATTCCAGGGCTATCTTGGAAACATTGTTTGACACTTTCAATATTGTTGTACTCCGCCAAAAGGGTATGTTTGGTAAAATCGGCAGGTACTCCAGGAGAACTCGGAGTTCCGAACGTCACGGCACCTGAACCCGCTTGAACCAGCAATGCATCACTGTGACCGTGATAGCATCCGGTGAATTTGACGATGTCATCTCGGCCCGTAAATCCGCGAGCAAGACGGATTGCACTCATCACGGCTTCGGTTCCGCTGCTCACAAAGCGGATTTTCTCGATAGAGTCGTAGATAGAGATAATCAGCTCCGCGAGTTCTGATTCAGCTTCGGTCGGTGCTCCAAAACTGAGACCGTGTTTAACCGCTTCGATGACAGCATTTTCGATAGATTCATCACGATGTCCGAAGATCAGTGGTCCCCAGCTTTGGACATAATCGACGTAACGATTTTCATCGATATCAACCAAATAACCGCCCTCTCCCCGAGCAATAAATCGTGGAATTCCTCCGACACTTTTAAACGCTCGAACCGGGGAGTTTACACCACCGGGAATAAGTTGTTGGGCTCTTTCAAAAGCGCTCTGTGAATGTTCGATGCTCATTCTTCATCCTAAAATAGTAATCTTTTTGCCATTATAGCGAAATGGGTTGTTCAAAAGCCTCACGATGCGCTAAAATAACGAAAAAACATAAGGTCTTTTATGCAATTTCACGTCGATGCTACCTGCGGCAACGCACGAGCCTGCACCATCACTACGGCGCACTCTACGATCCAAACTCCTATTTTCATGCCAGTGGGAACGGTTGGCTCGGTAAAAGCACTCGATATGTCCGATATGACCGATCTACTCGATACGCAGATCATCCTCGCCAATACCTATCACACCTATTTGCGCCCGGGAGATGAGACCATCGCCAAGCTCGGAGGACTACACGGTTTTACCACCTATCCTAAAAGTTTTTTGACCGACAGTGGCGGTTTTCAGGCATTCAGTCTCAGCGACATCTCCAAACCTACGGAACATGGAATCGAATTTCGTTCCCACATTGACGGCAGTAAACACTTCTTTACCCCCGAAAAAGTGATCGACATTCAAAATAATCTAAACAGCGACATCATGATGATTTTGGACGATCTCGTGGCTCTACCTGCCACACAAGAGCGAATCAGAACTTCGATTAAACGAACAACCCAATGGGCACAGCAATCTATCGATTACCATCGCAACAACCAGAGCAAAGGGATCGGGATCAACCAAAACATTTTTGCGATTATCCAGGGTGGAACGGACTTTAATTTCCGTACCCAATCCGCCGAAGAGCTCTGCGCGATGGATTATGACGGATTTGCCATTGGAGGGCTTTCAGTCGGTGAAGCGAACAACCTCATGTACGATACGGTGGAGCACACCACTCCGCTGATGCCGAGTGATAAGCCCCGCTATCTCATGGGAGTCGGAACGCCTGAAGATTTAGTCGAAAATATCGAGCGCGGCGTCGATATGTTCGATTGTGTTATGCCGACCCGTAATGCCCGAAACGGGACACTCTTCACCACATTCGGGAAAGTAAACATCAAAGGAGCCGCCTATAAATTCGACTCTGAACCGATAGATCCTGCTTGCGAATGCTATACTTGCCGCCGCTATAGCCGTGCGTATTTACACCATCTTTTCCGTTCTCGTGAAATTACCTATTTTCGTCTCGCATCTTTACATAACCTCCACTACTATCTATGGCTGGTCAAACAAGCCCGTCAAGCAATCATAGAGGGTAAATTCAAAGAATTTAAAAAGGACTTTTACGCACGCCGGCAAGCATAATTTTAGAGATTAGATACCAATACTCTCAAAAAAACAACCTCTATGCTGCAATGAGAGATAAGCAATTTCTTTATTTGTCCTTTAAATGACCATGATAAATAATATCTTTTGCGTCAACATCTTCAGCATTGAGAAAATTGATTAAATTATCACTTAGTACCTCAAACTTTCCCTGTTCTTCAGCAAATTCGTTTTCACTAAATGCCATTGCCATTTCAGCTGAGAGCACATGAGGAATCTCTTGAACTTTACGTAATTTTTCACTCTCTTCTTCTGTATTCTCACCTTCTAGAATGATGATTATACGGCCTAATTCATCGTGTGCATACACTTCGCACTGACCGCTTTGATGCAGCTCATTTAATACAAATTCAATGTACTCCGGTGCACATTTTACAACAACGCTTGATATATTCATGGTAGCTCCCAAATTATTATTTTATTTTCATCTGCACTGGAAACAAACCGTTTTTCATTGATGAAAACGATCCGATTCAACGTTGCATTATGCCCTTTGGCATAAGCGATTTTAGATTGTTTGGCAACATCAAAAAGAGAAATCATATTATCTTCATCCATCGCAGCCGCCATTCGAGTTGCATTTGGCGACATAGCAGCACTATAGATCAAAAAGGTTCCATAATACCGTGTATAGCGTTTGCCGTCTAGCGAATAGATGATAGCTCTGCGATCTTGCCCCGCCGTAACAATAAAACCGTTTTGAAGATCGATTTTATAAATATTATCCACATTCCCGCCTTGTATATTACGGAGAATTTTCATCGAATGGGTATCTATGAGCGTCACGATACCTGCTTCACCAGCTACAGCAGCATATTTTCGATCTTTTGAGAGAGCCATATCAGAAAGTGGAGAAGTACCGGCACTGAGGGTTTTAAGGGTTTTATTAAGCTGAAGGTCAAACCAAAGTATTTCGTTACTTAACAATGTCACCAATACTGTAGTCTCCGAAACAAATCCGATTTTTTTTATGACACTATACGTATGAAAAGAGGTAGGAATCTTTTTTCCGTCTTTAAACAATACGATTTTTCCCTCTTCGGTCGCTACGGCAAGTGTTTGTTGATCAGGAGAGATATCAAGGCTCATAACTTTAGGAATAAGCTTCTCTCCGAACGAGTTTTTGATCGGGTCAAGCTTTTGCGTAGAGAGAATTTTGCCGTTCAACCCTATTTTAAGAATTTCACCATTATCCGTACCCGCCCAAATCATGTCATGAACGACAAAATCCAAAACAGGGGATGACGTTTTTACAATCATTTTCGGTGTAATCGTAGTACCCCATAAAGTGACGACACATATTAGTGTGACTAAAAGTTTCATATTTTCTCTTTTGGTTGTGGATGAATTTGAATTGTATTGCTTGGACATACTCCGATACAAAATCCACATCCGCTACACGCGTTCATATCGATTTCCGGATTCCATAATCCTGTAAAATGGATCGCTTTTTCGTTACAAACATCAGCACACGTTCGACAAATTGTTTTATTCCACGCCAAACAATTCAAAATATTGATCTCAACCCTGACATCAATAGATTCAACAGGCTGCGCAATAAAACAATCGTATTCGCATACTTTTGAGCACTCTCCACAAAACGTACAACCGCGACGGGAAAAATCAAGATAAGGAATGGCATCGCCTTCGCGTATAATGATCCCCTCTTCGCATACTGTTTTGCAAGAAGAATCGTTGCATTTACCGCATTGTTCGACACTGTTGACTATGAACCCAGGCAGAAGAGGTCGAAAAACGGCTTCTTCTTTTTTCCCATTTCCAATAGATAACAATGATGCAAAAAAATTGCGGCGTGAATCCATTATTCTTCCAATAAATCTTTATTTAAATCAAACGAACCTGATTTGTCTTCCACAACACCTTCACGTAATGTTTTGATCAAATTCGTTTTGTATTCACCGCCGATTTTTTTACGGTAGGCACCTTTAAACTTGTTCATAACAGCCGGATCAAGCTCAGCTTGTGGTGCGTGACACTGTGTACAATTCCATCGCCCTTGATACAATTGCCCCTTTAGATCTTCCATTTTACGCAAATTTGTCAAATGCGTTTTCGGAATCGGAATCGCTCCGACGCTCGATGCTACATCAGGCATATGACATGACGTACAGGTATTTTCTTCTTGGGTGATGATCGGTAACTCATTGATATCATGCGGAATCATCGGAGGGGCATTGTCATACGCCCTTGGAATACGTTTATTTCCCGCACCCGGAGCCGTCCCTTTATAAGAATACGGTTTTTCAACCAATCCGGTATCTGCATCTACACTCACTTTTGAAAGACCAAGAGTCTCTTCTGCAATCTCAACATTTTGTCCTGCGCTCACCCATGCTGTTCCTACTAGCAATGCAGCGATAACACTCATCACACTACGTTTCATGTGCTACTCCTTAGATTGTTTACTCAATAATCGAATCTCAAAATTTAAAGCCTCATCGTCACACACTTCGACACAGCGACCACAATTGGTACACTCTCCCATGGCAACAAATTCACTCCGTTTACCGATCATGTGCAAGACCGGTTTTTCAGGACATATATTGGTACATTTCATACACTGCGTACATTGTTCCTGATTATGTTTAACACGAATCACACTGAAGCGACCGATTAGTGAATAAAATCCACCAAGCGGGCACAAATGACCGCAAAAACCGTTTTTAATCCCAAAAAGGTCAAACAAAAAGACCCCTACTATAACCGCTCCGCCGAATCCGATGCCAACAATCAAACCACGGTTAAGTATCCCGATCGGGCTGATTAACTCAAACGCCGCTACACCAAAGAGGGCTGAAAGAGCTAATGAGATACCTAAGATCCAATACCGCAGACCACGGCTAATCACCACACGATGTTCTACTTCATTGATACGAAGCATACGACGCAAACCATTTGCTATATCGGTGACAATATTAATCGGACAGACCCATGCACAAAATCCCCGTCCGCCAATAATTGCATAAAAAAGGGCAATAATAGCCGCACCTATGAGGACATCAATTCCCAGTAGCGCCCCTGCAATGCTCATCTGAACAACCGCAAAAGGATCAGCCAAAGGGATAGTTCCCATCAAAAGCGAACTTCCCAAATCTCCTTCGAGGATTTTCCATCCCCATATATGGGCTTCGGCATAGAGAAGAATCAATGCGGACTGCAACAACCGACGAAGAATTATCAGTCGATGTTTATAGACCCATCTCATTAAAACTCCTCGTTATTGAGATAATCGACCGTTTTTTGTGAACTGGTCGGAGTAATGGTTGTTTGCCCTCCACTCTCTTGAGTCTCAAGCCGTTTTTCATCCCCTTTATCCCATCCTTTTATATAGTTGCTACCCGCTTTGCCTTTAGCAACTGCAAGCGGTAACACGATAATCGATGGTTTTTCGGTCACACACACTTTTTCACACATACCACATCCCGTACATATATCAGGAACAATACGTGGAACCAATAACGCATGCTTGCCTGTTCGATCGTTTCGGCTATGATCGATCACAATCGCTTCATTCATCAGAGGACATGCACGAAAACATGCATCGCACTGTATCCCCCAATAGGCAATACACTGATCGCTATCGACGATTGCAATTCCTATTTTAGCCTTAGTGATGTCCAACTGGTTCACACCCTTTGCATTGGTTTTAGATACCAGTATCGCATCAAGGGCTCCACTTGGACATGGTGGAACACACGGAATATCATCACACATATAACACGGAATATCGCGAGCGTTAAAATACGGTGTTCCAAGCGGTACATTATCCCCTGCACGAGCAAGTTTCAAGGTATCATACGGGCACGCTTCGACACATAACCCGCATCGGATACAATGTGTTATAAAATCTTTCTCTTTCAATGCACCCGGAGGGCGTAAAAAGAGCATAGACCCTTTTGCCTCATTCAAATATGCACTCCACGTCAAAGCACCCAATGTCGCCAAACCGATCCCTTGCAAAGCCTGCAACAAAAATCGGCGCCGTTCACTAAGCGGAGGGAGTTTTTCCTTGATCATGGTTATGCCTTATAAACCTTGACCGCACATTTTTTAAAGTCGGTCTGTTTGGAGATCGGACATGTCGCATCCAAACATACTTTGTTAATATAGACTTTTTCATCAAACCAAGGAACATATACAAGGCTCTTCGGAGGTCTGTTACGGCCACGGGTTTCAACACGTGCTTTCACTTTTCCGCGTCGGCTCTCTACCCATACAAGCTGACCGTCTTTAACTCCCGCATCTTTTGCGGTCTCAGGATGCATATAACATAATGCTTCCGGAACCGCACGATAGAGTTCCGGCACACGCATGGTCATCGTCCCGGAATGCCAATGTTCGAGTACCCGTCCGGTACAAAGCCATAACGGATAATCCTCACTCGGAACTTCTGGAGGATCCATGTAAGGATGCATGAAAATCTTCGCTTTATTGCTCAAATCCACTTTCGGTTTTGACGCATCCGGCCCTGCCAAAGTCCCTTGCGGAATCACTTTGCTAAACTCTCCATAGAATGCAAAATCACGTCCCGTTTTCTTCGCATACGGATCGTATTTGGAATTGAAACGCCATTGAGTCTCTTTGCCATTGACAACCGGCCATTTAAGACCACGCACTCGGTGATAAGTATCGAAATCGGCCAAATCGTGCCCATGCCCAAGACCAAATTTACGGTATTCTTCCCAAATATATTTATGGATAAAGAATCCATAGCCTTTAAATACCTTTCCATCCGAACCGACAACATTACGTTTGTCTCCGGCTGCTTCGGTATTCATAAATCCTTTACCGATCGGATCTGGCCAACGGAAGCTACGAGCCTCACTATTTGCAAACAAGACATCAAACAAAGTATCAGTCGGTTTGTAGCCCATCGCCAATGCTTTATCCATAATTGACGGCAAAGTGACTTTATCGTTGATTTTCCACTCTTTCCATACTTCGGCAAGGGTAAAGCGTTTTGCAAACTCTGTATATTGCCATAAATCAGGCATTGCCTCCCCAACCGGTGTGACTTGTTGGCGCCATTGTTGAGTTCGGCGTTCCGCATTACCGTATCCGCCCCATTTCTCATAAATCATTGCCGATGGGAGGATCAGGTCAGCAACTTTGGCTGAGATTCCGGGATAGGCATCGGAACAAACGATAAAATTATCCATTTCCCGTGCCGCTTTGATCCAGTGGTTAGCATTAGCGGTATCTTGCCATGGATTGTTAACATGTACCCATGCCCATTTTACTTTTCCATCCTCGAGATCCCTCATAATCTGGACATAGTGACTTCCCGGTACAGGGTTAATCGTACCCTCCGGTATTTTCCAAATATGTTCAGTATGTTCACGGTGCTTTGGATTCGCAACAACCATATCAGCAGGAAGACGGTGACTGAATGTTCCTACCTCGCGCGCCGTTCCGCAAGCTGATGGCTGACCAGTAAGAGAGAATGCGCCGGTTCCAGGTTTTGATTGTTTACCAAGCAACATATGCACCATATACGATTGAGAGTTAACCCACGTACCGCGTGTATGCTGGTTCATACCCATTGTCCAGAAACTAACTACTTTACGCCCTTTTTCAATATAGAGATCGGCAAGGGCTTTGAGTTTTTTCTTGAACGTTTCGATATCTTCGTCAGGATTCCCTTTGGCGACACGTGCGGTATAATCCAGAGTATAGGGGGCAAGACCTCGTTTGAACTCCTCGAATCCGATAACCCAGTTTTCAGCTGCATTGGCATTATGGGTCATTTTCATCGTTTCACCGGCATCGTATCCAAATGGCTTAAGTGCAGGAGCTTCGAGACTGCTTACTTTTTTAGATACCTCTTTAGCTACGGTATCTTTCTCTTCAGCTTTAAATTTCGGGTGATTCGGATTGTTACGCATACCAAATCCTGTATCAACCCAGCTGGTTGTAAACACGCAGTTGTCATTAACGTATTTCCAATCGATCGATTCAGGATTGTTGTAAACGATTTCATGTGCGATATAGTTCCAAATTGCTAAATCCGAATTTGGTCGAAAAATAATTTCGATATCCGCAAGATCAGATGTACGTGTAGCATATGTCGAAAGATTAACTACTTTTACTTTTGCTTTATTGGTTAGCTTGCGATCAGAAACCCGTGACCAAAGGATCGGATGCATTTCTGCCATATTCGCTCCCCATGTTACGACGGTATCGGTTAGTTCAATATCATCGTAACATCCTGCCGGTTCATCAATCCCGAAGGTTTGCATAAATCCGGCAACCGCAGAAGCCATACAGTGACGGGCATTTGGATCAATATTATTAGATCGGAATCCCGCTTTCATAAGCTTTAGTGCGGCATACCCCTCCTGGATAGTGTATTGCCCTGAACCAAAAACGGCTACCGAAGTTGGTCCGTTTTTAGCATACGTCTCTTTGAATTTATCGGTCATAACATCAAATGCTTTCTCCCAACTGACCGGTTGAAATTTCCCTTTCTTACTGAAATTTCCACTCGCATCAACACGAAGCAACGGTTGCGTCAGACGATCAGCACCATACATAATTTTTGCCAGAAAATACCCTTTGATACAGTTGAGCCCTTTGTTCACCGGAGCAGCAGGATCACCTTTGACAGCAATGATTTTGTCATTTTGAGTTGCGACCATGACTCCGCATCCCGTTCCGCAAAAACGGCATACTGACTTATCCCAGCGCCATCCGCTTTCTCCTTGTTCCGATGCAGCTTGAACTTCCTTGGGCAATACCATCCCTACCGCAGATGCGGCAGCAGTAGCAACACTTGCTTTGAGAAACTCTCTACGACTTTCTTGCATAATGTATCCTTTAGGATTGGATTTTGAGAATACCTTTAAAAAACGTTCTAAAAGAACCTTTTTTGAGATATATTGTTTTCATTCACACTAATCATTCTAATCTAATTTATAAACTTAAGTCAAGGGAAAATAATAAATTTATCTAATACAGAATCAAATTTCAGAATAGCCTCCCTTTTGTATCTCTAAATTCAAAATACTACCCATCAATATAGTCTCAAGCGTTAATTGTTCGATATAATTCAAGGAAAGATTTGTATTTTTAAATTGCAAAAATCATAGAGATATACGATCTTTATTATTTTGTTGAAATCAACCTGCTGAAAAGCCATAAAACAACTATCAACGAACATGATATATCTTCAATAATAAAAGGATTTTTATGCACACCATCAAGCCTAAAATGAATCTTGGTGTCAATATAGACCATATCGGGGTTCTACGTGAAGCGCGTAAGATCAACGATCCTGATCCGCTCATGGCACTTGCTATCTGTGCGCAGAGCGGTGCCGATCAAATCACGATACATTTGCGTGAAGACCGTCGCCATATTCACGATGACGACGCCTATCGTATCATCACAACGTCACCTATTCCGGTGAATCTCGAATGTGCGATTGAGCCCTCAATTATCGAAATTGTTTGCGCTCTCCGTCCCCATCGTGCCACGCTCGTTCCTGAAAAACGACAAGAAGTGACTACGGAAGGGGGATTAGACGTTATCGGACATCACAACTTCATATTAGATGCTATCAAACAGCTGAAGCAACATGAAATTGAAATTTCTCTCTTTATCGATCCAACCCGTGAAGCGATAGAGGCCAGTGAGCGCCTAGGAGCAGAATGGGTAGAACTCCATACGGGAACCTACGCAAATCTTTATGCCATGCGCTATTCTGCCCTTCCCCATTCGCATCACAGCATTGAAGCACTGAACCTCTCTCGCAATGAGCTCGACAACCTGCTTGAAAATGCGTACGGTACAATTGTCGATGCAGCCAATTATGCCCGTTCACTCGGGCTCAAAGTTGCGGCAGGACACGGACTAAATTACCAAAATGTTACTCCGATTGTCAGTATCGATACTATCGAAGAACTCAATATCGGACAAAGCATTGTTGCTCGATCTGTCTTTACAGGGTTAGCAACTGCCGTTTCGGACATGAAAGCATTATGTCAACGCTAAAACGTATCGCCATCAGTATCGGCGATTTGAATGGAATCGGGTTTGAGATTGCCCTAAAAGCCCATAATGACGTTATAAGACTATGTCATCCGATCTACTGCATTAGCCGTTTCATGGCTACTCAGGCAGCTGAACACCTCGATATGCCTCTACCAGAAGATTTTGTGTGTCATGAAATTGCAGGTGAGTTTACAATCGAGCCCGGTCTTGTGAGTGCAAAAAGCGGACGTTACAGCTTTGAATCTTTTATATCTGCCGTTGAACTTGCCAAAGACGGTATCGTGGATGCCATCACCACTCTTCCTATCCATAAAGAAGCATGGATGTTGGCAGGAATAACCTATGTCGGGCATACCGATGCACTGCGAGATATTTTTCAGTGCAATGCAATCATGATGCTCGGATGCGATAAGCTCTATGTCCCTCTTTATACCGAGCATATCCCTCTTCGCGAAGTTGCTTCACATATCCAAACCAAGCCGTTAGTCTCATTTTTACTTCAGTTGCATGAAACAACAAACCACAGTCCTATCGCCGTGTTAGGATTAAACCCTCATGCAGGAGATCACGGTGTATTAGGAGATGAAGAGTGTTTTATCGAAGCAGCGATAAAAGAAGCCAATATTCATATCGGCAAAGAAGTTTTCGTCGGTCCTATTGTCCCTGATATAGCATTCACTCCCCGTTTTCGTGAACGCTATAGCATGATTGCCGCGATGTATCATGATCAAGGTCTTGCTCCGCTCAAAGCGCTCTATTTTGATGAAGGGATTAATGTCTCGTTAGGACTCCCAATCATACGTACCTCAGTTGATCATGGAACAGCATTTGATATTGCCTATAAAAACATTGCTTCTTTGCAAAGCTATATCAATGCTATTACAGCCTCTTTACACTTTATGAGAAAACGATGAACCCTCGTTTCATAGCAGAGATCGCCGAGATTTTAAATGATTTCCTCCCTAAACGGCTCTATGCTCTAGATTTTACAACTGAACAATACAAAACATTACTCAAAAAAATCTCTGTCGATAGTGATCAAAAACTTTTTGAAGAGAAAAAAGGTTCCATCCGAAAAGGGATCGTAAAATACTTTGCCAATAATAATCAATCCATTGAACTGCAAGTTACTTTTGCCTCATTCGCACTCAAAAAACAGTTTCTTGATTCCTCAAAATCAGAAGAGTATGACCGAATGCTGCATCGCAACAGTTCTATACTCTTGGATATTTATGATCGAAAATCTGATTTTTCGCCGGTACCCTACATCGTCTCTATACCGGGTGAAATTCGTAATCCAATTTTGAACAATTTTCTCTTATTCGATACCGATCTAGATTATATCCGCCAAGTGATACGCCAGCAAATCAATGAAATTTTCAATCTGGATTCCAAAGATATTATCTTCTTTTTACGGGGTCGACTTACGATTCGTATCTACACACCTCCAAAACGATTTGCCGAGGGTATCGACAAACGGTTCGCAGGAGAGTCTGTAGAGGATATGGAAGCGATGTATCAAACCTATTTTCCTAACGGAGCATGGGAGCATATCGAATCCTTTCTAGATGAAGTACTCGAAGAAAAACTCAATTTCGGAGTCATTGATAATTTTACGTTTACCCGTACCTTTATCACTGTTTTTCGCTCTATGATCGAAATTTTGCTTCTTGAAATCATGCGACAAAGTGACCATCCAAGAATTGAGGGATTCACCGGATACGTCCTTCGCCAAAATTTTCATGATATTTTTATCTATACGGCCAAAAATCTACTCCTTTTTATCGAAAAACGGGATAAAAATGCAGAATCGTTTATAAAGTTTTTTGCTGATGAAGTCGTTATTGACAATCATGGAAATAAAATTCAAAAATATGCCATTATCGATACAAAACAACAGCGATGGAATTACAGTTCGATCTTATCCGTGATTATGCAATACAAACAGGTCAAACTAAAAATAGCTACTCAAAAAGAGACGATACAAAATACGGAAAATGATCTAGCAATTTGTCAAAACGAGTTAGCAGAAGAGAAAAACAATAAAAACACTATAAATCTGAAATTGGCAGATATCGAAGAAACCATTACTGAAAACGAAGCAGCTATCGAACGTTTAAAACATAAAACAGGCAATACTTCCGAAGAGGTACTCTCTCTTAAATCTCAGATCAATCGTCTTAATTATCATGAAATAGAACTTTTAGACATGAGAAAAAAAATACTCTCTCAAGCCGAACTTAGTAAAAATAAAATATCGGGAAAAACGAGTGAACTTATCAGACGTCAACGCAAACTCGATTATGAAAAAAAATCACTCAAAACCTATCTTGAGCAAATGGCTTCATTTATCGAATCGTATGATCTCATCACCGAAGCGCTTGCTACGGTTTTAACAAAACGCTAGTATATGAATATCGTAGTCTTTTGGAAATATCATGAAAAAACCTCATAACCTTAAAAAACTTCGTCATACAGTTCATAATGACTTAGACATTACGGCATTTCGTGAATTATTCGTTAAAGCGGCATGGAAGACATACATTTCATCTCACCTTAAAAACGATATCCAAATGAAAGAACTTTTTGGAGAGTTATGTGACATATTGTTTACTACCGAACACACTCGCTTAAAGAACACTGTTACAAAAATACGTTCTAATTTTGATACGGATGATGCATTTGAACAATTCATCAATAATACGTTTTATATGATTCTAAATTTTTACGTAAAATCATTTTATACCGGTAAATCGGATGGATGGAGCAAAATAGCTGCTTTTGCGACAACGGTAGAAGAGTTAATTAGCCATATACTCAATCCAAACAACAATATCGCTTCTCTTTTTGAAGCAACTCTAATCGATGCTATCGAAACAATACGTCGCCAAGAAAAAAATCTTCATGTGTTAAATACCTACTTGGGAGTACCGATTCACTACCCTGCACGCGTTATCCATACCGATGAAGAAAGTATTATTATAGAGACTCATCCGATACAAGAAAAAGCGGCTTTAATTCAAAATAGCATTTATCTACTTAAAACAAATGACCTGATCACCGATGTTTTTGCTTCCGTATCCCCTATCGACATTAATGGTAGAAATTATTTGCGCGTCTATCGATTTGAACAACTCCATAATTCGTTATTTCATCGACAGACCATTCGAGTACGCCCTTTTCATCCACTTCGCTTTACAATTCTCTGCCCTGAAAAACAAGAGACTACATGTTATGCCTATGATATCTCTCTTGGAGGAGTAGCACTTACAAGCATGCACTCCTATGAAATAAACTGTCACGATTTGATTCTGGAATTTCCCTTAGAAATTATAGGAAACCATAATAGAGTAAAAGCCAAAATGGTTTTTAAATCTTCTTATGAAAGCGGTTATAAGTACCATTTTCAAATCGATCCTACGCTACAACAAGAGGGAGAAATTGGAAAATACGTTACACGAAGGGAACAAGAAATTATCAAAGCCCTTCGTGATCAGATCATCTAACAGTATCCCTTCACGAGAGACGGTTGCGATAATCCTCATACCCAAATTCATGAACGATTTTAAGCTCACCCTCTTTTGTCCAGATCGCGAGCGAGGGGAGCTTGATTCCGTTAAATGTCGTATTTTTGACAAACGTATAATGTATTTGATCTTCAAAGATAATCTTGTCACCTACTTGAAGCAGCTCATCAAACGAATAATCCCCCATGATATCCCCCGCCAGACACGTATTGCCTCCGAAACGGTAGGTATAGGCTTTCTCGCCTGCTTCTCCTGATCCTCGTACCATAGCACGATACGGCATCGCAAGGGTATCAGGCATATGCGCTTCGGCAGAGGTATCCAAAATCGCAATATCCATCCCGTTATGAACGATATCGAGCACCGATGCAACCAATGGTCCCGTCTGCCAACCGATTGCTTCACCGGGTTCTAAATAAACAGTAATATCGTTATGACGCGCTTTAAATGCACGGATCACTTCGATCAGGCGGTCGACATCATAGTCAACTCGGGTAATATGGTGCCCTCCTCCGAAATTGACGTATTTCAGTCCGTCAATATAGGAGCCGAATTTTGCTTCAAACGCTTCAAGAACTCCTTCTAACGCATCAACATTTTGTTCGCAAAGGGCGTGAAAATTGAGTCCATCAAGCTGTGCCACAATACTCTCATCGAAATTTGCCAATGTTGTTCCCAAACGGCTGTAAAGTCCGCACGGGTTATAAAGGTCGACGGGGCTTGAGGAGTATTCGGGATTGACGCGGAGTGATACGGAGATGTTCGGATTGACAGTTTTGACACGCTCGTAATAGCGGTGAAACTGTGCAGGTGAATTAAATACGATATCATCGCTGATACAGGCGATTTCGTCTATATCTTCGTCTTTGAACGCTGGAGAGTAAGTATGCACCTCTTTGTTCATTTTCTCACGGGCAAGCTTGGCTTCATGCAGTCCGCTCGCAGTACATCCGCAGAGATACTTGCTTACCATAGGAAAAGTTGACCACATCGCAAACCCTTTGAGGGCAAGGATGATTTTTGCGCCTGATTCTCTCTGTACCCGATCCATCACAAGGAGATTCTTTTCTAAAAGTTCCTCCTCACAAATATAACATGGTGTATGGGGGAGTTGAGAAAAATCGATAGTGCTCATGGATAAGTCCTAAAAGAGGTTTTAATGACGTGATTGTAGCATAGAGTTATTTCCGAATACACTAAGTTCCTTTTAAAGGAACAAAACTTATACTTTCTCTATGAATGTTATCAGTAAAAAGACATTGATACTGTTTTATGAAAAGCATCCTCAGGTAAAAATACCTTTGGAAGTGTGGCACTCAGATGTGCGCAAAGCACTATGGGAAAGCCCCGGTCAAATAAAACGAGAGTATTCCAGTGCCTCTTTTTTACGAGACAACCGCGTTGTTTTCAATATCAAGGGTAACGATTACCGCCTGATCGTCCATATCGATTACAAACGGAAAATTGTCCGAGTCAAGTTCATCGGAACCCACAGCGAATACGACAAAATAAATGCAGAGGAGATTTAACATGCACCTATCCCCTATCCGAACCGAAGCCGATTATGAAAAGGCACTTGAGCGCATCGACGTACTCATGGATTTAGAACCTGAGATCGGAAGCACGGAGGGCGACGAACTCGAAATTCTTGCGCTGTTGATCGAGAAATACGAAGAGCAACACTGGCAAATCGCCGCACCCGATCCCATCGAAGCGATCAAATATCGTATGGAAGAGATGGGACTCAAACAAAAAGATTTGGTTCCCCTCATCGGGAGCAAAAGCAAGGTTTCCGAAGTACTCAACCGTAAGATCGGACTATCGCTCAGTATGATCTCCAACCTCTCGGCACAGCTTCATATTCCGTTGGAAGTATTGGTACCGAAAGCTTCGGCGTAATCTGAAAGAATTCTATGAAACATTTTAATGAATTGATTCAGAAAATTGAAAATGCAGAAAAACATGATAGCTATCTGGAAACAATGAAAACCACTCTGATAGATCCATCTTGGAGAAATATATATGCTCCTTACGAAGAAGTATTTCAATGTCTTGATTCAGAATCATGGAATATACTTTCTACAAAAGCAATCGAACATTATAAACAGCACCGAGATGGTCAATTAAAAGAAGCCTTTTATAATCAACTTAATGAAGCCTTTGCTTATCAATATCTACAAAATCAAGGCTATGAAAATATTAAAATATTAGATGATTCTGCAAAGAAAAAAAAGATTCCTGACCTTAGTTACGAGATTGTGGGAAAACAATTTTATTGTGAAGTAAAAAGTATAGGAGTATCAGTTGACGAACTGAATCGCAGTAAATCTGGAGAAAGTTATGATGGATCAGTTTATTATTCATTGCAAGAAGGGTTTTTTACCAAATTAAAAAGCAAGTTTGACGAAGCTACTATTCAAATATCTCACTATGGTGAAGGATTGATCTTTATCTATATCCCAAAATTTGACGACTTTACACATATGTATTACAGCCGTTACAAAGAACAAATTATCGAGTTTATTACTTCTTGTGAAATCATTGAAATATATATAAAGATTGGTATTCTTGGCGATTTTATTCATAAAAAACGAAATGGAGAGATTATATTTTCATAAATAAAAAGTTTAGCTCTCCCCGCCGTTCACTTTCCCCCGCATCTTCTTGATATTTCCATGCTTTGTTTTACTGTCCATTCGCCGTTTCTGAGAGTTCCGGGTCGGTTTCGTCGCTTTTCGCTTCTTTTGGACAATCGTGACGCTTTTAATCAGCTCTTTGAGCCTCTCCAACGCCGCTTCTTTGTTCTCTTCTTGGGAACGTGATTCTTGAGACTTGATATTGATGACACCCTCTTTGGTGATCCGATGATCAGTGAGTTCTAAAAGGCGTTCTTTGTAAAAGTCGGGGAGTGTTGAAGCATTGATGTCAAATCGGAGGTGAATGGCCGTAGAGACCTTGTTGACGTTTTGCCCGCCTGCACCTTGGGATCGGATCGCAGTGATTTCGATCTCAGCGTCGGGGATACTAACGGTGTGGGAGATTTGTAGCATGATCGAAGAAATTATCTCCCTCGCCCTTTCCCTTTTTTCGGAGCCGCTTTTGGGGATTCTTCTTCTCGTGCAACACGTGGTCCGCGCTTACCTACATGTTTTGGCTGAACGGGAGCTTTTTTACGTTTATTTCCAAATGCTCCGGCAATTTTCCCTTTTTTCTCTCCCTCTTTAGAGAGACTTTTCCCGCGAGTTTTTACCAATCCATTCTCAGCAGGAGGCTCAAATCCTTTGACCAAAATCGTCTCGACATTTTTACCGAGCATCGTAATAATCTTTTTCCAAGAGATATGTTCTGCGGAAGAGAGAAGCGTAATTGCCAATCCATCATTTCCAGCACGCCCTGTCCGTCCGATACGGTGGAGATAGTCCGTAGCTACGTGAGGGATATCGTAGTTAATCACAACGTCTAATCCCTCGATATCCAATCCTCGCGCAGCGATGTCCGTTGCAACAAGGATACGGGCATTCCCTTCTCTAAAATCATTGAGGGCTCGGTCACGCGCTCCATGTTTTTTATCCCCGTGAATGACGACATTCTTCAACCCGCTTGCGGTGAGTTCTGCACTCACTTCATCCGCTTCTACTTTGGTGCGGGTAAATACAAGTACTTGCGGATAGTTATTTGAACCGATCAAAAATGATAACAGCTCTTTTTTACGCTCTTTTTCGACCGGATGAACCACTTGACGCAACGTCATATCGGCAGCTTTTAGGTTATCGATCTCCACCAAAAGCGGTTTTTTGAGGATTTTTTCACTTAACTGTTTTACTGCACCCGTCATTGTTGCGGAAAATAGCATATTTTGGCGCTTGAGCGGCAACAGATCGATGATTTGTTCTACTTCTCGGATAAATCCCATATCAAAAATCGTATCGGCTTCATCAAATACCAAAAAGTCGATTCGTGAAAGAGGAACATGCCCTTGTTTATTCAACTCGATCAAACGTCCCGGGGTCGCTACAATTATATCGACCCCGTTACTCAGTTCTTTCGCCTGACGAGCCATATTCGCTCCGCCGAAAAGAGGAAGAACTTTTAACTCTAACCCTTGAGCATAAATCTCGATTGCAGATCCGATTTGAGATGCCAATTCTCGTGTGGGAACAATGATCAAAGCTCTCGCACTTGCTTGTGATCCCTCTTCAGTGAGTTTATGGAGAATAGGAAGCGTAAAAGCTGCTGTTTTACCGGTTCCGGTTTGTGCAGCGCCGAGAATATCCCGGCCACGCAATACAAGTGGAATAACCTGTTCTTGAATCGGTGTCGGTTTCGAATAACCGATTGTTTGAAGGGTATGAAGAAGATGTGGGTTTAGCCCTAAAGTCGTAAATGACATAAAATGGTGTACCTTTTTGGTATTTTGTTAGAGAATGTTAACATTTTATCCCTTCAAACCTCCATATTTTAGACGTTTTTTTGCTACGATGTCGCCATCAGATTACAGGGGATAGAATTGAGAGCATTAGTGGTGTTAGCTACAGCGGTGACATTGACATGGGGAGCACTCATCAGTGGAACTATTTTAGACAAAAAAACTTCCAAACCAATAGCCAATGCTATTATCGTTTCACAAGGCAAAGAGTATAGAAGTGACTGTAACGGTTCATTTAAAGTTCCCGCCTCTGGTGTTATCGGCGTACGTGCAGTAGGATACGAACGAAAGTTTTATACAGGCGGGGGGAAAATGTATCTCAACCCATTTAGCCCAAAAGCCCTCTATCTTTCAAGTTTTGGTGCCACAAGCAGCAAAATTATGGGAAATGCCAAACGTATTTTAGAGAACACAGAGATCAATGCGTTTGTTATCGATGTGAAAATGGATCGCGGACAAATCGCTTTTAAAACGGCGAACCCGATCGCAAACAGTATCGGTGCACAAGAAATTGTTTTATTTAAAGACGTGAAAAAGTTTGTTGCCGATTTGCATAAAGAGGGTATTTACGTGATTGCCCGCATTGTATCATTTAAAGATACACCTTACGTCACAGCACATCCGCAAATGGGTGTCAGAACTACTGACGGATCTCTTTTCAAAGACAAAGAGGGACTTTACTGGATCGATGCATCCCGTAAAGAACCGAGAGAATATATCATCAGTATTGCAGCCGAAGCCGCAGCTGCTGGATTTGATGAAATTCAGTTCGACTATGTCCGCTTCCCGGATCGAAAAGGGGTAAAATTCTCGGTTGAAAATACACAGGCTGAACGGGTAAAAGCGATCACAGGATTTTTAGAAGCGGCAAGAGCACGTTTGACTCCCTACAATGTTTTTATCTCAGCCGATATTTTCGGATATGTCAGCTGGCATGATGCCGATATTGAGATCGGACAGCGTGTTGATGCACTTTCACCTTATGTCGACTATCTCTCGCCAATGCTCTATCCATCAGGATTTAATGCGGGAATTCCAGGATACCCCGATCCGGTAAAAGCAAATTATGAAATCGTTAAACTATCCCTCGATAAAGCACTTGAAAAATCGGGAACATCTCCGTTAGCTTACCGCCCATGGCTTCAAGCATTCCGAGATTACGCGTTTGATCGACGTATCTACGGAGCCAAAGAGATACGGGATCAAATCGCGGCAAGTGAAGCTTTTGGGAGTTGCGGATGGATTCTTTGGAATCCTCGCAATGTCTATTCAACTGAAGGACTAAAATAAGAAATTCAGATGTATAATGCATCTTTGAACTAAATGCGGGGTGCAGGAATCTGTCATGGTCGAATCAGATATTTTTATCGGTAGACAACCAATATTCGATAGAGAAGGAAAGTGTATTTCCTATGAGCTTCTCTATCGAAGCACGCACGAATCCAGTGAAGCCGTTTTTACAGATAACGCTCACGCAACTGCCCGAGTTATCCTCAATCTTATTCATAATATCGGTCTAACTTCTATCATCGGAGATAAAATCGGTTATATCAATATCGATGAAACCATTATACTCAGCGATGTTTTTTTATCTCTGCCAAAATCTAAACTTGTCTTCGAGATATTAGAGTATACAAAAGTAAATCAAGAAGTTGTTGACAAAATAGCCTATTTGCACGAACTGGGATACCGATTTGCTCTTGATGATTTTTCCTGTGATAATGAAAATATTGAATATTTCAGATTACTGTTTCCCTATGTCGATGTGATCAAAATCGATTTGCTTGCGACTACCGATATGACGATCGAAGCGATGGTCGAAAAATTTTCTGCCCTCAATGTTAAATTATTGGCAGAAAAAGTTGAAAATATAGAGATATTTAATCGATGTAAAAATGCCGGCTTTGATTATTTTCAGGGATTCTTTTTTGAAAAACCGACTATTATCCAAGGGATCAAAATTGAACCCTCGATTATCCATGCGATTGATATGATAAATACTCTAAGAACAACAAGTGATATGAATGTTATCAGTGAGAAGTTTTCCTATTATCCCGAGCTAACCTTCAATCTTCTCCGATATATCAATTCAGCTGAATTCTCATTCCATCAAGAGATCACGAGTGTCAAACATATTCTCACCCTTTTAGGACCGCAAAAATTACGGTCTTGGTTGGGGTTATTTCTCTATTCGAGTGCCAGCGAAGAGATGTTCCAAGAAGCAATTATCGATGCCGCAAAATTTCGGGCGAATATGATGAGAGAATTAGTGATCGCTTTAGGCAAACCGAACCTGAGTGATGAGGCATTTTTAACCGGAAGTCTCTCCTTGATTGATACCTATTTACACATTAGTATGGATGAAATACTTCAAAAAATCCATCTGGACCAATCGATTGTAGACGCATTGTTACATAGAGAAGGACATTTCGGAAAACTTCTAGAAATTTCTGAAAAACTAGAAAAAACGGATCAAATTCACCCTTTGATCAGCCGTATAGCTTCAAAACTCCAAATAAAAAGCGATAAACTTTACAAAATGTATTGCAAAGCATGGGATTACGAACTCAAAATTTAAGAATTTTCATCGCAATCGATTAAATTTTATACCATCATTTTTCACTATTTAATGTTACAATCACACAAATTTTTGAGGATTCGTGAATGAGCAGTGCTGATATAAACGATAAAATTGCTTCTATTCATGATCAAACACTCAGTACACTTCGAGCTCTCGGACTTCCGGCCCTTCCTCACCATTATAAAAAACATTTTGATCAAATTGTACGCCAATCCGAGGATAGCGAACTGATTGCTCTTCAAAACGACGATTTCGTATCCAGTGAAGAACTAACTCGCTATCTGGATATTGCTCATCGAAGTATTGAAGCTTTTGTTGAAACCCATGCAGATATCTCTCATGTGGCACAGTTGCAAGAAACCTATATCAGCAAAACGCCCAAAGAGGGAATAGAACGGTGTATACAATTTGTCGATGGTCTCAGCGAGCTGGGACACAATATGTCCGTTGAGCTCAAGAAAGCACAAAACAAAATTGATACATTACACAACGAACTTCAAGAAACAATTACACAACTCACCATAGATCCCCTTACCAAAGTCACCAATCGCAAAGGGCTGATCGATGATTTACACAGCGTGATACAAGCAGGTCAGACGAAAACGCTTCCAACCGTTTTGTTAATGATTGATGCCGATGATTTTAAACATATCAATGACCATTACGGGCATGTAGCCGGAGATAAAGTTCTCTATTTTTTCGCACATACGATCAAATCCATTCTTCGTAGCGGTGATAAAGTTTATCGTTACGGGGGCGAAGAGTTTAGTGTTCTTTTGAACCGGTGCAATAAGGAAAAAGCATTTACCGTAGCCGATAAAATCCGCTCAAAAATTGAACAAAGCCATTTAATCTATTCAGGGCAAACCATTAAAATGACCGTTAGCGTAGGAGCTACTATCCACCATGCCGGTGATAGCTATGATGATTTTATCGCTCGTGCCGATCAAGCTTTGTACCGTGCAAAAAACTGTCTCTTATAAACATCAGACGCTGCCTACGAAGAAGATAGTGGAGATCTCGGTTGTCGCCG
>NZ_NSIU01000016.1 GCF_002633015.1 Sulfuricurvum sp. PD_MW2 | reverse complement strand
CTCTATTTTCTGCGATTTAAAAGTAATATTGTCGTAATAAGAACGTAATCAATCTGAAATTAACACAAATTAATGTTTCGTGCAGTTAAGGTGAAAAATAGATTTTGCCTAAAATAAAAAGGAAATTTCATGTTGAATACGGAATCAATTTTACGCAAAGTTCATCCGCGATTATTTCACTATCCTTCTTTGGTACATAAAACGATTGTTTATCTCATTCGATTGCTATTGCATGAAAAATCGATCAACCATTTCATGGAAGTACATCATGGGAAAATCGGACTGGAATTTATCGATACCGTTTTGGAAAATTTGAATGTCTCCTACAAAACCATTCACAAACATATTGAGAACATCCCCTCAATGGGAAAAGTAATTATCGTTGCCAATCATCCTCTGGGTGCATTGGATGCTCTTTGTTTGATTCAAATGGTGTGTTCGGTACGTCAGGATAAAAAAGTAAAGATCGTTGCCAATCGCATGTTGGGTGAAATCACTCAACTCAAAGAATTTTTGATCGGTGTTGATAATATAAATGATCGTGTTTCGAAACATGCTTTGCAACAAATAGATCGTGCTCTGCAAGCAGAAGAAGCGGTTATTTTTTTCCCTTCGGGTGAAGTATCCAGAGCAGGATTATTTGGAATAAAAGAAGGAATATGGAAAGGGGGATTTATCAAGTTTGCAAAACGTAATGCGACACCGATTCTCCCTATCCATATCAAAGGGAAAAACAGTTTTTTATTTTATGGCGTATCATGGATTTATAAACCATTAGGTGCTCTTCTTTTGAGTCATGAAATCTTTGCTGCACGAAACCGTGTCTTTGATTTCACAATAGGCGAGATGGTGAGTGAGAAGGTTCTTAACGATTTTAATTTTAGCGAAAAGCGTCATGCCAAATTATTTCGTAAACATCTTTTTCGTATCGCTCAAGGGAAAAAAGGGATTTATCCTACCGAGTGTTCCATTGCTCATCCGGTATCGCGTCAGGAATTGAGACAGGAATTGCGTCGAGGAGAATTATTGGGATTGACCAATGATAACAAACAAATCTATCTTATTGAACACGAAAATTCGCCGAATATTATCAATGAGATAGGACGGCTTAGAGAATACTCGTTTCGCAAAGTGGGTGAAGGGAGCGGTAATACTCGTGACATTGACGCATATGATCGTTATTATCATCATTTGATTTTGTGGGATGATGATGCACTGGAGATTGCAGGAGCGTATCGTATCGGCGAATGTGAATGGATTTTGTCATGGCTTGGAAAAGAGGGATTATATATGTCGGATCTGTGTACGATGAGTGATCGTTTCGATACTATTCTTGAAAACGCGATTGAGTTGGGACGCAGTTTTGTTCAGCCAAAATACTGGGGAAGCCGAGCACTTGATTATCTGTGGCAAGGGATCGGTGCGTATCTCAGCCACAATCCGCACATCAAATACATGTTGGGACCGGTGAGTATTTCGGGAAGTTTTCCGAAACACGCTCAGGAAGCATTGGTCTATTTTTATACCCTTTATTTTGGAAGCGAATATACAATGGTAAAAGCAAAATCACCGTACCGTCTCTCCGAATATGTCCAAAATGAGTTCAAAAATCTGTTCAGCGGTGAGAATTACAATGAGGATTTTAGAGTACTAAAAGACTATCTCAAAGCGTTGGATGTATCGGTTCCAACTCTCTATAAACAGTACAGTGAGTTATGCGATGAGGGGGGAGTAGAGTTTATGGATTTTGGGATCGATACGGATTTTAACAACTGTATTGACGGGTATATTTTAGTCGATATCCGTAAAATTAAAGAAGCTAAACGACAAAGATATATCAACCAATCTGCATAGAATTGAAACATTCTGAGAGAAAATCACTCTCGGATTCTATGATGTATTTTTCCTCTTTGTAGCTAAATTCCAACGATTGTGCATGAAGCAAAAGTCTGCTTGCTCCTGTTTTATCAATACGTTCTTGACCTTTTATCTCTCTATCTATATAGCGGTGAATATCTTCCACTTTTTGTCCGTAAACGGGATCGCCGATAATCGGATGTTCCACGTGGAACAAATGAACGCGTATCTGGTGGGTACGTCCGGTGAGAGGAGATGCTTTGATGAGAGTCATATCGAAATCGGGAAAATAGCGAAGCGGAGTAATAATAGTATGAGAAGGTTTACCTCGGGGATCGACTTTGACTTCCATAGAGATTTTGAGATTAGGGTGATCGTTTCGATAGAGAGGTGCTTGGATATCAATGACCTCTTTTATTTCACCTCTGACCATCGCCAAATAATGCTTTGTTATTTGGCGGTTTGCAAAAAGCTGTTTTAAAATATCCTCAGCATTTTTATGCCGAGAGACTAAAACCAAACCGCTCGTTTCTTGATCGATACGATGGGCTGCGTTAGCATCACTCCCAAACGTATGTTTGATGTCATCGTTGAGGGTATAGTAGTTTTCCAGGTTATTTGGATGAACTCGCAAACCGCTTGGTTTGTCATAAACCGCAAAGTCGTTAGCAACTAACAGAGGTTTTATCCCTTGCGGTTCGGGCACAAAACAGACAACATTATATTCGCCAATAATCATCTCAAAAGGGTTCTCTTTGATAACACCGTTTTGGCTCAAACGTCCGCGAGCAATAAATCGTTGTGCATCACTTCGAGAGATTTTGAGTTCATTTATGAGAAGCATTAATGCATTCTGCGGAGTAGAAGAAAAATATGTTTGAGTGAGAAAAGGCATTAGTGGTTATACCTTTTTCATGGCATCAAAACATTGCCGGATAAAATCTTCTTTGGACACAACATGGTAATGGAGATCATTGTAGATGAATTCGAGTGAGTGTGCATGAAGCAATAAGCGAGAAGCACCGGTATTGTTAAACCGCTCTTCGAGTGACATCTCGCGATCCAAAAATCGGACGGCATCATTTTCATGTTGGCCGTAAATCGGATCGCCGATGATTGGATGTTCCACGTGGAACAAATGAACCCGTATCTGATGTTGGCGTCCGGTTAGCGGTGAAGCTTCGACGAGAGTTGTATCAGTATCGGGGAAATACTGGAGAGGTTTTATAAAAGTACGGGAGGGTTTACCCTCGGGATGAACCTTTACAATCATTCGAATAATCGAACTAGAATCTTCTCTACGTAATAGAGGCTCTTGTATATCAAGAGGCTCTATGAGATGACCTTTGACCATCGCGAGATAACGTTTGGTGATTTGGCGTTCTTCAAACATCATCTTCAAAACACGTTCACTGATTTTATTTCGCGCTGCCAAAACCAAACCGCTTGTCTCTTGATCGATACGGTGAGTAATGTTGGCTTCATGTCCGAAACGGTGCTTGATTTCATCATTGAGAGAGTATGGAGTATGACGATTTTGCGGATGAACCAATAGACCGCTGGGCTTATCATAGACTGCAAATTCTTCTTCGACGAACGTAGGTTCCAATCCTAACGTTAAAGGCTCAAAACAGATAAAATCAAAATCCCCCTCTTCTATGAATCCTGCATTGTTTGCCATCACTTCACCGTTTTGACTCAACCGCCCTTTCGCGATCAGCCGTTGTGCTTCGCTCTGGGTGATACCTAACTCCTGCATTAAAAAACGAAATGCCTTCTGTCGAATAGGAGAGTGAAGTCGTTTGGTAATGAAGGGCAATTTAATTCCTTTTTAGGGAGGGTAGGATAAACTATATTAATATAATAAGATGCGCAATTTTAGCATAGTTAAGGAAGCATAAATGGTAGATCGTTACGCCAGAGAAGAGATGAAATCCAAATGGAGTATCCAAGCAAAATATCAAGCTTGGCTCGATGTTGAAAAAGCGGTAGTCGTTGCATGGAATAAATTGGGTCTTATTCCGGATGAAGATGCAAAAAAGATTGTAGAGAATGCAGGATTTTCGGTTGAGCGTATCGATGAGATCGAAGCGATCACCCGTCATGATTTGATTGCATTTACAACATCGGTATCTGAAACACTCGGAGAAGAGAGCCGATGGTTTCACTACGGTATGACATCGTCCGATACGGTTGATACTGCAGTCGCTCTTCAGATGCGTGATTCTTTGGCGCTTATTATCGACGACGTGAAGATGGTAATGGAATCAATCAAAAAGCGGGCCGAAGAGCACAAGATGACATTGCTCGTCGGACGTTCACACGGTATTCACGGTGAGCCGATTACGTTTGGATTGGTGTTAGCGGTATGGTATGACGAGATGGCTCGCCATTTGGAAAACTTGGAACAAACGATGGAAGTAATCTCTGTCGGTCAAGTATCGGGTGCAATGGGTAACTTTGCTCACGCACCGTTAGAACTCGAAGAGTATGCGTGTGAAGCGTTAGGTCTCAAACCCGCACCGGCTTCTAACCAAGTTATCCAACGTGACCGTTATGCACGTCTTGCTTCGGCACTTGCATTGATGGCAAGCTCTGTCGAGAAATTTGCGGTACAGGTTCGCCACTGGCAACGTACGGAAGTGTATGAGTGTGAAGAGTTTTTTGCAAAAGGGCAAAAAGGCTCATCCGCAATGCCTCACAAACGTAATCCGATTTTGACCGAAAATATCACAGGGTTAGCGCGTATGGTTCGTGCGTACGTTATCCCTGCAATGGAAAACGTTGCGTTATGGCACGAGCGAGATATCTCTCACAGTTCTACCGAGCGTTTCTGGTTGCCTGATAGCTTTATCACGGCGGATTTCATGCTTCACCGTTTTAATAACGTTATCGCTAACCTCGTCGTTTATCCTGAGAATATGATGCGTAATCTCAATCTCACCGGCGGATTGGTTTTCTCACAACGTGTTTTACTTGAGCTTCCACTCAAAGGGGTAAGCCGTGAAGATGCGTACCGTATCGTTCAACGAAATGCGATGAAAGTGTGGGAAGGATTGCAGCAAGGTAAAAGTGCAATCAACGACAAAGGGGAAAGTCTCTATCTGCAATATTTATTGGATGATGAAGAGTTGCGTCAAAGTTTGAGTGAAGAAGCGATTCGTGATTGTTTCGACTATGGGTACTACACTAAAAACGTCGATAAAATTTTTAATCGTGTGTTTAAATAATAAACAAAAAAAAACGTAAAAACGGTATAAGAAATTATAAAATTTAGAATGACTATAATACAGCCATAATGAGTCCAAGGGAGAGAGATGTTAACTATTATTAAGCGTAACGGCCGCCGCGAGCCGCTCGATATCACTAAAATCCAAAAATACACGTCAGCCGCTGTCAAAGGGCTGATGAATGTATCTCAAAGCGAATTGGAAGTCGATGCACAGATTCAGTTTCGTGACGGCATTACGAGTAATGAGATTCAGCATACGCTGATCAAAACAGCGGTAGACAAAATCGATATCGACACTCCAAACTGGACATTTGTAGCGGCACGCTTATTTCTTTATGATTTGTACCACCGTGTAAATGGGTTTACGGGATATGGAAAACTCAAAGACTATTTTGAGCGTGGAGAAGCTGAAGGACGTATTTTACTTGGACTCAAAGAGAAATACGATTTGGCGGATTTGGATGCGTACATCGTTCCTGAACGTGACTTGGAATTTAACTACCTCGGGGTAAAAACACTTTATGATCGCTATTTGATCAAAGACCGCAAAGGGGATCCGATCGAGCTTCCTCAGCATATGTTTATGGCTGTTGCGATGTTCTTGGCTCAGAATGAACCGGATCGCCAAACGTGGGCAAAAAAGTTTTACGACATGATGTCGAAATTTGAAGTGATGATGGCGACCCCTACTCTCTCCAATGCGCGTACAACCCGTCACCAACTGAGCTCATGTTACATCGGTTCTGCCCCTGATAATATCGAGGGGATTTTCGATGCGTACAAAGAGATGGCGTTACTCTCCAAATTCGGGGGCGGTATCGGTTGGGATTGGACTCAGGTAAGGGCGATGGGATCATTCATCGACGGTCATAAAAACGCTGCGGGCGGAACGGTACCGTTCTTGAAAATCACCAACGACATCGCGATTGCCGTCGATCAGCTCGGAACGCGTAAAGGGGCGATTGCGGTTTATCTCGAGCCGTGGCACATGGATGTCAAAGATTTCCTTGATGTGAAGAAAAACTCAGGGGAAGAGCGACGACGTGCGCATGACTTGTTCCCTGCCCTTTGGATCAACGATATGTTCATGAAACGGGTTATGGAAGACGGTATCTGGACGATGTTCGATCCATTCGATGTCAAAGAGCTCAGCGAACTTCACGGTGAAGCGTTTGAAAAACGCTATCTTGAACTCGAGCAAGACGGCAGCGTTGCCAAAGAACATACCAAAGCCAAAGACCTATGGAAAAAGATCCTTACGTCGTATTTCGAGACGGGAAGCCCATTCTTGTGCTTCAAAGACAGTGCAAACCGATCGAATCCGAACGATCACTACGGAATCATCCGCAGTTCAAACCTGTGTACCGAGATTTTCCAAAATACCCAGCCGAACCACTATTTGATCAAAGTGAAATACGAAGACGGCTCATACGTGACATTCGAAGAAGAGGAGATCGTCAAAGTAGACAGCGGTATCGAGAAACCGGCGAACAAAATCACGGCGCTCGATTCATTGGGCGGACGTCCGATCTATATCGTCGAAAAAGAGAAAGTAGACGGTGCTACAGCGGTTTGTAACCTCGCATCGGTCAACCTCTCGCGTGTTCATACCAAAGAAGATATCGATCGTATCGTTCCGGTAGCGATCCGCGCTCTTGATAATGTTATCGATTTGAACTTCTACCCGCTTGAAAAAGTGAAACGTACCAATATGCGCAGCCGTGCGATCGGTTTGGGTGTTATGGGTGAAGCGCAAATGTTGGCTGAGAATAAAATCGTATGGGGAAGCCAAGAACACTTTGACAAAATCGATGAAGTGATGGAAGCGGTAAGCTATAACGCTATTAAAGCCTCTTCGAATCTTGCGGTTGAAAAAGGATCGTATGCGGAGTTTTCGGGTTCAAAATGGAGCCGAGGAATCCTCCCTATGGATCATGCGACACCGGAAGTGCTCAATCTGATCGATCGCGGCGGATTGTTCGCTCCGAATTACGAGTGGGATGAACTTCGTGAGACGATCAAGCGCCAAGGGATGCGTAACGGCTATCTCATGGCGATTGCACCGACGTCATCGATCTCTATCCTCACCGGTACGACTCAAACGATTGAGCCGATCTATAAACGCAAATGGTTCGAAGAGAACCTATCGGGTCTGATTCCGGTGTGTGCGCCGAAACTCAGCCCTGAGACGTGGGGTTACTATACTCCTGCGTATGATCTCGATCAAACGATCTTGGTCAAAGCGGCGGCAATCCGTCAAAAATGGATCGATCAGGGGCAAAGCCTCAATATCTTTATCACTTTAGACCGTGCCAGCGGGAAATATCTCAACGACATCTATATGCTCGCATGGAAATTGGGACTCAAATCGACCTACTATCTACGCTCACAATCACCGGAGCAAAAAAATGATACGGCGGATCGTTCAATGGAGTGTGAAGGGTGCCAGTAAAGCCCCTGAGCGTTTCAACGCTTAAAAACCTGATGGAGCGTATTGATAATGCGGTTCAGGGTGAAATCCGCTCTCTAACTCCCCTCTCCCCTACTTCCATCGAAATCCGTTTCAGTGTTCAGGATATCGCGCGCGGCTATGACTGGATCGATGTACTATTTCGCATAGAGGGTGTGAATGATGCCAAACTGCTCAGTGATAATGTTCTGCGCGGTTTGGATATGTCGGAGGGGATAACGGTCGAGCTAACACCCTCTAGCGCCGCGTTAGCGATAGGAAGTTACAGCGGACGCTGTAATGAATCTCCTTTGTATATCCTTGGAGATTCCATCGGATACGAAGAACTCCCCTTTAGCGGTTGAGTAACTCTTTCACGCAACTCTCAATCATCGTATAAACGTTCTCAAATCCCTCAAATCCGTCAAAAAAGTATGGATCAGGGACATCGGCGCCCCCATGTCCGTAATCGCCCAATTTGACCAGATTCTGACATCCTAACGCTTTGAGATCGCGATAATTGCTTTGATCCAATGCAACGATGAGATCAAAAGTGGTGAAATCGGCTTTTTTGACTTGACGGGCACGGAGTTGAGAGATATCGACATCGTGATTACGGGCGACGGCTACGGAGTGCTCGCACGGTGTTTCCCCAACGTGCCAGTTGCCCGTTCCCGCAGAGTCGACAACGATATTATGACCCCGCTGCTCTATCAGGCGGCGTGCGACCCCCTCGGCAATCGGTGAGCGGCAGATATTTCCAAGGCAGACAAAAAGTATCGATTGCATTGAGACTTAGCTATGTCGTTTGAGAGTGGTTTTGGTGGATTGCGGGGTGTCGGAAGCGACGCTTTTCCAGAGTTTTGGAAGATTGGAAGAGAGTTCTTGACCGCGGTAGAGTTCTGCTTCGGTGAGCTCGTAATACATCTCATCGCGGCTGATCCGTGCCCAGTCGCTCCCCTGTGCCGCTACGTAATTCCACAGCGCATAGGCGATCGTATTGTTCACTTTGACCCCTACTCCGTTTTTGTAGAGCCATCCGAGAATCAGCTGTGCATCGGCATTGCCGTTTTTTGCCGCCTGCTTCAATAAACGGGAAGCGGTTTTGTGATCTTGGGGTATCCCGATCCCTTCGATCATCAAAACGCCGAGTGCGACTTGAGAATTAGGATGGTTTCTTTGGGCGCCGAGTTTAAAAATCCGTACCGCCTCTTTGTAATTCATCGGGGCACCGTAGCCGTGAAGGCTCATAACTCCTAAGAGATAGATGGCTTGGAGGTTCCCTTGCTGTGCGGCAGGAACCAGTGCTTTTCGGGCTTCGATATAGTTTTGGTGATAAAAGGCAACTTCGCCATCATGGGCGAGCTGTTCAGCGGAGGACGCGAAAAGGGTAGAGAAGCTAATGAACAAAAATGCTAAAACGGCTGTACACTTTGACATAGTTATGCTCCCTACAAAGGATAATGATATTTTACCATAATAGCTTAAGGCAAAAATAGAAAATCAAAACTACTTGTGGTTAAATTTTCTCCAACAGACAGAGAAAGAAACCATCGATCGTATCGGTTGGCAAAATTCGGACGGCGTTTTGGATCCGTTCGTCATAGATTTCTTTTCCCCAACGTGCCAGAGGCTTTTGAACGTTCTCGAGGGGCAAAGATATGGGTAGCGTCTTTAAATGCTCACCATGACGCTCTAAGAGGTGCTGGAGAGGGCTTTCGTTTTCTTCAGGAGAAAATGAGCAGGTGCTATAGAGCAATCTGCCTCCGGGTTTGAGAGCATCAAATGCCGAGAGGAGCAAACGGCGCTGGAGTTTGGAGGTCTCTTTGACCTTGTGGACGCTCCAGTAGCTCATGCTTTTGGGTTCGTGGGTTTTGAATCGTGCTTCGGAAGAACACGGTGCATCCAGCAAGATGCGATCAAACATCAGCGGACATTTTTTCCCTACACTGCGCCCATCGGTCATGTAGGTGTGGGCGTTGGTCACCCCTTGAGATTTGAGGTTATCGCACAGACGGAAAAAACGCTCTCTAGAGGGTTCCACGGCGGAGAGCCACCCTGTATTTTTCATCATCCCTGCGAGCATAAGAGTTTTGCCCCCCGGCGCGGCGGCCAGATCAAGCACCGTCTCTTCGGGCTGCGGGGCGAGTAATACGGGTGCGAACATCGATGCGAGGTTTTGGATATAAAAATGCCCTTCGTAAAATGCTTCGATCTGAGTGAGTCGAAGTTTCTCCTCGGGGGCAATACGATAGACCCCTTCGATCAATCCCTCGGTCCACTCAACTCGCTCAAAAGGGATTTGGGCGATGCGGAGGGCATCTTCGAGGGCATCGGAGGTTGATTTGAGAGTGTTGAGCCGAAAGGTGACCTGCTTTGGGGAATCGAACGTGCGGAGTATCGAATCAAACTGTTCACGTGGAACAATCTGCTCCAAACGCTCGACAAACGGTTCGGGGAGACTATTGCTCATACGCGTACCGCCATACGGACAACCGAAGCGATGCCGATGTGCCCTCTTCCCTCGTTGAGTTCGGTATCGGTCTCATAGAGTTCTTCTATCGTACAGGGGAGGGTGGATAGGAGCGTTTGAAGCGCATCGGCGGTGTAGAGAAGCGAGGTGTCTTTTGGACCTCCGGTTGTTTTTGGAAGCTGATGAATCGAGAAAAACTCACCCGCGAATACCCCCTTCGGGGTCAAATGGCGAATTACCTTGGCAAAGACATCGCTGCGTAGCGGTTCGGGCAAATGGAGAAATGAACAAAGAATCGCATCGTAGTGTTCGGTCGGTTCCCACATCTCCAGATCGGTATGGATCGTCGTGATTTCATACCCGAACGAGTGGGCGAGTGCACGGGCTTTTTCCAGACCGATATTGGATGCATCCAATGCACTTACAGTATGACCAAGTTTTGCAGCGTATGCGGCGTTACGCCCCTCCCCTTCTCCTAAAAAAAGGATAGAGGAGGCAGGTTTTAAACGATCGATGTGCGATGCAATATAGAGATTGGGGGTCGTACCGTAAAAATACCCCTCTTTGGCAAAGCGTTCATTCCAAAATTCGCGTTGATCGCTCATCGCACCACTCCGTCCAATACAGGGACAAAATCGCACGATTCCAGAGCATCCTCGTGGATTTTTCCCCCCTGCTTCGTAAAGCGGGTAATCACCTGCTCCCGTCCCCGTTCCATCGGAGCGAGCAATATCCCCCCTTCTCTGAGCTGATCGAAGAGTTTTTGAGGGATGGTGCGCGCCGATGCGGAGAATAAGATACGATCAAACGGTGCATATTGCTCCCACCCGTTTTGGCCATCATCGGTGCGGGTATGGATGTTGCCCAGATGGAGATGGCGAAAACGATCTTTTGCTTCCAGCAGGAGCGATTCGATCCGCTCGATTGTAAAGACGCGGCGGAAGATTTTGGAGAGAACCGCCGCCTGATAGCCGCTGCCGCACCCGATTTCAAGGACATTATCGCACCCCTCAGGGCTGAGGTATTGGGTCATTTTGGCAACGGTGAGCGGTGAGGAGATGTACTGTTGTGCACCGATCGGGAGGGCATCGAGACGATAGGCGTTGTGGCGCATCGCAAGCGGTACGAACGCTTCTCGGTTCGTATGGACAATGGCGTTTTTGACAATAGGCTTGAGGGGGAATTTTTTGGCGATTTCATCCGCCATTCGGGTGGTTTTGATGATCGTTATTTTATCGATGCTCATACTATTCCTACGTTCAGGTATCGGCGCATGGAGTCAACCGTGCGCGTTTCATAATGGGAGGCTAATACCTCTGCTCCGCTGTTACGGATTTCGCCGCCAAAGGGGGTGATGATCCCGCTCATCGCGCTCGTATCGCTATTGGCCGCATCGCTCGCGATGACGTAGCACTGGTTGATGAGGGCAAGTGCATTGGTGAGGGTGACAAAGTGTTCGCTGCGCAGTTTTCCCCATTGAGCGCTGATCGCAATGATATCGCACCCTTCCAACTGCTGCCAAAGGGTTTTAAACCGAAGTTCAAAACAGATGAGGATACCGATTTTGATCCCTTCAAAGAGAAACGGCGTAATAGCCTTTTCATCGCCCGGTGCAAAGTGTTCATGCTCCGCACCGAGGGCAAACAGTTTCGCTTTGGATTGGGTATGGAGGATTTTGTCTTGGTGGAGGGCGTATGCGACGTTGTAGAATAGCCCATTGTCTTTTGTGATCGCGGTAAAGATCAGCAGACGCTCACCGATATGCGCATGAAGCTGTTTCAGTGCGAAAGGGGTGAATGCGGCGGCTTCGGCAAAACGATCGTACGCAAAACCGCTCAAACACACTTCGGGAGCAACGACAATGGCATCTTCAGGGGTTTGATCGATAAGTGCAATGAGACGCTCAAGATTTTTGGAGAAATCTAGATCGGTCTCAAAACAAAGCGATACGATGGAGCGGGTTTTAGAAGTCGTCAAAACTGAGGCTTCCTTTGGAGTAGTTGGTGACGGTACCTTCGAAGAAGTTGGTTTTTTGGTCGTTGAATTTCGAGAAATCATCAACCCATTTGATCGGATGCGATACGTTGTAAAGCGGTTTCAATCCTACTGCGCTAAGACGTTGGTCGGCGAGGTATTGGATGTATTGTTCCACGATTTCATTCGTTAGACCCAAAATCTGCCCTTGGGTGATGTATTTGCCCCATGCGGTTTCGAGTTCTACCGCTTTGCGGAACATGTCATAAACTTCTTCGATGAGTTGTTCGGTGAAAAGATCTGGACGCTCGCGGCGAAGAGTATTGATGATGTTTTGGAACAGTACCAAGTGAGTCACTTCATCGCGTTGGATAAAACGGATCATTTGCGCGGATCCGAGCATTTTGCCGGAACGGGCGAGGGTATAGATGTAGGTGAATCCGCTGTAAAAGTAGATTCCCTCGAGAATCTGGTTGGCAAAACACGCTTTGACGAATGCACTCTCGGATGGATCGTTGGCAAGCTCATTGTAACGTGCGGCAATCGAATCATTTTTGGTTTTGAGCATCATATCTTTACGCCACAAATCGTAAATCTCTTCGCTATTTTGGCTGATGGAATCGACCATAACGGCGTAGCTTTGAGAATGGAGCGCTTCTTCGAAGCTTTGGCGTACCAAGATCAGATTGATCTCCGGCGCAGTGACGTACGGGTTGACGTTATCGATGAGATTGTTCGTTTGGAGGCTATCCATGAAAATAAGCTGGCTGAGGGCTTTGTCGTACGCCGTTTTTTCCATCTCAGTGAGGTATTTGTAATCGACGGCATCCCGGGTCATATCGACCTCTTTTGGGAACCATGTGTTGTTGAGCATCATCTCCCATAGGTTGTACGCCCATTGGTATTTGATGTTGTTGAGTTCGAAAATACCGGTAGGGTTTCCGCCGAAAATCTGGCGGTCGTTTACATGTTCGTTGGAGGTTGGATTGTAAATTTGTTTACGCTTCATTTCGGCAATTCCTGTCTTACGGATAAAGTAGATGATTATGTCCAAATATAGATTTAAGTATGATAAAATGAAAATAGTTTTTCAAAAGGGTGATGCAATGGATAAACGGCTGATCTTTAAATCGCTGGCGGCAGCGGTGTCGACGTATGCAATCGCAGGATTTTTCGGTGTTCCGTATCTCATTAAAAATATTGTCCCAGGAAAAGTTTTTGAAACAACAAAAGGGGGAGCATTTTCGGTCGAAAAAGCTTCGTTTAACCCCTTTACCTTCCATTTGAGTCTTTCCAAAGTAGCTTTTAAAACACCTCATAACACCGATTTTATCGCATTGGAAAAATTTACGATCAATGTGGATCCGACGGCATATCTCTGGAAAAAAGGGGTAATTGTCAAAGACCTTTCGTTGGTGGATCCCAGAATAACAATCAAGCGGGATCAAAACGGTGATTTTAACTTTAAATGGCTCACCGAACTGGGGGGAGACAAACCCAAAGAGGATAAAAAAACCGAGCCGATGGGGCTCATCATCAACCATTTTGCCCTCACAAACGGGATGCTCGATTACAGTGATTATGCAGACGGAAAACCCTATGCCTTGGATGTGGGACCTATCGCATTTAATTTGGATAATATCGATCTAAGAGATCTCTCGAGTGAGAACGGAAAAATGCGACTCTACGCCACGATTAACGAGGGGGGATTTGTCGATCTCAAAGGGAAAATCGATGCCCTCGCTCCATTGAGTATCGGAGGAAGCGTAGCATTCAATAGTGGAAAACTCTACACTCCGTGGAGCTATTTTAAAGAGAAAATGGCGATAGAGGTGGCGGACGGAACAGCTGGGATAGGATTTGATTATCGATTCAACAGCAATGATGTGAATGCTACGGAACTCTCGAATCTCCATTTTGAAATTGAAAAGCTCCGAATTATCCCCAAAGGGGAACAGCATAATCTGATGAGTCTGAGTTCATTGCGTTTGAGTGATGGAACCCTCAAGCCGATGCAAAAGAGCTTTAGTGCGGGAGTACTAAAAATAGATGGATTGAATATTTCGGCGAAACGTGATCATGATGGGAGCATCGATTGGTTGAGCTATATCGAGAAAACTCAAAAAGCGTTTCCAAAAAAAGAGACCAATGAAACCTCTTCTCCGTGGAACTATGGTATCGGAGAGATCGCACTCACCAACAGTGCAGTCGGGTTTATCGATGAGGTTCCCTCCAAAAAAGTGGTATTGAATCTCGATCAAATGAATGGGTCGCTAAAAGGGTTTCAAAGCGATCCTTCAGTAGCTAATACACTCACTTTTGGAGCACGGCTCAATCAAAACGCTACAGTAAACCTCCGAAGCGATGTGATCCGCTCTCCGTTGAGTTCTCGGGGTACATTTGAGCTCTCAGGTTTGGATGTCTCATTGGTTGATCCGTATATCGAACCGAGTACCTACGCATCGCTTCGAAGAGGAAATCTGTCGATTTCGAGTGATTATGAGTATACCCCTTCAAAAACTGAACTAAAAGGAAAGGTGGCATTGGATGATTGGGTCATTAATGATTCACGTGATAACTCGGTACTTTTGGGATGGAATAAAATCGGGGTGACACCGTTTGCGTACTCCTATCCCGATAATCGGCTCAAGATCAATCAACTGGCGATAGACGGATTCTATACCAATGCCCATATTGATGCGAAAAAAGTATTGAACTACTCGACACTGAGTAAAAAAGCCGCTTCGGATTCGAACAGTACAAAAGCATCCGCTCATCCGTTTGGAATGGACATTGTAAAACTTCTTCTCCGCGGCAGCAGTGCGACGTTTAGCGATATGTCTTTGCCGTTGCCGTTTAAAACCTATATCCATGATTTGGAAGGGTCGGTATTGGGGATCTCAACGACAAAAGATGTAACGACGTTTGTGAAACTTCGAGGAGGAGTAGATCAATACGGACAAGCAAAAATTGACGGATCGCTCAATACGAAAGCTCCAAAAAAATTCACCGATTTGAAGGTGGCTTTTGAAAATCTGGAACTCAAAGGGTACACGCCGTATTCTCTTCAGTTCTTGGGATACAAAATCGAGGGGGGTAAACTCTTTTTGGATTTGGGCTACAAAATCGATCAGGGCAAGCTCAACGGTGCGAACCGTGTTCTCATCAAACAGATCCAAGTGGGTGAGGAAAAAGAGGGGGGTTCTCCATGGCCGCTGCGCCTTGTGGTGGCATTGCTAGAAGACAGCGAGGGGATTATCGATATCGATCTGCCGATCGAGGGGGATGTGAATAGTCCCGATTTCAAATACGGAAAAGTTGTGTGGCAAGTGATCGGAAACCTTTTCACCAAAGCGGTTACTTCACCGTTTCGATTGTTGGGATCGATGATGGGTATCGAGACCGATACGCTCTCCTCTATCGATTTTGAGCCTGGTTCAGTGAGCTTGACACCGCCGCAGATTGAAAAGCTCGATAAGGTGACGAGTATGCTTACCAAACGACCAAAGTTGATGTTACATGTATACGGCAGCTACGATGATACATTTGATCTTTATGCGCTAAAAGAGCGTAAATTGGTACAAGCGGGAGCGAACCGAAACAAAAAACTCAAAATCGATTCGATACAGGCGATGAGCGTCGAAGTACTTGAATCTATCGCGGAAGAGTCGTTGGATAAAAATGAACTCAAAGCGCTTAAATCGCAGTACAAAGAGAAGTATCCGGAAGAAGCCGCTTATGTCCGCCATTTTTCAGCGGCACTCGTCGAAAAGTTGATACCACTTCAACCGGTTAGCACTGCTGAACTCCAACTTTTAGGGCAACAGCGAGGTGATGCCATACGAAACTATTTTATCAAATTTGGATTGGACAAGAGGGTTAAAATCAAGACCGTTGAGATGATAAAAGATGCAAAAAGTGACGCGATAGCGAATAAATTGGAGATTGTTGTCCCTTAATATTTTGACATTATTGTGATTGGGTTTATAATGTCATTTTTATTTTGATAGGAGACCTTATGCCGTTTTCACCTGCAAAGCGAAAAGATACCCTCAGCGGTATCCTTTTTGTCGCGATATTCGCTTCTGCCGCTACTATGATTGCCGATCTTTCCGTAGTTAAACATCTTGGAATTTCTCCCCTTGTTGTCGGGATTGTACTGGGGATATTTTTTGCCAATACGATGCACAACCGTATCCCTTCGGTTTGGGAAAGCGGGATTACCTTCTCCGGTAAAAAAATTCTCCGTTTTGCAATTGTATTTTACGGATTTCGTATCACGTTTCAGCAAATTGCCGAGGTAGGGATGGAAGGCTTTATGGTCTCTTTGATCATGCTCTCATCTACTTTTATTTTGGGAACCTATTTGGGCCAAAAAATATTTAAACTCGATAGAGATACATCGATGCTTACCGCTTCGGGGGCTTCGGTATGCGGTGCGGCAGCAGTTTTGGCGACTGAACCTGTCTTGAAGAGTGAAGAGCACAAAGCGGCGATTGCGGTGTCAATGGTAGTGCTTTTTGGAACCATAGCGATGTTTTTGTATCCAGCTTTATACTCGGCAGGGGTTTTTGCGGGGATGGATGATCGAACGTTCGGTATTTTTGTCGGCGGTACGATTCATGAAGTTGCTCAGGTCGTAGCGGTTGGCGGAGCATACGGAAAAGAGGCGGCAGATGCCGCAGTCATCGTCAAAATGACACGTGTCATTATGATTGCTCCGATGCTGATCGTTTTGGGAATCTATCTTTCGTATGCGGCAAAGAAAAGCGGAGCCTCAGGAGGCGGAGTCAAGTTGGTGATTCCATGGTTTGCGGTATATTTTATCGGTATGGCAGGGGTGAATTCTTTATTGCAACAATACAGTCTCGCACATGTTGGAGAAGGTATTTCAGCTCTTATCGGGTCTATTGTCTCGGATATTAATATGATTGACACTTTTTTATTAACAATGGCTATGACGGCATTGGGGATGGGAACTCGCTTTGCTAAGTTCAAAGGGCTTGGTCTGGCACCTCTTTACACTGCGGGAGCAATGTTTGCATGGCTGTTGATCGGTGGATACTTTATTACGACGTGGGTTGTTGCAACGTTTTGATCTTTTGGGGCAGATAGCCCCAGCGTAAAAAGATGCTTATACCTAGTGATACTTATGCAGTGATATTAAGCAAACCGCCTTTTCCGGTCGTTTCTACTGCCGAAGAACTCATAGTGTTCATTTGCGTATTCGCAGATGATTCGGACGATTCCATTTCAGTCGGTTTGCTTTTTTGAAGCTGTACTTTTGACGCCATATCATTGGTGAATGATGCGGGTTGGTTGGTGTTGATCGAATTCAAAGATTGCCCCTTCGAAGAATTATAGTGAACGCATCATAGCGTCATAGTGTGGCAATCGTGTTGCAAGATAAAAATTTAGCGTTTGCGATAGCTTAATGCTTCGAGAAGATGCCCTTTCTCGATATTTTCTTTTCCCTCGATATCTGCTATGGTGCGAGCAACTTTTAGTATGCGGCTAACGGCGCGAAATGACAATCCAAATCTTCCGATTGCTTGATCGATGACTTCCTGAGTTTCGGTGTTGAGAGGACAATAGTGAGCGATTTCGGCATCGCTCAATGCTCCGTTTAGGGATTTCTGCCCCCGCTCTTTTTGCCGTAAAAACGCTTCTCGTACTTTTTTATGAAGTTGATGCGAGGAGACACTTGGCTTGTCTTCCGCACTTACGGCGTGCATTTGGACGTACAGATCAATCCGATCTAAAAACGGATCGGATAGGCGGGATTTGTACCGGTTGATCTCGATATCGCTGCAACGACATGCCGTAGTTGTGCTGAATAGATTGCCGCAAGGGCAGGGGTTCATCGCCCCGACAAAAAGAAAATTGGCATCATAGGTCACTTTCGTATTGACCCGTGAGATACGAATATGACGATCTTCGAGCGGTTCACGCAATGCTTCAAGGACAGTTTTGGAAAAGTGGGGCAACTCATCGAAAAAGAGTATCCCCCCATGTGCCAAACCGACTTCGCCGATTTGCGCTTTATGGGTTCCGCCTCCGAAAATACTTGCAGATGTCGAAGAGTGGTGTGGGGATCGAAAAGGTCTGGATGGAGTAAAAGAGGGCTCTTTGCCTTCCAATATCTCAAGTTTTGCACATTCTAATATCTCATTGTTATGAAGCGGCGGCATAATATGTACCAGTCGTTTGGCAATCATCGATTTTCCGCTTCCCGGAGAGCCTTCCAATAAAAGATTATGCATTCCTGCCGCTGCTATGAGTGCAGAGCGTTTGGCATGTTCTTGACCTTTGATCTCGATGAAATCGAGGGGATAGCGTTCATGGTAATAATATGCTTTCTCATGGTGTATTAAACGGCTAAAATCGAAGCTATCCATACGTGACGTTGCTTCTGGAAGCGTTTCGGCACGCAAAAGATTCAGAGTATCGGATAGCGTATCAACCCCGTAGAAAGTGATATTTGGAATTTTGGAGAGTTTAGAGAGGCTTGTTTTTGGAACGATGGCACGGTTGATTATCCCTTGATTGGCTAAAGAGAGGATGATGGGATAGAGCAGGGTATTTTCCGTTACAGTGCCATCCAAGCCTAGTTCTCCGAATACATACCAATCATTTAACGCTCCTTCATAATTTCCTAGGGCAATTAAAGCCGCTATTGGAAGATCGAAGTGACTCCCCTCTTTGCGAATATCACTCGGTGCAAGATTAATCGTGAGCCTTTTCGGAGGAAAGATGAAGTCATTACTGAGCAAAGCCGATTTTACGCGCTCCTTACTCTCGGTAATTGCTGTATTTGCCATACCGACTATAGTAAATGCTGGCAGCCCTTTTGTAGCGGTAAATTGTACTTCGACACTAGATGCGTCAATCCCTTCGAATGTAGCACAGAGTAATTGTTTCATGACGTATGCCTGAAATTAAATTTAACAGTTATGGTATCAAAATGGTTGACTGTGAGGAAAAATATTGCATGATGCAATATTTTAGATGAAGGTTATTTTTTCTCTTTTTGAGCTTTTTTGTACTCTTTTTCAAATTTTTTACGACGATTATAGGTCAATTTTTCAATAAAGAGTTTTCCGTCGAGATGATCGATTTCGTGTTGAATAGCAATCGCAAGGAGCTCTGTCGCTTCGAGGGTGCATGGTTCTCCATGGCGGTTTTGATAATGGAGCGTAAGAGATTCATAGCGTTCTACATCTTCATAAAACCCCGGTACACTGAGGCACCCCTCTTGATAGAGCGTATTCCCTTTTGGATTATGAATTGAGGGGTTGATAATCTCCAAGAGATTTTCTTTACCCTGATTTCCCTCTTCATCCGGTATGCACAGTATAAGCACTCGGATAGGATTGGCGACTTGGATAGCGGCCAATCCTATCCCGTTAGAGCTCATCATGGTATCAAACATATCATCCAAAAACTGGTGGAGCAATCCATCAAACTGGATTACTTCGGATGAACGAACTTTGAGCTGCTTATTGGGATAGGTGATAATAGGGAGAGTCATAAATGCCTTAATTGCCGACCATGAAGCGGAGTTTTGGATTGTTTTCTGCGGCATCCATCGCTTCAAGAGCACAGATTAGGGTTTGATCTACGCTGCGGGCAGTAGTGAGTTCTGCAATACCGATAGCAATACGGAGCTGGATTTCATGTTCTGAGATAAAGAAGTTGCTCGATGAAACAAGATCATAAAGCCGCTCGGATGCGCGCTTGGCACTTTCGATATCGGTGTGCTTGAGCATCATCGCAAAAATCCCACTACCGTAATGAGCTACGGTATCGCTGCGACGCGATGTTTTAAGGAGAAGGCGAGCTACGGTACGGACCATCAAATGTTGTGCTTTTTCACTTTGCACTATCTCGCCGGTTGCTTTTGTCAATCGAACGGTAATAAGAGAACTTTTGTGTTTGAACTCATCGATGAGATGAACTTCTTGCTCCAATTTTGTGATCAAAAACCGTTTGTTATAGACACCGAATTGGTTATCAAAAATGGTTTCATTTTCAACTTGCTTGACAATCGTAGCGGTTTCCTCATAAATCGTTTTCATGTGCGAAACTTGCTTTTTGAGGATGGAACTGAGTTTTCCGACATCGTCGCCAAGAGATGCTAAAAGATCATTGGCACCGCTCAGTGAAGGGATGTCCTTGATTTCGTCTTGTCGTTTTTCTAAAATTTTCTCCATTAAAGAGATATTTTTATAAAGAGTTGCGCTCAATTGCAAAATACTTTTAACGGAGGAAAAACCTTGTTTGAGGATTTTCTCAAGTTCGATGCTGGATTCTTCTTGGTTGCCCTCTTCAAGCTCTAAAATAGAGCCGATTTGTCGACGTAGACTTTCACTTTTGTCTTCTAAAATGCGGTCGAAGTAAAGAGCAAAATTATTTGGGGTGGGGGGAAGATTATCCGAGATCAGTGCGTTTAGCACCTCTTTCGCAAAAATCTCAAGATCGCTGGTAGGATCGCTCAGCGCTGAAGTATTAATGAAGGTATTTTCTTCATTGTTTTTCGTTATGATCGTTCGCTGAGTACGTTTGAGATTGCTGAGAGTTGCCATGGTGCTTATCCCTTATTTCTCTTCTTTTTCTTTTTGAACCAATACTTCATCAATGATACCATATTCTACTGCTTCCGCAGCTGACATAAAGTTGTCGCGATCGGTATCTTTTTCGAGTTTTTTGACGGTTTGTCCGCAATTTTTTGCCAAGATTTCATTGAGTTCGGCTTTCATGCGCAAAATCTCTTTGGCTTGGATTTCAATGTCTGTCGCTTGACCTTGCGCTCCGCCGAGAGGCTGATGAATCATGATGCGTGCATGAGGGAGAGCATAACGTTTCCCTTTTGCACCTGAACTGAGCAAAAATGCCCCCATTGAAGCGGCTTGACCGATACAAATGGTACACACATCCGGACGAATGTAGTTCATCGTATCATAAATTGCCATCCCAGAAGTGATTACGCCGCCGGGAGAATTGATATAAAAATAGATATCTTTTTGAGGGTCTTCGGCTTCTAAAAACAGTAACTGCGCTACGATAGAAGAAGAAACGGCATCGTTCACTTCACCGCTGAGCATAATAATACGGTCTTTTAAAAGACGGGAGTAGATATCGTAAGATCGCTCTCCACGCCCTGTTTTTTCAATGACGTAAGGGATGTAACTCATTGCAATTACTTGATTTTATCGTTAAGCAATTTGCTGAGAACACGATCTTCGATCATCGCCATTTGAATCGCAGGAAGATATCCTGATTCTTGATAGTGTTTGTAGATCGCCATCGGATCTTGACCCATTTGCATCGCTTCGTAGTAGATAGTTTGCATAAGCTCTTGTTCATTCACGCTGATGTTTTCTGCTTTCGCCAATGCATCAACAATGAAAGTAGCTTTAACAGCGCGGCATGCATCATCACGGAATGTTTCACGCATCGCTTTTACTTTTTCAGCATCGTTACGAAGTTCTTCAAGCTCTGCTTCGCTCATTTCACGTGCTTTTTTATTGAGTGCCATATCCATCTCTTGTTCAACGATGAATTCTGGAAGATCGATGGTGAATGCGCTTACAAACGTTTCCATTAGCGCCGGTTTGAGCTCGTCGTTGTATTTAACGCTCATTGCTTCCGTTTCGAGTTGTTCTTTTACTTTTTCTTTGAGCATATCAACGCTTGCATCTTCAAATCCAGGAAGCATTTTTTTCGCCAATTCCTCATCCACGGTTACCGCTTCTTTGGCTTGGATAGCGTGAACTTTCACTTTGAATTCAGCCGGTTTTCCTGCAAGTTTTTCTCCGCCGTAATTTTCCGGGAAAGTGACGGCGATGGTTTTTTCTTCACCTTTTTTCATTCCGATCACTTGATCTTCGAATCCTGGGATGAATTGACCGCTTCCTAGACGAAGAGAGAACTCTTCAGCTTTGCCGCCCGGGAACGCTTCACCATCTACGAAACCTTCAAAATCGATAAGCGCTGTATCACCGCTTACCAATGCGCGATCTTCATCGACATTAACAAGTGGTGCTTGTGCAGAAGCGAGTTCTTCGATACGTGCCATAACTGCTGCATCATCAATTGCCGGCTTTTCAACTGCCGGAACCATTGCCGTGTAATCCCCAAGGGTGATTGCAGGGCGGGTTGCGATAACGACTTCTACGTCGATACCGTTATCGTTTTTCTCAAATTTAGCGATTTGCGGTTCACCGATAAGGGCGTCAGATGCGATTTCCATCTCTTTAAGACCTGCACTCAAAAGGTCACGCAGTGCTTGTGCTTCGGCATCTTGTACCAAACGCTCACCGTATTGTTTTTTAACCGCACTTACCGGCACTTTTCCTTTACGGAATCCTGCAATTTTTGCCTCTTTTGAGAGTTGGTTGGCGATTTTTTCGATGTTTGCATCGATAGTACCGCGAGTGATAGCTGCGTTGATTTTCGCATTAGCCGAGTCGATTTTATTGGTTGTAATTTGCATTGAATCCCTTTTATAACGTCTCTTATTAGAGTAAATAGCGGCAATAATATCCAAAAAGGGTTAATTGTACGCTGAATTAAAATAAAAGCAAAGTCATGATAGAGTAATAGCAATATTTAATAGGAATGAGCAGCTATGGGATTAGATCGTAACGAACAATTTATCAATGCGGTGAAAACGATGATCACGCACGTCGGTGAAGATGTAGAGCGAGAAGGATTGCTCAAAACACCTGAGCGCGTTTTGAAAGCGTATGAGTTTATGTTTGGCGGATATAAAGAAGATCCTCAGCTCATTCTAAATTCGGCGATGTTTCAAAGCTCAAACGATGAGATGGTGCTGATCAAAGATATCGAGTTTTATTCGACGTGTGAACACCATCTTCTGCCGATTATCGGTCGGGCTCATGTTGCGTACATTCCGGATGGGAAAGTGGTCGGGCTTTCAAAAATTCCCCGTGTAGTCGATGTGTTTTCACGTCGTATGCAGATTCAAGAGCAGCTGACCGAACAGATTGCCGACGCATTGATGGAAGCGATCAGCCCCAAAGGGGTTGCGGTTGTCATTCAAGCACGTCATATGTGCATGGAGATGCGCGGTGTTGAAAAAATCAGTTCAACCACTACCTCGAGTGCATTGCGAGGATTGTTCAAACGTGATGAGAAGACCCGTATGGAATTTTTTAGTCTCATCAACTCATCAAGCGGGAATCGTTACTAAGATATGCCGTTAAAATCGCTTCGCAGCCGTTTGGGGACTGAAAAACTCACGACCGTATTCGGTACGGTAATGAAAATCAGCCCTACCGTAATCATCGCCGAAGGGCTCCATGTGAGTATCGGCGATACGGTGCTGATGGTATCGGAAACGAGCGGTGCGGAAGCATTGGGAATGGTGAGTGAAGTAGAACGCAACCGTTTTTTTATCACCCCGTTTCGTTTTGTAGAGGGATTTCGGGCGGGCGATAAAGTCTATCCGAATCAGAGCGGAATGATGATCGAAGTAGGCGATGGGTTGCTCGGACGGGTAGTCGATCCGTTTATGAATCCGATTGATGGAAAAGGGCCGATAGGTTCCTCTGCCCTTGAATCGATCATAAAAGCACCTATTGCTGCGATGAAGCGGGGGATGATCGATGAACCCTTCAGTGTCGGAGTCAAAACAATCGATGGTCTTTTAACGTGTGGAAAAGGTCAAAAACTCGGTATTTTTGCGGGCAGCGGAGTCGGAAAATCGACATTAATGGGGATGATTGTCCGAGGAGCCGATGCTCCGATTAAAGTAGTCGCTCTGATTGGTGAGAGGGGGCGTGAGGTTCCTGAATTTATCGAAAAAAGCCTCGGTGGTAATTTGGAGAACACCGTTTTGGTCGTTGCGACGAGTGATGATTCCCCACTGATGCGTAAATATGGTGCATTTAGTGCTATGAGCGTCGCGGAGTATTTTAAATCGCAAGGGAGAGATGTCCTTTTTATGATGGACTCGGTGACCCGTTTTGCAATGGCACAGCGGGAGATTGGATTAGCGCTTGGGGAACCGCCGACTTCAAAAGGGTACCCACCGTCCTCATTGACTTTATTGCCTCAGTTGATGGAACGTGCAGGGAAAGAGGAAGGTAACGGTTCGATTACGGCCTTTTTTACGGTTTTGGTTGAGGGGGACGATTTGAGCGATCCGATTGCCGATCAGTCACGATCGATTTTGGATGGTCACATTGTCCTCTCGCGTGAACTCACCGATTTTGGGATTTATCCACCGATCCATATTCTCAATTCTGCCTCACGGGTCATGAACGATATTATCACTCCTGAACATCTCGCTGCCGTAAGACGGTTTCGTCGCCTTTATACATTACTCAAAGAAAATGAGATGCTCATTCGTATTGGTGCATACGTTAGAGGAACGGATCGTGAACTCGATGAAGCGATTGCTAAAAAAGAGAAAATGGAAGCATTTCTTTCCCAAGAAGCGATGAATGCCAGCGGTTATCAAGAGACAATAGATCAGTTGATCGCTCTGATGATGGGATAATGAACAACTAGTGAATAGAAAGTAAGACCAAATAGTATAGAATGTTCACATCAGTTCTTGCTTATTTTTGTGAAGAGTTGATCTGAAGGTTTTACTTTATTTATTATGGGAGTGGTGAATGTTAAAGCTAACAAGCTTGGTTGCAGTAGGTATGATGGGTGTCCTGTTGGTAGGATGTGGAGGAAAAGAGCAACTTCCTTTGAATGATGTTATTGGTAATTCATACCGTATTGTCAATGATATGAATCAAAGTACGGTAAGTGCAATGATGCCGATGCGACCTACAAGCATGCAAAGAATTAATAATGAAGAGGTTTGGAAATACGAAGGGGATGTGAATGACCCGAAGACAAAAAGCCGAACGTACCATAATCTGATCATTAAATTCGTCGACGGCAAAGTAAAGCATATCGGTACGTTTAGTTGTAAATTGCCGGTAGCTGCAGAAGAGTAATTATGAAAATCATTTTTTTACTTGCTGCCTTTTGGGTGAATGTTTTGATGGCGGATACACCTTCTACTGCGGTTAATGAAGGAAATGAAGGGTATAAACAACGAGAAATCATGTATAGCGTAGATGAGCTGTTTGAAGGGCTCAAAAAAACGCTCATGCAATCCAAGATGAACATTGTGACGGTTACTAAAGAAAATGGTGTTATAACGGCCAGAGGTGATCAGTACAATAAAGATACGATTACCGAGATTACCGTATCCATATCATTTAAACCAGTGACACCTACAACCTCTTCTGTTGGGATGATCGCAAGCTATAATGTAATGGAGAAGAAAGCCAATACCGGTCAAGTCGGATTTGCCGGAATATCTCTACCGATTCCGGTACCATTAACAGGGCGTTATGCGATGATCGGAAGTGGTCATATAAATGACAGTGCATGGTATCAGGGGTTCTATAACAGTTTGGACAAAATTCTTTTTGAAGAGAAAATGAAATCGCTGTAAATGCCCGATTTTTCCTATCTAAATGCAGATAGGAAAAATCAATCTACCATAACTAATATCTTAGTAATTCAGTGAATTCTTAAATACTACTAAATATAAAAAACCCTTAAGGTTACTATAACATCGTTTGCACTATTATCCCAAAAGCTAAACAAGACTAATTTAGTCTTTTATTTCAACCCCTCTACTTGGAGAATTTCATGCAGGTCTATTTAGACAACAATGCGACAACGATGGTCGATCCTGCCGTTACTGAAGCAATGATTCCGTTTTTCAGTGAGATCTACGGTAATCCCAATTCGATCCACCGCTATGGAACGGCATCGCATCCCGCGATCACCAAAGCGATCAATCAAATGTACAAAGCGATTAACGCAAGCGATAACGATGATATTATCTTTACCTCATGTGCAACCGAATCAAATAACTGGGTTCTTAAATCGGTATGGGCAGATAAGATCCTTAACGGTGATAAAAACCATATCGTAACGACGGAAGTGGAACACCCATCGGTTCTATCTACCTGTAAATTCCTTGAAGAGCAGGGAGTTAAAGTAACCTATCTTCCGGTCAATGATCAAGGTGTCGTTGAAGCCCATACTCTTCGCAGTTTTATCACTGAAAAAACCGCGTTGGTTTCAGTCATGTGGGCGAACAACGAAACCGGGATGATTTTCCCGATAAAAGAGATCGGTCAAATCTGTAAAGAGCGCGGGGTATTGTTCCACACCGATGCAGTACAAGCGGTTGGAAAAATTCCTGTAGATTTACAAGACGTTCATGTTGATTTTGTATCGATGTCGGCGCATAAATTTCATGGTCCAAAAGGGATCGGTGCCTTGTATATCCGCAATTCGCAAGAGTTGACTCCTCTGCTTCACGGTGGGGAACATATGGGCGGACGCCGCTCAGGAACGCTCAATGTTCCTTATATTGTAGGAATGGGTAAGGCGATTGAACTTGCTACCGAAAATATCGAAGCGAAAATGGCATCAATTCGTGCAAAACGTGACCGTTTGGAAGATGCGTTGCTTGCAGAACTCAGCGATGTGATGGTAGTTGGAAAGCGTGATAACCGTACTCCAAATACCATCTTGATTTCGATTCGCGGTGTTGAGGGCGAGGGGATGCTATGGGATCTCAACAACGCCCTTATCGGTGCATCGACCGGATCGGCCTGTGCATCGGAAGATTTGGAAGCCAATACGGTAATGCTCGCGATCGGTGCCGATCACGAATTGGCGCATACGGGAATCCGTTTGAGTTTATCGCGATTTACAACGGATGAAGAGATCGATTATGTTATTGATCACTTCAAGCGTGCCGTTGCGCGTTTGCGTTCAATATCCAGTTCGTACGCAAAAGTACAACCAACTCCCGGCGGCGAAGCCGGAGAATGTCACATCCACCACTGATAAGGAATACGTTATGGCTAAAAATGATCTTTTGGGCGGATCTCTTTGGGATCAATATTCTAATAAAGTAACAACATTGATGAATAACCCTCAGCATCAGGGGGAAATTACGGAAGAAGAAGCTGCCGCAGCAGGACACAAGCTGATTGTTGCCGATTTCGGAGCAGAGAGCTGTGGTGATGCGGTCCGTTTGTACTGGGAAGTTGATCCGGTAACGGATGTAATCGTAAACTCAAAATTTAAAAGTTTCGGCTGTGGTACTGCGATCGCAAGTTCGGATATGATGACACAACTGTGTATCGGTAAAAAAGTTCAAGAAGCGGTTAAAATCACTAATATCGACGTAGAATTTGCATTGCGTGACGCTCCGGATGTACCTGCCGTTCCACCGCAAAAAATGCACTGTTCGGTTATGGCGTATGACGTTATCAAAAAAGCGGCAGGGCTCTACCTTGGTGTTGATGAATCAAGTTTTGAAGATGAAATCATTGTATGTGAATGTGCTCGTGTAAGTCTGGGGACATTGCGGGAAGTGATTCGTCTGAATGATCTCAAAACGGTAGAACAGATCACCGACTATACAAAAGCAGGCGGATTCTGTAAGTCATGTATCAAGCCGGGCGGACACGAAGCACGTGAATACTATCTCGTTGATATCCTTGCAGATGTTCGTGCCGAGATGGATCAAGAGAAGATGCGGGCTGCTGCAGATGCGGGAAGTCATGGTGATTTCGAAGCGATGACGTTGGTTCAAAAAATCAAAGCAATCGATAGTGTTATCGATGAGTCGATCCGTCAGTTTTTGATTATGGACGGCGGAAATATGGAAGTTATCGATATTAAAGATTCACCGGATTATATTGATGTCTATATTCGCTATTTGGGTGCGTGTTCGGGCTGTGCAAGTTCTAGTACAGGGACGCTTTATGCGATTGAAGCAACCCTCAAAGAGAAACTTTCACAAAAGATCCGAGTTCTTCCTATCTAACTATTATTCCCGCATTCGCGGGAATATTGCCTTCAAAAATTTTTATCAAACCAATCGGCTACTTGACTTCGGATTGTATGACGTAACTGAATCCCTGCAATAAAATTATTATGCTGTGCTTTATTGAGTAACGTCACAAGGGCATTTCGTCGTTTTGAGAGGAACGGGTGGTCGATTTGCCCTGGATCACCCATGACGACAAGACGTGTTTCATCCCCCATACGGGTTCCGATGAGTTTGAGCGTTGCATTGGTCATGTTCTGCGCTTCATCGATGATCACGAATTTGCGCGAGATGGTGGTTCCACGTAAGTGGGCTATGTCCATCGTCTCGATATTGTATTTTTTCATAAAAACTTCGGTCGCATTTTCCCGTTTGACCGAGTTGGTATTGCCGGTATACTCGACGCGTGCATCAATCGAGCGTTTGCTTTGGTGTTCGATGGTAAAATTGACGGCAGAGTAGAGCGGATACATGAAGAAACTGAGTTTTTGTTCTTCATCCCCTTTGCGAAAACCGAGTTCTGCTGCTTGATCGTTCGAGGTAACGGTATTTCGCGCATAAATAATCCCCTCTACAATTCCCTCTTCGACCAACTCCAATCCTGCTTGAAGCGCGACGAGCGTTTTTCCCGATCCGGTAGATCCGGAGACAACAGTCACGTAATTTTGGGGATGGGTCATCATCGCGTAGTAAAACTTTTGCTCCAGATTGAGCGGACGTACCAGCTCCTCATTGAAGTGTTCTCCGAATCGGCGGTCAAAATCACACCATTCGATTTGGTTATTGAAACAAAATGCGTGACGCTGAATCCCTGTTTCGTACATCTCCGATGAGGTACTGAGTGCTTTTTGGACAAAGGTGAGCTGATCGAAGTTATGGTGTTCGACATCACTTGGAAGGGCAGGGGTCTCTTCGTATTCGTAGGTGTAGGTAAAATCGATTTGTTCGGGTGCTTCGACACTGCTGTTACGGATACTTTGGGTGCGGATACCACGGATCTCAGCGGCGATACGAAAGGACATATCATTGGAGAGGAGAGTGAGATCATAATCATCGGCAATCTCGCCGATCTTGGCATCATTAATCCCTTTTGGTTCGGAGAAATTATGCGAAATGCGGTAGTGCTCACGGTGAATGATAAAGAGATCGATAAGATTTGCTTCACCGCCGTGCAATGAACGATCAAAATTCAAAGACAAGCGATAGTAGCGGTCATTTTTGCACTCTTCGACACTGACGTGCTTTCGGACACACTCGGGGAGCTCGATGAAACTGATCGGCTCACCCCATGCAGCATCCGCAAGGCGGAAAAATTCACGTGCCTGAAAGCCCGCTTCGGAACGCATATCGTCTTTTTTACTGTTGAGTTCGGCCAAAACGACGTTAGTGATGACAACACCGTTATGATTTTCATCGCTGATACGTAAAATATTGGTTGGATCATCCAAGATAACGGAGGTATCGAGAAGGTAGCAGTTTTGAACGCTTGCCACAGAAAAACCTTTGGGATAAGATAATCTATGGTAGCGAAAATAATCTTAAGTGAGGCACTTATTTATAGTAGTTGGCAACCCCGCTCATCGTTCGTCCCATGTTGAGTAACACCATATCGGCTATGACGAGTGCCGCCATCGATTCAGCAACGACGGAACCGCGTACGGCGACGCAGGGATCATGACGCCCTTTGAGAGAGACGTGGACGCTTTCGTTTTCAGTATTGACGCTCTCTTGATCGATGAAGATGGAAGGGGTCGGTTTAAAATGGACACGGACCAGAATGTCGTCGCCATTACTCATGCCGCCTAAAATTCCTCCCGCATGGTTCGATTTAAATCCCTTTGGGGTGATCGGATCGTTGTTTTGGCTCGCGAGGAGCTCTGCGCTGTGAATCCCCTCGCCGATTTCGACTGCTTTGACGGCATTGATCCCCATCATCGCTTCGGCCAAAACGGCATCGAGTTTGTAATAAAGCCCTTCGCCTAAGCCGATCGGCAGACCGCTGATTTTTACAGTAGCAACACCTCCGACGGAGTCATGGGCATTTTTGGCATCTAAGATAGCCGCTTTTTGTGCATCTTCAACGTTCGGATCGAGAGCATAGATAGGACTATTGCGAGGATAGGTGAAGTCGAGAGATTGTGCTTCGATGCCGTGAATGGCACTGATACCGCTCTCGCACTCGATTCCTAACTCTCGAAGCATCAGTTTCGCAACTGCACCTCCGGCAACTCGTGCCGCCGTTTCACGTGCACTTGAGCGTCCGCCGCCGCGATAGTCACGTAGACCGTATTTGTGAAAGTAGGTAAAGTCAGCATGCCCCGGGCGAAAAATATCTTTGACATTACTGTAATCTCCGCTTTTTTGATCGGTGTTATAGATTACCATCATAATCGGTGTACCGGTACTGAGCCCCTCGAATACCCCGCTGAGAATTTCAACTTGATCGGATTCCTTGCGGGCGGTAGCAAACTCGTTTTGTCCCGGTTTGCGGCGGTCAAGTTCGCTTTGAATATATGCTTCATCAATCGCTAATCCGGCAGGAACACCATCAAGGACACACCCGATCGCTTTTCCGTGGGATTCGCCGAAGGTGGTCATGCTAAAACGTTCACCGAACCGATTCATTTGAGCTCCTTGTTTAACATTTCCAATGCGATTTGTGCCGCTTCCTGCTGTGCTTGTTTTTTGCTTTTTCCGCAGGCCGAAGCGTACCGTTTGCCGTCAATAATGACAGCCACTTCAAACTCTTTTTTATGATCCGGTCCGTGTTCGGCAATAAGCTGATACTCCGGAGTTGTTCCATAGTGGGCTTGTGTCAGCTCTTGGAGCGAGGTTTTGTAATCTTTGAAGAGCGAATCGAGCGAAATATCGGGATGGACGTATTCGAGCAATTCAATCGTGATCTCTTGGACCTTTTGCAGACCGGTTTCGAGGTAGATTGCTCCCATTACCGCTTCGAATGCATTGGATAAAAGAGAACTTTTGGTTCTGCCGTTGTTGTTCTCTTCGGCATTTGAGAGATAGATATACTCTCCTAGAGCGATATGATTGGCCAAAGAGGTAAATCCCCCTTCGTTGACGAGTGATGCACGCATTTTGGAGAGTTTCCCCTCATCATAGCCACGAAACTTTTTGTAGAGGTATTCACCGACGATGAGATCGAGTACCGCGTCTCCTAAAAACTCCAAGCGCTCATTATTGTAGGGCTGTTTATAGCTTTTGTGCGTCAGCGCTTCAATAAGGAGCTCTTTGTTTTTAAAGGTGTACCCTAGTTGTTCTTGCAGGGTCGTTAAGTTATCCATTAGTTCTTCAATCCTTTTTTAAATTTTTCCGCCTCATCTCGGGCGATGAGGTCACACCGTTCGTTTTCGGGATGGCCGTTGTGGCCGCGTACCCATACTCCGTTGATTTGGTGGGGCTTGGCAACACGGATATATTCTTGCCACAAATCGGGGTTTTTCACCTTGGCAAAGTTGCGTTTGATCCACCCCTCAAGCCACTCGTTGATCCCTTTGATCACGTAGGAAGAATCTGAGATGATCGTGACGTCGCACGGTTCTTTGAGCGCACGTAACCCTTCGATCACTCCCAAAAGTTCCATACGGTTATTGGTCGTATGCTCTTCCCCGCCGCTGATGATCCGTTCTTTGTCTCCGTAGCGGAGAATTGCACCGTATCCTCCCGGCCCCGGATTTCCCAGCGCTGAGCCGTCACTGAAGAGAGTTATTTTCTTCAAAACGTTCCTTTGAAAGATTCATGATGCTCTGAACGCTATCGATGGCGTGGCAGTGCGGGCAGCGGTGGAACGGCAAAAATGAGATTTGATTGCATTTGTTACACGTGTATTCAAACTGCAACGTCGATTTTGCCACACCGCAGCGGCGAAGGGCGATGAGAACATCCAGTTCGAAAATCGAACTTCCTTCGGCCAATTCGAGTGATCCTCTCGCACTGAAAAGCTCACGCAGATAGGTGTTACGTGCAATTATATCCAAATCAAGATTTTCATCTCCCAACCGCCACAACACGTCGCTCAGGCGTTCGCTCAACGACTGATCAAAATATTTCCACGCTTCATGTGCTCTATAAGTAAAGAGCCATTCAAAAATCATATATCCCAAAGCATGGTGTTCTTCATAAAGAGCGATTAGTTGTTGCGCTTTTTGATCGATACCGATTCGATGATCACTGATGAGAAGTCGGCATTGTAAATAGAGTTTTTCACTCAGAGCATCGGTAGAGAGCTCTTCGAGAGATTCCATCACTTCAAGCGCTTTGTCGTATTGCTGAAGCTGCTCATAAATCAGAATCAAATAATGGAGCGCTTGCGGAGTCCGCGGCGAATTGCCCAAAATTTGCAAGAAGGTCTGACGGGAACGCTCTAAAAATCCCGCTTTGAAAAAGCTTTTTCCCAATAGCAGCAATGCATCTTTTTGGAAAATGGGATCACGGTTTTTAGCCAGGAGTGCATGATAGATTTCGACACTTTTTTCATAGTTCCCCTGATGCTCAAAACTTTGGGCAAGCAAGAGCCACGATTCGCTGGTGATAGAGTTTGTTTGAACCTGCTCGGCAAGTTTGTCCCCTTCGCCGATCGATTCGAATTTCCCCAAAAACGATTCGAGATCACGGTGTTCCCGAACACTTTTGTATCGCCCCCACCAATAGCTCAAAAAAGAGAGCACAAAAAGAAGGATGAAAAAAACAACGATACCGAAAAGGGGATCGCGAAATTCAATAAAAAATGTATCCATAGGTGTATTATAGCCGTGAAAAGGTTATTTCGAGGATAGTCCGACGATTCGGGTCAATGCGATAGTGTACAGAGGGTTCATTTGTCCCTGTGCACAGATCGCCTTTACAGAGAATATGCTTGTTTTTGGGAAGTGTATCGCCCAGCCCCAATCCCTGCTTATTTTTGATGAGATTGGAGGTTATGTAGATCACGGCAATTTTTTTTCCTGTTTCATCGGAGACGATTTGCGCGATAGGGTGGCCGGCTCGTTTCATTTGGAGAATCACGTTGTTGTGATCAGAGGAGACCTGAGAGAGTTTTTCAAAGTCAAAACCGCTCAAGAGTGTATTGATTTGATTGATCGGTGTATCAGGATGAATGGCTCCAAGACCCTCTTCGCTGATTGTGATAGGGTAAGGCAGCGCTGCATCGGGGGAGCCGCACCCGATGAAAAACAATACGACGAGGAGGAAACGGTAGATCAAAATAGCCGCTCTATCATAAGTTGAATCGAGACACGCCCGTTCCACTCGTTTTTATTGACGGTATAGCTGCAGGAGATTTTTTTGTTTTTCGGACATTCGAGTGTTCGGCGAAATGCGATCAGTTCGAGTGTTTTTGGACTGAGCGCTTTGGGGCGCAGTTCAATGCGACTGTGCGATTGATCGCTTCCGAAAAGCTTTACGGCGATCACATCCGCTTCTCGGATCAGAAACTTTGGTCGGGGATTCCCTTCACCGTAAGGTTCAAACCGCTCTAATAGTTCTAGGAGCTGGAAATTGATCATCTCGTGTTCGAGTTCTCCGATAACATCGTTATGGGGGATAAAATCTTCGGGCGGGATGGTGCGTGCAGCCTGATTGATCCCGATGCGAAATGCATCGACGTTCTCAATGCTCATTGATAAGCCGGCTGCCATTTTATGTCCGCCGAATTTGCTTAAAAGATACTCTTGGGATTTGATGAGAGTATAAAGATCGACGTTCCCGATGCTACGTCCGGAGCCTTTGGCAATGCCGTTATGGATACTGAGTACGATGGCGGGTTTTTGGAAGTGACTGACCAGACGCGAAGCGACGATTCCCACAACTCCCTCATTCCAATGCTCACCCGCAACGACGATCACTGAATCGGAAGGATTGACGCACTCCATCGCTTCGGCAGTGTTTTGGGCTTCGGTCTCTTTGCGTAAAGTATTGAGCGCCGTGAGCAATTCAAATTGATGATACGCTTTTTCGGTGGTATTGGCCAGCAAAAATTCAAGAGCGATAGAGGCATCTTCGAGTCGTCCGGCCGAGTTGATACGCGGTGCGATTTGAAAGGCAATGTCCTCAGAAGAGATGGAAGAACGGTTCAAGAAATCGCGAATCATGGCAAATGCGGGAAGTTGTGAGCGGTTCATCATCTCCAATCCGGTTTTGACAATTGCGCGGTTGATTCCCACCAGCGGCATCACATCGGCGATGATCGCGAGAGATAAAAACGGAAAAAATTGACGCATATCGATCGAGAGGTTGAGCTCTTGCTTCAAAAGTCCCATGAGGAGCCAGCCGACCTGTGCTCCGCATATCTCTTTGAACGGATAGGGGCAATCCAACTGTTTTGGATTAATGATAGCATAGGCATCGGGGAGAGTGTCTCCTGGCGTATGGTGATCGGTGATGATCAGATCAATCCCTCTGCTCCTGCACACTGCTGCGGCTTCGAGGGCATTGATTCCGTTGTCCACCGTAAATATGACATCAGCTTCCAATCGCTCCAAGACGGTTTTGGAAACACCGTACCCATCGGTAAATCGATTCGGTATCGTTGTGATCAAAGGATAGTCGATGAGGTCAAAAAAACGTTTGACAATAGCCGTGGAGGTGACTCCATCGACATCGTAGTCACCGACGAGGGCAATAGTTTCTTTGCTGCGGATTGCATCGGCTAAACGTTTTGAGCCTTTGAGTGCGTCTTTGAGAAGAGTAGGGTGGGGGATATCGGAGAGTTTTTCACTCTGCGCCTCAAATCGGCGCGCTAAAAAACTCTCCAATCGTGTGTGATCGAGAAGGGGAACCTCAGGCAGGGTATGCATGCGCAAACGTTGCTTTTACAAACCCGAGAATCGATGCATTCGGGCTTTGAAGGCGTGAGGTAAATTCTGGGTGGAATTGTACCCCTAAAAACCATGGATGAGCAGGGATCTCTACTGCTTCGATTAGACCGTGAGATTCACCGGTGACGATCATCCCTGCTTTTTCGAGCGCTTCGCGATAGGTAGGGTTGGCTTCGTAGCGGTGACGGTGACGTTCATAGATCAATGCTTCATTATTGTATGCCGCACGCAGTTTTGAACCCTCTTTGGTTTCACACGGATATTCACCCAAACGGAGAGTTCCCCCCATCGGAGAGTGGTGGGTGCGAAGCTGTGTTTCACCCGATTGATCGATGAAGTTGTCGATCAGATAGATCATCGGATGAGTGGTTGTTGGATTGAATTCGATCGAATTGGCATCTTCATATCCGAGGACATTGCGTGCGTATTCGACGATGGAGAGTTGCATTCCCAAACAGATTCCCAAATACGGGATATTATTTTCACGTGCATAACGGATGGCTTCGATCTTGCCTTCAACACCGCGATTACCGAACCCACCGGCGACAAGAACGGAGTCACAGTCGCGTAGAAGTGCTTCTGCACCTTGTGTTTCGATTTTTTCACTGTCAACCCAGTGGATTGCGACACGGGTATCGAGATGGGCACCTGAGTGAATAAGTGCTTCGATCAGTGATTTGTACGACTCTTTAAGCTCCAAATATTTACCAACGAAACCGATGGTGATATGGTGTTTCGGAGAGACGATTTTTTTGACCAACGAATCCCATTGCTCCATATCCGGTTTGAGTTCACCCAACTCGAGCTCTTTTGCAATCGGTGCAAGGATGTTTTGTTGCAAGAAACTGAGCGGTACGGCATAGATCGTTTGCTCATCCGTCGCTTCGATGATACTGTCTGAACTCACATCACACGCAAGGGCGAGTTTCTTTTTAAACGTTTTTGGCAACCGCTCTTCGCTTCGCGCGATAATCATTTGCGGAGTGATACCGATACGGCGAAGTTCTTGAACCGAGTGTTGGGTTGGTTTGCTTTTATGCTCACCTGCGGCTTTGATAAACGGGATAAGGGTGACATGGATAAAAAATGTACCTTCGACCTCGTCATCATGTTTCATCATACGGATCGCTTCCATGTACGGCAATCCCTCGATGTCTCCTACGGTACCGCCGAGTTCGACGACAAGGATCTCATGTCCCTCACCCGCTTTTTTGATACGATCGACGATCTCACCGACGATATGCGGAACGACTTGGATGGTTTGCCCCAAGTATCCGCCGCTGCGCTCGCGCTCGATAACCGAACTGTAGACTTGTCCTGTCGTAAAGTTACTGGTTCGTAGAAACGATGCGTTGAGGAAACGCTCGTAGTTTCCGATATCAAGGTCAGTTTCGGCACCATCTTTGGTGACGAATACTTCACCGTGCTCGAGCGGACTCATAGTCCCCGGATCGACGTTGATGTACGGGTCAATTTTTAGCATGCCGACTTGTTTTCCGGCGTGTTTGAGCAATGCACCAATACTCGCTGCGGTGATCCCTTTACCGAGTGAGCTGAGTACCCCTCCGGTCACAAAAATATACTTGGTCATACGTTAATCCTTATCAATCTGAAGCCGAAAATGGGGTTGAATGGGCGCTCTGACCCAAAATAGAGCTGTTTTTAGCACTCTTCTTAAGGAACGTATTATATACTTTGAAGTCTTATAAAAATGTTTGAAAAATTGGAAATTTATGGAATCTGCTCTTTATTACGTCACTATTGCTTTGGGATTATCGATCGTCGTCAATCTTATTTTGAAACGGTTCGGAATTTCACAGATTATCGGATATATTTTGACCGGTGTGACGGTAGCCTATGCATTTGATCTTCGCCATATGGCTGATTCCCATACCCTTGCGATGATTGCGGAATTCGGGGTCGTCTTTTTGATGTTTACGATCGGACTTGAGGTTTCATTGCAACGCCTTTCAAAAATGAAAAAAGATGTTTTTTTCAACGGAGGCTTTCAGGTTCTGATCTCATCAGTTCTTTTTTTCACCGTAGCATATGGTATTTTGGGGATTTCGATAGAGACGGCCTTGATCACCTCGATGGCATTGTCGCTCTCCTCTACCGCGGTTGTTTTGACCTATCTCAAATCGACGAAAGAGATTGCCCGTCCCTACGGTCAAAAAGCAACCGGAATTTTGATTTTCCAAGATATCGCGGTCATTCCAATTTTGATTTTGATCGGTTTTTTAAGTTCCGATGGGAAAAACATCGGGGATGTATTATTGCAAACACTTTTGAGTGCGGTTGTGATTATCGGGTTGCTTTTTATCGTCGGTAAGCGGGTGATGACATGGCTCCTTCACTTCTCATCGAGCAGTGAAGTGGATGAGTTGTTTATGGGATCGGTTTTGGTTATCGTCGTTGCTTCTTCACTTTTGGCATCGTATGCAGGGTTTACCTATTCGCTAGGAGCCTTTGTTGCGGGGATGATTATCGCCGAAACGCGTTATCACCATAAAGTTGAAGCGGACATTGCACCGTTTAAAGATCTCTTGCTGGGGACATTCTTTGTGACGGTCGGGATGAAGATCGATTTAGGCTTATTCGGCCTTCATTTTTTCGAAATATTGGCATTTTTAATCGGTGTTTTGGTGATTAAAGCAGCGGTTATTTTTACCATTGTTCAGATCTATTCCCAAAATAAAATCGCTTTCAAAACAGCGGTTGCCCTTTCTCAGGTGGGAGAGTTTTCATTCGCTATTTTTGCATTGGCGGGAAATAACAATCTCATCCCCTCTGAGCTGTCACAGCTTTTGGTTCTCGTTGTCGTATTATCGATTGTGGTTACTCCGTTTGTCTTGACCTATTTATCCACAATCAGTAGCTATTTTTTCAAAGACGTCAGTGTGACTGAAACCTTTGCCATGTTACCGGGACGTAAAAATCATATTATTGTGTGCGGATATGGTGTGGTCGGCAAATTTGTCGCCAAAGCGCTTCGTGCTGAGGGGGTAGACTATGTTGTCGCCGATAACAGCTATAAGCATGTCGAAGAAGCTTTAAAAGATAAACAAGAGGTCTATTTTGGCGATATGTCCAAGAGCGCTATTTTGGATAAGCTGTGTACCAAAGATTCGGTCAGTGTCATTATCACACTCGATAATTTGGAGAAAAAAAGACTCATTTGCGAAGCAATTCTCCGATACGCTCCAGATGTAAAATTGGTTGTTAAAGTGGTAAGTTTGGAAGAGAAAAGAGAGTTGCGAGGATTGCCTATTTCGATTACGATTGATGGGAAAAAAGAGGTGGCAGCACGTCTCGTAGGAGAAGCGCTGCGTTGTGAGTTATGAGTGGCTCGGCTGCTCGGCCACAAGCCACTGCAGATAGCGGATCGACCACTCAAGATCTTCGAGAGCGGTATCGATCTCTTCGACCGGTTCACTCAGATGATTTTTGAGCTCTTTGACCCGTTGTTTGAGGTATTGAGCCATAGAATAATAGGTATTGAGCGAAGTATCGTCTTGTGCTTTGATGATTAAATCTTCAAGCGTATTGACCAGCTCTGCTTCATTGGGGAAAATATTTCCCGCTTTACGAATCGTTCGCTGCACCTTTTGAAGATGCGGCATATCGACTTTAAAATTTTCAGGATTAGCAGACATTAGTTGCCACGTGAGCCCGGTTTAATTGCTTCGCTTCCATCGGCACACAATGGGCAGCTTTCCGGCGCATACATTTCAAAATTGAAATCGGCCAAAGCAAAAAGAGGTTTATCACAAGGGAGAGCGCAGTTTGATTTGCGCTCCAATTCGCTCCCCTCACGTTTACAGAACCCGCGATTTGCCAATGCGGCAAAACCGACCACTTCTCCGCCCAATGCTTCGATTGCTTTGGCCGCTTCCATTGCTGAACCGCCCGTGGTGATGATGTCTTCACAGATAAGGACTTTTTCACCCGGAGTGATTTCAAATCCACGGCGGATTTGCATCTCACCGTTGACCCGCTCAGCAAAAATAGAGCGTTTATCGAGCGCCGTTGCGAGGGCAAAGCCTGCGATCAATCCACCAAGTGCCGGAGCACATACCGTATCAATCTCGATACCGTTTTCTTGGATCTTTAGGGCAAGCGCATCGGCAAGCAGTTTCGCCGTTTTAGGATCTTCGAGTACTTTTGCCGATTGGAGATAATACTGCGAATGGTTTCCGGAACTGAGTTTAAAATGCCCTTCCAACATGGCGTTGGCGTTCATATAGATTGCTTTGATATCCATCATTACACCGTTAGAAGTTCTTGCTCTTTGTTTTTGAGCAATTCGTCAATTTTAGCAGTAAATTTATCGGTGATTTTTTGTACTTTATCTTGAGCACCTTTAGATTCGTCTTGTGTGATCAATTTGTCTTTTTCGAGTACTTTGATTTTATCGTTTGCTTTTTTACGATCATTACGAACACCTACCTTCGCATCTTCCGCCATCCCTTTGGCTTTTTTTGCCGATTCTTGACGTTGTTCCACGGTCATCGGTGGGAAGAAAAGTTTAATGTCGGTTCCATTGTTATTCGGATTGACACCGATGTCTGCTTTTTGGATCGCTTTTTCGATCACGCTAAGCATCGATTTATCCCATGGAGAGATAGTGATAGTAGTGGCATCGGTAGCCAAAACGCTCGCTGCCTGCTCCAAAGGAACCAGTGAACCGTAGCTTTCAACACGGATATTGTCAAGGATTTTGGTTGTTACTTTTCCGGTACGTAATGTACGGAAATCGCTGAGCATGTGGTCAACGCTTCCTTGCATTTTCTCTTCACAAAATTGATACACTTCGTTTAGCATAATTAATTCCTTCCGTCTTATTTGGTTGCGTTGGTATCGTTTACGATATTAATCGTCGGTGCGGCAACGTCAGTTTTTTCGATCATTGCATCAACTACCGATTTATTTTTTTGTTGTGCATAGAAATAGCTGAGCGCGATAGTGTTGACGATAAAAATGAATCCGAGGAAAAAGGTTACTTTAGCCAAGAAACTCCCCGGACCTTTTGCACCGAAAACCGATTCGTTTGAACCGCTGTATGCACCCAAGCCGATGCTTGAGCTTTTTTGTAGAAGTACCGCAATCGTGATCATAACGACCAAAGCGATTTGTACGATGAGCAGTATGCCTGTCATATTAATCCTTGAATTTTAAAAAAGTTCGCGATTATACCATAGTGTTCATAAGAGAGGAATGAAGCTCCTTTTTAAATGAGTAAGATAAAATACCTTTTTTGTATCGAAGGAGAGGATATGTGCAATCGCTGTTCGCTGAAAAGAAAATTGGGCCTTTTTTTAGCCATTGCCATCTCCTCGATAGCGTACTATTACGCATACTCATAAAACAAATGAGACAAAATCTGTGAAAGAGAGATGAAACTATGGATACCAGACGTTTGATTGTTTTTGGTGGCGTGATCACCGTTATTGTAATCGGAATGAGTTTTTTTTCACCGAATCTTCAAAAAAAAGAGGGAACGGGAGAAGAGAAAATTGTTGTTTCCGTGAGTACATTCTCTTTGCATGAAGCTGCAAACGCTGTAGCGGGTGATGCACTGGAGATTCATCCGATTGTCCCTTTGGGGAGTGATGCTCATATGTTTTCTCCCAACCCAACCCAAGTAGCAGAACTCTCAAAGTCGGCTTTGTTTGTTTATAACGGTGCGGGCTTCGAGACATGGGCGGAAGGGATAAAAAAAACGTTGAGCTCAACAACCGGAGTGGTCGATATGAGTCAACATGTTGTTTTGTCAAAAGAAGAGGAGCATGATGAACATACCGAGGATGAACACCATCATGGTGCCTATGATCCCCACTATTGGCTTGATATTGACAATATGATTGCCATGACACAGACATTGGATGCCGAGTTCTCGAAACTTCTTCCTTCAAAAGCAGAACTGTTTCATAAAAATGCTGCGGCATACATTGGAGAACTTCAAAAACTTAAATCCGAATTCACGACCGGGTTAGCAGAGTGTAAAAATCGTACGTTGATCTCTAATCACGACGCATTCGGATACCTTGCACATGCCAACAAGCTCGAGAACGTTTCAGTCATCGGGCTCTCTTCGGATGAACAGCCGAGCGCACAGACTGTTGCTCATGTAGTTGAAGTGGTGAAAGAGCATGGGATGAAAACGATATTTTTTGAAGAGCTGATCAATGATAACGTCTCCCAAACGATTGCTCAAGAGACGGGTGCGAAAGCGGTTGCGCTTCAACCGCTCGAAAATATTAGCCAAGATGAGTTAAAATTGCATCAAACCTATCTCTCCATTATGCGGGAGAACCTGAAAAAATTACGAGAAGCGATGGAGTGCCGTTGAAATTTTCCCCTAGCCTTTTTGAAGTGAATAACCTCAACTTTGAGCGGCAGGGGAATTTGGTCCTCAAAAATTCTACGTTTAAAATTTTGCCGGGGGAGTACTGCGCTATCATCGGTCCCAACGGCGGAGGGAAGACGACATTGGTTCGTCTTTTGCTCGGTCTTGAAAAGCCCACATCAGGTGAAATAAAACTTTTTGGGATACCTCAAAAACGGTTTCGTGATTGGAACCGTATCGGTTATGTTCCGCAGCGCTCCGCATTGGTAGACGGTTCTTTTCCGGCAACGGTGAGAGAAGTGGTCGGGATGGGACGTTATGCCAGACGAGGTATTTTTGGATTTGAATCACACGAGGATAAAGCTGCTATTGTAGAAGCCATGGAGCTGATGGGTGTTTCGGATCTCTCAGATCGTCTGATCGGCAATCTCTCGGGCGGTCAGCGTCAGCGGGTTATGATCGCCCGTGCACTTGCCTCTGCTCCCGACGTGTTGATTGTTGATGAACCTAACACGGGAGTTGACGTCGAATCACAGCACCGTTTTTATGAACTTCTTCGTACATTGAATAAAACCAAAAAGCTCTCTATTCTCTTCATCACGCATGATGTCGGGGTGATTGCCGAAGATATCACCCGTCTTTTGTTTGTCAACCAAAGTGTATTGGTCTCTCAAAATCCTGGCGAAATGCTCCGGTGCGATGAGATGAGCCGACTCTACGGTACACCGGCGCATCTTGTATCGCATAACCATTAAAGAGGGGAATTAAATGTTAGAAATGTTGAACTACCCTTTTATGCAGAGGGCCTTTATCGCGGGGCTGATGATTGCGGTATTGGCATCCATTAGCGGTTCTTTTATTGTTCTGCGTCGTTATTCGCTTCTGAGTGAAACGTTGGCTCATGTATCGCTTGTCGGTGTGGCGGTTGGGTTGCTTTTTGGAATGAGCCCTTTATGGATCGCGGTGTTGGCTTCGTTGGTCGCTTCATGGCTGATTGAGTATTTGCGCAGCACTCATGGAATGTATTCGGACTCGGTACTTGCCATTTTTCTCTCCGGATCTCTCGCCCTTGCTATTGTGATCGTTTCATTGGCGGGATCGTTTAACGCCTCTTTGTTTAGTTATCTATTCGGTTCTATCCTCTCGGTTAGTACACAGGATTTATGGGTGATGGGGATTTTTGGCTCATTGGCGATGGCACTTTTAATCGCATTTTTTAAAGAGCTCTATTTTATTGCGTTCGATGAGGATGTTGCCCGCGCAGGGGGGATTCGTGTCACCCTTCTTAATTTTATGCTTGTGAGTGTGATTGCCGTTATTATTGCTCTCTCCATTCGTGTGGTCGGAACGCTTTTGATTGGAGCGCTGATGGTGATCCCTCCGGTTGCTGCCATTCGTTTTGGGATGGGATTTTATCCTACGACATTACTTTCTGTCGCAATTGCTCTACTTTCGGTTATTATCGGTCTTAGTGCATCGTATCTCTTTTCCCTTCCTAGCGGTGCAGCAATCGTTTTGTGCCTTTTGGTCATTTTTATTCTTGCTTTGGTTATTAATCGCCGATGAGTAGTGTTTGTCACGAGTTTTCCCGTTATGCCGCGGAGTATGGGAGCCATAACGTGATCCAGCGTCTCGTTGCCCAAAAACTGATTTCTTCAACCGTAGATCAACCGAAACGGATTTTAGATTTGGGATGCGGGAATGGAACGGTTTTTTCACAGATTGATTGGAATATGGATCGATTTATTGGAATTGATTTTTCTGCATCGATGCTTGAACAGCATCCGGTTTCGTCCAATGTCGAGTTGATATTGGGAAATTTTAACGATCGCTTATTATTTGAAAGACTTAGTGGTGAGCGATTTGATCATATTTATTCCGCTTCGGCATTGCAGTGGGCAGATGATTTGGAGGGAGTTTTTAAATCGCTAGATTCCCTTAATGCTCCGCTCTCTTTGGCAATTTTTTCTGCCGGTACCTTCAAAACATTGCATGAGTGTGCTGGAGTTACTCCGTTATTGCGTTCGGCGGATGAGGTGATTGCCATTGCCGAGAAATATTTGAATGCCCGTTTTGAAGTACTTCACACTACGTTAGAGTTTGATTCGGTACGGGAAATGTTTCGCTATATCAAACGCAGCGGGGTAAGCGGCGGTCGTAGGGTTCTTGATTTCGCACAGACAAAACAATTGATGGAAACCTATCCTCTCTCTTATCTTGAATTTGAAGTGGTGTTTATTACAACCTTATCTCGCTAAACAGCGGTCTCTCTTCCACCGATTCATTCATGCATTTTTCTCTCAGCTCTTCTAACATACTATAGAGAGTTCCCTCTTTGGTGGGGCAGAGGGAGAGCATATCTTCCAGCAGACATCCGAATGCCCGCACTTCGATCCTCTCGAACTCTTTACAGTGGGGTTCATAAAAACTGGCCGCACCGAAATCCCCCAGATAGCAGTGATTGTCGTCGTTGATGAGGATATTATGGGCGTAGAGATCGCCGTGCATGAGCCCTCGTGCGTGCAAATGAGCACTAGCAGAGGCGATTCCTTTTGCCACGGCGTAGATTGTTTCAAGAGAAAATGAAGTTTCTTTGGCGAATGTATCGCGGGTACAGGTTTCAAAATCGGGAGGCAGCCCCAGATTGCGATACATATTAGGGATATATTCGAGTACTAATCCCAACCGATCATCTCCTGAGAGTTTTGCGAGGACTTTGATGAGGTTCGGATGCTCTCCTGTGCTGATGGTGGCATTCATCTCATCGTGCGCGTACCCGTCACTCGTAATCGCACCTTTGAAGAGCTTAAGGGCGACAGGTTTTTGGTGTTGTAGTGAGTATGCTTTGTAAATATCTCCTGAAGCCCCTGAGCCTAATTTCTCTTTAACATCCAAGGTGTCAAAAGATATCTCTTGAAGTTCGTAGAGGGCTTTTGCACTGCACGGATTTCCTGAAAACGCAAGCCAAGAGAGTTTTGGCAGAGTCCACAACCACTCGGGGACCTTTTGGAGATTGTTGGCAGAGAGTCGGAGGAGTTCAAGATTTTGACATTGCGCCATCTCATCAGGGAGTGTTTCGAGGCGATTTCCGGCCAGTGCGCATTTATGCAGCTTGCTTAGTTTTCCGATAGATCGGGGGAGACTCATGAGTCGATTATCGGTTACGATGAGCCAACTGATACTCTCAGGGAGAATATCTTCGTCAAAATCCTCAATCTGATTGTTTTTGAATCCTACCATATAGAGGTTATTGCATTCTCGAAAGGAGGAGGGGAATGACGTGAAGCGATTATTGGAAAAAAAGGCGATTTTGAGACGGGTGAGTCGACTTAGATCGGGAAGGTGGCTGAGATGATTGTTGCTCAAATCCAAAATTTCCAACGTCTCCGCCAGATCAAATATCTCTTCGGGAAAGTAAGTGAGGTTTTCACTCAGAGTTAGCCGTTTGATCCCTTTGAGTTTTCCGGATCGAAGTTGTTCGAGTGTATGCATCACTTGAGTAGGTTTTTCTTTTCTAATGTATAGAGTTCATAGCGGATAGTTTTGAACTGCTCACTTAAAGAAGGTTCCACTATTTTATAGAGTTCTTCCAAAACACGTGACGACTCTTGCGCTCTTTTATAGTTGGCTATTACAATAGAACGCAAATCGGTACGGTTCATTTCGCTTTGCATAGTCGGGCGTAACACATCGTTTATGCTGTCACGAGAAGCTAATAATTCATCAATAGGATCGATTCGGCATAAATGACGTAGATTTTTGAGGGAGGTGGAGAGTTCCTTGTCATTGTGAACATAGCGCGCTATATCCTCAATCACACGGATACCTTCTTTGAGACGGTTTAGATTGGCATCGACCACCCGGAGAAGTTCCGGGGGAAGAGAGTTACTCATCACTGCTTCCGAAAATTCCGAAGAGTTGAAGCAAAGTAACGAAAAGGTTGAAGAAATCAAGATACAAAGCGATCGCACCGTCCATCGGTGTTTCATAGGCACCACGGATAACGTTTTGCGTATCGATCAATACCATAATACTGATTACGAGCAAGAACACCGCTTGAATCGCGATATAAATCATTGGACTTTTCAAGAAAAAGACATTGATCAATGAGAACGCCATAATAATAAAGAAAGCGATCATGATCGGCTTGGACCATGTTGTGAAGTCTTTTGCACTTTTAATAGCAAAGAAACTAAGACCTCCGAACAATGCTGCCGTCATAAAAAACGCATTACCGATAATAGTTGCTCCACCAGAAAAATGGAGGATATGGCTAAGAAGCGGAGTGATGATAACACCGCTTGCGAATGTAAACGCAAACAATCCGATCATATTTACACCCGGTTTGTTTTTGATCATTTGAAGACCGAACATTCCAAACAGCATCCATGGGATAGCGATAAACCAGTAATTAGCTGCAACTACAGCTGCAAAAGGCATACCTACATAAGCACCTACTCCGCCTGCCAACATTGAAGCGGCAAACAATTTATAGGTATCTTTAACAAACGAAACGATCTGCGCTTCACTTCGGTGTGCGCTCTCGTAACCAAAAGCACTTTCTCGTGCGTATTCGCGATCATATAAAGCCATTGCTTTTTCCTTAATAGGGATTTTACAAAGAGGATTATACAAGAGTTTCTTTAATGATTTATTTGTAAAGAGGAGTAAACTAACGGCTTTAAGGGGCAAAAATGAGTAAAAAAGTTACATTTAGCCCCCTCCAGAACAAAATTCTAAATTTTTTTGTAATATTTTTTGTATTTCTTTAGGAAAGGTCTTGACATTATTGTTAATTTCCCCTATAATTCCCGTCCAC
>NZ_NSIU01000038.1 GCF_002633015.1 Sulfuricurvum sp. PD_MW2 | reverse complement strand
CCAGTTGAAGTAACTGTAGAAGAAGCTTCTTCTTGCTGCGGTGGCGGACACTGTTCGTAACTTGATTCAAATACTTTGCTCAGCCTTTTTTAGGTTGAGTATTTTTCTCTTCACTAATAATCAAATTTTTTTTCTTAAGGCACTGTGAGTCGTATTTAAGGTATCATAAAAAACAAAAAACACGTAAGGTATATGTATGCCGCAAAATATTACGAACCGGATTCATGTATCCATCAAAAAAACGTATTATGTATATGATCGTTTCGGAATACAAGCTACCTTTGCACTTTTGTATCATGAAGAACCTTTGAGTGTGGTTGAACTCTCAAAATATGTTCGTATTTCTGATGAATTGATAGAATTGGATACAAACCATTATTTCATTATTTTTGCTTTTACGTCGCAGGAAAATGCCTATAAAGCTTCGCAAAACCTTATCCAAAAACTTGACCTCCATTTTAACAATCATACATCTTGTATAGCTGTCGATACGTTTGACAAATCAAAGACACCTGCGAATGTCATAAACCGCCTCAATCAAATCATGATAGAAATCCATAAGAACTCCTATGTACGTGTCGAAACTGAAGATATTTTAGATCATTAAAAAATCTTTATCTCCTTTTAACCGCTTCTTCTTTATACTCTCTAAAATTCCAAAGAAGTGATATCCGTGGACTCTTTTCAAAATCTGGCAATACTCGAAAACCTTTACCGTCTTCAAACATTGGGATATGCCTATACCGATCCCATAACGCCAAATATTCAAAATAGTTCAACCGCTTTGCCTGATACACTGATGAGTTTAGGGCAAGCCGTTGATAAATGCTATTTATGTGATTTAAGCAAGTCTCGATCTCAAAGTATGATGGGATACGGTAATCCCAAAGCTAAATTGATGTTTGTTGATGCCTATGTATCAGCAGCGGAAGATGAGGAAGCAAAGTATTATGTCGGGCGTTCAGGTATGATGCTTCGTGATATGATTGAAAAAGTATTGCTAATGAACATTAACGATGTCTATTTTACCCATGCCGTTAAGTGCAAGCCTTTTGGTTTTCAAACCCCTTCTGAAAGCGAATGTGGAAGTTGTGCCCCTTTTTTATTGAAACAATTAGAACTTATTAAGCCAAACATTATTGTTCCCCTAGGACCGGATGCATATCGGTTGGTAACATCGGATACAAGCGATTTTGAGCGGCTTAGAGGGGAAATTATCCCATTTGGCGACTCTGTGATCATCCCATTGTATCATCCGCTTTTTTTGGTTCGGAATCCATCATTAAAAAAAGACGCTATGCGGGATCTGCAAACGATCAAAGTGCAACTATTATGAAGATTATACGTTTTTTTCTACTTTTTGTTCTCCTTATAATCGATTCTTCCGCCCGTGATATTGTTATACGGAAGGGGGGAAGCGCATCATCGGTTCAAATTTCCGAACCGATAATGAAACCGATTAAAATAGGGATCGTATCTTCGCCAAAAGTGATTGGAAAGTACACACAATCACTCTATAATGTTTCCCTTGCAACACTCATGAGCCGTAGAAATCAGTTTGAGATCAAACGGTATGATATGAAAGATGAGTCTATTGTTTCATTGCAAGAAGCTATGGATCATCTTCGTAATGACGGAGTGGATGCTGTTTTGGCTCCCCTTACAGCATCGGGGGCCAAGAATCTAATCACTCTTTCCAGCAATCTGCCCATCTATATTCCTACTGTACATAAGCGTGATTTGGAAAATGCGCCTGAAAATTTTGTATTTGGTGGAATCGATTATGTTGCTCAGATCGAAGCCCTTTTAGCTTATATGTCAGATTCTATCGCTATCTTTTACGATGATTCCAGTGTTGGAACACAGTTGAAATCTATTACCGAAGAGGTTTTTTTGGCGCATAAAAGCGAGAAGAAAAAAATCTCTGCATACAGTGTCGACACTAAAGGCGATAATATTGTTTCTCATCTTTCCAAACCGGCTAAATTTAACAAATCAAGTGTCATCATCCATATTCCTGTCGTCAAAAGTGCGATTTTGGCATCGCAATTAACATTCAATGGCATTAAAGCTCGCAATATCCTCTCGACACAAATCAATATCGATCCTACCCTACTTTCTCTAACTCAATATATTGATCGCAAAAACATGATTTTAGCCAACTCATTGATTGAGTTCCCTTCCCATATTTATGCAGCAAATATGTTGATGAATAACGATATTGCAAACGATTGGATCCAATATTCGACAAGCATCGGAATAGATTACTTTGTCTCCATTGTTGATCACTCTCCTAGAGAATACACTATGAGAATTGTCCATGCGCAAGTTATTTACCCGGTAGAATTATTACGTGCAAAGGAGTTTGGTTTTGAACCCGTTACTTCAAAATGATCCGTTATCGATCGATAAAATAGGACTTTTTAGCCATTTGTCACCCATTCAGCGTAAAAATATAGAAGAAATCGGAATATTACGCCGGTTTGAAGAAGATGAAATCGTTTTCTATGAAGGGGATCAAAGTGAATATTTTCACTTTCTGGTCGATGGTGAAGTAGTCATCTTTAAGTCTACCGCATCGACTGAACCGATGGTCATACATCGATTCAGATCCCCTTCATTGATCGCAGAAGTAGCGACACTCAGACAAATCCCCTATCCTGCATCATGCAAATCAACCTCAGTAGCATTGATACTGAAAATATCACGTGATCCGTTTTTACAACTTTTGCAAAAAGATCCTTCTTTGAGTATCGCTTTGATTGCATCGTTGAGTAATAAAATTTCCACTTTAGAAATTGCACTCCAAAGGCATAGTGCACCGAGTGCATTGGCCAAAGTGGCACGATTGATTCGTGACGATACAAAAGCATTTGAACGGCTCAAAGGGATTGATATTGCTCAAATGTTGGGGATCACACCTGAAACACTATCCAGAATGATCAAGAAACTGAAATCCGAAGGTATCATCTCTTTTTCTAAAAAAGAGGGAATTGAGGTTTTGTTACATCATGATCTCATATCTTATTGTGGATAATTATTTTCCTTTAAGAGAAGCAATGTTAGAGTTAACGATCTAAGTTAGAGGAGTTTTCAATGGGAAAAAGAGGAATTTCACTTCTTCGAGGGATTGAAGCACAAACCGTTTATGAATTATTGAACAAAGCATATTGTGATGAGTGGCTTGCTTATTATCAATATTTTATTGAAGCCAAAGTGGTAAAAGGGCTGATGAAAGATGCTGCAATTACGGAATTGACACAACATGCTGCGGATGAGCTCCGACATGCTACCATGGTGTGTGATCGTATTATCCAACTTGGCGGTACCCCTGCTCTTCATCCATCTGAATGGTTGATTAATTCTAATTGCGGATATGATGCTCCCACAGACGGTGATGTACGCAAAGTTTTAGAACAAGCAATCAAAGGGGAGCAATGTGCTATCAGTGTTTACTCCAATATCCTCGATATCACCAGAGACAAAGACATCATAACGTATGACCTCGTATCTCAGATTCTAGCGGATGAAGTGGAACATGAAGAAGATTTGCAAGCCCTTTTTGACGATATTGAAGAGTTTATAGAACAATTCAAAAAATGAAATATTTTCTAATCATTGTCCTAACCGCTTTATCCCTGCAGGCTGCTGATATTGTCGATCTCGTAGGATTATTGGATCGTAATGATACAAAAGGGTTTGAGTCACACATTCAAACCCTTTCGGACGCTAACAGTGCTCGTGAAGATAATAAAAAGACCATTCTAATGTATGCATGCTGGGTTGGTAATTTTGACGCTGTCCGTTATTTGCTCAGCAAGGGAGCCGATGTAACGGCACAGGATATGGGAGGGGTTACTGCTCTTCATTTGGCAATATGGAAAGGATATTCTCCGATTGGATTGTATCTTATTGAGCACGGCGCGTCAGGAACAGTGATGAGTCAAGAGGGAATGACCCCTTTGGACATTGCTATTTTGAAAGAAAATCGTGAAGTTATTTCGGCAATTGATAAAAAATCACCGAAACTCAAATCTCTTTTGAAATAATTTATCCAAGAATGATTTTATTTCTACCGCTTTGTTTTGCACGATAAAGCGCTTCATCGGCTTTTCGAATAAGACTTTCTACCTGATCACCCTCTTCCAGCGAAGCAAGCCCCACACTGATTGTAACCTTATGATCGATACCAAAAGAGTGATTTTCGACTGCAATACGTAGATTTTGAGCCATAATCATAGCTTTGTCCGTTTGAGTTGATGTTGCTAAAATGACAAATTCTTCACCTCCCCAGCGTACACAAAAATCGGTTTTACGTATATAGGTTTGGATAAGGCTTGCGATCTCTTTTAATACTTTATCACCTATGTCATGTCCGAACATATCATTAATCGTTTTGAAGTGATCAACATCAACAACAAGAATCGACAACTGAGTTCCATAACGCTTAAATTGATCGATTTCATTCGAAATTTTTGGAACAAAAGCGCGTCGATTGAACAATCCGGTGAGTGGATCGATCTGCGATAGCTCGTTGAGACGTCGATTTTGTTTAAAAATAAAGACCGAAAGAATCACAATGATAATCGATAAAAGTAAGAGTCCGCCGATAGCTGTTTTTTGTGAAGCGATAACACCCTCTTGGTGGACAAGATTGTTTTTTTGTTTTGTAATTTCATTGTTTAGGGTAGATAAAACTGAATTTGCATTATTGATCTCTTGATATTTTTCCTGATGAGAGGCTAAGAGTGTTTTTAAAATGAGCTCTTTTTCCCGTATCTGTTTTTCATCTTCGAATAATTGATGTTTTTGAGCTTCAATACGTGATCGAATCGATTCGAGCTCATCTTGTTGTGTTCGAATCATAGTGCTTTGTTCGGCGATGTCATGCAATTGATTTGTGATCATCGTACTTTGAAGATCGATTTTGCTTTGTTGTTGGATCAATGCCTCTTTTTGTTTTTCGATAGCGGCTATTTTAGACGATAACTCACTGTTCTTTTCAGATATTTTTTTGTTTAGTAGAGTAATCGCCTCTTTTTGTTCTTTTAGCTCATCCTGTGAGCTTTTGTAGAGTTTGGCAACGTCAATTTCTGTACCGCCGAGCAATACTAGATCGGGTGAAATATTCAAAGATCGATTGAGAATATTGGCTTTATTGATTTCGAATGCGATGATGTTATTGTTTTCTGTCAGATTGATCATCACTTTTTTACGATCTTTATATCCGTCGCTAATAAATAAGACATCATCGGATTCGTACTCATAAAATAGTTTGTCGTATAAAGCTGCACTTTCCTCATCCACATAAATGGCCTGTATATTTTTAGGGATTGAACGCGGATCGAAAAACGTGACACGAATCTTTTTATCATTGAGTGATTTTCGGGAGGAAAGCATTAAAAACATATTTTTAATACTCTCATTTTTGGAAACGACAAGTAAATGATACTCTTTTAATGCAGATTCATTTTTCCAAACGGTATGCTTCAAAAAATTGTAGGTGTATGCAACTTTCACCTGATCGCTGTTAATCTCTTTTGCATGTACCAAGAGAAGTATAAAAGAAAAAAACAACCCTAGAAAATTTTTCATTACATATCCTAAAAGTTTATTGTCAACATACCGCTTATCATGCGTGTATCCTGTGGAGATAAATACTTTGAGCTACTATTGTAACGGACCCCGTAATAGTGTTCATCAAAGAGATTATTGATTGTCAATGAAATTTTCATGTTTTGAGTGATATCGTAGCTGGCATATAGTTTTGCAATGCAATATCCTCGAACACGTGCAAGTTTTCCATCGTCATAAGGTGCTGCCATAATAGGGCTTGCCCAACGCATTGAAGGTGAAATACGCCAATTTGAATATCGCAATGTACTTCCGGCTTTGAAAATGTGTGATGCTGAATACGGGAGTGGATAATCATAGATATAATCAATTTCTCCATCGACATAACTATAATTTCCCCAATAGCTCAGATCGAAACCCGAAAAATAAGAGTGTCCTTGATAACTGAGTTCTCCACCGTATAATCTAGCACGTGTTGAGTTTTCAGCACCTACAGGGTCAAGAATTGTAGTGTTGGGGATAAAATGTGCTTTATTGGGCAATGACTCTTCATTTGAGATAATATCTTTGATTGTTGAATAATAGATTGAAAAGCTGATTTGATCATTAGGCGTTAAAAACCACTCTAAATCGTATTCATAGTTTTTGCTTTTTTCCGGCTGAAGATCTGGATTCGCCACACGATATCGATCTGTCGTGTATGTTCCGCTATTTCCTATTTCTTGTAGTGGGTTACCATAGATCTTATATTTTTGATAATTGGAAGGGGCAAGAAACGCTTGGGAATAGATTAATTTTTGTGTTAACGCTCCCGTGGAATGAATCAGTGCAATACGGGGATTTAATGTCGCTCCGTAGTCGGAACTGTGATCAAATCTACCGGCCAACGAGAGTTGCCAGTTATCGTCCAGAACAATTTGATCCTGGAGATAGATTGCTTTGTTGTTCCAACGAATATCATAAATCGGCGCTACAATATTGGAACCGCCGAAATAAACCGTTCCGGAATAACTCGGTGTCGGCAAATCGATAGTCATAGGAATGGATTCAAATTGTTCAAATTGGATTCCGGCAAGCAAATGATGATCACCGAATGTTTTGGTGAGGGTCTCTTCAATCGCATAACGCTCAGATTTTGAGTACTTGTATCCCGGCCTATACGCTGTGTATTTATTGATAAAATAACTTCCTTCAAGCAATTCGGTTGAATCAAAGCTGAGGGTTGTTGTAGATCCGACATCGCTAGCTAATCGAGTATTGTAGCGCCCATATACACCTAGTAATTGCGTATCCAGATTGGAGTTATCATCAAAAATGTTACTAAGTGAATTTCCACCATTCATGGCGATTAAGGTCGATTCAGAGGAATAACGGTAGTTTGCGCCTAGTTCAAAACCGCTATTTTCATAACGTGCTCCGAATGATTTTGAAATATGGGGTTGAAAGTCAAATTCTTTATTTCTAGCGGATACAATAAAATCTTTAGGATAATCTTTTTCAAGATCATAATCTTGATCGTTGTGATAATGGGCTTTGAGGGTAAGATCACCCCCAAAAAGAGGGATCGATTTGACACCATAAAGATACCGATACCCTTTTTGTCCTATTGAAAGCCCGATTTCATCGGATGGTTGTTTGGAACTGATGAGATTGATTACACCGCTCAAAGCATCAGCCCCATAGACAACCGAGGCTGGACCATAAAGTATTTCGACACGATCTATCCCAAATAACGGATATTGCATAGAGCGGCTTAGAACTTCTCCATCGGTTTGATCTATTTCAATGCCGTCTTGCAGAATTTTAAAATAGTTCGTTCCCATAACACCGCGAATTCCGATTTGATTTAGAATACCGCTATCAGCATAGCGCATGACTTGTATGCCAGGCAAATCATTTAATAATTCGTCTAAACCACGATAGCCGCGATCTTCAATTTGCTCTTTTGAGACAACGATCATTTTGGCGGGTGTAAAATTGAGAGATTGCTCTGATTTTGAAGCGGATCGAACTTTGATGTTTTGGAGCTGGTACAGATCGAGACTGAAAACATCATCCATCAAATCGATTTTGTATTCATTGGCATACAGAAGACATGATGTACTTATCAATGAAAGTAAAAGCTTCATGATCCAACTGTCATTAGAATGAGTATTCCTTATTTCATATCAACGTTTTATTTGTGAAAAGATTATAAATAACTGAGATCGCAAATATATCGCAAAATGCATTTTTTGTTGTTTAAATTACACAATTTAACATTATATG
>NZ_NSIU01000015.1 GCF_002633015.1 Sulfuricurvum sp. PD_MW2 | reverse complement strand
TTATCTGATATAATTTCTAGTACATAACAATAAAAGCAACTGATTTTTAAAGTAAAATAGCTAAAATTCAGAATTATGTTCTGAATATAAATTAGGTAATCAAACAATAATATACTTTTTATTTTATTATAATTTTTTCTAAAATGCACTAAGGAACTTTATGGGATTCAAATCAGATAAATCGATACTATTTCAAATTGCAAAAGCGCGCAATATTCTCAAAAAAGAGTTTGAGAAAGAGCTCAGAGGCTGTAATCTCTCCTATGCACACCGGGTTATTCTCATCCGATTGTCCGAAAAAGACGGTTTAACACAAAAAGAGTTGGCTCAAGATACCTATTTTGAACAATCCAATCTCACGCTGATGCTTGATAAACTCGAGTTGAAAGGGCTTGTCAAACGTATACCGAAAGAAAATGACCGCAGAGCCTATCTGATCAAAATCACTCCTGAGGGAGAAGCCCTGATCCCATCACTTGTCGAAATGGGAGAACAAATTATGGAGAAAGCTCTACATGGAATCTCTCCGGAGAAAAAAGGAGAATTTTCTAGCTTTCTAGAATTGATTTATGACAATTTGAATACTAAATAATAATTTTTTCCCTACACCATGCTTCACCTATTTTAGGTGAATAATCGATTCATCCCCATCCGTTTTTAACTCTCACAAATCTATCAATAAATAAATTAAGAAAAATAATATTATACTTTTGCTTATAGTTACTATCATAACTATAATTCCTATAAGAATGGAAAGTATAATGAAAAACATGACGATCAAAGCAAAACTCTATATTGTTCCCCTCGTTCTTTTGTTGGTATTTATTGCCACATATGCAATCTATGCAAGCAAACATGCTACGGCCGAAGCGGCAATGGAACGTTCAATCGAATCCAAAGATGCCGTTAACGAATTTTTAAATACTCGAATCTCCGTATATCAATTTTTGAAAAAACCTTCCGAAGAGAGTTTGTCGAAAGTACATACGAATCTCGACGCCAATCTCAAAACTGTTTTAACACTTCAAGATAAACTCTCATTACCGGCAAACAAAGAAAAATGTGCCGTTACCGCAGAACGCATTAACGCGTATAAAAACGAATTCGATATCAAAGCAAAACAAATCATAGCAAGCGATATCACCAACCGCAATGATATCGATCTGAGCAACCTGATCAGTATCAGCGGTGAGATTCAAGAAAACCTTACCAATATTGCCTCAAGCGCGGTAGAACTTAGCGAATCTTCTTTAAATGCTGTTAATGAACTGCTTATTTTTTGTTTTATTTTTGCCGTATCGGTCGTATTTATCATCAACCTACTCGTGACCAAAGAGATCACACACTCCATTCATCTGCTTCAAACGAAAATCAAACATTTTGTTGAGACCAAAGATCTCAGAACTCGTCTCTCTTATGATCGAAATGATGAAATCAAAGCGATCATTGACAGTTTCAATATTTTGCTTGAGACCTTGGAACATACGATTCAAGAAGCAAAAATAGCGGCAAACGAAAATGCATCCGTTTCGAGCGAATTGCACAGTACCAGTATGCAAATCGGACAAAATGCCGAAATCAGTATGGATATCGTCCAAAAGACAATCAATGAAATTCAAGAGATTAAAACCTTTATTGAATCAAGTGTATCTTTATCGGAAAAAACCAAGCAAAGCATTGAAATCTCCGGTGAAAAGCTCCATAATGTTCTTGTTGACATGAAACAATTGAAAAACGATGTCAGTGATGCGAGCGAATTGGAATCGAATTTGGCAAGCAAACTCGAGCATATGAGCGCTGAAGCGGCTCAAGTCAAACAAATTCTCGTTGTCATCAGCGATATCGCCGATCAAACTAATCTTTTGGCTCTCAATGCTGCAATCGAAGCCGCGCGAGCCGGAGAACATGGACGCGGATTTGCCGTCGTTGCCGATGAAGTCCGAAAGCTTGCAGAACGAACCCAAAAAAGTCTTACAGAGATCAATGCAACCATTAATGTTATCGTTCAATCGATTATCGATTCCTCAGAACAAATGAACGTCAATGCAAAAAATATCGAGCGGCTTGTTGATGTTTCCGAAAAAGTTGAAAGTGTCGTAGAAGAATCCGTATCCACAATGCAGGTTTCAAAAGAGAATGTAACGCTCAATGCGGAAAACTCTTCCAAAATCGCGACTGACGCCTCTAAAATCGTCACATCCGTTTCTCGTATCAACGGTATAACCTCCGATAATGCACGCAGTGTCGAAGAGATTGCAAGCGCTGCGGAACATCTCTATAAGCTAACCGATGGGCTAAATCTCAAATTACAGCAATTTAAATCCTGACCTGCCTAATCGATCGAGAGAATTCAAACCTCTCGATTTTCTTATAATTAATTCCCAAACTTTATCCGAAACTATTCAAAGCATTGTATGATTGTTCATCTATATCAAGGAATAGATGATGAAAACATTCTTTCAAAATTCTCCCTTCAAAGCATCATTGGAACCCGGGACCAAATACGCGTATTGCACTTGCGGTCTTTCTGCAACATTTCCCATGTGTGATGGAAGTCATCGCGGAACCGATAAAACACCGATAAAATTCAGTGTCGAGGTTGAAACCGACAAATGGCTTTGCCGATGCGGACGGTCAGGGCGAAAACCCTATTGTGACGGTTCACATCAGCAGGGAGGTTAATACACCTTCTCCAAAAGATAGGTGATGATTGGCAGGGTCACCAACGATACTATGATTCCATACCCCACTAAAGCGGCACTCAGGGCAGGAGCAAAACCGGCCGCAATTGCCAAAGCTCCCGCCGTAATCATCGAAGGCATTCCCGATTCCAACACCACTGTTTTCAACGCAAGCGGTTCCGTCCCCATCGCAATAAGTATCCCAAACGCCAAAAGCGGCATGATAATCAGTTTTAAAACAAGCGATTGGCTAAATAAAGCATAATCGACCTCACCGCCGAATTTCATCGAATACCCGACCGATACCAATGCCAAAGGGACAAGGGTTGATGAGAGTATTTGAAGATAGGATTGCATCCCAAGCGGCATTTGTCCAAACACTAAAGCAAATAATAAAAAGATAAAAGGGGGAAATACAAGCATTTTTTTGATGATAAGCCGTTTATGAAATACCCCTGTCTCATACCGTGCAATAATAGCAGCACCGTAAAGCGAAAGGATCAAAAATGTTCCGAACTGATCGTACATCAAAACATACGGAATGGCTTCTTCACCCAAAAGGGTATGGACAATCGGAATGCCCACAAATGAGGTATTTCCCAATGGCATGACCAACAACAGTGCCGCACGCACATGCGGCGGGTGATGGCGCGTCATCATCATTACGATCCCCATCACGATCGGCACAAGGAGCCATGGGGTTATGATAACACCGATAGCGGAGAGATCAAAATGGATTTTCGGGACCTGAAGCAAAACGGTAGCAGGCAAAGAGACATAGATCACAAAAAAATTCAGGCTTTTGGCAAAATCAATCGGAGCATTGGCTTTTTGCAAAAGAATCCCGATTGCCAATAATGCGACAATAAATGCAAACTGCTCCATTATTCCCTCCGATTTTATTGTGTGCAATAGTAATCGTCTCCCCCTTTTAATCCTCTAAAAGGTACAATAAACGAAAAATTCGAGCATGTCATGATAAATCGCTATACTTCCCCGAAAATCCGATTCACCTCGATTCTAAAATGGCAAGTCTCAAAATTATTGCATACACAAAAAACGATACCCTCTAGTTTGCCGATTCTCTACCAAGACCATTTACCGGAGGGAGCGTATGCTCTCTGGCTTGGCCATGCTTCTCTATGGCTTCGTTTAGGCGAAACGACGGTTGCGATTGATCCCGTATTGGGCAATATTCCTCTGCATAGCCGATATTCACCTCTACCGGTACCAAAAGAGCATCTCGTTGCCGATGTTATCCTCATCACGCATGCCCATTATGACCACTATGACAAATCCTCGGTCTTATTTTTATTGGAACAAAATCCAAAAACGATTATCGTCGCACCGAATGGCTTTTGGCGCTACCTCAAAGGAAAAATTCCACGTGAGCGATGTTTTGAGATGGAGTGGTGGGAATCGGTCATGGTTGGGGATTTATTTATTACCTTCACACCGAGCCTGCACTGGAGCAACCGAATCCATTTTGACATGAACAAAGCGCTGTGGGGGGGATATGTCATCCAAAACAGCGAGCACACCCTTTATCATTCGGGAGACAGCGCGTATGGGGAACATTTCAAAGAGATACATGAACGCTTTGATATCGATGAGGCATTTTTACCGATCGGCGCCTATCGTCCCGAAACGATAATGAAACACAACCACACCAATCCTCCTGAAGCATTACAAGCAGCGGCAGATCTGGGAGCAAAAAGATTTATTCCGATTCATTATGGAACCTTTAAACTCTCCGATGAGCCTGTGGATGAACCCATCGAATGGTTGGAGCATCTGAAAAATACAGAAGTGTATCCCTTTGAGATACAGATCGTCCGCGTCGGAGAAATTTATCGTTTCAATACAACGTCGACGCTCAAATCAACCTGATCACGGACGGTAAGAAACATCATCTTGATCGGCTTGATCCCATAATCGCTCATTTTTAAACTGCTGGACGCTTTAATATGGACTTTATTGCCCTCTTCGTTAATCGTCCCATCAAAACTGATTGTTCTGTTCACACCGTGAAGATTCATCGTCCCTTTTAGAGTATACGCATCACCGCCTTTTGCGCTAACCTCTTTGATATCGAAAACTGCTTTTGGAAAGGATGCTGATTCCAATGCCTCTTGCATATGTTCGTCCCGTTTTTTGTTATCACTGAATAAATCATTCATCGATACTTCAATAGCACCTTTGAGTGATGCAGGAGAGCCGTCCATACTCAGGTGTGAAGCCGCTTTTTTAGTCATAGGATCAATCGTCGAATCCCCGAATACCTCCGTATGCGCTTTGATTGTTCCCGCTTCAAAACTCAAATTTCCCGCATATACCGAAGAAACCAATAACAATGCCGCTATACCGACTCTAATCATGAAACTCTCCTAAGATAAAATAGATAGACCAAGGTAAATATCCCCAGTACAAGTACCGCAATCCAAATTTGATGCGCTAACGCAACCGCATTGGCGACAGATGTAGCAATCCAACCGACCCCTATCATCGACAATCCGATAAGACGTATATCCGCCAATCGGATCAATGTTTGAAACAAGAGAACATTATAGTACGAAATAACAACCGGATAGATAACCGTTAATATCCACGGGATTTGTAATCCGTACATCATATAACTGAAAATAAATAGGATCAAAATGATGCGTGTTTGTTTCATCAACTCCGTACCGTAACGATACGCTAAATAAACTCCGGCTAAATGAGATAGGATAATCACCAGTGGATATGTACTCCAAATATCCATATTTCCCGATCGGCTTAACGTCTCAAACAGTGCCGAATCGGCAAAAATCCACAACATCATAACACCTAATGTCGTCCATTCAAACGGAACTTTTTTGACCTCTTGTGTCGATTCAAATCGTACAAAACACAATGCTATCATCGAAATCAAGGGAAGAACTATCGCAATATTTCCCCTCTCATCAAAAGGATAGGTATACAGCGCAGTCCCCAAAACGTATGAAACAGCCAATCCGATGGATAGATAAAGCTTACTCTGCTCCCGAAACAAATAGAGCAGCAAAGGGGTCGTGTACCCCACAACAAACCCGAGTATAAGCAGCATCCAAAGCGAATAATCGGGATATATCCATGAAATAATCATTTGAACCACAAACAAAACACATAACTCATATTTAAGAAAGCGATGGCTCAATAATGCACTGAGCAATGCTCCGATTATTCCGCCTATAGGAAGGGTATACAGATCATGGATATGGGAATGAAACGCTCCTACCACGCCCGTCTGAGTGATCAGAAGATAGTACAAAAGCTGTGAGCTAAGAACAATGACAAAAAAATTCAATCTTTACCCCGCAAAAATAACCAATACAAAAGAGCAAATGAAATATCATACAAGGCAACCAACAATGCGATACCATCTAATGTACCGGCCATATAAAGGGCAGCAAAAACTGAGGCACATACCGCCCGAATCGATGCAGAGAGTTCGGCAAACCGATATGGAGTCACACTATACAAACCATACCAATGCGTCAATCCCGTTCCGATCATAAACGCAAAGACGATGTACTCATACGTACCGCTAAAATGAAATCCTAGCAATGAAAAAAGAGCACTGCCGCCAAGAATCAGTACAGCTCCGCCTCCCGCATCACTCAAAAATCCGCTCAAATGATAAACTTTCACCGCCGAATCAATTCGTACCTTTAGCCGATCAAAGGTGATCCGCAACACGACACCAACGATCATCGCACCAACCAATGCACGAACCCATAAGAACGGTTCAATGGATTCGTTTAATCCTCTTGCTTCCAAAATACCCGCTATACTCAACGCCACGGCCATGATTCCCATCAAAACACTCCATGCTATGGCATAAATGCGTCGAAAAAGGTTAGGCAAGAGATGATGCACAATGGCAAGAGCCATAAACGCCACTCCAAGCCCCATTGCAATATGAGCATGCCCTACTACGAGATCGTTACGATGGATTAATGCACGGATATCCGGAATAAAGAGAAAGTTTCCCTCTATATCCACAAAAATAAATGCAATAATGGAAAGAATCAAATAAGGATTGGTTTTGAAACTCACACCTGCATCACGAAGCCATATCCATAACAAGGGCACATACAAAAGGGTGAGATACTGAAAAAACCACTCCTCGGTGTAACTTAGAGTGTGGAAAAAATTACGGATAACGAGGGATACGATATATCCGACCAACGGAACAATCCATAGCCCATGCCAACGGGGTTTAAACTCATCTATGGCAACAAGTTTGATCAGCAGATAATAGATCGGGATAAGGGCAAAACTCATCCCGAGCGTATTGTCTCCGTGCGGTCCGATCAACGTTTTTTCCACCTGGCCGTACTGAGGATTCATCAAAACAATCAACGCAAGGGGAGCAACAATCACCGCCGCAAGTGATACGTTTACCCATAAAGGACGTTTGGCATAACGGCGCAGTGCATCGAGCAGAGCGAAGAGATAAAAGACTCCGCTAAAGGCAAGGAGAAAATTCAACTGATAGGGAAAATCGTAAAACGGTAAGCCCCGAATATTGCCGAACAGCAATGCCATACTCATAAAAAGTAAAAAAAGATTCCATACGACAAAATAACGTCGCAAATGGACAATCGCATTCTGTGAAAGCACTCCCTCTTTCTGGAACAGCGCAAACGGTAGCAAAGAGAGCATCAGTGGGAAAAATCCGTACAACATCTGCGAAATATGAAGCGAACGTGCACGTTCAGGAGAAAGCAGGCTCATTGAACCATCCAATCCTAATATCTCCATGGCATAAACCAACCCTGCAAATAGCCCAAGAATCAGCCAAAACAATGCAAGAGGAAGTTCATCATCGATGAATTTGTTTAACAATTCCGTCCTCCATTTCAATAATTGTATCCGCATAATCGACTATTTTTTTATCGTGTGACGCAACGACAAAACCCGTCCCTGTGCCTGAAAACTCCCGGAAGAGTTCATATACCCCAAGCGCGTTTTTGCTATCGAGGTTCCCCGTCGGCTCATCGGCAAATACCACAGCAGGAGCGTTCACCAATGCTCTGGCGATCGCTGCGCGCTGACGCTCTCCGCCGGAGACCTCATCACTGTAGCGGTGAGAAAGTTTAGCGATTCCAAGTGATTGCAATAACAACTCGATACGCCCCTCATCGATTGCACCGAGCGCGATATTTTCACGTAGCGTCAAATAGGAAATCAGATAATGAAATTGAAACACAAATCCTATGTTGGCACGGCGAAAATGATCAATATTTCCCCATTCACCCAAAGTTTTTCCATCGTACAGAGTCATCCCTTTCGTGGGTTGCAGCAACGTTGAGAGGATCGAGAGCAATGTTGTTTTTCCGCTTCCGCTCTCTCCGATAATAGCGGTAAAGCTTCCCGAATTTATCGTAATATCGACCCCATTCAATACTTTTTCGTGGCCGTAAAAATGTTCCAATCCATGTGCTTCGATTCTCATGCACCACCTCGTTGGATCAAGTTCATAGGATCAATACGGGCAGCATAGATTGCCGGAAGCAGTGTACCGAAAAGCGCCATGCTGACCGAGATGATGAATACTTTGATTGCCAGTAATGCCGTAATCTCTCCGTTAATGTAGCCTTGAAATTTATCGGCATGTTTGATCATCTCCAATACGGCTTCGGAGGCTCCTAAGGCAAATATAAATGCCAAAACCGCAATAATGAGCGTTTCCCCCAATAACTTAAAAATAATCACCCGAGACGAGAGTCCGATAGAACGCATAATTCCAAATTCGGCTTTGCGGTCGTTGACCACCATGCTCATCATACTGACAATCCCCAAGATTCCCATCAAAAATGCCATCGCTCCGATAACGTCGGAACTGGTTTTAATGATTTTGAACTGGTTGTACGAATCGATAAACCCATCGGTTGTTTTCGCTTCCATCTGGGAGTATGCTTTGTTGATCTGAGCAACGACCGAATCGCTTTTACCAAGATCCTTCAATGCAATGAGAAAAATCGAAGCACTCTTATGAAATACCTCACCCGCATCCTCCAATCCCATCACTACTCCGCCGTCCTCAAACCCGATATGGCTTTTAAAGACTCCACTGACACGGAATTCTCTTTTTGAAAGAGAAATCGTTTCAGGGTGTTTCAGGGTCTCATAAATTTTCGAGCCAAGCATCACTTCGCCCGATTTCGGGTATGAACCTTTTTTTAAAGCATAGCTTTTAAACCGATTCTCGCTGGCACCGTAAATACCGACAATAGGTAACGGTTCTACCGGAGCCGCACCCAAAATCAAAGCACTGATCTCTTTAACACCGTTCATGCGAGCTATCTCAGTCGTAACAGTACGGTTAATATCACTGAAAAACGTATCGGCGATCCCTTTTTGAGTGACGATAATATCTCCGTCGGTTTTGAGCATGGAGCTGTACATACTCACAACTCCACCCGATATGGCACTGATGAGAAAGATCGCGGCAATGGATACGGCCATACTGATAAAAATAAGGGCCGTTTTAAACCTGTTTTTTCGAAGTGCTTTGATCGGTGTTATCACTGTTCTATCGCTTTTTTCAGCTCATCGGCGGTTGAGATGAAATCAACTTTTGTCAGAAAATTTCCCCGAAATTTCATCACGGTAATTTTATCTTCCTGATAGGGAAAATTGATCCCCTGCTCTTCATCTTGGATCAACAAAACCGTATGATTGTATTTGCGCATTTTCGGGAGTGCGAACGTTTCGGTGATGAATTTCGGCATTTGGCTGATATCGGCAACAAACGCAGCTTTATTCTTCGCCAAATACCCTTTTTCCTGAGTACTCAAATACTCATTGACCGTTGCACCAGTCCCTTTTTCAAAGGCCATAACAAGTGTTTTCGGCATCACTTTTAACGTATAGCGTTTGCCAAACTGATCATTAAGATCCAACGGCATAACGGAGTGTCCTACTTTATAGGGTGCCCCCCATAAACTTAACGTCATTAACAATACAGCAGTCACTTTTTTCATAAAAATCCCTTATATTCTATTCTATCGAAAGTATAAAAGAAAAAGGGCTAATTGATGGTTAATGCTATTTAATGAGAGAGCTTGCTTAATAATTGTCCAAGTTTTTCATGCTGTTGTAATGTGAGATAAAAACTCTGATCCATTACTTTGTCCAGATGATTCATCTCAGTAAGGGTAATTCCAAACGGATCTTTTTTTGTTACCTTGCTTCCTGTCGAAGCGATCACAACGTTGTCAAGCTTTTTCGAGGCATGACGGACAAAATAGGTGAGAAAATATCCGCCGGAATGATCTTTTTCAATTGCTACTACAACACGAGAAGCATTCGAATTGTCCCATGAGAGATCAGGAGCAAGTGTTTTAAAATCATCCACGCTCAAATAACCTATATAGACTTTGGTATAAATATCATGATACCGCTGCGTTGCCGGTCGGCGGAAAAAATCAACGTCCATCGGATCTTTCCCGCGAAGTGAACGGAGCATCCATGAGAGTGTCGCATAATACTTAAAAGCGGCAATTTTGAGATCTTCGGCATGCGCGATTTTTGAACTCTCGATACGGATCATCGGTTGGCGTGGCGATTTCGAACTCAGCCGTTCCAAAATGTGACGGGCACTGTAAGGTTTTGTCATCCAAACAGAAGCAAATGAAGGGAGATCCGAAGTTCCCGTTGCCCCTTCGTTGAGCACCAACAATGCTTTGACCTGATAGCGGGGAAATAAAACTTCGAGCAATGCCCGTTTTTTACGGAGACGTTTTTTGAGATTACTCACCGATTTGACCAACGTCATCTCGACGAAATAGAGCTCTTTGTCCGTAAATAAAAGTCCGTCAAACTCTCCAATCTCTTTATGGCGGGCACGATAGATAATCTGCCCTTTCCAGCTCACCGACAACGCATCGCTTTGTGCACGGGTACGATGTTTGTGCGGTCCTTTGATGATAAAACTCTTAATTTGCGGTTCATTTGCCGCATAACGGAGCAGTTTTTCGTAGATATAGTTTTCATACACTTCCCCCTCAAACGAGCGAAATGCACTGATGTATCCCTCATCCTCAATGCTCAACCCTTTTGCCTCAAGCGACAAAAGATGATCGATATTGTAATCGTAATACAAAAGATTATCGCCGAGTTCTGCGTCGCCCTCAGGGATAACGGTATGGTCGATGGTTAGGATGGTAGCCTCTTTTGGCGGATTAGGGTACCGATAAAAAATACCCGCCGTTATTTTACCTTATTTTTTAACTAACACTACTCTAAAGATCATCGTGATATACTATATACATGCAAAATCGACCGACCGAAGACCAAATCCGCGCCAAATTCGTCACTTCATTGATGGAATATTTCAAAATCGAAGAGGATATCAACCTCCGTGCACACATCGCCGATTTGGTACGTCACATCCACCCTTCACAGTATCGAGAGTTTTTTCGCCGTTTATCACTTCGAGAGATGCCCTACAAAAACGGATTTGAAAAAATTGCACTCATTGCGGAAGAGTTTGAATCTCAAGCCCTAACCCCCATCGACCAAGAAGCACAAAAACGTGCTGAAATACTCTATACCCTGATGTACGATATCCGTCGTGATGTCAGTCTGGTGCGAGACAGCGAGAAAAGTGCACTGGAACGGTTTGAAGCGATCCGATTTACCTCGATCCGCCATGCCGGAGATGAGAGAGCTTTACTCGATGAAACCGATATCAATGTCGTCAAAACTCTCACCAAAAAGTGGATCTATGATTATGTTTCACTCGACAAAAGTCTTTTTGAAGCGCGTGTGGTTCATGAATACCGCAATGAAATTCTCCGTCGGGAACGCGATTCTCAATCTCCTCTCTTATCACCGATCAAAACAAAACTCATCGATTCGATCAAACGTTCATGATTACGATCCCGACATCTCTGATTGATCGCGATGATCTTAGCCTCATGGAGCGTTCTCTCATTCCCCTCATTGCCCGCCATACCCAGCAATGGGGCGACAAGCCAAGCGATGTCGACGCTTCTACACTCGCCCAAGCGCTTCGCCATACCCCGCGCGAAGTAATCGAGGCGTTGGATGCAATGGTTAAAAAAGGAATTCTCAAAACCCTTCGCAAAAAAACACCTCAAGGGGTAATGATCTACTATACTTTCGAGCCGATTTCCGCCCTACCGACTGTCGAGATGAGTCTTTCACCGACTCAATACAGTGACAGCAGCTATTTTCTAAACCTCTCCAATGAAGCGTATGAAGAGCTCCATGCATTTGCCTTTGAACTCTGCGATCGGGAAGGACTTCGACGTGAACTGTTTGAGGATTTTGCCCTCTATCAGCGTTCACGGAATAACCGCTCATTTGACTGGTGCGCCGAATTCGAGCGCTGGGTACGCAAAGAGATCGCATCAAATGCTCCGGTCATCGCATCACAACATGCCCTTGCCGAAACCAAACCGACCACTGAAGAGTTCGAGATGGCACAGTATTTCATCCGCCATCTCGCCTCTATCGATCCGCAGTTTGAAGAGCCGTTTAATGTTATGAGCTGGGCTGCGCAGATTCGACTATTGATCGATACGGGCGGATACTCGCTTCTCGATGTCAAAGCGGCTATTGACTGGCTTTTCAGTGCCAAAGGAGATTGGTTCCGTCCGAATGTTCCCGATGCCTACCATTTGCGTAAACACTTCAAGCGGCTCATCGCTCATACCCGCAGTTTCCGTGATGGCAAACCACGCCTCCCGGATGACATCGATCTCTTTGATTTATATGAGCAAATGTAGTCAATACATGCAATTATTCCTCATTATTTTGTTCATCTCTTCCTCTCTATTCGCTGCAGAAAAAATCTCTTTGCAGCTTAAATGGCACCATCAGTTCCAATTCGCGGGCTATTACGCAGCGCTTGAAAAAGGATTTTTTCGCGATGAAGGTCTTGATGTAGAACTCAAAGATCGAGACATCGTAAAAAACAATGTCGAACAAGTACTTCAAGGCGAATCGCAATACGGCATTGCCGATTCGGTGTTATTTCTTTATCAGGCGCAGAAAAGCCCTATTGTTATTATTGCTCCTATTTTTCAGCACTCTCCCAATATATTGCTCACACTCAAATCAAGCAGTATCGACAGCCCGTATAAACTAATCGGCAGACGGGTCGCCTTTTATCCCAATGATGCCGATGGCCTTCCTATCCTTGCTATGATGCATGAAACAGGCGTTTTAAAAAAAGGATTCAACCGAGTCAATGCCGATTTTGATTTCAAAGCGTTTATCAACAAAGAGGTCGACGCACATCATGGCTATATTACCAATGAGCCCTATGCTCTTCTTCAAAAAGGGATAGAAACCAATATTATCAACCCACAGCATTTCGGTGTTGATTTATACGGTGATACACTTTTTACATCCCAAAATGAGTTGCTCAACCACCCTAAGCGGGTTGCGGCTATGAAACGGGCGACCATACGGGGATGGGAATACGCACTCTCTCACCAAGAAGAGATAATTCGTCTGATCCAAACCAAATATGCACCGCAAAAAAGCCTCGATCAACTTCGTTATGAAGCAAAAGGGATAGAGTCTGTTATTTCCGCTACGACGATACCGATCGGGACACTTGATTATGGGAGATTAGAGTACACTCAAAATCTTTTAAAACGTCATGGTCTGATCAATTCCAATATCCCCTTAGACAAATATATCTACAAAGATGCCCTTAACAATCAGCTCAATCTAACACCTCAAGAAATAACATGGCTAAAACAGCACCCCGTTATCCATACTGCTATCGATACATCCTGGGCGCCCTTTGAATATCTTGATGCCAAAGGAGAGTATAAGGGTCTAGCGGCCGATTATCTCAGCCTCATTTCCCAAAGACTCGGCATCCGGTTTGAACCCTACACCAAAGGGGTGTGGAAAGATGCGGTTTCACTCATGGAACGCCATCAGCTCGATATGTTTCCCTGCGCAGTGAAAACTCCTGAGCGAGAGATGTACGCAACATTTACTCCCCCTTATCTCAATTTTCGAATGGTTATCGTCACCGATGAAAATGTCGGCTACTTGAACGATATTAGCGAGCTCAAAAATAAAACCGTAGCCGTTGCACGGGGTTATGTGAGTGAAGAGATCCTAAAAAAACACTATCCGTATATCAACCGGTATGCGGTCAATACCATCGCAGAAGGGCTTGAAGCGGTCGCGACCGGCAAAGCATTCGCCTTTATCGATAATACGGCTGCCATCACCTACGCAATCAAAAAAGAGGGTTATGCAAATCTCAAAATCTCCGGTGAAATACCCCATAATTCGGAATTAGCAATAGGTATCCGTAACGATTGGCCGATTTTTGCCAAAATCATGGAAAAAGCGATTTTGTCAATCACTCCTGAAGAGCGAGAGAATATTTACAACCGCCATATCCGTATCGAGTATACACAACAGATGTCATGGGAAAGAATGTTAAAAATATTAGCTCCGCTCGGAGTGATTGTCGCACTGTTACTGTACTATACCCGTAAACTCAGCCTTATGAATACCGCGTTGCGTAATGCCGTTGATTCATTGCATGCAACGCAACATGAACTCCAGATTCTTTCCTCCACCGATCCGCTGACCACCCTTGCAAATAGATACCGACTTGATGAAGCATTGAAACAAGCAATACGCGGCGCTGCTCGCTACAACCGTCCACTTTCGATCATAATCGTCGATTTAGATTTTTTCAAAGTAGTGAACGATACGTATGGACACCAAACGGGAGATGCCGTACTCAAAAGCGTTGCCGCTGTTTTCAGAAGTAATTGCCGTGAAAGCGATATTATAGGGCGATGGGGAGGTGAAGAATTTTTGATTATTTGTCCTGAAACCGAAGCTGATGAAGCGGTTCTTCTGGCTGAAAAGCTTCGCAGCACTCTTGAGTCTAAAGTGATATTTGACGATTACACTCAAACAGCTAGTTTCGGTGTATGCGGCTACACCAAAGATGATACGCCAGAGCGCCTCATCATCCATGCCGATGAAGCACTTTACACCTCAAAAAGTCAAGGACGCAATCGCGTCAGTGTGTGTTTAGAATAAACTCGATCCGTCGATTTTTAGATCGTCCCTCTTCGTTATCGTTCGAGGCAACAGGATCAGCATCACCCATCCCGTTTACTTTAATAGTATTTGCGCTGATTCCTTGTGTCATCAAATAATCCGCAACCATTTTGGCACGCGCTTCCGAGAGAATACGGTTATCCGCATACAGAGCTTTCAAACGTTGCGGTGGAATATTATCGGTGTAACCATTGATAGTTACCGAAGTATAGCCCCCTGATTTAAAGAGTTGTGCCCATTCACGCAAACGTTCTTTACCCGTTTCACTTAGGGCTACGACTCGACTCTCAAAAATTTGAAAGTTTCTAAAGTAAGGAGCGGGAGCTGTCGCCGTAACAGCCGGCTTTTCAGGAGCTTTGAAGAGTGCAACAGACTCTTTTTTGGGTTCAACGGCGATCGTCTCTTTTTGAACTTTCGCATCAGAAGAGGCAATCACAACCGGCGATGGTGTGGAAACCGGAGTCTCTTCAACCATGATCGGAGCTACCGGAGCCATCTTTTTCTCTTCGATGATAACCGCTTTAGGAGTTTCGATGACGCGGCTAGGTACACTCACTTTCATTGGTTCTGCCATAGCAATACTTGCAGCACTTTGCCCCGGTCGGAGTTTTTCCAACTCCATCATCACACAGGCCCCTTTAACATCACGGACCGTCAAAGTATAGGTGTTTCCGTTACGCTGCCACTGCGGATTTTTAAGCGGTTTAAGATCTTGATCCAAACCTTGATACTTGCGTACACCATACCCTTTTGGAATATTGACCGTAAGGATATTCTCTGCCGTTACGCAATCACTGCTCCCCTTGCAATCCCCTCCGCTGAGAAGAATTTTAACGATTCCATTCTCTTCTGAAACAATAAAATCATCTTTATTGGCACGTTCAAGATACGAGTAGCGATCGGTATTTTCAAATGAGAGTTTTGTCAATCCTTCTTTGGTTTTTTCCATTCTATGATTAGCAGGACGGACATAAACGATTCGAGTCGGGTCAAATCCTTTTTCAAACATGAACCCGTAATTTTTATTTTTTTCGCCCTGATAGTTGAAATGGAAAATCCCCTCCGAGAAATCGGCTTGAGGATAAAATATCATCTCCGAAACATCAGCTTGAAGCGAACTCCAACCCACCCATAATCCTACCAATCCAACGACTATTTTACTTTGCATTATCACCCCAATTGTAATCAAGGGATGATACAATAAATCAAACCAATTTTCGGTTAAAGGGATATCAATGAACCTCCTCTCACTCAATCTTTCTCATCCGTTAACCACCTCTACCGTTGAATACGCTCTTGATATCACCCTCAGCAAAGGCTTAGAGAACGGTTACTACGGCGCCAATGCATCATTCCATGTTGTTTTAGCTCCGTTTGGCGTTCTCACTCTCATCGCAGAGGATAAAAAGCAAATTCTTGAGGCACTCTCATTGTTGCGGATCTCTCTGGATACCGAACATCTCATTACTCAAGACTATCCAATACATGTCGATCCTCATCTTGCTTCACCTTTTAATGTAACGAATGAATCGATCTTCTTGCGGGAAGCTTCAACACTTAATCTCAATATTATCGCCTTAGCCATCTCTCAAAGCGTAGGCTTGGAACGTTATGAAAAACGTCTCGACACCCTTTTCTCCCAAAGCCGCCGAATCGTCGAATCGATACATACTTTTTCAATCAGCCGTCGTTCCCATCTTATGCAATTTGCCAAACGTCTCGCACTCACCCGTCACGATATGCTCAGTAATCTGCTACTTTTGGACAAACCGAATATTTTATGGGATAACGAGGAAGCAGAGGCCCTCTATATCCGTCTTGCTTTTATTCTAGAACTTTACGATCGGCATGAAACAGCACTCTCGAAACTCTCACAGATCAAAGAGGATGTGATGCTTGTCATGGACATTATCAATCATAAAAAAAGCGAATTTTTGGAGTGGATCATCATCATTTTGATCGCTGTAGAAATTGTGATGGGAGTTTTTGAGTTTATTCACTGATAGCATCGATAGGATTGAAATAGAGATATGCATTTTGTGCTACAATGATTCAATCAGACAAAAGGAGGAAAAAAGGGTGAAAAAATTATTGGTTTTATCGGTTCTAGGACTCGCATCGGTATTGTGTGCGGCAGATGGTGCAAAACTCTATGGTGCCAAGTGCGCTGAATGTCATGGAATAGATGGAAAAGAAGCGTCTATTTCCGGAAAAGCGATTGCAGGAGGAAGCGGAGCGCTAGCCAAACTAACAGGCTACAAAAAAGGGACTTTCGGCGGAGATCAAAAAGCATTGATGCAAGGGACTGTTACAGCACTTAGCGACAGTGAGCTAAGCACCATTGCAACGTATGTTGATTCTCTAAAATAACCTTTACGCGAGGAGTTTTTCAAACTCCTCGGCCGGAACCGGTGGACTTTTAAAGTATCCCTGATACATTGTGCAGTTGAGTTGTTTCAAAAACTCGATCTGCTCAATCCGCTCCGTCCCCTCGGCCAAAATCTGAAAGCCCAATGCATGCCCCATCGCAATAATCGCACTGACAATCGCCATGTCATCATTCTCATAGGGGATATCATCCACAAAGCTTTTATCAATTTTGAGTACATCTATCGGAAACCGCTTTAAATACGAGAGGGACGAATACCCTGTACCAAAATCATCGATGGCGAGCCTTATCCCGTGCGCTCGAAGACTATGGAGCATCGAAACCGTCTCCTCTTCCCGCTGCATCAGAGCACTTTCAGTCAGTTCCAATTCTAATCGATCGGCAGGATAACCGGTTTTTTTCAAAGCATTTTCAACCATATTGGGAATATTTTGATGGCGTACCTGATGCGCTGAAAGATTAACTGCTAAGGTCAATCTATGCCCCTGATCTACCCAAATTTTTCCTTGTCGACACGTCTCATTTAATACCCACTCACCGATCTCGCCGATTAATCCGGTCTCTTCGGCTATCGGGATAAAAACGGCGGGAGAGATCACCCCTCGTTCTGGGTCATTCCATCGGATCAATGCTTCCGCACCTACAATTCTTCCGGTTTGTATGTGAACTTGAGGTTGATAATACACTTGAAATTCTTGATTCCTGACGGCACTACGCAACCGTGTTTCACATTCAATCCTACGCCGTGCAGAATCTGTCAGTTCATCCGTATAATATCTGTATCCGCTGCGTCCTTCAGATTTGGCTTTATAGAGTGCGGCATCCGCATGCTGCAATAAAATAGCCGCATCTTCTCCGTTATCAGGATAAATCGCGATACCTACACTCGATCCTACATGAATCACTTCCCCTTCGGAAAGACGGTACTCTTCGGATAAAGCGATAATCATCTCTTCGGCAAGCTTGCCGGCATCCTCAAGACGACCTATATTTTCAATCACGACGGCAAACTCATCTCCCCCGAGCCGAGCAATCAAATCACCGTCTCGCAAACGGGTCGAAAACCGTTGTGCCGCCATTTGAAGCAGCTCATCTCCCGCACCGTGGCCATAGCTGTCATTAATGTCTTTAAAACGGTCCAAATCAAACATCAGCAAGGCGATCTGAGTATCGTTGCGCTTTGCTTTATCAATAGAGTTTTGAAGATGTGCCTGAAAAAGAGCTCGATTTGCCAATCCGGTGAGAGGATCGAAATTCGCAAGCGTTTCAAGCCGCTCTTCGTATTGTTTACGTTCTGTAATATCATGATAAACAGCAATAATATGGGAGTTTTCCCCTAATTTAACAGCAACGGCATTAACCCATACATTCAATAATCTTCCATCTTTGGTACGATGGATCGTCTCAAAACTATCCCTTCCATCACGCATAATCGTGTCAACTCTTCGTCGAGTAACATCTGGAGATTCAATAACTTCATAATCGGATACATTTAATTGAGCAAACTCTTCAGCACTGTATCCCAAATGCTCATGTACAGATTCATTAAATTCAACTGCTTTGAGAGTAGCATTATCGATTAAAACAATACCGTCCGGCAACGCTTCAAACAATTTACGCAGTTTGGTTGCATTTTTTTCAACTTCCTCTTTTTCCGTGCGAATAACCCGTTTACGTTCACTGATTCGCGCTATTGCGGCACTTTTCTCATCGATTACACGGATCAGATATTCAAAATACGCACCGTGTACCGCATGAAGAACATCGTGACGGGTGAGGATACCGGTGAGTTTTCCTTGCGTATCCACAACAATCAATTGATGAACGCCGTGTTCCTCCATCATGGATGCAGCCTGATGAAGGGGAACCTCTTTTTTTACGATTAAAATCTCACGATGAAAGAGATTTTCAACCTTTTCATCCTGTACATGAGTATCCAAAACACATCGATGGGCGATATCACGCTCCGTGATAATGCCGATAGGGATGGAACCGTTTAACACGATCGCATAGTCGCACTTTCGCTCCTGCATCAACAATGCCGCTTCGCTCAAACTCGTTTTTAGCTCTACTATCAGAGGAGACTCGCTCATAGCCTCGGCAACGATTTTAAACTTTGTTAAATGTTCCAATCCGATATGTCGAAGAAAATCCCCCTCCGTGATCACTCCAACAAACCGCTCTTCGCTATCCACAACAATCAAATGGCGGAAATGTTTCTCTTCCATCAGAGCGTATGCATCATGTATTTCCATCATATGATCGACACAAAATGGATTTTGTGTCATCACTTCCCCCAACGGGGTAGAGGTTTTAATCGACTCCGCTACAACTTTTAACGCGTCATGTTCTGTAAAAATCCCTATCGGACGATTCTCGCTATCGGCGATGACAACCGAACTAATAGCATAATCGCTCATTAATTCAAGAGCTTTCGCAACCGTATCGCTCACTCTGAGCGTCATTATTTTATTGGAAAGTATCGATTGAAGAAGTTTTTTTTTCATTTTCGCATCTCACACGCAATCGTACGGTTGCGTCCGCCGTCTTTGGCCGCATACAATGCATTATCGGCTCGTTCAATCGCATCGATCAACGAATCCTCAGGAGAGACTTCGGTAACTCCAATGCTGCAGGTTACCCTTCCTACCTCATCAAAGGGGTGCGACTCAATTAAATTACGGATTTTTTCTCCGACCAAATACCCCTCTTCACACCCTACATTTCTCAACAGCAATACAAATTCCTCTCCCCCCCATCGGGCGAATAAGTCAGCTTCACGGATGGTAGAGACCACAAGAGAGACAAAATGTTTTAACACATAATCTCCGATATTATGACCGTACGTATCATTCACCTGTTTGAAATGATCCAGATCGATCATCATCAAAGCCAGCTTTGTCCCCTGTCGCTTTGCAATCGAGCGTTCTTGCGCGAAAAGTTCCGCGAACATATGCCGATTATGGATTTCGGTCAAAGCATCTTTGGTTGCCAATTGTGTTAAATGACGGTTTTTTTGCTGCAAAATTTGGGTAATTTCTTCAAACTGTTTGAAATGATCCTGCATGAGCTGTGACCATTTCAAATAGGTTCGTGAAATCAAATCCTGCTGTGTAACGATTCCTACCACATCCCCCTCATCATTGGTTACGACGATTCGCTTGAAATGACGATTTTTAAGATATTCCAACCCTTCTTGAATCGTCGCTTTCTCACTCAGCATCTCTACCGGAGAGGACATCACTTGCGATACCGGCACCTCAGGAGAATTACCCTCTCCGATGAATTTCAAAACATCTTTTGAAGTGAGAATTCCTGCTGGAGTATTTTCTTTTTGGATAATGACACAGTCACTCAGTGAATCTTTCATGTAATCCAAGATTTCAGCCATCGGAGTCTCAGGCAAAAAGCTTTTATATCCGTACTTTTTTTCAAAAATAGTAGCGATCTGCAATGATTCCAAAACAACTTGAGGATCGACACTCGCCACAATATCGCTGTTTGTCACAAGACCGTACAAACTCCCGTCTTTGTTGCATACACAAATATGTTCATCGCTATCATTGGTGAGATTCAACGCATTGATAATATTGCTCTCTTTATCGATGAGCGGCAATGGACGTAAAGTGACTTTTGACAAAGATGTAGTAAACGGAACTCCGGAAAGTTTGAGACGTATAATATCTTTTGTCGTAATAATATAATGAAGTGTTTTATTAACAACAATAATACTGCGATGGTTATGCTGATGCATTTTGCTCAGCGCGTCTTGGATACTCTGATGGATATCAACCGAAATGACATCCGTTGTGGCGATTAAACCAAGAGTTGGAAAAAACATATTACACATCTCCTCTTTACTAGTCTATTTATTGTATCGCTTTCCACCCCAAATCGACGTAAATTTTATAATCTACTTTTAATATAATCATAATATTTAACATAATATAATTCATAAAACCGCCAAAAGGATTTCCCAAATTCTTATGATTTCTACTATGTTCTTTGTATGCTCCTACCGGATACATTGTTTTCATACCCTACATCATGTACGGTTTCTCTCCCTTTTTCCGTTGTGATAGAAATTTTCGCCATTCCTGCACTGATTGCCGTTTTGGCTTTATGGATTACCCATTCACTCGTTTTAAATCGCCGTCTTATTAAAAATCAAAATCGTTACAGACAATTTTTTAGCGATTCTCCCGTTGCCCTCATTGTTGTAAATTCGAAACACTCTATCATCGAATGGAATCAGGCTGCTGAAACAATTTTTGGATGGAGCGAAGATGATGCAAATGAGAAAAATATTATTGAGTTGATCGTTCCGAACTTCGATAAAACGCATGTATATACTGTTTTAAAAAAAGCATCCAAAGATGGGATAAGCTACTCAAAAAATTATAATTTAACGCATGACCATCGTGAAATTTTTTGCGAATGGCGCAATCGTCTTTTGGAAAACGGAGATATTCTCTGTATGGCACAGGATATTACCCACTCCCAAAAAATGCTCGATGAACTTCATAAACGCTCCAGTGCTTTGGAGAGTGCCGGGGATGCCATCTTCTATACCAATCATAAAGGGCTTATCGAGTTTGCCAATTCACGATTTTTTGCACTTGCGCTTGAAGACCAAGGAGAACTTTACGGTATGCATATTGGCAAATATCTTTTTAAAGAAGCCTTGGCTTTTAACGCTATCCTCTCGCAATTTGATGCCAACCATACATGGCGAGGCAAAATTGAAAAAAAATCACGGTCCGGAGAAAAAGTTTTCAGCATTACTATCACCGCACTCTACCACCGAAATCGTCTTATCAGCTATATCGCCAATCTTCATGATATCAGTTACATCACATCGCATGTGGATGATCTCACCTATCGTGTTCAACATGACCCTCTGACCGGAGCTATTAATCGTGCCACGCTGTACGATCGGCTCGAACACGCAATGAACCGCGCCAAACGAAAACAAGAGCAACTGGCCATCTATTTTATCGATTTGAACGACTTCAAACTGGTGAATGATACATACGGGCATGAAGTGGGAGATCAACTCTTACAGAGCATAACACACAATATCCGTTCATGTCTTCGCAACAGCGATACCGTTTGCCGCTATGGGGGAGATGAATTTATCATTATGATCGAAGAGGTCAAAGGGGAAGATCATCTCCACAGCGTTTATGAAGCGATCAAAACAGCGATTTATGAACCTGTCATTATCAACTCCGGCTTGGTTCTTCATCCCCGTGCCAGTATCGGAGTAGCCCTTTACCCTGATGATGGGGAAGAGTCCGATACACTTATCAAAGCCGCCGATACCGCCATGTATATAGTCAAAAGACAAAAGAGTATTAGCGAACCCGAACCAAAACTTTACGCTGACAATCACAATCGCTAAAATAAACCCATTGTTCCTGATACATCGGTTGCGGTGCATAAACGACAGGGTTACTCTGAACATAGCTGATTGTATCGCGGCGCGGTTCAGAGAGTGCATACCCAAGGACTCCGCCGATGACAAGAGGAACAACCCAATTGCCTCCACGATGATGAGACATTCTCTCATGGCGTTCATATCTATCGCCCCGATCATAATGACCGGCCTGAGCACTTGATACGAATAAAACGGTAGTGCTCATTATCACTACCCACGGTTGTATTTTTTTCATAGGAAACTCCTATTGTTTAGATCGTATCATCATGACAAAGCGCTGTGAAGTGATTGTGAAGTAAAAGATGCGCTAAAATAACACCCATTATCGGAGGAAATCATGCGTCCATTTACCCTTTTCACCGCTTCTGCGTTACTACTTACCCATCTTTGGGCAAATCCCCAATGCTACGTGGATGCCTATCCGGCGTTGATCACTTCTGCCGACAAAGAGAGTATTGTCCTCAAAAATGGACTCAAACTACCCTACCGAACCCCTACTGCAAAATCATCCTGGGACGAGAAAATCAACAATGCCGATTTAGAGACTCAACTCTCCCAGCGCTATGATGCGGGAGGTATCGATACCCCGCCGCCGTATCTTTTTGATCCGGGACGATTGCGCTATCAACCTTTTTTCCAAGCCCTCTACGGCAAAGACAAACAAGCCATTGAGAAAAATCTGGTGTCGATCAGCTGGCCGACCCTCAAAGGTTCTATCAAGCTTCCGGTCAATAAAGTAGGCGATGCCGATACAACGCTCTATGCGATCGGACAGGAGATTGCTGCGTTGCCAAAACGTGATCGCATCTGGGCAGAGGGGGCTACGACGTATTGTTACCGCGTTATCAAAGACACCGATCGTCTCTCCATGCACAGTTTTGGAATCGCGATCGATCTGGCTCCGACAAAAACCCAATATTGGAAAGATGAAGCACCTTCAGAGACGGCACATATCGGCTATCGTAATACAATGCCTCTCTCTATCGTACGGATCTTTGAAAAACACGGCTGGATTTGGGGGGGGCGATGGTATCACTACGATACGATGCATTTTGAATACCGTCCTGAACTTTTAGTATCTTCATGCAAAGAAAAATAATGACGGCACATCGTCTCTTCACAACCAAAACAGGACAATTTATCCTGTTTAAATACATGATCTATGCCCTGCTAACGTTCAATATTTATCTCTTCGCCATCAATGGAACGTTCACAGAAACGATAGAAACGGCGGCATGGGTTGTGATTCTCGCCCTCTTTGAGTGGGAAACCTATCATCTCAATGAAGAACACTGGAGCTTTATCGAAAAAGGGATCATTAGTATATTGAGCTTTTTTGGCTACAGTGTTGTTTTATTCTCGTGCTACAGCTATTTTATCGAAGCGGAATGGCTTGATTTCATCAACTCTCTGACATGGATTTTTGTCATCTTGGTACTGCAATACGACATCTACTTTCCCGGACACTACGCTAAAAGCGAATGGACGGTGCGAAATATCCTCAAATTCACCCTCTATGGAGCATTGTTTATGTTTGCGGTTATTTGGGGAATACAAGGGGAAGCACTTGATTTTTATGATGCTTTTTTATGGATACTCTCTTTCTTTGTCATCGAAATGAATGTCTTTAATTTCGAACACCGTTTTGTTGCAGAAGATACGGCCCCATCTCATGAATAATCCGATGACTCAAGCCCTCCTTGAAGCCTTAGAAGGTATGGAACACGGAGACGGCGGTCCTTTTGGTGCCGTGATCGTTCGCAACAATGAAATCATCGCATCGGCACACAATCAAGTCCTCACAACCAACGACCCTACTGCCCATGCCGAGATCAATGCGATCCGGAAAGCCTCAGAAACGCTGCAAACCCATGATCTTTCGGATTGTATCTTATACACCTCCTGCTACCCGTGTCCCATGTGCATGGGGGCAATATTTTGGGCTCGGATTCCCACCGTCTATTATGCTTCGTCGATGGATGATGCCGCAGAGGGTGGATTTGATGATCGGATCTTTTATACGATGATTCGCAATCCTGAAACATCGATTACACTCTTAGCAACCGATTCTGCGAAAGGCAAAGAGTTGTTTTCCCGATGGCAAAACAAAGAGGATAAGCAAGTGTATTAAAACATTCCGGTAACCGTAATGTGATCGTATCGTAACCATCCGTATCTAAACTTGTGCACTTTTTTAGTGAAGGTTTTGCATGACGGCTCGTAAATCATTATCGGTATTTACCAAACTCTCTATACGGCAAAAGATTACCCTGATTGTTGTGATGGCGCAATTGTTTGCTCTGGTGGCGATTCTCATCGGAGTCATCGGAATTTTTTTATCCAATACCTCCCTCAATACCATCCATACCCAAAGTCTACAACCGCTTCAAAATCTCCGAAGCTGTAAAAATGCCCTGGATAAAGAGATCCTCCTAAAAGCGACCGATCTTTCTCTAAGGGGTAGGCGATTTTGAGTCGACTCTCCTTGCAGTAAAAAAATCACATGCCCTTTTTAACGATAATTGGAAAGAGTATACAAACGGAACATTGACGCCGGATGAGACAAAACAGCTCGCCGAAACCAATAAAATAATTGATCGGGCCGACCGATCGATCATTTTATTGGAACAAGCGATGGAAAAAAAGGAGCTAATGGGGATTTTAGATCTGCTTCAAAGTGATTTTCCCTACAGTATTTCCCCGGCAAGTTCAAAAATAGACGAACTCATCGAAATACAGATTGCCAATGCAAATCATCTCTATAGCATTGCTCAAGAGGAGTTTAAAAAAACGATTCTGCTGATCGCGATCATCTTTCCTCTGGGGATGATCCTCGTCCATATCGTTTTGCATTTTATTACGAAATATCTCCTCAAAAATATTGCCAATCTGACCAAAATGGCACAGCATCTCCGAGCAGGCGATCTATTGGAGAGGATCGAAACCGATGGGAGCGATGAACTGGCCGTTGCCGCTCAAGATATGAACAATTCGATGGACACGCTGCAAAAAATACTCAACGGTATGAAGATGGCATCCAATAGCAGTATCTCTTCCGCACAGGAACTCAATAGTGTCTGTACGCTCATCAAAGGGAGATTAGAAATGAGCGCTTCGGATATATCGCAAACCCATACGCAAATCGGAACTCTTCAGAATATTGTTCAAAACACATCCGTATCGGCAGAAGATACCACTCTAAAAATCACCGAAGCATCCACTCAGCTTTCACACGCCAGTGAACAGATTTTGCAGATGAACACCGATATTCAAAACGTGGCACAAACACAACAGCTCCTATCAAACGATCTCAAAGAGCTCTCCGCCCGTGCCCAAGAAGTGCGAGGGGTTCTCGATATTATCGGGGAGATTGCCGATCAAACGAATCTTTTAGCGCTGAATGCAGCCATTGAAGCTGCACGTGCGGGAGAGCACGGCAGAGGATTTGCCGTCGTTGCGGATGAAGTGCGTAAACTCGCGGAACGGACGCAAGAGAGCCTTGCTCAAATCAATATTACGATCCGTACCATCGTCGATGCGATTACCCACACCAGCCAAAAAATGGATAAATCGGCTAGTTCAATTATCGTCGTCTCAAAAGACTCCAATGCGGTTCAAGTTATGCTTCAAACTTCATCGTCTTTGATGAGTATTGCAACACAAAGCGTCCGCTATTCGAACGAAGGTCTTCTCAATATCATGAACGGGATGCAAGTCATCTCATCCAAAATCGACTCGATCAACTCGATCGCATGTTCAAATACACAAAGCATCAGTTCCATCACCCACGTTGCTAACGGTATCGATCAAAATACCGCTGAACTCAATCAGCAGCTTCAAAAATTTCGGACTTAACCTAAAAATTCAATCACTTTTTCAACCGGGCGCCCGATAACGGCTCGATTTCCCTCAATCACAATCGGTCGTTCGATCAGTTTGGGATATTCTGCGAGGGCATCGATCAATTTTGATTCCTCATTGACCTGAGATAATCCCAGTTCTTTATAAAGATCCTCTTTGGTTCGCATCAACTCTCGCGCTGAAACTCCCAATTTTTGTAACACGGCAACGATCTCATCGCGTGATGGCGGGGTATCGAGGTATTTAAAAACTTCAGAATTCACCCCTTTTTGCTCAAGAATCTGAAGTGCTTCGCGTGATTTGGAACATTTTGGATTATGCCAGATGGTGATCATACAGTCTCTTTATTTTTATCGAATTATAATCATTTTTTGCGTCTCTATCTGCAAGCAAACCTTATCTGATTTTATGCTACGATTGAATACTTCAATAATTGAGCAGTCGAGAGAGGGTATACGTGTATTTAAAATTTTTATCTCTTTTTTCTCTTCTTTTCCTCACTTTGGCACACGCAGAACCATACGAACTCGGGCGTGGTATTCACTATAGTGATTCGTTGAATGTTGGCGGCTATTTTTCTACAGAATTTGAATCCAATAAAAATACCGATACCTTTACACTCGATGATGTTGCCCTCATGGCTTATGGGGACATTAACCCTACGATATCCTATTTGGCAGAATTCGAAGCCATCCGCTTTTATCATAAAAACTTCACCGACGGGGCAGAAGAGGGAAACCCGAAATTCCATGCCGAACGGCTGTATGGTGATATTTGGCTGTCCGATGCTTTCAATATCCGTTTCGGTAAACAGATCACACCGATAGGCTACTGGAACAAAGAACCGATCAACGTACTGCGTGATACCACCTCCAATCCTCTCTACAGCACACTCCTTTTTCCAAGATTGCTGAGCGGGATCGACATCAACGGATATGTACCGCAAACTAAAGGTATGCGCTATCACCTCTTTGGGCAAAACAATCGAGATTTGGACGAAGAGTATATCAATCTTCCCAATACTCACTTTTATGGGCTAGCCTTGGAACAAGAGTTTTCCATGGAACTCAATGCCGGAGTAAGCATCGGAGAATATATCACCAAAACCAATCAGCGAACCCGTTTTATGCAAGCCGGAACCAAATACGACGATAGTCAATGGCAATTCATCCTAGAGGCGCTTCTAGCTAAAAATCAGTATTCTAATACCCAAGAAGATTACGCTTTCTCAGGGTATGCACAAACGATGTATCACGTGACTCAAGAACATGCCCTCATCGGTCGATATGAATACTTCAACGATCATCACACAAATTACAAAGACAATATTGCCATTCTCGGATACAGCTATCGTCCGCTCTACCCCGTATCACTCAAAGGTGAATATCAATGGCACTCCTTGCACGATGAGAATCGGGCATTATTTTCATTATCGGTACTCTTCTGATGAAGCCGCTACTTTTGATGTCTCTATTCGTCTCAACCCTCTTTGGAACCCAATACAGTCTTATCATCTCCAAAAAAGTTCCAATCACCGCGATTACAGTTGAACAAATACGCGATATTTATCTCCAAAAACGTCATAGTGTCGGCGATCAGAAAATCATCCCTCTGAATTTGGTAGGACAAGAGCCTTCCCGTATAGCTTTTGAAGCAACTGTGATCGGAATGGGAAGGGATCGGCTCAATACCTATTGGATGAAACAGCATTTTCAGGGAAATTGCCCACCGACAACGCAGCCTTCTCATGAATCCATCAAAGCATTTGTCCAGAATGTCGAGGGATCTATCGGCTACATCCCCTCTTCGATGGTCGATAACTCGGTAAGGGTAATCTATGAGTTTTAAACTCAAAACGATACTTCTCTTTTTAGGAATCAGCCTTATTCCCTATGCGTTAAGCATGATTCTCTTGGGTAATTCTTTTTATCAAGAGCAGTACAAAGCGATCACGCAAGAGATGAAAACACAGGTACGATTAACCTCAGAACGGATCGATCAGTATCTACAAACTCTCCATAACGATATGCTCTTTATTGCAAAATCGGAAGTGATGAATGATATTTATACGCAAGATTTAGATCATCGCATCAGCATGGTACTGAGCTTGAAGAAAAATGATATGAAAATGCAAGGGGACTTTTACGTTGTTGATCCAAATGGAAAAATCATCGCCTCTAGCGATTTCTCTTCCATCGCTCAAACAAAAAAAACTACTCCTCTCTTTAGTATCCCTATCCATTCAAATTTCACTCAAAAAGAGATTGCCAGATTGATGGTCACCTATCCTTTTGAGAACTTTCGACCTTTTTTTTCAAATACACCCAAGCGCCACTATTATCTCGAACATCGTGATGGCACCATCTCTCTCAAACCGGCTATTTTTGAAGAATCGCTCAAAGTTTCTCATAAACTGACCAATTATCCCGATTTAAAAATTGTTCTGGAAGAAGAAAAAGATTTTGCGTATCGGTTATTGTACAAATATGAACAGTGGTTTATCGCCTTGCTTCTTCTAGGAGCTTGTTTTATCGGTATCGCCGCCTATTACGTCGCAACAGCTCTGATTCGTCCGGTTATTATCCTCTCTGATACGGCCAAAATGATTACCCGCACCCAAGATTATACACAGCAAGTCAGCGTGAATCGTGATGATGAAATTGGACAACTCTCCAATGCTTTTAATACGATGATCGAAGGGATGGATCATGCACTCGGCGAAATCACAACACTAAACCATGAAATTGAAGATACCCAGCGCGAAGTTGTTTTTACGATGGGTTCAATCGGAGAAAGCCGTTCCAAAGAGACGGGAAACCATGTCAAACGGGTTGCGGAATATTCCAAACTCTTAGCTTTGTATTACGGACTGGATGAAGAGGAAGCCGAGATGCTTAAACAAGCTTCTCCTATGCATGATATCGGCAAAGTCGCTATTCCCGATGCTGTTCTTAACAAACCGGGACGTTTTGATGAAGAGGAGCGTCGCGTTATGGAGACCCACGCAGCACTCGGATACGACATGCTAAAACACTCCGGTAGAAAACTGCTCCAAGCTGCGGCCATCGTTGCATATGAACACCATGAAAAATGGGATGGCAGCGGCTATCCACGAGGATTAGCAGGTGAAAATATTCATATTTATGGACGTATCACAGCGTTAGCTGATGTCTTTGATGCGCTCGGAAGCGACCGTGTTTATAAAAAAGCGTGGGATGATGAACGAATCTTTACCCTCTTCAAAGAAGAAAAAGGGCGTCATTTTGATCCTCACCTCATCGATATCTTTTTTGATCACTTAGACGAATTTATTACTATCCGAGAAACTTTTAAAGATATTCACGAATCCTAATTCCTCAAAGGCTAAGGGACGCTATGGTATAATCACCCCATTATTTAGCCCCTTTGTGAAGGTATTATTATGGGTCAAACGATTACAGAAAAAATATTCTCCGAGCATGTCGGACATCCTGTTTATGCGGGAGAGATCGTCCGTTCACCGATCGACATGGTTATCGGAAACGACATTACTACCCCTATTTCGATCAAAGCATTCGAAGATTCGGGAGCGACAAAACTTGCTAATCCAGACGGATTCTCAATCGTTTTGGATCACTTCATCCCTGCAAAAGATATCGCGTCTGCGAACCAAGCGCGCATCAGCCGTGATTTTGCAAAAAAATACGCAATGAAAAACTTCTTTGATGAAAAAGATATGGGGATCGAGCACGCATTGCTCCCTGAAAAAGGTCTCGTCGTACCGGGTGATGTGATCATCGGTGCAGACTCGCATACTTGTACCCACGGAGCTCTCGGTGCGTTCTCTACCGGTATGGGTTCGACCGACCTTGCGTTCGCTATGGTTACCGGAGGCAACTGGTTCAAAGTTCCTGAGTCTATCAAAGTCGTCCTAAGCGGCAAACCGGGTAAATATACGACCGGAAAAGACGTCATCCTCGAGGTCATCCGTATGATCGGCGTTGACGGTGCCCTGTACCAAACACTCGAATTCGTGGGTGATTCTATCCAGTATTTCAGCATGGATGATCGCTTTTCAATGTGTAATATGGCAATCGAAGCGGGAGCGAAAAGCGGTATCGTGGCGTATGATACGATTACGGCTGAATTCCTCTCCGATAAGCCTCTTGCTCGTGAACCAAAAATCCACTACTCCGATGAAGACGCAATTTACGTTCAAGTGCTCGAAATCGATGTAGGTAATCTCGAGCCGGTTATCGCCTATCCATTCCTTCCAAGTAACGGACATAGTCTTAGCCAAGCGGTTAGCGATAACATCAAAGTTGATCAGGCATTCATCGGAAGTTGCACAAACGGCCGTTTGAGCGACCTAAAAATTGCTGCTGAAATCCTCAAAGGCAAACGGGTGCATCCGGATGTTCGCCTCATTGTCACTCCAGGGACTCAACGTATTTTGCGCGAAGCGACCAAAGCGGGCTATATTGATATCATCATCGATGCGGGCGGGGTTGTTTCCAATCCTACGTGCGGAGCATGTCTTGGTGGTTATATGGGAATTTTAGGAGACAATGAAGTCGCCGTTGCTACTACCAACCGTAACTTTGTCGGACGGATGGGAGCGCGCAGTTCAAAAGTTTATCTCGCCAATTCTGCCGTTGCGGCAGCATCTGCGATCGCCGGATACATTACCGATCCATCTACCATCAACTAATATTTCTCCTTATTGGAGAAATACATCCTCCTAAGCTATAATAGTCACATTTATTCACCGGAGATATTTATGCGTTCACTTTTTCTTGCCGCTTTGTTGATAATTTCTAATGCCAATGCTTTGGATTTCGGATCTGTTGTACAAACACTGACGCCTGCCGCACAGAGCGCCGCACCTGCATTGGATGCTTCATTAACCTCAAATCCACTCATCAAAAACCTCACTTCCACCTTGGGGATTACACCGACCCAAGCGGTTGGAGGAACAGCGGCTATCATCAACAATGCCAAAAACAATATGAAACCTGCTGATTTTACAGCATTAACGAAACAAGTTCCACAAGCAGGTACCCTGTTAGGTGCAGCACCTGCCGGACTGCTCGGAATGGGGACGTTAGGTTCACAATTTAGCTTTCTGGGGATGGATGCTTCTATGATTAGCAAATTTACCCCGTTGGTACTCCAATATCTCCAAAGCGGTGCAACGCCTGCAATGGATAAAATTCTCGCTGCCGCAATGGCAAAATAATAATGTTTTCAATCCCCTGCATCCTCTTTGCCGGGGGTAAAAGTTCTCGGATGGGTCAGGATAAATCTCTCCTCCCTTTCGGCAATTTCCCAACCCTTGCCGAATTCCAATACGATCGCCTCAGCAAACTCTTCTCCGTTGTCGCTATCTCAACCAAAACACGTGAAAAATTTGATTTCTCAGCCCCTTTTATACTCGATCCAATAGAGGTTGACTATGCACCTACGGCAGGATTTGTAAGTGCATTTAGAGCATTGGAGGATGAACGTATAATGGTACTCAGCGTCGATACACCGTTTGTCAATTATGAAGTTTTTCAAACGCTTTTGGATGCAGACAGCGAAGATCTAGATGCGGTGATTGCCCGTACTCTGACAGGATCCCATCCGCTTTGCGGTATCTATCACCGCTCGCTCGTAGGAGAATTTGAGCGGATGCTCCGTGAGGGAGATCACCGTTTAGGAAAGCTTCTCGCCTCATCATCGACTCGATACGTCGAGTTCGACGATGAAACCCCGTTTGCCAACCTCAACCATCCTCACGAGTATCAAGAGGCTCTTTCTCGCTTTTGCGAACCAAATAAATAAAGACCGCAAAAACCAATAACAAAAATGAAAGGGCAGCAATAAGCGTCGATGCATACGGCAAATCTTTATAATCGTGCAATGCGATTTTAAAGACAACCAATAACGCCTCAATCAACAATGCGATAATAATCGATACCGAAAAATTGAGTAATGTCTTGGCGTTAAACGCATCGCTCACATGTTGTGTTTTCGGCAATACTTCCTGCTCAAAAATCGTTTTACCCAAATCATAAACCGCTAGCCCCAGTGTCAATGCGATAATCGGTTTAAATACCGTATCCATGCTCAGAGGCTCCGCTCCCACCAAATAACCGACGAATGTATAAAAACCGTACAAAACCACGAATACACCGAAAAAGAGCAGCCCTCCGCCTATGACAGCGTACGATGATCGATTGATCCGTTTAAAGACATCGTTTTTCTCAATCAGATCAAATCGTTCCAACAAACTGCGCACACGAAAATCTAAAAACAGATACCCCTCCGGTACTGCATAAATCACCGTAATACACAAATGGCCTGTTGCCGTAGAGATATAGGGTTCGCTTACTTGGTATCCTTTTTCAAGAGCGCTCTCATCGACCAAATAGGCACGATCCGCTCCGGCATGATGAGCCTCCTCGCGATCAATATAGATATTGGGTGAATTTTGAACAAATCCCTCATCACATTGATAAATGAGCTCGAGACTCGGAAATGTTTTATACAATCTCTCTGCAAGTTGCACGTTAAATGTTTTTAAACTGACCCTTCCAAGGGAAGTGATAATAAATTTTTCAATTAACGGGGCATTTGCAGCATAACTTCGTACTAAATTTTGCATTTTTTCCCCTTTGGTTTGGATTTCTAACTATTTAGGATTGCTACCATCTATATCCATAATCGAGCAATCCTATGCTTTGAAGGAGGTATGAGGATTTTGGAATTACATGCTATCGATAGCATTACCGAAAACTCATGCTAAAACTATAACCCAAAATCAAGCTTTCTTATGATCAATTTTTAATCACTGCTCGATTAACAACTCTAAGCTATAATAATAAAAAGAATAATGAAGAGTATACTATGAATTTAACCCATCTTGATGAGCGTGACCGCCCAAAAATGGTCGATGTCTCAGACAAAACCACAACTTCACGTACTGCAGTTGCGAGTGGATTGATCACCATGAGTGCCGGTGCATTCAATGCCGTCATCAACCAAACAGCCAAAAAAGGGCCCGTACTTCAAACTGCTGTCATTGCGGCTATTATGGGGACAAAAAAAACCTCCGATCTGATACCGATGTGCCATCCGCTGAACCTCAGCGGTGTCCATTGTGACATTGAAGAACTTCCGGATCTCCCAGGGTTTCGTCTCACCGTTACGGCAAAACTCAGTGGACAAACCGGAGTGGAGATGGAAGCACTGACAGGAACAAGCATCGGATTACTCACGATTTATGATATGCTCAAAGCGATTGACAAATCGATGGTGATCGGTCCGATCCAGCTCGAAACCAAATCAGGAGGCAAAAGTGGTGATTATCAACGAAACAACCCAAAAGCTTGAGCTCGAATACCCATGCAAATGGTGTTATAAAGTCGTTGCCTACGAACGTGCCGGTATCGAAATAGCCGCCATGGAAATTATTGGGGAGCGCTCCTATTCGCTGAACCCTTCCAATGTGAGCAAAGGGGGGAAGTACATCAGCATGAACTTGGAGCTTCTGGTGCATAATGAAGATGAACGCACCTACTTTTACGAAACACTCAAAGCCCATCCCCACATTAAAATGGTGTTATAAGGAGTACCCTATGAATTTGGAAACGTTAAAACGAGACATCAAAAGCCGTTATCGCCATCTCTCAACCGGAGACATTGATGCAAAAGTCTCTTCGGTCATCGATGCACTCAATACCGAATGGGCGATGAACACTCACGGACTCTCACTGCAAGAACTCAAAACTTTCGCCAGTGCTATTCTCGAAGAAGAGGGGCACTCTTTACACGATGAACTCGAAGAGCTTATTGCCCAAAAAGAGCGGATCGAGCGTCAAATTTTACGCAAAAGCGAAGAGCTTCAACATCTTAAATACTCCCTTTTCGATGCACTCGAAAAACACCTCGGAAATTCCGACGAGATGCTTGAAAAACTCCATCAAGTCAAACTTCAATCCGTTGATCTGCTCGATATTCTCGAAGAAATTACCGAAAGTGCCATCATCACAACTCTCGAAAAAGGGTCCGATATCGAAGAGACACTCCATGAGATCATCAAAGAGATCACCTTTGAAACACTCAATGCCAATGTTCTCAATGCGGTGAGAATACGCCGTATTTTGGCTAGCATATTACAAAGTGCGATCAACATTGCCGAAGCAACTCCCAATCAGGCAGATACCATTTTCCGTGGGACATTGCACGGTATTCGCAGTGCATTGATCAAATCGATCGAAAAATTCCATCAGTATCTTCTCTATGTTCCTGACGAAGTCAAAGCCCTCTATCGCGATGAATACAAAACAATCGAAACCGAACTTGATCGTATCGATACCCTCTTTAGCCAGATTTTTCATTCGCTCAAAAGCCATAATAGTGCATCCATTCTCCAGCATCTTGAACGAATCTCTCATGAGACCTCTTCCGATGAGCTCTCCAACCTCTCCAAAGAGACCGTAGAGTTATTGCGGAACCGTCTTTCCAAAATTAAACGGGGCGTAACGATGCGGGGTACAAAACTATTGCATTCAAAATCGGCACAAGAGGCAAAAGCGATTGGGGTACGCGCATGGAGCGTCGCCAAATCGACGATGCAGGGTGCTATAAAAGGGGCAAAAGAGGCAATGGATAAGAAGTAATTACTTCATATCCTTGGCTAGCGTAAACATAGTGCTAAATTGTTTCGTATAGCTCTCACATCGATCACAAATAGGCTCACCACCCTTGTAGGGGAAGGGACAGCGGCATTCATGACACATCACCATCTCATAATGAACCAGCTGTTCCGCACGATCAAACGCAATACTTATAAGATCGTATCCCTCTTTAGCGCTGATCGCATTTGTTTTACAAATATCTTCACATATTCCGCATCCGATACATTTGCCTTGCGAAAAATAGATGCCCTGTTTGTCAGAACTAGGGAAAAGCGCATCGGTCGGACAAAACTGCGTACAATCGCTGCAATTGGTACACGCTTGAAAATCAATCTGTTTATTAAAGAAGAGCGAACTTGCTTGCGCAAACGATGTCGTCTCTAAATTTCCGACAACTTCTTTGAGTGAATTTTTCAGCAAAATTCTCTTGAGCGGCATTCTTTGATCTGGAAGCTTATGATGCGCCTGCGTCATAGAGATATGTGCTACCGATTCATCCGACAATGACTCTTTAACTTTCTCAAACCCTTTACGAAAGAGTGCGCGACGAGATGCCTGTTCCTCTTTTTCCTCAATCGTTTCTATTCGAGATGACGTTTGAAGCATCTCAAGGAATTGATTTGCCGCTTCGATTTTACTGCGTATTACCGATTCCAGATGGGTGTTTTCATTGAGCACACATGTTGAACAATGGCTCATGTCGCACAAAACACTCTCTTCAGTGCGCAGTGCCATAACAGTATAATGTTCAACATCAAAGACACCCAAACACGGCGTTGATGTTTTACACGAAATAGTTCTGTCGTTTTGGTGCTGATACGATGCTGCAAATCCATTCGGATCAAAACTCTCTATCTCTAACGCTTCCGTAGGACAACTTCCGATACATCCCGCACACTCAACACACTCATTTTCAAACAGCGTCAATTTATTCCGTACGATATTGAGCGCATTTTTAGGACATACATCGATGCAGATTCGGCAATCATTATGAAAATACTCATTGCGAAGACATCGCGTCCCGGTAAAACTGAATAGATTGTTTTTTTGGATAAAGTTCATATTACCCATGGATATTTTCTCCATTCAAAAACTCATAGTCGCTACTCAAAAATTCAACAATAAAATCGCAAATATCTCTGAAAAACGGGGTTTCTGCCATACTTTTCATCCCCATCATATACGGTACAACCCATGGGAAAAGATGCTTATCCAAAAATTCGGATTGAGGTTCTACTTCATTGCGATAAATCAACATTTGCATAAAAGCAAACTCAATCCCTAAATGATCCGGTGCCATGATATCGGTCTGATCCATATTGACTTCAAATCCATGAGTAAAATAAAACGCCATAACCGGATTTTGCAATCCTACAAGCGTCTCATTTTTAGCATCGAGCACAAACGATTCAACCGGTTGCGTATTGAGAATAAACATCGAAGAATAATCAATATTCATGGCGTCATACAATGCATCTTCATCGGTATTTTTAAACCACTCTTGTGTCTCTTCACCGATAATCTCCAAAAGCTGCTCATTGTTTTTGAGATCATGGATAAAACGACGGTCAGGAATATTACTCATCACACGAGATAGAAAAGCATAAATATACAAACGGTATTCATTGTTCATTGAAAATTCCTAAAAAAAGTAATAGATTGTGTCATACGAGGGCTTTAAGACAGCAAAGTTTAGATAATTACCAGCCCAAAAAGAGCTGGTGGGGTGGTTATAAGCACCCTTTGAAGAACGATTTTTTAGGCGGTGGCGGAGCTTTGAATTCCGTCGCTTCAATCGTATTGGTTTTTTCATCAAGTGTACCAACGATGATAACGCCATTCTTATTCATCCCTTCGCCAAGCTCAGAGACTTTAAGTTTTGTAGTATCAATGTTATACACTTTTCCGGTTCCATGTTGGAAAAGTGCCAATTTTGGATGTGTTGTTTCACCCGGTTGAATATTTTTAAAACAGCCATCTGATCCACATGTATAATTTTCCAAGTAACAATCCGCAAATGCACCTTGAGCAGCACATGCAGGAGTCGTTAGCAACCCTTCAAACTCTTGACCTTCAGCTGCAAACACGTTAAAAACGAGTGCAGCACAAATCAATGCTACTTTTTTCATTATTCTACCTCCACTTTGAGAGTTTTGAGGTACGCTACGATATCCTCAACCGTCGCTTTATCCAAGAAACTGTAATCGGTCATCGTAGAAACGCGTTTCCCTTTTTCAATAGTATACCAAGGTGTATTTTTGTGTGCATTACGATTGTAACCTGGTACGACAACTGCAGATGGTTTTAAGATTGATTCACGCAAATATGCAGCAGTTGAGTATCCACCGACATTTACAAGAGACGGAGCCATCGTTCCAGCCGGAACTGATTTGTCCAGTTGGTGACATCCTGCACAACCATTGGTCTCAGCTGCCAATTTACCTTTTGCAGCATCCCCTTTTGGTGTTTCTGTTGCTTCTGCTACAACCGCAGCGTTTGCTTTTTCACCTTCGAGGTTGATTGCAACCCATGAAGAGAGAAGTTTCAACCCGTTACGTCCGTGTTTTTCACCGTCCCAAACTGCGATTGCAACCGGCACAGTACCTGATGCAGATACGTAGTCATCTTTTAACGAACGAACAAGTGTACCTGTCCACCCTTTGTTCTCATATTTCATCGCTGCATTAGACTTGACCGATTTATCTTTGATTTCTGTCAATGAACGGAACCCTTCTCCTACAAATACACGCTCAAAATCGGTATTTGCCAAAGAGACGACTTTTGCATCATATTCAGCCAATTCCTTACCGAAAACACCTGTTTGTTGTCGGTTGATTTGTGTAGAAACATCTTTGTTTCCGTTTGGCTCATATACTTTATCGGTCGCTTTTTGAAGGTGGACAACAACAGGACGTCCATCAGAACCCATACCGATATAAGGGAGTGGTTGAGCTTTTTTAGTCGTACCGGCAAACTGAAGTGCAAATCCGTCACTGTAGGTATCAGTACATTTGATCCCCTGTACATTTTTGCTCCCATCAGCCCATTTGACAAGGATAGCAATTTCACTTCCGTTGTGAAGAGCCGCAACTTGTGCTTTTTTACCTTTATTGGCTTTGTTAGCTTCAATAGCCTCTTTGTCGTTAAACTCGATAGCACTCTGCGGATACAATGCAACAGTTGCAAATTTCGCCTTGCTCCATAGTGCAGAATCAGCATTAAGCGCATCAAGTTTATCGCTAACTTTGACCGCAGTGAGACTCAAATCCCCTGCCAATGCCGCAGAGGCGGCAACACCCAATGAAAGAATAGTTGTTAGAAGCTTTTTCATTAGTGATGTCCTCCTGCTTTTGTAAACTTACCGGCAATGTAACGTGTATCGACCGGAGCCAATGGGTTACGTTTTGCTGCTTTAGCAACTTCTTGATAGTAGTTGTTATCAAGGCGGAACATATCTTTGTGTTGATACGCGATCAATAGATCCATCAACTCACTAACACCGGTCTCTTTACGTTTTTTCATCTCCGCTTTAAGCGTTTTGATCGCATCGTGTACCGCAGGTCCGAAAAGTTTTTCCAACTCTTCAACCGGTAAACGTGTTGATCCCTCGATGATTTTACCCTCAGCGTCAAACTTCGCCGGAGATTCGGTCGGAGGAATGTAGTATACGTTCGGCTGTGTTCCATAATCTGAACGAAGACCTAGCGCAACTTTATATTTGTGTACCAATTTGTATACTTGTGACTCTTCATCATCCAAGAACCCTACAAAACGGATACGACCGACACATTGCTGCGCACACGCCGGTGGAAGCCCTTGCTCGATACGTGGGAAACAAAGAATACATTTCTCAGATTTAGAGATTTTCGGGTTGAAATAGATTTTTTTGTAAGGACATCCCGCGATACAATAGCGGTATCCTTGACAGCGATCCAAGTCAACCAATACAACACCGTCTTCTTCGCGTTTGAAAATCGCATCACGCGGACACGCACTCAAACAACCCGGATTTGTACAGTGGTTACAAATACGCGGCAAATAGAAGAAATAGTTGTCTTGCGGGAATGCACCGGCACCTTGGTCTTCATCCCAGTTTGGTCCCCATGTCGGAGAAACGTGCGGTTGAAAGTGATTGCTATCGCTTTGTCCACCCATCAATGACTCATAGTTATAATCCCAAGGTACCCCGTAATCGGCTTCTAGATTTGGGATAACACCCGGCTGAAGATCACCCGCAGCGTCAAATCCGCCGCCGAGTTCCATCCAGTTTTTTGGATAACCGGTACCAGGATAGGTCTCGACGTTATTCCAATACATATATTCACGACCGTTACGGTTCGTCCATTGCGTTTTACATGCTACGGTACATGTTTGGCACCCGATACATTTATTCAGGTCCATTACCATTGCTAATTGTCTTTTAGACATCTAAACCCCTTAATACTGTACGTCTTTAGCTTTTTCGTAGTTAACCGCGCCGTCATATGCGTATTGGTTACCATCCCACAGACCACCAAATTTGAGGTGACCCCATCCGTCTGCCATTTCAAGAAGATTCAATGATGTCGGTACAACTTCATTGTGCCCTTTGTTTTTCAAATACATGTACGGTTCCCATCCATGCTCTAACACCAATCCATCCGCCGGTGCTGAAGATGAGAGTTTTGCCATTGCATAGAACTCACCAAGAGCATTGTAAATACGGATCGTATCGCCGTCTTTAATTCCTTTAGACTCAGCAACTACACGGTTTACTTGAATTGCAGGAACACCGCGTTGCAAACGAAGCAATGTGCGTGATGTTTTATAGTTCGAGTGAATTGACCATCGAGCATGCGGTGTCATAAATACGTACGGATAGTCTTTAGACTGAGGACGGATCCCTTCCATACCTGTATTGGTTGCTGCACCCATTTTGATGTACATATCGTGGTCAACATAGAATGTTTGACGACCTGAAAGTGTCTCAAGACGTTCAAATTTATACAAATGGAATTCCATCGAGCTGTACGGACGGTCAGAGTACAACGGTGAAGACTTCGCCGCTTTTTCATTGATGAGCAAGAATCCTCCCACTTTGTACATTTTTTCCATCGTCCACGGCTCATACTGCTCACATTTTTCCAATGCCGCTTGTACTGCCATTTTGTCAGTTCCAAGATAATTCTCACCTGCGCCCTCAGATTCAGCATCTGTATTGGTGAACTCTTTGTGGAAAATCGTCAAATCATGGAAACCAGGTTTTGCGAATTTTTTATGATCCGGTACTTTTGCTTTTGCAATATTTTCCGGACGGTTTGCCAACTCTTCCATTTTTTTAGCAAGGAATGTAAACATTGACCACTCATCCATCGCTTCACCGACATTTTTAATGTTTGCAACCGGCTGAGCCAAGTTCGTAAAACGGTGGTAACCCGGAGACGTACGTAAGTCATAGACTTCATAGTGCGATTTTGCCGGAAGCAATACATCTGCGTATTGAGCAGCTTCTGACATACGGTAATCAACATATCCGAAGAATTTTGTTTTAGACAAGAATGCTTTACGGTACTCATTCCCTTTGTTACGACGGAATTTAGAGTCTGCTACGATCAGAGCACAATCCGGTTGCCACCATGGTTTGTTCACGTTTCCGTGATGTGATTCTTGATTGATTTTGTCATTTTCACCCGATTTGAGCATCTCAGAAAGTACTGCCATATACTCTTTTTTGCTCATACCGTTTTGAGCACGTTTAACATCTTCGTCCCCAAAATACTGATCAAATGTTTTCATCCCGTCACCGAATACGAATTCGCCTACGAATCCAGATCCGAAACGTGCGTTATATTTACCGCTGAATCCTGCAAGAACACCCAATCCTGAGAGAGTAAACTCATTTTCAGTATTCAATCCGCCATACGGTCCCATACGCCCTGTCAATCCACAGATAGATGAAATATTCCAAATAGACATAACACCGTTGAAGTATTTGTTCAATGAGAATCCGGTAGTGATTTCAACAACTTTCGGCAATGCGATATCGCGTGCCAATTGACGTGTAGTAGACGGGTGAACGCCTGTCACTTCCTGAATCGATTCCGGGCTGAATTTTGCTGCCGATTTTTTGAGCATTTCAAATACGGTTGTCACTTCACGTTTGTTACCGTGCATGTCCGTAATCGTCCATGTTCCTTCAAGTTGTGGTTCAATCCCTTGCTCATCAAGACGCAATGATTTGATTTTAGACCCTTCAGAACCCGGCATCAATGCAACTTTACCGGTTGCTTTGTTCATACAATAGAACTCTTCCATGTATTTGTGATGATCTTCATCATTCGCTGCATGTTCCATATCGGAGCGGCGAATCATTTTTTGAGTTTTTACATCGACCAAGAATGGAAGGTCGGTGAATGTTTTCATAAACTCTGGTTTATAAAGTTTTTCATTCAAAATAACATTGATAACACCCATCGCAAGAATGTTGTCTGAACCCGCTTTGATTGGAATCCAAAGGTCAGCTGATTTAGCCGTTGCATTGAACTCAGGAGTAATAACGATGATTTTTGCCCCGTTATATTTTCCTTCCCATACGAAGTGAGCATCCGGAATACGGGAGACAGATGGATTTCCACCCCACATAACCGCTGTATCAACGTTATACATGAAATCCCATGTACAACCGACGTTACCCTCACCGTACGCAATCGCAGCACCCGAGAACATATCCCCAAGGTATGATGATGGATAGATACGAATCGCACCGAGTTGTGTCGAGAAACGAAGCGGTGCACCACGGCGACCTTCGGTCAAAAGACCGGTTCCCGCATGAACCATCAATTTATCCGGCCCGCGTTCAGGGTCTGTCATACAATTGAAAATCTCTTGACATACACGTTCAGCCGCTTCATCCCAGCTGACACGTTTCCATTTACCTTCTCCGCGTTCACCGACACGTACCATTGGATAAAGGATACGATCTTTTTGGTACATCACTTGTGAGTGTTGTACCCCTTTATTACATCCGCGCGGGTTGAAGTCAGGAATTTTTGCATTGATTACCGGATAGCGAGCCGATTGGTTTTCACGGGTAACAACACCATTGTTTGACCAAACTTCCCACGCACAGTTACCTTGACAGTTTACACAGTGGTATGCAAATCCGTGTTCCTCTTTTTTGCCGTAAACAAATGAGAACTCGTTTCGGTACATCTCTTCAGTATAATTGGTATTCGGGTAGTTGTTTTTCCCGTTTTCCACTGAAATTACATTGGTTTTTGCAAAAAGTGAACCTTGTGAAGCCACTAATGCAGCCGTCATTCCTGAAACTTTCAAAAAATTACGGCGTTGATTGTTCATTACTTTTGTCATTATTATAGCCTTATCGTTTAATCGGAAGGTTCATATCGTTACCCCAAACATCCCAGCTTCCTGTGAAAACTTTGACGTTTTTGTAACCCAACAATTGAAGCGCAGTAATATGCTCTGAACTTCGTCCGGCACCTACGTGACAATATGCATAGATTGTTTTATCCGGAGTTATCCCATAACGGTTGTACACTTCTTGAATTTGCTCTGCAGATTTGAACGAAAGTTTTTTATCTGCATCAGAAATTTGTGACCACTCGATAAAAGTAGCACCAGGAACATGTCCGCCACGAGCAACATTATCCATTTTACGCTCACCGATAATTTCTCCGATTCCGCGAGAATCGATAATCACATATTTTGAATTTTTCCCGTTTTTGAGGATGTCTTCCATCGCATGCTTGACTTCATCTTTACCGGCGATTACATTGTACTTGATTTTTTTAGGATCGATTTTGTAGGTTTTTGGTTTAACTTCCTCATCCCCTTTGACAACAAGAAGACGTTTTTCAACCTCAACCATTTTGTCTTTCAATGCTTTGCTGTCCGCTTGTACTTTTGCAATAGTCGCATCCAAAGCTGCTTTATCCGCACCCTCTTTTTTCAATGCTTCTTTAGCATCTTTTAGCGCTTTTGTTGCCGCTTTAAGATCTTTATTCAATGCATCATACTCTTTTTGAGCAGGGTCAATTGCCATAATTGCAGCACGCCCACCGTTGAGTACTTTGACATTTTTGTGACCGTAGCTGTCGAAAAATGAGTAAACACCTGTCGCATTCGGCCCTTTAAAGTCATCGTACGCGATAACTGTCATATCATTGCTGATCCCTTTTTTACCGATCGTTTGCTCTGCATCATCAACACAACGGTACAACGGCGCACAATGCATTTCACCATCAATATCTGAATGGTGAAGGTGGTGAGCATACATCTCTACCGATCCTTTGATATGGCCGAGTTTATAAATATCTTCGTTATCACCCGATACGAACATCACTTTTGGATTACCAATCAGCTTGACCGCTTCTTCGGCAGAAATAAGGATTGAATTGTCCTTATACCCATCGGCCGCCATCAAAACCGTTGACGCCGACAGTGATGCCGCAACACATAGTGTTTTTAGCAATCTGTTCATCCGTGCTCCTTTTTTTAAATGTGCACACTCTAGTGCGTAAATTTACGGAATTACCATTTCCATTATAGATACGCCACTCTTAATAGATGGTAAAAATCCCCTTATTCTCGTTATTCGGATTACAAATTGTTACATACTTATCACATTTCACCTATCCTATGATTACTGTATGTTTTTTTATGTTTTCTTATAAATCGGATACTGTCATTTCTCTTATATTGAACAATTAATAATTACATTTTAATCACTTTTTGATAGTATGACAATTATTTTTACATTTACATGCTTAAGGAGATGCGATATGGAGAATATCAACGTTCAAAATGCCATCAATACATCCGATACTTCAACGCTCATTGAATTACTTGAAGACAAAACACTTCCCATCGAAGACGTTCAAAAAATTTATACTGCTTTCAAAACCGATAAACAAATTGTCGGACAAGTTGCGATGAACTTATCCTTGCGTACTTCCGTATACGATCGTGATAAAGAGTACAGCCAGATCATGGTCGATCTACTCATCGACATTGCAAGCAATCCTGTTGATATGGGGGCACGCTGGGCTGTAGCCAAGAACCCGCACACACCGGTAGAAGTACTTCGTCATCTCTCTAATGATTCTATCAATTTAGTACGTGCATTGGTTGCTTCGAATCCCTCAACACCCAGTGATATTTTAGAAAAATTCTTCAACGATGAAAAAATAGTTCGTGACGGACTTTCAGGCAATCCGAATACACCGGCCAAGCTTCTCAAAATTCTCACAGCTGATAATGATAAAATGGTTCGAATGCGTTTAGCTGAAAATCGCTCTGCACCGAAAGATATTGTCACATTATTATTAAATGACACCGATCCGGATGTATGCAAAGCAGCAAATTCCAATCTAGAAGAGCGTGCATGAAAAAACACCATTTCGAAGAACGAAGTCAATTTATGAGTTTAGAGAATCATTTTCTCAATACTTTTTTTTCGGGCCTTTATTTAAGTGCTGCAGACCTTATTACCATTGGCAATGCCAACGGCATTGAGTTGCATATGCACTCACGTGAAATGCTTATTAAAGATCTTTTGAATGAGTCTAACAAAAAAGGGAGCCTTCAAGGTGTTATTACATCTCTTACTTCCCTAATCGATGAGCGGATCAGCGCATGTCATCGCCTAAGTATCGACTATCCGGCTGCTCGAAATGCGTTAGCCAAAGTAGCTCAAAAAGCAACCGGAAGCAAAGCTCTTTTAGCACGCGAAATGCGGGGAAATCCATATGAATACTAAAGAACTTCAAGAAGCACTCAATGCTCTCGCCTACCCTGGTCTCAGCCGAACCCTCGGCGAACTCAAACTTATTTCAGAAGTCAAAGTCAGTGATAACCATGCACAGATTGAACTTCTCACCGTGAGTGATGACTCTTATCTAACGGTCAAATCAGCTATCGAAGCATCATTTTCAAAAGATTTCGCATCGATGAATATCACCAAAAAAATGACGGCAAAAAAAGATATGAATTACGGCAACAGTGCAACCCCGAATAATCGAGCACCCTATGCCGCAAATGTCATCGCAGTCACCAGCGGCAAAGGGGGAGTCGGAAAAAGTACCGTCAGTGTCAATCTCGCTATCGCACTTGCACAAAAGGGGTATCGTGTCGGGATTTTGGATGCTGATCTCTATGGTCCCAATATTCCACGTCTAACCAATACCGATATGGAAAAAATCAAATGGAATGATGATAATAAAATCGTCCCGAGTGAAAACTACGGACTGAAGATTATGAGTGTCGCCCTCACTACACCAACCTCGGATACCCCCCTTGTATGGCGCTCTTCCGTTGCCGTTTCAGCATTGATTCAATTTCTTGAAGATGTCGCATGGGGCGAACTCGATTTTTTAGTGATCGATATGCCTCCTGGAACCGGTGACATCCAACTCACTATGGCGCAAGAGCTCCCGATCACTGCCGGAGTGATCGTCACAACGCCTCAATTGGTCGCCAGCGATGATGTAAGCCGCTCCATCCGTATGTTTCAAGATATTCACGTCCCTATGGCAGGACTCGTCGAAAATATGAGCTATTTCATCGCTCCTGATACCGGAATACGCTATGATATTTTTGGAACCGGCGGCGGCGAGCGTCTATCAGCACGTTACAACATTCCGTTATTAGGTCAAATTCCACTCAATATGGAGATTCGTGAAGGTTCGGATAACGGAGAGCCTCCCGTTGTTTTAGGCAACGATACATTAAAAAGCTATTATCGAGAGATTGTAGAGAATATGTTAAAATCGGTAAAATTCAGAGTGTGAGTTCTCCCGCATCCGAAAGATGCGGGTAGCTTTAGTAGGGGGTTGCATGGGACAAACTGTCCCTGCCACTTTCAGGGCTCTGCCCCCAAAGTGTATCACCATCAAAATGGTTATTTAAAGATTTTCTTTAAATCGTTTTCAATCGCACCCGGTACCGTTGCAATGGTCATGAACTCATTCATTGTCAATAACGGATAGCTAATCGCGATAAAGTATTTTGCACTTAACGCTTTTGCCTGACCACCTTCGATCAATACTGCCCATGGTAAAAGCTGAGCGTTTTGAGTTCCGGTCTTTTTGACAAATCCGTTTGTTCGGCGATCCATCTCGACAAATGCGACATAGCGATCTTCCCCTACTTTGACAACCGCAGTCGTCCCTTTTGCTTTTTGAGCCTTGGCGACCAAATCAGCAGTCGAGCCTTCGCCTACAACCATCATCTCTTCATAGTATGGCATACCAACCATAAAGTGGTATCCTGCCAACCCTGCAAATTCCCACTTGTCAGCAGAATCTTTCAAAGGACCGAATGCTTTTTCCAAAGCGGCCAATGTCGCAGCAGAAGTTGCATGATTGTATTCGCCTTGCATGAATGCTTTTCCAAAATAAATCGGGTTCGCGATACTAAGTTGTTTATGTTCATCATCTACCAAAATACGTCCAACAGCCGCAAGAGCACGTGTCGGTTTATTGGCCATTGTTTTCATTTGAGCATTCGTAAATAAAACAGTCGTTCCACTGTCAGTCGCTTTTGTTCCTACAACTTCGAAGCCTGCAGAAGCGAGTTTTGATTTCACGCTCTCAACATCGCTGTACGCTCCAATTTTATAAGCGGAAATAACTTTTTCTACTTTAACCCCTGCTTCTGCTTCAGGAGATACACCCGCACATCCGCAAAATCCGATTACGAGTGCGCTCATTAGTAGTGAATAGAATTTTTTCATTTTTCTTTCGCTCCCAATCCGACCATGATTCCGGTGATCTCTTTATCTAAACTGCGGATAGATTCCACCATTTTTGGATCATTGATCCCCATAACAGCAATCCAGTTCTCTAGACGCGGCATACCGACGATCAATTTGTTAGAACCTTTTTCTACGTACATATACATTGAGCACGGTGCAAATGCTCCCGCATCCGGACGCCCTTTGTTGAATATCCCCTCAGAAAAGCGGAAATGACAAAGTGAGTAAACCCAATACTCATCATAACGGCCGAATTCGATATTGTTATCGGTCATAGCACCTTTAATATCTTTATATCCTGCGATGATGTATTTATTTGCTTCGAACGCAGACTCAAATTTACTTTGGAAATCACTTTTGAATGCATCCAAACTTGCTCCGCGCTCAAACGGAACCTCAAACGTCATCATCGGTTTAGCCGGCAATGCTTTGTAGTCCACCGTTTGAACTTTACTGCCGATCTCTTTTTCGACCAATTTATCAAGCGGTACAAACGATGCTGCGAATTTAGCACGTACATCCGCATCTTTCACACCGACGATATCAAGCATAGCTTCCGGTGTTACGTGTCCAACATAGGTTTTATTTTCACCCATTTTTTTGTAAATGTGCAAATTGAACGGAGAAAAACCGCCCAATGATGGCTCTTTCATCAACAATGGTCCAACAACAGAATCATTAGTGATCGAGAAAAACCCTAAGTTATCCAACGTCTCTTTAAATGTCGGATCGAAATCAGGATGCTTTTCTTGAGTCCCTTTTACCGTTTTAAACTCAGTACCCCATTTCGTTTTGTACGCATCATTAATACGCTCATGCGGATCAGATAGAACAAAACCTAATGAATTCATTTTGTTATTGACCATATCCATATAGACTTTTTCTTTATCGCCTTCACCGACATAGAATTTTGCCCCTTGAGCACCAAATGCCATTGAAGCTGCCAATGATAATGCTGCTGCACCGATTAGTAATTTACTAAACATACTATTCTCCTTCGTAATAATCGCTATCGAGCCGTGATGCCTCTGTTTATAAGAGTATATTCTATCACAAAACAATCAAATAAACGATAACAACAACTCAAAAACTATGAACTCTGATTATCGCTGTAAAAAGTGAGTAAATTGTGAACTCTCCCAATGGGAGAGAAGGAGAAATAACTTAGAAGTTGAAGTTAAGTTGCATGCTAACAGCATCTTGGCTGTGTTTTGTTGAAATAGCAGCTGGAGTCCCCCCATTCATTGCTGCTACACTATACGATTCTGTTGTTTCTGGAACATATACATACGCTAGATCAAGTGAAGTCATTTTATTAAACGCATAACTTCCACCTACAGTGTAGTGCTTTTCAACGATAGCCGGGAATCCTAACAAATTGAAAAAGTTGTTTACAGCACCTTGAGCTGTAGCCCCGTTTTGTTCTTTAATTGGATTTTTTGCATAGTTATAACCTGCACGTAATGCCCAATTGTCTTGTGTGAATTGATAACCGAACATATAAACATTTTGGTCTTCCCAACCAAAATCTTTGTATCCTTTTGCACTTCCCCATTTGATTTTTTTGTAGTCAAATGCAAATGTATTGTTTGCCATCTTGTATGAAATACCCGCTCCCATTTCAGCCGGTTGCTCCAAATTATCTGATAGAATTGCCGTACTCATCAGTCCATTAAACTGTGTAGTAGCAGCTTTAATTTGACCTTTATATGTCATATCAATAGAAGATTTATAAGAAGCACCAACTGTCAAACCGTTTGTTTCATAGGCTGCACCAAGATTGTAACCTGCGCCAAAATCTTGTGCAACACCTTGTGTAGTACTTTCAGAACCACCAAATCCAATTAATTTGTATTTAATATCCAATGAGCCATATTGAAGTACTGGTGCAACACCAACGCTGAATCCGTTAGTTTTATATGCCAATGGCACTGCGAATTGCATTAACTGCAAATTTGTAACCATATTCATATTCATTCCAGTATCACGATAGTCTGTACCCATTCCAGCTGTACCAAACATACCGATACCCCAACTGAAGTTATCAGAAACTTTTTGTGCAATTGCAACTTCAGGAATTACAGAAAGGTCTGCATCACTTTTTACACCACCTGCACCCATTAAATTGGTTTCTACATCTGGCATAAAAATAGTTCCACCAAATGAAACCTCTGTTCCTTTAACACTTCCGATTAATGCAGGATTAGCAAGAGCCGATTCAGCACCATGAGACATACCAATACCGATACCACCCATTCCACGTGCTTTTGCACCCATACCGATTAAGTGATCCCCATTGGTAGCAAATGCTGAAGTAGCACTAAGAGCGATAGCCGCAGCAACCGCGATTTTAATTGAACGTTTCATTAATTCTCCTCGAACAGTTTTATTTCGAACCAGTAAACAGTTCGTTAACAACATCATTATAGGAGGGTTAAAATTAATCGGAACTTAACACGAAAATATCACATTATATATTTTTCTTATAAAACGAATTAAATATGTAATACGACGTATTAATAGGATTATCTTATAGCAATATTTCGTCAAAATTGACCATATAGTCATGTTAAGCGCCTAATTAAGCTATGATATGAAATAAAACTCTTTTTTTTCAATAAAAATTTTCTTCATGGATGTGAATATTGGTAACAGTATGTGTGACTATTTTGTGATACATAAACGTAAATTAGTCTATATAGCATGAAATAAGCCTCAGAAAGCATTTTATTATTGATAGATATACTCTCTCATGGTTTTATAATTTTTTACGGCGTATACGTACGTCTTATGATTTATAGAGACGTTTCAGTAAGAACATAGAATGCGAGCACGCTTAACATTAGGAGGAGAGAGCTAATAGGGTATCTGATAGGGAAGTAGCACAAATTGAATGACCAAATATGAATTAGCGAGCTAACAGGAGTCAGAGAGCGTAATAGGATCGTTTAATACATAGCTTTAATTGGAGATTTTAAAGACAACAGTTTAGTAGATTTGCTTTTGATTTTGAGTGAGAAGTTTTTTTTGATTATTTTAGTAGAAGAAGAAATTCTGAGAGCCAGGCGGCGAC
>NZ_NSIU01000003.1 GCF_002633015.1 Sulfuricurvum sp. PD_MW2 | reverse complement strand
TGGAACTATATTTCCCATCCCGTAATTTTATTACTATGAATCATATTCAATTTTTCAATAATATACGGTTGTTTTACAAATCCATCCATTAATGACACTATAAAATCAAAGTCATGTTTATTAATTCGTTCCACACTGCTCTCCTAAATATATGTTAATATTATTTTTTACTTCTATTTCTAACGCATCAGGTCTAATAACTCTCACATGCGGAATATACCTCTGAATTGTCGGAATGATCTCCATAAAATCGGTGATATAAATCTCAATGTCGCAAGAGTCGTCATGGTACGTTTTGAGGATGCGCTGAGTTTTAGAGATCGGTTTTCGTTTGAAATATTTGGCAACTTTTGCATCGATAAACAGCTCAACGGCAAACGGTTCGACATGAGGTTCATAAAAAGCGTTGATGGCGTTATCAAATCCCTCTATAATCGACTCATCAAACGTAAAATTGGTATCCAGTAGTGTAATGTCAGAAATGGTGTTGAGATGATACCGCCTGATCTCGGAGTACGCTAAATCGTAGTTGATTAGATACCAAAATCCCTCTAGGTTTAAAATCCTCAAGGGATATAGATTTCTCGACTTATTGTTGTAGGTACAAACTATCTCTCTGCGATGGGTAATCGCATTTTTGATTTGTATGATTTCGGTTTTGAAATCATCGATTTTTTCGATCATAGTCTCTTGATAAAAGCTGTTGGATAAGTTCTCTTCGAATTTTTGAAACAGCGCATCGGTTTGTGCCGCAAACCCTTCATCACTGAATTTATCTTTGCTTTTGGCTTTGAGCAGTGCGATTACTGCGAGTTCGTCACTGTTTAGTAGAGTACTTGCCAAAAAGTTGGTTTTCGCACAATAACATTTGAGGCTGTAGTCATAATAGATCATTCCATCGTCGAACAAGGGGATTAGGTACTCTTTAAAATCGAGTTGAATGATTCTTTTGGAGAGGTTTAGCGTATCGGCTAATTCGGGGGTTGAAAGTTTGGCTCCTGAGGAGAGGAGGGTTAATATGCGGGATAGCCTTTTTGGTCTGTTTGTTTGTAAACTATCCACAGCGAAAGACCAACCTTCAAAATATCAATTCAACTATTCTAACATTTATTTATTATTTTGTAGGTCAAAGGGGTAAGTCCGTATCTACCCTTCGACATGCTTAGGGTGAACGGAAAAATAGAGAGACTAAAATTTATAGCGGATATAAGCTCGAATATCTTGTGCTTTATCAACAACGCTTGTCCCCATAGCTGATCCGGCAAGAACATCGCCAATAAAGATTGGAGTACCGCTGCTGCTTCCAAAGAATCCATTGCTTCCCGTATAATCATAGTTGATATAGGTGTAACGAAGTTGGAAGGTTAAAATATCTTTAACAAGCGGTTCTGTGAAATAGATTTCATAGGCATCACCACGAGCGGCTATTTTAGAACCGATCAGAGTGTCTTCCCCATACGTAATCGGACGCCAGAAATTGGAGTCGTGATTAAATTCGATTCCCCATCGACCCTCATCGCTGATCAACGATGGAAACTGGGTACCGATCCAGTAGCTATACCCCATTTTGCTTTCCATCGAACCTAGCATTCCTCCCTTATTTGCATACGGATCCGTTTTGGACATGGCACCGCTGATAAAGATGGTCGTGTCATCCAAAAACTCACTCCATCCATCCCCGATACCATTAATCATAGCGAACGCCGTTGCGGTATGAAGCCCGCCGACAGATTTCATACTTGGATCGTATGAGTTATTGACAGTACCGTTTTGGTTAAATGGGGCATTTGCCGTATCAATCAGATTATTCGCATAGGTGTATTGAAACCCTGTGCTGTATTGCTTGTCATCGTATGGAACAACGATAATTCCCCCCATATCAATATTGTTGGTATTTGCTGATCCGTTACCGGAGTAGGGTGCAGCTGAAAATCGGGGTTCTGCTTCACTCATCCCACGACCGGCGCAAAGTTTAAAGTATGATCCCGACAAACCTGTCAGCTCTTCCATCCCAAATTTTGCACTGGCACCGTCAAATTCAACATTGATAGCATGGGCAAGAGGAGAAGATGCTTTCACATCATCTCTAAAATTGATGAGGTGCCCTTCAGTTGAGGGTCGACGACCGACACTAAACGTCCATGGAACATCAAGACTTGCCAGTTCATCATCCGTATAAAAGAAGTAGGCTGATCGTACACGAAGCGTATCATCATACGCCGCTTCGCCGCTGATCCAATCAAATCCTTCCATACTTGAACTTGCTGTGGTAGCAGCACGTTGCCCGAAGGTCTTATTGTACGCGAGCTGTCCTACGAAACTCAGATGCTTGGTAGCGGCATAACTCATATTGAGCCAAAGTCGATTGCTTAAAAGTGCATCATTTTTTTGTGTCGATCCGTCTGCCATTTTATAGTCGATATTGTCTAGACTTGTACGTAAATCAACTCCGAATTTAAGATTGTTTCCATTTGTTTTTTTGTTGATTTCACTAATTTGATCTTGAATATCCTCGAGGGTTTTGGTTACATTTTTTGAGTCATCGGTTGATGCTGTTTTGATTGGATGAGTACTCTTTTCAATGGATGGTAACATTTGATTTTTTTCAGCTTTTAATGTGCTGATTTCAGCTTTTAATGCCGCTATTTCACGCTCCATTTTTTCGAATCTCTGCATCAGAGCGTCATCTGAGAATGCTGTTGTACTTATGAATGCTGCTGCGATCATTGAACCAAAAAAATGGGGCTTCATTATTTCTCCTTATTTAATACGGTTTTACCGTATGCCAGCACAGATATTAACAAAAATTATATAAAACTAATTTTAATAAAATTTCAAATCGGTGATAAAAACGTGATATTGGCTCAAATATTAAATACAGCTAAATTTAAGAGCTTTTTCAGTATAATCCGCACGATTTTCTCTATACATAACAGAAAAAAATCGCAAGCGCATCACTGTTCTCGTGCATCCGATGATTCATCGGCTCTGTTATTGAGCGCCCAAGTAAACGAAGAACATAAACTATTTCTCTTATCAGGAGTCCCTTATGGTCACAATGAAAGACCTTCTCGAATGTGGTGTACACTTTGGTCACCAAACACGCCGTTGGAACCCAAAAATGAAAAAATACATTTTCGGTGTTCGTAAAAATATTTATATCATCGACCTTCAAAAAACATTGCGTTATTTCCGCAATGCATATCAACAAGTTGTTGATGCAGCTGCTGAAGGACAAACTGTTCTTTTCGTTGGAACAAAAAAACAAGCTCGCGTAGCGATCCGTGATGCTGCTGTTGCATGTGGTATGCCATACGTTGACAACCGCTGGTTGGGTGGAATGTTGACAAACTTCCCAACAATCCAAAAATCAATCCGTAAACTTGACATCATTGAAGAGATGCAAGCAAATGGCCAAATCAACCTTTTGACTAAAAAAGAAGCGTTGATGATGGAACGTCAAAAACAAAAATTGATCGATTACCTTGGTGGTATCCGTCATATGAAAACATTGCCGGATATGATGTTCGTTATCGATGCGGTTAAAGAACACATCGCGGTTCAAGAAGCGCGTAACCTCGGTATCCGTGTTGTTGCTCCACTTGATACTAACTGTGATCCAGACGTTATCGATATTCCAATCCCTGGAAACGACGATGCGATCCGTTCTATTCAACTTTTCTGTAAAGAAATGGCAGAAGCGATCAATGAAGGTAAAGCACTTCGCAACGGCGGAAACGACGAAGCGGTAGCAGAAGAAGCAGCGACTGAAGAAGTAGCGGTAGAAGCGGCTGCTGAAGAAGTTGTAGCAGAGGAAGCGTAATCATGGCAGAAATCACAGCAGCAATGGTAAAAGACCTCCGCACGGCGACTGATGCGCCTATGATGGATTGTAAAAAAGCCCTCACTGAGTGTGATGGTGACATGGAAAAAGCAAAAGATTGGTTGCGCGATCGCGGTATGGCGCAGAGCGCTAAAAAAGCGGATCGTGTTGCGGCTGAAGGACTTTTGGGTCTTAAAGTTTCTGAGACATTTACGTCTGCTTCTTTGGTAGAGATCAACTCTGAAACCGATTTCGTTGCGAAAAACGACGGGTTCATCGCACTTGTAGGTAACACTGCAGCGCACGTATTCTCTACAGGTGTTAGCACGCTTGAAGAGCTTAACGAATCTTCGTATGAGACTGGTACGTTCTCTGAGTATTTTACATCTCAAGTTGCACGTATCGGTGAAAAAATCGTTACACGTCGTTTTGTAACCCTTAATGCGGCTGAAAACGGTGTTGTTAACGGTTATGTTCACTCTAACGGACGTGTAGGTGTATTGGTAGCGGCAAAATGTTCAGATGCAAAAGTAGCGGCAGCAATGGCTGGAATGCTTAAAAACGTTGCAATGCACGCTGCGGCGATGAAGCCGACAACTCTTACGTCAAAAGATTTTGATCCAGCGTTCGTAGAGGCAGAAACTATCGGCCGTATCGAAGCGATCAAAACGGAAAACGAAGAGTTGGCACGTTTGAAAAAACCATTGAAAAACGTTCCACAATACATTTCTGCTTGTCAATTGACTCCGGAAGTTATGGCTGCGGCTGAAGATGCGATCAAAGCGGAATTGGCTAGCGAGGGTAAACCGGAAAAAATCTGGGCAAACATCATCCCTGGTAAATTGGCTCGCTTCGTAGCGGACAATACAACTTTGGATAAAGAGCTTGCACTTTTGGATCAAAACTACGTTATGGACGATTCTATGACGGTTGCAGAAGCGATCACGAAAGAAGCGGCAAAACACGGCGGAACTGCTGAACTTGTAGAGTTCATCAAGTACGAAGTGGGTGAAGGTATCGAAAAACAAGTCAACGATTTCGCTGCTGAAGTCGCTGCACAAATGGCGTAATCGAAAGTTTTATCTTTCGTTTTCGTCTTTCCCGCATGTGCGGGAGAACTTCTTTTCCTCTTTATTAATTTAAAATCCTCTATAATTCTTTTATGACACTATTAAAAGCAACTTCACTTTCTCATGCCTTTGATTATCCGCTTTTTGAGGATATCTCATTGACACTTAATGCCGGTGAATCGATCGCGATCGTCGGTGTGAGTGGAAGTGGTAAATCAACGTTAATGCATATACTCTCTTCACTGTTGCATCCACTTCATGGAGACGTAGAACTTTTCGGAGAAGATGTATATCGGATGGATGACAAATCCCTGGTGAAATTACGGCGTAATGATTTGGGGATGATATATCAAAGCCATTATTTGTTCAAAGGGTTTAGTGCCTATGAAAATCTCGAGGTGGCAACGTTACTCTCCGGTGAAACGATTGATCCGGTATTGATTCAGCGTTTAGGGATAGAGCATGTCATCCATCAAAAAGTGACTGAACTCTCCGGAGGGCAGCAACAACGGGTATCCATAGCACGGGTTATGTCGAAAAAACCGCGATTGATTTTTGCGGATGAGCCGACCGGCAATCTTGATCATGCTACGGCATTGGAAGTGATGCAAATATTCAACGATTATTTGCGCGAACATAAAGCGGGGATGATTTTAGTCACTCACGATGAATCATTAGCGGCGCAATGCAATCATATTTATCGAATGCAAAACGGGAATTTAAAAGAGTCATAATATGGAGTGGGCGGAAATATTTAGCGAAGGGCGAACAATAGCATTCATTTTGCTCTTTACGCGATTTACCGCTTTGTTTATGGCGGTTCCGATTTTTTCCCACATGAATATCCCTATTTCGGTCAAAGCGGCGATGGCCTTTTTCTTTACCATTTTCTTTTTCGGAGTTGTACCCCCGCTGCACATTCCTACCGATGGTCTTAGTCTGACCGTAGCGATTTTGGGTGAAATGCTATTTGGCCTTGCCGTTGGTGTAGTATTGCAACTTGCGTATCATGTGATTACGTTTGCAGGGGGGCAAATATCGTTTATGATGGGATTTTCTCTCGCTTCAGCTATTGATCCTCAATCGGGAGTATCGATGCCGATTATCAATCAGTTTTTAGCGCTATTGGCGTTGATGGTACTGCTCATTTTTGATTTACATCATTGGATATTACTCTATGCGTCGGCTTCTATCTCATCTATCCCTTTAGGGGGATTTATGATTACACCTTCGTTATTTCAATATATTATGCATGCTATGAGCAATATGTTTGTTGTAGGATTCATGATTGCATTTCCGATTACGGCACTCTCTATGATGGCCGATTTGATATTTGGGATGTTGATGAAAACGATGCCTCAGTTCAACCTTTTGGTTATCGGAACACCGATAAAAATCGCCGTTTCATTCGTAGTATTGATGGTGACATTAGGAGCTACGCTAATGATTGTGACTTCACAGACGCAAAGTGCGTATAATTTCTTGGAAAAACTATTCTAAATAGGGATGAGAAGAGCTTAAAATAGGGGACAAAAAGTGATGTTGCATCTTCATTTTTTGCGGCGAATCACTGCATTGCATTGTGAGATGGTGTCTACTGAAATGATCTTCATCAATAGCAGTCTTCGCAGTGTAGAGTAATGTGTTATCGATCAAAATATAACTTTGCTTTAATGCTGCGGAAGTTTTATAAAGACTGATATGGCGATATTGAACTAATGATAAAGGCTCACCTTGGAGATCATTGAGAATCAGTTTTATTTGAGTACCTTTTTTGGCTGAAAGGATCAATGCTTTTGAGAGTGCGGGATGGTGATAATGTTCACTAACGATTAAAACAGAAGAACTTTTTTTAATCAAATCACTGATTTCATGAATACAACGGGTGTGATTATCTGGAAAGATATAGATGTTTTCGTGTGAATAAAGGGAAACAACTATAAAAAGAGGAAGTAGAAGTTTTATCATTTAACGGTTTTTTAGTTACAATGATACCACTTAGCGTATAATTGAACAAGAAGATACTTTGAAGAGGGGTAGCAATGAAGATTTTGCTGTTTAACGATAATCCGGTAGTTCGCAAACTGGTCGCTCTCAGTGCACAGAAGACAAAAGATGATTTGAGTGTTGTATGGTCTGTAGATGAGATCGAGGGGACTGACTACGATTTACTCATTATGGATGATGCACTGTACAATGATGAGACGTTTGAATCGTTGAATAACAAAATAAATGTCAAAAGCACATTATTGATGGCAACACGTGGAAACGATGTTCCTGAGGGCTTTGAGCATGTAATCAATAAGCCGTTTTTACCGACCGATTTAGTTGATTTACTGGTTCGAATAGAGAAGAAAACTACGGATTCCTCCGTAGAGACCAAAACTGTTGATACTCCCGTATATTCTATCAATCTTGAAGAGAGTCTACCGGAACTCGAATCAAGTGATATGGAGCTTTCAGAAATGGAAGGTTTGGATGATGAAGAGTTTGACTTTGGGAATTTAGAGGATCTGGATGAAAAACTTCCGGAAACGAACGTATTGGATCAAGAAGAGGTACAAGAGGTTCGAGACCTTTTGGAGGATACCGAAGAGTTTATGGATGATGATATCGTTGTTCAAGGTATTCACGACGATGAAGATCTTTTAATGGACGAGAGTGAAGGGATGAAACTTGATGATCTATCACTGGAAGATTCGATTGATGAAGATCTGAAATTTGATGATCTGCTAGACGATGATCTTTTGAAAAACGGTGATGTCTCAGATAAAGAGATACTCGATGAAGGTGCATTTGGGGATATTGAATTTACTGAGCAATCAGAGAATGAAGAACCGCTTGGCGCTCCACTCGAAGAGGCGATTGATTTTGATGAAGAGTTGATAGAAGAACCGGCTGGAGCAATCGATGATTTAGTGTTAGATGAGAGCATGCTTGAAGATATGGATATCTCTGGACTCGAAGATGATGAAAATTATTTGGATAGTTTAGAAGCGAAAATCAATGATGCGGTTAATAGCCTGGACAGTGATGAACTCGATCAAGAATTATCGCCGGAAGACCTCGATGAGAGTTTAATGGCAGATTTGAATTTAGATGAAACAGTTGAGGGAGAAAAAGAACCATTGAGCGGATTTGACGAATTGGATATGTTGGATGAACTGGAATTAAAACGTGCTATCGGTGAAGAGATAGAAGACGAGGATTCACAAAATGATCAGATCATTGATATCGACGATCTTGATGAAGTTGTGATGGATGAATCAGAAGAGCTATCTGAAGTTGTACAGCCTATCAGCAATGAGACAGCTGCTGCACATACGGATGGTGTTGAGGCATTGCAAGCATTGCTCAAAGCACTCTCTAATGAAGATGTTGCAAAATCTCTGAAAGGGATGAACATCAGCATTAATATCAATTTCGGAAATGACAAGTGAATCGAAACAGCGGTGCCATTTTAGTCTTATCCGGTCCTAGCGGAGCGGGCAAGAGTTCAATTATCAATAAAATAAAAGATCAGATCGGTCCGATATATTTTTCTATTTCCACAACGACCAGAGGGATGCGTGAAGGGGAAGTGGACGGTGTCCATTACCATTTCGTGAGTATCGATGAGTTTAAAAAAGATATCGAACAAGAGATGTTTTTGGAGTATGCCGTGGTTCATGGAAACTACTACGGGACATCGCTTGGTCCTGTGAAACAGGCATTAAAAGAGGGAAAACTCGTTATTTTTGATATTGATGTTCAGGGGCATGATGCCGTTCAAAACCGTTTGGGCGATATTACGACATCGGTTTTCATTACGACACCGACACTCGAAGAATTGACAAAACGGTTGCATAACCGCTCCACAGACAGTGAAGCCGTCATTGCCGGAAGAATCGAGATGGCAAAGCGGGAAGTACAGCGTATCAGTGAATACGATTTTTTAGTGGTAAATGACAATCTCGATGAAGCGGCTGAGATTCTGGTCTCTATCGCCAAAGCGGCACGGATGAAAATCCCGACGTTACAAATCAACGAGTTCGTCCAAAAATGGGAAGAACAAAGTTAAAGATATAACAAAAAGATATCCGTAATCTCATAAGGACGATTACAGCAATCAGCAGTTATACTGCTTCAATCTATTTTTAATGCATAAAAGGAAATACCTATGGGTGGTTTTACAAGCGGAAGTCATTGGTTAATAGTTTTTGGAATCGTTATTCTTTTGTTCGGAGCGAAAAAAATTCCTGAGCTTGCAAAAGGTTTCGGACAAGGGATCCGTAATTTCAAAAAAGAGATGAAAGAAGAAGAACCTGCAGCACCTGCACCGACAGCAAGCGAAGCACCGAAACAAGTTGATGCTACTGCAACTACAACGGTAGAAACTCCAAAAACTACACCACAAGCGTAAGCCTTGAAGCAGCGAGTGAGTGCGCTGTTGCGCGAGAAATTTAATTGTGATGTAATCCTCGAAAAGCCGAAAGATCGCTCTTTCGGTCACTTCGCTACCCCTATTGTCTTTTCCCTAGCAAAAGAGCTTCGAAAATCTCCTATGGCTATTGCTGAAGAGATTGCTACATCGTTCAACGATCATGAGATGTTTGGTGCTGTTGAATCGGTCAAAGGATATATCAATTTTCGTCTCTCTGAATCATTTCTCGATGAGTATGCATCGTGGGCATTAAGCCACGGTGAACAGTTTGGAAGCAGTGATAAAAAAGGGACAATCCTTTTGGAATTTGTCAGTGCCAATCCAACCGGACCGCTTCATATCGGACATGCACGCGGTGCCGTATACGGTGATACGATGCTCCGTCTCGGTCGTCATCTAGGTTATGACATTACGGCAGAGTATTACGTCAATGATGCGGGAAATCAAATCGATTTGCTTGGGGTTTCTTTACAACTTGAAGGACGTTCTAGTCTCCTCGGAGAAGAAGTCGAGTGGCCGGAGAAATATTATCGCGGCGAGTATCTAAGTGATTTGGCGCGTGAAGCGGTAGCAAAATTTGGTGAAGAAGCACTTCGCGATGAGAGTCGCCAAAAAGAGCTTGCTTTATGGGCAAAAGATAAGATTTTAGTCCTCATTGTTGAGGACCTAAAAGCGATCAATATCCATTTCGATACCTTTGTCAGTGAAGCGTCGTTGTACAGCGAGTGGGATCGAGTGATGGCAAAAATGGGTGAGGGTGTTTACGTTAATGAAGGTAAAACCTTTATCCGCTCTTCCGAACTGGGTGATGATCATGACCGTGTTGTAGTGCGTGAAGATGGCCGTCCTACGTATCTTGCAGGTGATATTATTTATCATAACCAAAAGTTTGAGCGCGGCTATGAAGATTACATCAATATCTGGGGCGCAGATCACCACGGATATATCGCTCGTGTAAAAGCGGCAGTCACTTTCTTGGGGTACGATTCATCTAAACTCGAAGTACTCCTCTCTCAAATGGTGAGTTTGCTCAAAGACGGTGAACCGTTCAAGATGTCGAAACGTGCCGGAACGGTTATTTTGATGAGTGACGTGGTTGAGGAGATCGGTGCAGAAGCGTTACGTTTTATGTTCGCCTCTAAAAAGTGTGATACGGCACTTGAATTTGATATCGAAGAACTTAAACGCCAAGACAGCTCAAATCCGATCTATTATATCCAATACGCGCATGCACGTATCCAAACGTTAATCGCAAAAAGCGAAAAAAGTATGGATGAGATCATGAATGCCCGTTTGTACAATTTAAGTGCAGATGCGGATGGATTGTTGTTTGAGGCGCTGTTACTGCCGGAAATTATCGATGATGCTTTTGAATCGCGTCAAGCACAAAAACTTCCTGATTACCTCAAAGTGTTAGCGGGAAGATTGCATAAATTTTATTACGATACCCGTATCATCGGAAGTGAAGACGAAGCAGCGCTGCTTAAGCTCCTTCTTGTCGTTGCACTCTCAATTAAAACGGGACTCTCTCTTCTTGGAATCCAAGCAAAAGATCGAATGTAATCATTCGATCTTTCTTCTTCTTTTATCCCAATAACCGTGTTACGTTTTGGCGTAAAATATCATTTTGATGTGCAATGGCGATTTGCGTCATATCCAATTTCAGGTTAGTTTGTTGAAACTCTTTGATCGCATTGGCCATATCAGTATCGGCGATCTGACTTTTTGCTGCTGATGTGGAAGTAATTTTGTCCAAAAGAGCTGTTGAGGCACTTACAAAATTATTGGTTGTTGATCCTACCTCTGAATTCGCTTGAGAAATAGCATCGCTATAGGCTTTAATCGAGTCTTGATTGTCAATGGCAAGCGATGAAGGTGAAAGTGAGGGCACAGTTGCCGAGATGGTACTATCACCTAATGAGAAATTCATGGAGTTTCCAAATAGAGGTTTTCCATTGAAGCTCGTGCTATCTATGCTTTGCTGCATGGATGCAACGGTACGGTTGAACTCTCCTTGGAGCATTTGTTTTTGGGAATCATCCAAAGACGCATTATTATATCGGACACTCAGATCATTGAGTGTTTGGGTCTGATCGGAGAGCGAATTGAGTGTTCCGCCGACAATCTGCATCATCGAGATACCGTCGTTTGCGTTTATGATTCCTTGAGATGCTGTAGAAATCTCATTTTGCAGCATATCCGAAATGGAGCGCGAAGCACTATCTTCCATCCCCAGTTCAATAGCCGAGGCAATCTTTTCAAGTGTTTTATCGCGTTTAGCTGTTTCCGTATTCATTTGCGGAAGAGGATTGTACTGAGTATTTATAGTAGCCATCGTGTCTCCTTTCACATCTCATATTTAGTATAGAATATCACGGTACATATTAAAAAATAATAATAATTTTAGAGTAAAGATTCTGTATCCGAGCAATGCTATAATTGCGGTAATGGAATACAGTTGTAGGAGCAAAGATGATCAAAGTTGCGGCAGTGCAAATGCAGATGAGCGAAGATAAAAGCGCAAATATTCTCAAAGCCGAATCGATGGTACGTGAAGCGGCACGTAACGGAGCGAATATTATTTTGATCCCTGAACTGTTTGAGGGGTACTATTTTTGTAAAGACATGGACAAAAAGTATTTTGAGTGGGCGCAACCGCGTGAGAACAATCCGCTTATAGCCCATTTTAGTGCTTTGGCAAAAGAGCTTGGTGTTGTACTGCCGATCAGTTATTTCGAGCGTGACGGGGAGCGTTATTTTAACTCTCTTGTGATGATTGATTCGGATGGGAGTGTTATGGAAAACTACCGAAAAACCCACATTCCTGATGGGCCGGGATACGAGGAAAAATTTTATTTTGAACCGGGAGATACCGGCTTTAAAGTCTGGAAAACAGCATTTGGAAACATCGGTGTCGGTATTTGCTGGGATCAGTGGTTTCCGGAGACAGCGCGTTCTTTGACGCTGATGGGAGCGGATATGATTTTTTATCCGACGGCAATCGGAAGCGAACCGGAGATCGGTGTTGATTCGGCATCACATTGGCAGCGGGTACAAATGGGGCACTCTGCTGCGAACATCATCCCAGTTATCGCTGCCAACCGTATTGGTGAAGAGGTTGGAGAGAGTTGTACTCTGACGTTTTACGGCTCTTCGTTTATTACCGATTATACAGGAGAAAAAGTTGCCGAAGCCTCCCGCGATAAAGAAGAAATTCTTTACAGCGAATTTGATCCGGTTGCGATCCGTGAACATCGTCACTACTGGGGGCTTGTACGTGATCGACGACCGGAGTGTTACGGAGAGATCGTTAAACACTAACGGTATGGAAACGTCAGCCACTAAAAATCTTCGTATTTTGTATGTCGAAGATGATGATGTGGCGCGTGAAAACGGTATTGAGTATCTCGAAAACTATTTTGATTACATTTATGCCGCTTCTGATGCTTTTGAGGGATTAAAACTTTACCGCGAACATCATCCTGAGATTATCATTACCGATATCCAGATGCCGAAACTCAATGGACTGGAGTTTATCAAACAGATCCGCAAAGAGAACAAAGAGACTCATATCATCGTGATCACGGCATTTAGCGATACAAGCTATCTGTTACAGGCGATTGAGCTGCAATTGATCAAATATTTAATCAAACCGGTGCAGGAGAGTGCATTTAAAGAAGCTTTGCAACTTTGTGTCGATAGTATCCGTAACAAAGATTCGAATGTAATTGAAATCGCAGAAAACGTCTTTTTTGACCGCTATAACCAAACACTCTTTGATCAAGGTGAGATGGTTGCATTGCGTACGAAAGAGCTTTTGCTACTAAATTTGCTCCTGAAATACAAAAATCGTTATGTCACCTATAGCGAGATTGAAAATCACGTGTGGCATGAGAGTGTGATGAGCCCCGATGCACTCAAAACACTGATCAAAAATCTCAAAGCGAAACTGCCGGCGAATCTCATTTCGAATCTTTCGGGCACAGGATATAAAATTGAGTGCTGAAACATTCACTCTTTTGGCCTATGGAGCGACATTCGGCATTTTATTGATGAGTATCGTCTATACGCTGGTGAGGTACATGTACTCCAAAGAGATGATGTACATCAGCTATTGCGCCATGCAGGTTTTTTCACTCGGATACATCCTTTCTTATAGCCATCTTTTTGCCATTTCTTCTGTTTTACAGGGGATTTTTCTTCTATTCTCAACACTCAGTGCGGTAGTTTTCGCTATAACATTTCATGAAGGGAATCTGATCCCAAAAATTTCGAACTTTAAAGAACTGATCATCAATACGGTGCTGCTCAATGTGGTTATATTGACCGCTTTTTATCACTATGTTTTATTTGAATATCTTCCCTATACGGTGGTGTATGCCATTTTGTTTCTCTCGGTGGTGTTTAATCTCCGATCGGGATTTAAACCGACCATTGTCTATGTCATAGGGTGGTCGTTGTTATGTGTGTTGCTGTTTGTATTTCAGCTCAAACACGTATACGTCGATCGAGGGTATGTCGATATTGTCTTGATCGCTTTTGCGGTAGAAGCGGTGCTGTTCACGATCTCCATTTCGTATAAATACAATCTTTTTAAAAATCAGGCGATCGATCATCAAAATATGCTGTTTCAGCAATCCAAAATGGCGAAGAGCGGAGAGATGATTGCTACGATAACGCATCAGTTTCGTCAACCCCTTAACAATTTGTCGTATATGTTGATAAATCTAAAAAACCGTTATGAATCCAAGACGCTGGAAGAGGCATATTTTCAAAAAAAAATCGTATCTGCACAAGAACAGTTGCAATATTTATCCAAAACGATCGATGATTTCAAAGAGTTTTATACCCCTGCTAAAATCAAAGAACCTTTTTCACTCACCGAGGCAATTGAAAATAGCATTGCCGTGATCGCTCCTGATTTGAAGAGCAAAGGGATTGCATTGGTGTGGCTCTCTTGCGATCAAGAAATTATGCTGTTTGGGAAAAGAAATGAACTCTCACATGTGATTTTAGCATTGGTTTCCAATGCCTCCGATGCGCTGAGCGGAGTGAGTGAACCCAAGATTAGTATTCGTACGGAGTGCTCAGAGGATAATGTGATTATTGTGATCGAGGATAATGGAGAGGGGATAGGCAATGAGACGCTTGGCAAGATTTTCGATCCTTATTTCACGACGAAATCAGAGGGGAGCGGTATAGGGCTTTATCTGGCGAAAATGATTGTCGAGAAAAGCTTTGGTGGAACCATTGCAGTTCAAAGCAAGCTTCGAGAGGGGAGTGTTTTCACCCTCTCCATAGCTATCCATCACGGGATCCGCGGATAGATAAACGAAATCTCTTTGGTGATGGAGATTTTCGGATCTTCTTGTGCGAAGATGGTTAGTTTGAGTCTCAATGGGGTGTCCCGTCGGGTTGAGCGAGAGAGATTTTGAGGTGTCGAGATGACCAAAATCCGTTTTCTCATCCCATCGGGTTTAAGGGTGAGAGATTCAAATCGATCGATGCGAAAGTTTTTGTCAGCTACTTTTACATCGTAAGTATAGGTTTGTTTTTGGGTATTGTGGATGTTCACAATATAGTTGTTGCTAACGATGCCATCGTGTATTTTGTAAAGTTCATTTGGTTTATTGATATTGACCAATACTTGCTCTTGTTCTGATGCTAATGCCGCAGCAAAGATCAAGGATCCGATCATGGCGGCAAAATACATAAGATTGCGTTTTGAAAAGATAGTGCGCTTACCATGATGCAAGAGCGACTTTGGGCTACTCCATTCAATCAACGATTTTTTCCCCAGTTTTCCCATGACGGTGCTGCACACATCGGCACATCCCAGACAGTTAATACACTCTAGTTGTAGCCCTTTTCGAATATCGATATGGGTCGGACATACTTTGACGCATGCTTCACAGGTGGTGCACTCTTCGCTGTTGATCCATTGCTTGGCATCGGTAATCTGTTTTTGGTTGTCCGTATAAATCACACCGCCGCGATGGGTGTTATACAGGACGTGTTTGGTATCATCATCATAAAGGACGGTTTGAATACGTGAATAGGGGCAAAGATAGGTACAAAAACTCTCCTGCATCCAAACAATATCATAAACTAAAAATGCGGCGGATGAGAGGATAAAAGTAACGATAAACAGATGCTCTTGCGGGTGTTGCATGTAGACAAAAAAATCTTCCGGAGGGACGAAGTACCAGATGAAATTGGTTGATGCAGTTATAGCTATTAATGTCCACAGTAAAAAACCAACAACGATTTTGAGCTTATTTTCCAGTGGTGACGTATTCATCCGTTTTTGTTTATTGGCGATTGTGCGCAGATCGAGGAGAGAGCCTTGGATGAGATCACGGTAGAGGGTGCGGAAAATTGTCTGCGGGCAGCCCCATCCGCACCACGCTCTGCCCATAATGGACGTAAGGGCGAAAATTCCGATGAAGAAAAACATCAATAAAAACGGCATGATATAAAACTCATTGACATCGTACGCCAATCCCATGAAATGAAACTGTAATTTTTCAAAGGAGAGGAGTAAAAGATGGTTTTGATTGACCGTGATAAACGGCATGACAAAAGTGATGACGGTGACGAAGGCATAAAACCAATATCGTTTCGTCGCGTATGACATAAAGACCCCTTGGAATATGGAATGGAGAACTCTAAAAAAATAAAGTGTCCTTTTGGTGGCACAAGAGTGGAACTCATTTTGCTTTAGATGAGAAAAGAATCACTAAACGGGGGCTGCCGTGAGAGTTGTTTTACGCAATAACGCTATCTTTGTTCAAGGAAGTTCCAACACGCTCGAAGAGTCGTGGATGGAGGAGTTTTTCGATCATCACATCCATAACACGCTGTTTTTGGATAATGGGGTATTGGTTCTCAATAATGAAAACTCCGCAGATCAAAAAGAGGAATTTTTAGAGACGCTCAGTGAGCGTTTCACCAAAGCCAATGAACTCTCCAGCCCGTTTTATACCCGTTCGTTAAAACGGTGCAAAACAGCGGCTGTCCGTATCGAAGTACCGTTTCGTGAGAGTGAAAAAGTCGATGTCGAAGTGTATGCGTTCGGACCGGATCGTGTAAAACTGAGTGTTCTAACGCCAAATCGTTGGGTGATGCGCTATCTCAAACAGCAGCTCTCCAGTATGGTGACCAGCTCGACAAACGATGCATTGTTTATCGACGTAACGACGCAGCAATCACGGGCACGTTTGGAGAAAACACTCAATCGCCGTGAAGTTCTCCATTTTACGATCAACTACCAATATGATGATATGTTTATGAGCCGATTGTATGGCAACTATCGCGGATGGGGACAAAGCAATGATGCAATCGATAAAATGATCCGCTATCATGCGATTTTTGAAATTCCGATGGGGTCTTCGCCGGAAGATTTGAAAAAACGGTATCGTACACTGGCTAAACGGTATCATCCTGATCGTGTACAAAATAAAAGCCCGAAAATCATCAATAAATATACGGAGAAATTTCAGCTTCTTCAAGAGGCATACGGGGCACTAAGAGCGGTTAGTTAATACACTCAGCTCTTCTGCATCAATACGATAGAGACGTTTGTCTTTTATATCGTTCAGCTCATTTGAAAATCCCCGTTTTGTGAACAAAAATATTTTATCGGGTGTTATCGAGAGTTTAGAACATTTTTCTTCAAGTTTGTGAAACTCTTTTTTGTTGACTTTATGGTTTGTCCACTTGCACTCCCCGACCCAAATTTCCCCTTCCATCGTCTCAGTGAAAAGATCGATCTCTACTTCACGATTCCAATAACTCCCTGAATCCAAAATATCACCTCCAAATGTCGGAGCTAAAATCTCTCGGATATAGAGGTCGCACAGCTCTTCAAACGTAAATCCGACAAAAGCATTGAAATGCTCTCGAAAATGCTCTAAAAAGAATTGATAATTTTCCTCACGGATCGATTGGGAAAACGGCTCGACAAAGGCAAACCAAAAACGTAAAAATGGGGTAATAAATCGGTATTTATGAGAAATGACATGGTGTTCTATCTCTTTTTTGAACCGCTGTTTCGGATAGGCCCGCTGCAAAGGTATTTCCCGTGAACGTTCAAGGCTGAGATAACCGCTATGACGCAAAAATGCAAACGCCTCGCTCCCCCGTTCTTTACCGATGCGGGCGCGACGGTAGGCTGAACGTTGCCTGCGATCTCCAACTGCAATAGCATGGAGCAAATTAATATACAGAGGATTATCGTTGAGAGGTAGAAGTATATTCTCACGATGAGATTCAAAAGGGGAAATGATATGCTCAAAGATGAGTGTTTCAATCGGCTGATCGGTATCGATTGGTTGATTGTAGCCACCGAAAATGGCGAATAACTCAATGCACTGTTCCATATCGCTTGGAAGATTGAGATGAAAAAAATCGCTTATCAGTTTTCTATCCATGGCGGAGATTATAACGAATAATTGTATCGCATCCATTTGCGAAGACAGTTGTGGTTCAAAAACGCTAAAATAGCATTATAAATTTTGTTACTGTGAAATGAGATTGCATGAATTACCGCTATATAGGCCGAAGTGGACTGCGCGTATCACCGATTTGTATGGGGACAATGACCTTTGGAAGCCAATGTGATGAGACAGCGGCATTTAAAATCATGGATAAAGCGTACGATGCTGGGGTCAATTTTTTCGATACTGCCGAACTCTATCCCGTCCCTCCCGAAGAGAAACTTGTCGGTTTAACTGAAGAGATGGTAGGACGCTGGCTCAAAACAAAGCCGCGCGATTCGATTATTTTGGCTTCCAAAGTGGCGGGAGCCGCATCGGGATGGTTCGTCCCTCCGATTCGTCATGGGTATACGGCAATTGATCGGTTTCATATCGAGCGGGCAATTGAAGGATCACTCAAACGTTTGGGAACAGAGTATATTGATCTCTATCAGATGCATTGGCCCGATACGATTGTTCCTATCGAAGAGTCAATGCGAGCTTTTGATGCTTTGGTGCAAAGCGGCAAAGTCCGCTATATCGGAACCTCCAATGATACGGCGCGGGGGACGATGAAATCATTGATGGTTTCCAAATACGAAAAATTAGCCCGTTTCGAGTCGATCCAAAACAATTTCTCGCTTCTCAACCGTCGGGATTTGACCGAAATCGGAGCACTTTGCCGTGAAGAGAAGATTTCACTGTTGCCGTATTCTCCGTTGGCCGGAGGGGTACTGAGCGGAAAATACAACCAAGACATCAATGCACAAGGACGGTTCAGTGATTACGTCAAATCGGCTAATAAGCGTCAACGTTTGATGGCGGCGCGCTTTATGAACGATAAAACTCTTGCTTCGACGCAAGAATATCTTCGTATCGCGCATGAAACCGGGATTCATCCGGTGACGATGGCGATAGCCTGGAGCAAGCAGTTTGATTTTGTCGCTTCGACGATTATCGGAGCGACGAGCCCTGAACAGCTCGATGCGAGTCTCTCTGCAATGGATGTGACGCTTAGCTCCGAACTACTCCAAAAATTGGATGAGGTACATGCAAAAATTCTTTATCCTATGGGTTAGTCTCCTCGCGCTCATGATCGGAGGGTGTACGGGCAAACACTACAGCATTAGTGAACCCAAAATCATCACGATCAAATCACCGAAGCTCAAGTTTGCCGATACGGGGTATATCCGTCATGAAGGAGAATCGGTGGAGGCCGAACTCTTTACGGCAGGAGTTGCAGTAGAAAAGATTTCTATTGATGAGAAGGTGTGCGTAAGTGCAGGGTGCATGAGCGAGCAAGACTTCATCCGTGAGTATCTATCTGCCGAGTACCCTACCGATACGCTTCGCCGAATACTGCTCGGTGAGCCGATTTTTCAGGGGATCAATACGAGTGAACAGTGCGGCGGTGCAAAGACTCAATACATTCGCAATGAAAAAATGGACATTGTATATCGGCTCAAACCCGGTCTGAGCTATTTCAAAGACCGAAACAATGGATTGATCATCAGAATTGAAAATCTTGACGACAATCAATCCCGTTAAGTTTTTGATAGAGTATAATCAATAGAAAAAAAGGGTAAGAATGAACGTTTCCCCTAATTTTTCCCTTCCGCTTCGGCTGATTGCTCCCTATTTTATCAGTGCTGTTTTCTTTTATATCGTGGCGATGAGTTTTTTGTTTTTCTTCTCATCACGTGTGAGTCTCCACGATTTTAACGTGATCGGATGGGTTCATTCCTATATGATCGGTTTTGTCATGATGGTGATCATCGGTGCGATGGGGCAGATGTCGGTCGTTGTTGCCGAGGTCTATCATCGCTATCCCTCTGTATTTCGCTGGATTTTTCCTCTCCTCCTCATTGGAATTTGTACTCTTTTGTTTGGATTCTTTGTATCTTCTCTATATCTTCCGATCGGAGGAGGGATCATATTTTTGGCGTTGGGCCTTTTTGCGTTCAATCTGTTTATCAGTCTTCGTAGCAGTCGTCGTCGAACCAGTGTGACCCGCTCGATGCAGTGGAGTACTCTCTTTTTGGGATTTGGGCTGGGGGTCGGAGTCTGGATGGCTTTATCGTATTCGGGGATTATCAATACCGATCCGACGCAATGGCGAATGGGACATGTTTTTGCTGTGTTTGGGGGATACGTGATGCTCAATATTATGGGAGTAAGCACTGTTGTCCTTCCGATGTTTGGTGCATGTAATCGTCCCTCAGATCGAGACCATACAATCAGTTTTTATACGATGATCGCTTCTGTCAGTGCAATGATTATTGCATCGATGTTCCAAATGGTGTGGCTGCAAAAGAGTGCCTTATGGATCGGAATCGGATCCGTGCTCTATTATATGATACAGGTGTATCGCATCTTTACTACGAAAAAAAGGGGTTATAGCGATATCTGGGAGAGATCAGTCCTCATAGCGTTTATCGCGTTGGTCCTTTCGATCGGTTTGGGGATCTATGCACTAGTATGCAGCGATGAGACGGTGGTAATTTTGTCATTTTGGTTTTTGACGGCTGGATTTTTAGGGTTTTTGATTTCGGCGCATCTGTATAAAATTGTCCCTTTTTTGGTCTGGTTTGAACGTTATGCCCCCTATATCGATGAGCGGGAGGTTCCGATGCTCCATCAGCTGCTTCCGACACGTTGGGCAAATGTGCAGTGGGGCTTTGGAGTGGTCGGTGTGTTGAGTATCGCTCTGGCGATAGCGATGAATAATCCGATCCTTTGGAAGATAGGTTCGTTAAGCCTCATTGCCTCAGGCGGTGTTTTGTTAGCGATTGTGATCAAGCTTTTGCGCGATAAGTTATAATTCTCTCTTTTATTCGGGAGCAATTACAGATGAAACTCAGTCAACGCAGCGGAACGGTCGAACAATCCCATATCCGATCTATGACGCGGGCATGCAATGCACGAAACGGGATCAATATGGCACAAGGGGTCTGCGATCTTGAAGTTCCCCGCATCGTCATTGAAGGGGCGTATGCTGCGATGAACGCTGGCGTAAATATCTATACTCCGACCGAGGGATTGCCACGATTGCGCAATGCTATCGCCGCGAAAATGAAACGTTTTTATGAGGTTGAGATTGAGTCGGAGCAGGTTTTGGTCTCTGATGGTGCGACGGGGGCGTTTTATACGGCGTGTATGGCTCTGCTCAACCCCGGTGATGAGGTGATTTTATTTGAACCTTATTATGGGTATCATCGCTCCACCCTGACCTCTCTTGGTGCGGTTCCTACCTTTGTACGGCTGGAAGCTCCGGAGTGGAATCTCGATATGGATGCACTCGAAGCCGTCGTGACTCCTAAAACGAGAGCAATGGTGATTTGCAACCCCGCCAACCCGAGCGGAAAAGTTTATACGCATGAAGAGTTGGAGCACATCGGAGCGTTTGCCGAAAAACACGATCTGATCGTGTTTGCGGATGAGATGTACGAGCACTTTTTGTACGGTGACGCAGTTCATATCACGGCACTGAGTGTCCCAAGTCTCAAAGACCGATGCGTTGTGCTGAGCGGATTTTCCAAAGTGTTTAGTATCACCGGATGGCGATTGGGATATGCGATTGCTCCCGTGAGTGTTATCGAAGCGATGGCACAGCTCAACGATCTAATTTACGTTTGTGCCCCTGCACCGTTGCAGATCGGTGCGGCAATAGGATTGGAAGAACTTGGGGATGAGTACTACAACGAGCTTGCCCGACTCCATGAACACAAACGCGATCTCTTTTGCGGAGCACTCCGTGATGCAGGATTGAATCCGAGTATTCCAAATGGCGCATATTATGTCATGACCGATGTGAGCAGTGTTAGAGGAAGCGATGATTTTGACAAAGCGATGGCGATTTTGGAAAAAACTGGGGTTGCATCTGTTCCGGGACGGGCATTTTATCACGATGATGCGGGATGCAACCTGGTTCGCTTTTGCTATTCTAAACCCCTTGATGTACTCGAAGAGGCGGCGAAGAGAATACGAAAACTTCGCTAAAATACGATTAATCAATTATCAGGAATATACATGGCTAAATTTGTCGGTGCTCACGTTTCGGCGTCGGGGGGTGTTTTTAATGCCCCGCTTAATGCAATGGCGATCGGGGCAAAGGCGTTTGCCCTTTTTACGAAAAACCAAAAACAATGGGCAGCGAAGCCACTGGATGATGAGACCATCGGACTTTTTAAAGACAATCTTGTCAAAAGCGGTATTTTGCCATGTCACGTGCTGCCGCACGATTCGTATCTGATCAATCTCGGACACCCTGAAGAGGACAAACGGCAAAAATCGCTCGAAGCGTTTATCGATGAAACACGTCGCTGTATGCAGCTTGGGCTTGATCGGCTCAATTTTCATCCGGGGAGTCACCTCAAACAGATCAGCGAAGAGGAGTGCATCGATCGGATCGCGATGAGCATGAACGAAGCGCTGAGTGTCACCGAGGGAGTTACATTGGTGATAGAGAATACTGCAGGACAGGGAAGCAATCTGGGATATTCGTTTGAACAGCTAGCCGCGATCATCGAGCGAATTGAGGATAAATCACGAGTAGGTGTTTGTATCGATACGTGTCATATGTTCACTGCAGGATACGATATTCGAACCCGAGAGGCCTATGATGCAACATGGTCGGAATTTGAGAGGATTGTAGGATTCAATTATTTGCGTGGAATGCATATCAACGATTCTAAACCTGATCTTGGCAGTCACGTCGATCGACACGATTCGATTGGAAAAGGTAAAATTGGTCTCGATGCTTTCGGCTTCATTATGAACGATCCGAGGATGGACAATATCCCATTGGTATTGGAAACGATCGATGAGGCGATATGGGCTCAGGAGATTGAATTACTCTATTCATTCCAGTCTATTTAAGGATAGAATCTCTCCTACGAGATAAAATACAAAACGGATTCACACAAGGACAGCATTGAAATTTTTAGTTGATTTTTTAGAAAACAAAACGATTGAAAAAACGGGTATTTTTTCGCAGCTTAAATGTACGGTAGAGGAAGCGAAAATTTTACAGCTTCTGACCCGAAAATTTTTGCAATCTCAAGAAGACGTTATCGTCGCCGAACTCCTACAAGAGTTGTATGGTGCGGATGATTATACCTATTTGGAACATTTCGGTGAGGTCAAAACCCTTTTGGAATTGGGATGGATCACTCACCACTCTTTTACCCCTCTCAAAATCAGTGAGTTATCCCATTTGGAGCTTTACAATACACCGGTGGCATTGACCTCAATTTTTATGAAGCTCCTCGAAGAGGGGTCATTGGAGATGACGCTTCCGGATATCAAACCCTACGCCGATCATTTGGAGTACCTCCAAGATCAGTTTTTTCGTATTGAGCTGTACCAAAAAATGTCGATTATCCGCCATAACGGCAATGAGCACTCCCTTGGAATCAACCGTATCCAAAACAAACTCGATCTCCTCGAAAAACGTATCGATGAGCGGATTGCCCAAACCTCACTCGATGTGGTGCTCGATCGCTTTTTCAAACAAAAAAAGCTTGAACCAAAAGAGCAGGTGATCTTTTTGGCACTTCTCAAAGAGGAGTACAGCGCGACCGAGGGAAATCTGCGTGAGATGAATACCCTCATCGATTTGATCAGTTTCGATGATTATGAGCGGATCAAAAACCGCGCTCTTCTTGAAGACGGCTCACGACTCATCAGTGATGAAGTAATCGACTATGAGGAGATGCTCAATCCGTTTGGGGGTATCAGCCGTGCTTTCTATATCGTTGATGAAGTATTGCAATCGATTATGCACCCGCAGAAAAAGAAAAAAGTACGCAAACTCAAACTCGATATGCTCATCAAAGAGCAGGAAATTTTTGAATTGATCGAACCGACAACATCGCTTGAAAACGTAGTACTCAACCCTTCGACTGAACAAACTCTCTCAAATTTGATGCGTCAGCTGGATCGTGAAGTGATCGCACGTCTTCATGAATGGGGGGTGAAAGATAAAAAAGCGGGGATCGATGCACGAATCATTTTTTACGGCCCTCCGGGGACTGGAAAAACATTGACAGCACACTCATTGGCACGCTCTTTGAAACGGCAGATACTCAGTTTTGACTGTTCGAAGATCCTCTCAATGTACGTGGGTGAATCGGAAAAAAATGTTCGTAAAATTTTCGATACCTATGCCGATTTGACCCATCAGACAAAAACAGAGCCGATTTTGCTTTTGAATGAAGCCGATCAATTCTTATCTTCCCGCTCATCAGGGATCGGTTCGTCTGCGGATCAGATGCACAATCAGATGCAAAATATCTTTTTGGAGCAGATCGAAAAATTTCAGGGGATCTTGATCGCAACGACCAATCTGCTCGAAAATATCGATCAGGCGTTTTCGCGCCGGTTTAATTACAAAATTGAGTTCAAAAAACCGGACCAAAAGCAGCGTCTAATGTTGTGGAAAATGATGCTTCCGAAAAATGCACCGTTTGAAAACGGATTTGATGTTGAAAAATTAGCCTCGTATACGCTCACCGGAGGTCAAATCAATTTGATCATCAAAAATACCGCGTATAACGTTGCAGCGCGAAAAGAGGGCGTTTTTAGACTTGATGATTTTATTGCCGAAATCCAAAAGGAGCGTTCGGGAAGTTTTGAGAATGAAAAATCCGTAGGCTTCTTGAACCATTAATATCAAAAAAATATCTCAAAATAACTAAAAATTAACAAATGAAATAGTTTTGCGACAAACGACTGGTATAATCTCCGCGAGAAGCTAAAAACGGAGCGTAATATGGGTTGGTTTAGTGATGATACCGCATTAAAAGAGGAAATTGCAGCTCTTCAAAAAGAGAACAGGGAACTTCGAGATCAAAATCGGGAATTATCCCAAAAAGTGTATGAGTACGAATCGCAAAGTGCTCAAGAATCAGATCACGAACATTTCGTGAATGCTTCCATCATGATGAAATATCAAAATGAACAATTGAAGAAAAATTTGGTGGATATTCAGGGGAATATGGCATCATCGGTTTCTTCATCAAAAGAAAATATTATCAAATCCAATGAATTACTTGGAAACATCGTCGAACTCGGACAAAGAGCATCGGGTATTTCGAGTACGTTAGAGGGGTTGAACGGTTTGGCATTAGAGTCGATGGATACGGTCAAAGCACTCTCTGATCGTGCCCAAGATGTCGCAAGTATTTTAGTATTGATCAAAGATATCTCAGATCAAACCAATCTTTTGGCATTGAATGCAGCTATCGAAGCAGCGCGTGCCGGTGAGCATGGGCGGGGCTTTGCCGTCGTTGCGGATGAAGTGCGCAAACTTGCCGACCGTACCGATAAAGCGATCAGTGAAATCAATATATCGCTGCAATCGATGAAGCAAGACGTTACGACAATCGGTGAAAAATTCGAACAAGTTCAAGAGAACATACACGAATCCAATGAATCGATCAGCAGCTTTAATGACAATATGGAACATAATGCCCAAATGATGCGTGTGACATTTACTCAAACGGAACATACCGCAGAACGTGTATTTATGAGTTTGGCCAAACTCGATCATGTCATTTGGAAAGTGAATACTTATCTTTCAGCAATCACGAAAAAAGAGCAGTTTGCATTTGTCGATCACCATAACTGCCGTTTAGGTAAATGGTATTATGAGGGTGAAGGGGCTGATTTTTTCAAGAAAACACCAAGCTACTCTTCTCTCGAATCTCCGCACTCGATTGTTCATAACTCGACCCATAAAATTTTCGATTTGATGAAAACCGATGAGATCGGATCGGATCGTTTTGTTAAAATCTTTGAAGAGATGGAGCACGCGAGCGACAGTGTTTTTAATACATTAGACCGAATGCTTCAAGAAAAACACTAAATTGCTTCCCAAAGTAGCACATTTTGTGCTGCTTCCCACCAGTTAAATCCCCATAATTGCTTAGTACTTGTTCCGATTTGATACGAATATAATAATCTTCCATTGTATGTGTTACGAATTTTAACATTAAGATCTAAAAATGAAAAATGATATGTTTCTTATCGTGACATTGCAATAAAAAAATTGGGTGTATAAGGGTTCGTTTAATTCTCTTTTTGTTATAGTGCAACAACTGTTTTTATTAAAAACGTAGATCGTAGGGGAGCTTTGCTCAACTGCGGGATATGCCATCAACCATAAAAAGGTCGGAACTATGGAGCATTACAACGTAGCAAATCCCTATTTTGGGGTATTTGTACTGTTTGTGTTAACGTTTGGCGCGTTTTACGCGACTACCGTGATTGCACGCCTTGCCAGTCGGGCATTGGCGGCCAAAGATACTGAAAAGATAAAGTTGACGGTTTACGAGTGTGGACCGGAAGTGACGAAACAACCTAACCGTATTTCGACACAGTTTTATCTCTTCGCATTACTGTTTTTATTGTTTGATGTCGAGATTGTTTTCATGTTTCCATGGGCAATCGATTTTAAATTGCTCGGTTGGTTCGGTTTTGCTGAGATGATGATGTTCATCTTGCTACTCGCTATCGGTTTTGTTTACGCTTGGAAGAAAGGGGCGCTCGAATGGCACAACATCAAGTAAATTATCTGAAAGACGGCGGGCTTCCCGTCGCATTGACGACAATCGACAAAGTGGTCAATTGGGGTCGTTCAAACTCCCTTTGGGCACTGACGTATGGATTGGCGTGTTGTGGTATTGAGATGATGGCATCGGGTGCATCACGTTACGATTTTGACCGTTTCGGAACTATTTTCCGTGCTTCACCGCGTCAGGCAGAACTCATGGTTGTTGCGGGTACACTGACCAAAAAACATGCTGAGTTTATTCGTCGTTTGTACGATCAAATGACTGAGCCAAAATGGGTTATCTCAATGGGCTCTTGTGCGAATACCGGTGGTATGTTTAACACGTATGCGACGGTTCAAGGTGTGGATCGTGTCATCCCTGTTGATTTGTATCTTCCAGGATGTGCTCCACGTCCTGAAACATTGCAATATGCGGTATTGCTGCTTCAACAAAAAATTCGACGTGAGAGCGCATCACGTGCTCAAAAACCAAAAAGGCTGATGTAATGAGATCTTACACCCCTAAAGACGATGTACAGAAAAAACCCTATTACACCGACCGTTATTGGGTTGCTCCTCAAGTAGCAAAAACTGATGTTTCCGAGGATGCAGTATTTGCAAGCGACCTTGAAGCGATCAAATCAAAGTTTGAGGTTTTGGATGCCTACATCCAAGTAGGACAAATGGTGGTTGTGATCAATGCTCACGACAACTACGGCGTGATTGAATTGCTCAAAAATGAACTTGAGTACAATCAGCTCTCTGAACTCTCGGCAATCGATTGGCTCTCATCTGAAGGAAAATTTGAAATTTTCTATCAAATGCTCAGCATGAGCAAACGCAAACGTATCCGTGTAAAATGTAAAATTAGTGAAAAAGAGTCGATTCAAAGTGTTGAAAAACTCTTCCGTTCGGCTGATTGGTCGGAGCGTGAAATGTACGATATGTTTGGTGTGGTCATCAACAATCATCCGTACATGAAACGTATTTTGATGCCGGATGACTGGGAAGGATTCCCGCTTCGTAAAAGCTATCCGCTCCAAGGGGATGAGTTTGCGCAATGGTATGAAGTTGATCGTATTTTCGGAAAAGAGGCACGTGACATTATCGGGCCTGAAAACCGTGATTCTGCACGCGTGGATCGTTATGACACCGAACGTTTCGCCCGTTTGGGTCACGAAGTACCTCGCGGTGCCGATATCAGCCAGGGTGAACCGGATACACCTCTTGTATATCAAGAGTCTGAGGGTGTATTCATGATTCAAAAATTTGACGCAGAAAAAAGCGTTGTGATCTCTGATCGCGATCGTTAAGGAATTACAGTATGCAACAAGCCAATAGATTACGACCTTTTTTTGAAAACATCACCTTTGATCGTGATGACAATGAACTGATTCTCAACTTCGGTCCGCAGCATCCATCGGCGCACGGACAGTTGCGTTTGATGCTTCATTTGCAACAAGAACAGATCACTAAAGCACATCCGGATATCGGGTATCTCCACCGGGGTATGGAAAAGATGGCGGAGAATATGATCTATAACGAGTTCATGCCGACGACGGATCGTATGGACTATATCGCATCGAGTTCAAACAACTACGGCTTTGCTCTTGCGGTAGAGAAATTGATTGGTCTTGAAGTACCGCGTCGTGCTAAAGTGATCCGTATGATGCTTCTTGAAACGAACCGTTTGATGTCGCACCTATTTTGGTTGGCGACCACCGCACTTGATATCGGTGCGATGACGGTCTTCTTGTTCGCATTCCGTGAACGCGAATATTTAATGGATTTGATCGAAGATTACTGCGGTGCCCGTTTGACTCACGCTGCCGTTCGTATCGGTGGAGTTCCGCTCGATTTACCGGATAACTTCATCGCGGATTTGCGTAAATTCCTCGATAAACTGCCGGAAAATATCAAAGATTACGAAGACCTTTTGGACTCTAACCGTATTTGGAAAATGCGTATGGAAAACGTCGGGGTTATCTCAAAAGAGATGGCTTTGAGCTGGGGTTGTTCAGGGGTAATGCTCCGTGCGTCGGGCGTCGAGTGGGATATCCGTAAAGAAGAGCCATATGAACTTTATGACGAAGTAGAGTTCAGTGTTCCGGTTTCGGACAAAGGGGACAACTACGCTCGCTATAAACTTTACATGGCAGAGATGCGCGAATCGGCAAAAATCTTGTACCAAGTACTCGATATGTACGCCGATACGACGCCGGAGTTGATGGCACATGCGCCGCAATATATTTCAGCTCCGAAAATTGATATCATGACTCAAAACTACTCGTTGATGCAACACTTTGTCCTTGTGACACAAGGTATGCGTCCTCCAGTGGGAGAAGTCTACGTAGCGACTGAATCACCGAAAGGGGAACTCGGTTACTACATCAACAGCCAAGGGGGTGCGTATCCGTACCGTCTTAAACTACGTGCGCCGTCATTCTGGCATACTGGAATTTTGACCGACTTATTGCCGGGTCACTATATTCCGGACGTTGTATCGATCATCGGGACGACCAATATCGTCTTCGGTGAAGTAGACCGCTAAAAGGAGCATGCAGTGAAACGTTACGATTTACGTCATTTAAAAGAAAATTTTGCAGGCCGCATGTCCGAGATTATCAAAAACGAAGCGGTGAACGGCGAAGTATTGATTTTCTTATTTGAGATCGGTGATTTTACTCCGGTACAACAATCGGCAGATTTGGTTAAAGATCTTGGGTGTGAACTCATGAACTCGTTGAAATTCAACGAAGCTGACTGGACCATTGTGGTCAAGAAATAAGGAAACCTTGTGAGTAAAGTCTATTTCTCCACATGGCGGGGCGAGCAGATCAACAACATCGGCAAGAATGAAGATAGTTGGGAAAACTCTGCTTACAACCTTCCGTTGGAATATAACGAGCACGCATCATCCAAAGCGTTTATCGGATGGGACGGTGTCGCTTTATTTAACCCGGATGTAGACGTCGTTCGTCTCGCAACCGAGTATGCGGCGCAGTATCAGGTTTATTCTGAAGCGTGCGGACGATGTGCACCGGGGCGATGGGGCGGACGTATTTTGTACGACTTGCTTGACAAAATCGCTCGCGGAGAGGGATCTGTATCGGATATGGAGCACCTTAAAGAGGTGTCTCGCACGATGCAAGAGACCTCTAAATGCGAAATCGGCAAAACGGTTCCCAATCCGCTATTGGACCTTATGACTCATTTTGAGTCGGAGTTTATGGCGTGTATCGAGAACCAAAAAGCGTCCAAACACTACCATTTGGAAGATACCAGCTATATCGCTAAAATCACTGCTCCGTGTATGGATGCTTGTCCTGCACACGTCGATATTCCGGCATATATCGAAGGTGTTCGCGATTTGCGTTTTGATGATTCATTGATGGCGACGCGTCAAACAATGCCGTTAGCGCATACGTGCGGACGTGTTTGTCCTCATCCGTGTGAGACAGAGTGCCGCCGTACGAATCTCGATGAGCCGATTTCGATTATGGAACTCAAACGTCTCGGTGCCGATTATGAAACTGATCACGGTTTCGGATTTTTCCATCCGAGTGAGAAAAAACCTTCCATCGGGAAAAAAGTGGCGATTATCGGTGCCGGGCCTGCGGGATTGACGGGTGCGTACTATTTAGCCTTGGACGGTATTGACGTTGATGTTTACGAAGAGCTTCCGGTTCTCGGCGGTGAGGTTGCGGTCGGTGTTCCTGAATACCGTATGCCGATTGATAAATACAACCAAGACATAGAAGCGGTTCGCTCTTTGGGGGTGAATTTTATCACCAATACCAAAGTGACCGCTGATATGATGCGTCAGTTCGAGAATGAGTATGACGCGACGTTGGTGGCGACGGGTACTCGTATCTCGAAAAAAGTCTATTGTGACAATGAACGCGCCGAGATTCAGGGGTATTGGGGAGCAATCGACTTTTTGGATAAAGTCAATCTCCAAGTCAAATACGACATCATGGTTCCAGAAGCCGATCAAAAACGTCATATGCTGCCGACAGACTTTGTCGATTTAACCGGTAAAACGCTCGTGTGTGTCGGGGGAGGATTTACCTCGATGGACGTTGTCCGTTGTGCGATCCGTGCTAACGCCAAAAAAGTGGTGATGCTCTATCGACGTGATGAAGCGACGATTATTAAAAATACGACGTATGAAGAGTACCACGAAGCGGTTGAAGAGGGTGTTGAATTTATTTTTCACTCGGCGGTTGCGGCGATGAAAGATGAGAACGATGTCCTTAAATCGCTTGTAGTGGATCGTTTTGAGCTCGTCCCTGATCCAAACGGCGGACGTCCGACGTTGGAGAAAATCGAAGGAGCAAGCTTTGAGATGGAGTGTGATTACCTTATTCCAGCCGTTTCTCAAAGTGCTGATTTAAAACTTCTTCCGGAAGAGTGGGAGATCGAACGTACCTCATGGGCAACGATCAAAACCAACGGGAAAGACTATATGACTTCACGCAAAGGGATCTTTGCGGCGGGGGATTGTGAATACGGCCCGATGACGATCGTCAATGCAGTCGGACAAGCCAAACGTGCGGCATCGGTTATCAGCCGTTATGTCGTGAACGACGAAATTAAACTAACCGATGAAGAGATTATGGAAGATCATCTCCGTAAATTCAAAGTCTATAATAAAAAAGAGAAAATACAAGGGTGGCTTCCTGGATTGCCGCGTCAACACAGTGAGGTACTCACCGTGGATGAGCGGCGCGACAATAACCGAGAAGTCAAATACGGCTTTACGCAAGAAGAGGCGCTCTCAGAAGCAGAGCGCTGTATGCGTTGTTACTATATCGCGATGATCGCGCACTAAGGAGGGATGGATGATTAATTTTACGATTAACGGTCAAAATGTCACCGCTCTCAAAGGGGAAACTATCCTTCAAGCGGCGCGAAAAGCAGGGTTTTATATTCCGACCATGTGTTATTTGGAAAAAACAACTCCGTGTGCATCGTGCCGATTGTGTGTCGTTGAAACCGACAAAACTGATGGTCTGATTCTCAGCTGTCAAACCCCTCCGACGGAAGGACTTGCCGTAACGATTGAGTCGGATAGATTGAAAGCGGAGCGCACCAATATCATGCGTCTTTATGATGTCAATCATCCGTTAGAATGCGGTGTATGTGACAAATCCGGAGCATGTGATTTACAAAATAAAACTTTGGAATTCGGTGTTTCGGCACAACACTTCAGCGCAAAAGATCAACATCGCAAGATTGAGCACTGGGGATTGATCAATTATGATCCCTCTTTGTGTATTTTGTGCGAAAAATGTGTCCATGTCTGTAATGAGATTATCGGAGATGATGCGATTGAACTTCAATTCGGTGGATACAAATCGTCTGTGATTCCGAAAAACAGCGAAACGCTTGATTGTACGTTCTGTGGAGAGTGTATCGCGGTATGTCCGGTTGGAGCATTGGTCAGTTCGCAGTTTCAATACAGTGCAAATGCTTGGGAACTTACTAAAATTCCGGCAACGTGTGCTCATTGTTCGGCAGGATGTTCATTGATGTACGAAGTGCGTCATACTTCCAATTCACTCGGTGCCAAAGAGAAAATTTATCGTGTTACGAATGATTTTGAACACACGACATTGTGTGGAGCAGGACGCTTTGGGTTTGATTTCGCAATAGAGGGATCAAAAGACGAAGCAGAATTTGCTAAGGTTTTAGAAGCAATCAAAAATGCTGATGGACTCCGATTTAGCTCATTGATTACCAATGAAGAGGCAATGATTCTTCAATTGCTCAAAGAGAAATTGGGACTCAAACTCTACAACGAAGAAGCCAGAACGTATCAGAATTTTATGAACGCGTTTAGCTCTATTAGCGGCAAAAGCGGTTTTGGCGGAAGCATCGACGCGTTACGACAAAGCGATGGCATTATTGTTATTGGCGGACGTGTATCGAGTGATAATCCGGTTCTCCGTTATGCTATGACTACTGCAGCTCGTCATAACGGTGCAAAAGTGGTCTATATGCATCCGATGGAAGATGATCTTTTGCAAAATGTGGTAACGCAGTTTGTAAAATACGAAGTGGGCACGGAAGAGGGTGTTGTCGCAATGCTTGCTAAAACACTTCTCAGCGGTTCAGACTTGAGTGATGAAAATCAACGCTATTTTGATAATCTTGATGAGGGGTATTTGTGCGCCGAATCGAATGTCGGAGATGAAGAATTGGCACGCATTGCAAAAACATTCGTTCGCACAAAACGCAAAACTCTTGTGATCGGCAGCGATGTATTAACCCATAAACGTGCAGCCAATATCGCCCGTTTGTGTGCCATGATCGAAACCTATAGCGAGTTTTCGGTGGTAGTAGTTCCGACGAGTATAAATACCGTAGGCGTATCATTGATCTGTGATTTGGATGTTGATAACGGCGGTGGCAATGTCATCGGGTACAACGCAGCAGGTGATTATACAATGGGTTCACTCAGCGATACCATGTTCAAACTCCCGGCGCTTAATCAACAAGAAGGGACGTTTGTTAGCCTTAACTATCAGGTATTGCCGACAAACGTTGCAGTTTCGTTTGAGGGATATACGTTGAACGAGATCGCTTCCTCACTTGGCGTAGTTGCAGAAAATACGATTGATTATACGGCTAAGCTTCCGAAAGAAAAAGGGTTCAACGGTATGGAATTCGATGAACTCGGCAATTTCTTTAGTACTCTTGGAGAAGATAATCGAGGGTACTTGTTGGAAAACTGCGATGTCGAAGCAAACGGTGTATTAGACGAAATTGATGATTTGCCGGAATTTAACGGAACGGTTGTCTATCGCTGTAATCCGATCAATCAATTCAACAGTTATACCGCTCAAGCTCAACAGCTTGAAAAAGAGGCAGTATTGAGTGGTTCAGCTCAATTTGCAGCTGCCGCAAAAATTAGCGATGGTGATAAAATTCGCCTTGAATTTCCTCAAAGCACTCAAGAACGGATTTTTAAACTCGATTCCACGTTAAAAGGGACGATTGCTCTGGTTCCGACATATGATGTCGGATTTGGCGGCTTAAATGAACAATACCGTTTTGAAAAGGTGAAAATTATGAGGGTAGGGAGTGAATCATGAATGAAATCACGATTACCATAGACGGTCGTGCTATTAAAACGCAAGAGGGTGAATACATCCTCAATGCGGCACGTGCGAATGGTATCTTTATTCCGGCTATTTGTTATTTGACACGTTGTTCGCCAACTTTGGCATGCCGTATCTGTCTGGTGGAAGCGGACGGAAAACAGGTTTACGCGTGTAATGCTAAAGCAAAAGAGGGGATGGATATTACGACAACCACTCCTAACATTCTTGCAGAGCGTCGTGCCATTATGGAAGTTTACGATGTCAACCATCCATTAGAGTGTGGTGTATGTGATCAATCAGGTGAATGTGAACTTCAAAATTACACTCTTGAAGTGGGAGTTGATTCACAAACGTATTCGATCAAAGATACCCATAAACCGGCACAAGATTGGGGATTGATTCACTATGACCCTGCATTGTGTATCATGTGTGAGCGTTGTATTACGGTTTGTAAAGATATGATCGGAGACGCTGCACTCTCTACCGTAGCACGCGGAAGTGACGCGATTGAGGCAACATTCAAAGAGACAATGCCGAAAGATGCCTATGCAATGTGGAATAAGCTCAATAAATCGCTTATTGCGCCGAACGCCGGAGACAAACTTGATTGTACAAACTGTGGAGAATGTAGCGCGGTTTGTCCGGTAGGGGCTCTTGTCAGCAGTGATTACCAATACACCTCAAATGCATGGGAACACAAACAAATCCCGGCTACGTGTGCCCATTGTTCAGCGGGATGCCAAATCAGTTACGACATCAAGCACACCAGTATTGTTGATACGGAGCCAAAAATTTATCGTGTTAAAAACGAATGGAATTATGTCTCTCTTTGTGGTGCGGGGCGTTACGGATATGATTTTGAAAATCGCAATGTGAGTAAAGATGCTGCAGCATTTATTAAAGCGCTGGATGCATTCAAAAAAGCCGATACGATCAAATTCACCTCGACGATTACCAATGAAGAGGCATTGATCCTTCAACGTCTGAAAGATAAATTCGGTTATCGTTTGGTAAACAATGAAGCATTGGCATTCAAAACGTTCTTGAGTGATTACAGTGCAATCAGCGGAAAGTCACTGTACAGCGGAGATCTTAAAGCGGTTCATGCAGCGGATTTTGTCGTCTCAATCGGAAGTGCACTCAAAACCGATAACCCGAATGCCCGTTTTGCAATGAATAATGCCCTCTCGATGAACAAAGGAGCAGGACTTTATTTCCACCCGATCAACGATCCGGTCGTTGAGGGGATGTCCAAAAATATCACTCAGTTCAACCATGCACCGATGATGGAAGAGGCTGCACTTTATTTATTGCTCGATCTTTTCGGAGATAAAGATCACATGCCTGCATCGGTAGTTGAGTACCTTGCAACCTTCCATTCGTCAAAAACCGTGACTGTTGAAGAGAGCGTTGATGAAAAAGTGACCGAAACAGTTGTGAAAAAAGTGCTCAACGAAGAGACCGGCGTCGAAGAAGAGGTGAGCGAAGAGGTTACGAAAACCATCAAGAAAAAAATCTCGAAAGAGGTTGAAGTAGATGACAATGCCCTTTTTGCCCTTTTGAATGCGCCGGCTGGTTTCGCCGATACATTAACCAAATATTTGGCGAAAAAAGAGAGCTTCGCATTGATGGTCGGTCCGGATCTCTATACTCACCCGAATTCGGCAAATTGTGCCCGTTTGGTTGCTTTGATCGAAAAATACACATCGTTTAACGTGACGATGATTCCAAATCTCTCTAACACACTCGGTGTAGCAATGATTTGTGATCTTGACGCAGAATGCGGAAACTATACTATTGGGTATAACACCGTAGGTAATTTCACCCTTAGCGCACTCGGCGAGGGCGATTTGGATATGCCATCATTGAATCAACAAGAGGGGACATTTACCGGGATTGACAAGCAGGTTAATCCAACCAATGCGGCATTGCCGTATGGCGGATATGTCTTGAATGATATTGCCAACGCACTTGGAATGAATGCAAAATATACGGTTGAGTATACCGCTCAGCTTCCTCGTAGTGCAGGATTTAAAGCGCTTGATTTTGATGCACTTCCAAATCATTACACCAATGCGGGTGAAGAGGTTCGCGGTTATATGCTCGATATTCAAGATGTTGCTACAAGTGGCGATGAGAGTGTTAAGACATTCGATGCTGCTAAAGCGATGAACGAAAAAGTGGTCTATTTGGCTAATCCGGTACTTCAATTTTCTCCGTTTACCGCACGTGCACATCAACTTCAGAGCAAAGGCGGATTGTACGTATCTGCCTCTGCAATGGAAGCGTCAGGCTGGAGCGAAGGAGACCGTGTTAACGTTAAAACCTCTCGAGGTGAAATGAATGTGGCGGTTATCAAAGACGGTAAAATTGAGGGAGATATAGCGTATCTTCCGACATTTGATACTGAGATTAATTCTGAAGCACTGTTTGACGGTTACCGTTTTGCCAGTGTATCAATTCAAAAGGTGTAAAGCATGGATGTAGCATTCATTATCGAGACGATTGCAAAAATCGTTGTAATCTTGTTAATCTTCTCAGCGCTTGCGGGTCTTGGGACCTATTTTGAGCGTAAAGTATTGGCGTTCATGCAACGCCGTCTTGGGCCTATGCACGTAGGACCATACGGATTGCTTCAAGTAGCTGCCGATGGGATCAAACTTTTTACCAAAGAGGATATCGTTCCCCAAAATGTTGTTAAACCGATCTTTAAAATTGCACCGGTTATCACTGCAGCAACGGCTTTTATGGCATCAGCAGCGATTCCGTTCTGGCCGCAATTTACGGCGTTCGGCTATACCGTTCATCCGATCGTTGCGGATATCAATGTCGGTATTTTGTACGTTCTTGGAATTATGGCAATCGGATTGTATGGACCACTCCTTGGGGGGATGGCATCAGCAAATAAATGGTCATTGATCTCTGCGGCACGTAGTGCGGCAATTTTTATTTCGTATGAAGTTATTACGGGTCTTGCATTATTGGCACCGCTCATGATGGTGGGATCATTATCCTTGATCGATATCAATAACTATCAAGCAGGCGGAATAACCCATTGGATCGTATGGTCACAACCGGTTGCGTTCGTATTGTTCTGGATTGCGGCATTTGCGGAAACAGGGCGTACACCGTTTCACCTCGTTGCAAACGATCACGAGATTATTGACGGTTTTGGGACGGAGTATTCAGGTATGCGTTGGGGGATGTTTTTCATCGGTGAATACGCGAATATGTTCTTTATCTCGTTTGTCATTTCCATCGTCTTTTTGGGTGGCTTCGGTGACGGTACGATCGCGGGTGCGGTTCAGCTCTTGTTGAAAGTGTCTTTTTTCTTTTTCTTTTTCCTCTGGACACGTGCTGCCTGGCCGGATATTCGACCTGACCAGTTGATGTGGTTGTGTTGGAAAGTTTTAATGCCGATCGCGGTGCTCAACGTTGTTGCCACCGGTATCGTGATGATGTTCTAAGGAGGTTGGATTATGCACCATGAAGAAGTATTTACGGACCGTAATGTAAATGAATCATCGGCGTATTATTACGTCGATATAGAAAACTATCCAACCACGGGATGGGATAAATTTAAACAAGTGGTTAAACGTACGTTTAGCGGTGAACTTTTTGTCGGACTATGGGTTGTTATGAGAGAGATGATCAAGTTTGACATCCATACAGTCCAATACCCAATGGAAAAGCTCCCGATCGGACCGCGTTACCGTGCCGTACATAAGCTTTTACGCTTATGGGAATCGGGGTATGAGCGTTGTATCGGATGCGGATTGTGCGAAAAAATCTGCATCTCCGATTGTATCCGAATGGACACACGCATCGACGAGAACAGCCGTAAAGAGGTAACCGAATACAGCATCAATCTTGGGCGCTGTATTTTCTGCGGTTATTGTGCAGAGGTATGTCCGGAACTTGCGATTGTTCATGGACAGCGTTATGAAAATGCATCGGAACAGCGTGCACATTTCGTCATCAAAGATGACATGCTTACACCGCTTGATATGTTAAAAGCAGGGCAGCAAGCCGAGTATCCGGGCTTCGGTGCCATCATCCCAGGAAGCGACGAGTCGGTCAAAAAGACCCCGTTGGCATATTAAGGAGTAGGAATGTTTGAAGCAATTGCTTTTTATCTATTTGCGGCTCTCACGATCGTGATGTTTACTATCACCGTTATGACGAGTCAAGCGCTATATGCGATTACCGCAATGGCGGCAGGGATGATTTTTATCTCGGCATTTTTCTTTATATTGGGTGCCGACTTTTTGGGTGCAATCCAAATTATCGTCTATACCGGTGCGGTTATGGCATTGTACGCTTTTGGGATGATGTTTTTCGATACAACACGTAATGTTGTTGAAAAACGGACGAACCCGCGTATCGTTTTTGTTTTAGGCGTATTGGCAGCCGTTATGGTTGTTGCGATTTTCGTAGCTCCTATCGTCTCTAACAATATTCAAGCGCTTTATCCGATCCAAGAAAACGTTGGAAATTCACAAGCCGTCGGTATGGTGTTATTCACCAAATATTTGGTTCCGTTTGAACTTGCAGCCGTAATGTTACTTGTTGCAATGATCGGAGGGATCGTTTTGGCCGGTAAGAAAATGGACAAATCGTTGACATTGATGAAAGAAGAAGAGATTGATGGTTTGGACGAAGGTTTTGAACCAGAAGCAGGAGGACACTGATGGCAATTACACTGACCCATTATCTTGTGCTAGCAAGTGTATTATTTGTAATCGGTTTGATCGGTGTAATGCGCCGTAAGAACCTTTTGATGCTCTTTTTCGCAACAGAGATTTTATTGAATGCAACGAATATTGCTTTTGCAGCAATTTCTCATTATATCGGCGACTTGAGCGGGCAAATGTTTGCCTTTTTTATTATCGCGATTGCCGCATCGGAAGTAGCAATCGGACTTGGGCTTCTCATCGTATGGTACAAACGTACCGGTAAGATCGATTTAGATCAAATGAATTCAATGCGAGGATAGGGTATGGAACTTTATTTATATATTGCGCTGTTTGCTCCGCTGGTAGGATCGCTTTATTCAGCGCTTTTTAGCGGATCGCCTAAATCGCAACAGGTCGGTATTGTCGCATCGGGATTGTTATTTACATCCTTTTTGAGCAGTGCGATTTTGCTTACATACGTGATGAGCGGACATACAGTACATGTCGAGATGATGACATGGATGGCAACGGGTGATTTGTATATCCCGTTTGGTTTTGTCGTTGATCAAGTGAGCGTCGTGATGATGATGGTTGTTACTATCGTCTCCACCGTTGTTCATGTATATTCAATCGGATACATGGATCATGATAAAGGGTTTAACCGTTTCTTCGCATGGCTCTCAGCATTCGTGTTCTCGATGATGGTTTTGGTTATGAGCGATAACTTCGCCGGTCTTTTCATCGGATGGGAAGGGGTCGGTTTGTGTTCATGGGGTCTTATCGGATTCTGGTATCACAAAGAATCGGCAACGTGGGCAGCTAATGAAGCATTTATCATGAACCGTATCGCTGACCTTGGTATGTTGATCGGTATTTTCTTGATCTACTGGAATGTCGGATCACTTCAATATGATGTCGTATTTGCTGAGATCGGTAACCTTCAACCTGTGATTATTACGTGGATCGGAATTTTCCTCTTTATCGGGGCGATGGGTAAATCGGCACAGTTTCCACTTCATACTTGGCTTGCGGATGCAATGGAAGGTCCGACTCCGGTTTCTGCATTGATCCACGCTGCGACGATGGTTACTGCAGGGGTTTATTTAGTAGTTCGTTCCAATGCGATTTATGATCTGATCCCGAATGTCGGTATCTTCATCGCAAGCCTTGGTGCATTCGTCGCTCTTTTTGCGGCATCTATGGCATTAGTAAACCGTGATATGAAACGTATTATTGCGTACTCTACCCTTTCACAGCTTGGTTACATGTTCGTTGCTGCCGGTTTGGGAGCGTATTGGGTAGCATTGTTCCACCTGATGGCACACGCATTCTTTAAAGCACTCTTGTTCTTGGGTGCGGGTAACGTTATGCACGCGATGCACGATGAACTCGATCCGTTCAAGATGGGGGGATTGCGCAAAGTGATGAAAGGGACATTTGTTATGATGACTCTTGCATCGGTTGCGTTGGCAGGTATCTATCCGTTTGCCGGATTCTTCTCAAAAGATTTGATTTTGGAAGTAGGGTTTGTAGAACATCATTATGTTATTTATACCGTATTGTTGTTGACAGCCGGTCTTACAGCATTTTATTCATTCCGCCTTGTAGCGCTTATTTTCCATGGAGAAGAGCGTTATAAACTTTTTGGTATCCATCCGCATGAAGCGTACAAATTTATGCTTGTCGCGATGTCACCGTTGTTGGTATTGGCGATTATCGCCGGCTCATTCAAAATGACCTATTTCCAATTGGTTATGAACTTGCTTCCAGCAACGCAGTACCATGTACATGATCAAACAACCTATTGGATCATGACAATCGGCACGCAGCTTTTTGTTATTGCTGCGATTTTGTTCGCGTACAAAAAATACGCTAACTGGAGCAATGTGCCGGATGGATCATCCGCAATGGAAAGAAGTTTCTTTTACAAATTGTTGTGGAACCAATACTACATCCCTAAAATGTACGAAGAAATTTTCGCTAAACCGTATGCGGAGCTTTCACGCATTGCATGGAAACAGATCGATCTTAAAATTGTCGATGCAACGGTTGATGCTATTGCAAACGGGATTTATAAAACGGGAGAGAATACGCGTGATATCCAAAACGGGAACCTTTCAACAATGCTTCGTTGGATGGTTGTCGGCTTGGTCGTTCTTTCGATTCTTGCCGTGGCCTTTACCGTTGGTTACAACGCTGTCGGCGCTTAAGGAGTAATGATGATAGATCATATTTTAACACTTTTAATTTTCTTCCCTGCATTGGCGGCAATGCTCGGATTTGTCGTTACCAAAGACAGTATGCGCGCATACGGTATTGCGGTTGCAGGGATCGAGTTTCTTCTCTCATTGTGGTTATGGTATGCGTATGATCCAATGGTTTCAGGTATGCAGTTTATGGAATCGGCTCCGTTGATTCCGGCGTTTGGGGTTAATTATCTCCTTGGGGTTGATGGTATTTCACTCTTTATTATCATCCTATCGACATTCTTTACGTTGATCGGTATTGCGTCATTGACTGAAAAGCGCCGTATCAAAGATTTGATCATTACATTGTTATTCCTTGAAATGACGATGGTAGGTGTTTTTGCAGCGTTGGATGCGATTGTGTTCTACGTATTTTGGGAACTCTCATTGGTACCAATGCTTTATATCATCGGAGCATGGGGTGGACCGCTTCGTATTTACGCATCGGTCAAATTTTTCTTGTATACCTTTACGGGATCGTTGGTGATGTTGGTCGGTATGCTTTTCATGGCGTATTTTTATTACCAAGCAACAGGTCAGTGGAGTTTCTCAATCTTAGAGTGGTATCGTCTGATTCTTCCTGAGAATTTCCAATTGTGGTTATTTGTCGCATTTTTCCTTGGATTCGCGATTAAAGTACCGATGTTTCCGTTTCATACATGGCTTCCGTACGCACACGGACAAGCACCGACCATCGGTTCGGTTATTTTGGCGGCAATTTTGCTTAAAATGGGAACGTACGCGTTTGTCCGTTTTTCATTGCCGTTATTCCCGGATGCGTCCGTATATTTTATGATGCCGATTGCTATTATTTCTATCATCATGATCGTCTACACGGCGATGGTAGCGTATGCACAAGAAGATATCAAACAAGTCGTTGCGTACAGCTCGATCTCACACATGGGGGTTATTATCCTCGGAACGTTTGCTTTGAACGTTGAAGGGGTGAGCGGTTCTGTATTTTTGATGTTAGCGCATGGTGTCGTTTCAGGGGCGCTGTTCTTACTCGTCGGAGTGATTTATGATCGTCGTCATACAAAACTTATGAGTGAGTTTGGCGGACTTGCATCAGTTATGCCTCGTTATGCGGCAATTTTTGGGATTATGATGATGGCATCTGTCGGCTTGCCGCTGACCATCAACTTTGTCGGTGAATTTTTGAGCTTGCTTGGCTTTTACAAACAATCGCATATGTTAACGTTGACAGCCGGAACGGCGATTATCGTCGGTGCAATCTATATGCTCAGCGCGTATAAAAAAGCATTTTTCGGTAACGTAACGAATGAAGAGAATAAAAACCTCAAAGACCTCAATAAAACAGAGCTTGTCGGATTGATTCCGCTTACTATCGTTGCTATTTGGCTCGGTGTCTATCCAAAACCGGTTCTAGAGCCTATCAATAACAGTGTTGAATCGGTTATTCAACTAATGCATGATAAAGCTCAAAGCGAAGAAGCAAAACTTCGTATCCCTGATTTGTCAGGTAAAAATGGAACAAATACTATGCAGGAGGCGAACTAATGTTAGAGCCTATACATGTTGCATTAGGATCGCTAAATATAGCGACTCTGGCTCCGATGCTTATAGCGATCGTCGGTGCATTATCGATATTAATTATTGACTTGGCAAAAGGGGGTCTGCATAAATCGCTTTATGTCATGATTGCTCTTTTGTTTTTATTGCTCGATTTGGGTGCATTGGTCGATTTTGGGGGAGTATTTCTCAAAAACGGGACGATCTTAGGATTTTTTGATGTGATGTTGATGGACGGTATTGCGATCCTTTCACAGATCATTATTGTTGTAGGTTCGATGCTTTTCATTCCATTGGCACTTACTTCTAAGCGGTTCCATGAATACGATTATCCGGAATACTTTGCCCTTTTCATGTTTATGATTGCAGGGTTCCAATTTATGGTTGCAACCGATAACCTTATCATGATTTTTATCGGTCTTGAGACGGCGTCATTGGCGTTGTATACCCTTATTGCATTGCACAACCGTTCAAAATCATTTGAGGCAGCTGTCAAATATTTTACGATGGGAGCTTTGGCAGCCGGTTTTTATGCATTCGGATCAATGATTTTGTATGCAATCAGCGGTTCGGTTGAGATTAATCAAATCGCTACCATCATGGCGGAAGATCATTATAGAAATATCGGTTATGTTCTTTTATCGATGGCATTTATGATTGCCGCATTCGGATTCAAACTTTCAATGGTTCCGTTTCATACATGGACTCCGGATGTGTATGAGGGATCATCTGCGGCACTTGCAGGATATATGTCAATCGTTCCTAAAATCGCGGCATTCGTTGTTGCGATGCGCTTATTTGAATTCTTGGTCCATAGCGGTGTTGCATGGCTACAAGTCATTTTGTATATCGGGGTTGTTGTAACAATGACAGCATCGAATATTTGGGCTTTGGTTCAAAGTGATGTTAAACGTATGTTGGCATACAGCTCTATCAGTCATGCCGGTTTTGTTATGGCTGCTATTTTGATCGGTACAACGCAATCGAATACAGGGTTATTCTTGTATTGGGCATTGTTTAGCTTTACAAACCTCGGAGCATTTACAATGCTATGGGTAAACCGTCAAAAAAATCTAATTGCCGGACAAAGTTCAGACCATCCGTATGAAAAATTTTCAGGTATGGTGAAAACTATGCCAATGGCAGCCGTGATGATGGGATTGTTTATGCTTTCTCTCGCAGGGATCCCGCCGTTTGGTCTATTCTGGGGTAAAATGTACTTGATCGGTTCAGCTGTATCATCAGGATATACTGTACTAGCGCTTATTATGGCGCTCAACTCTGCTATCGCAGGATATTATTATCTCAAATTGATCGTGTTTATGTTCATGAAAGAGCCGATCGTCGGATACGATCAATACTATTTTATGAATGCGTCGTTATCACTTAAAACGATCATCGGGATTGCAGCCGTCGGAACGATATTTGCCGTTTTCGCCGTCAATCCGTTGTTGAAAGTTATTACTCTATTCGTGTATAATAGCGGCTATTAAAAGGAAATCAAGGGGGAGATATTGCGATTTTGGATTATAGTATCCTTATGCCTCCCCTTATTTGGTTTAGAACTCTCCATTCAAAGCGGTAAAGAGGGTGGAGAGAAATTTAGTGTATTTCATTTAAGACACTCTTCCCCTTTTTCTTGTCAACCCACTATCGATGAGTTCGGTGAAACCCGCCGGGTTGACTGTCGGTTTACTACTTCTCCGAAACAAAGTTTTTCTCCAATCGATAACGAACAACTCAAAATCAGCGCTTCCTCGTCTTCAAAAGGGTATGTTATAACCGTCCTTCCAAAAGGGAAAATGAAACTCATTCCGATCAATTTTGATCTTACCAAAGAGAGCCAAACGTATCAAAATGATGTAAAGAGTTCTGCTCACTGGAGCGTTGTCGGATATAAAAACTCACTCCCGTTAATCGATAAAGGATCCTCTTCCGATACAGCGATCAATTTTCCGGTCAAAGTAGTAAAAAATACTCCTCCTTATGTCGGCGGACTGGATCTCAAAGGGAATCCGATAAAGATCCGACGGGTTCAAGACGTAACCGATTATATGGATATGAAAAAAGCGTATGCGGCAAAAAAATATGACAAAGTTTTGGAAAAAGCACAAGATACGTTAAAAGAATATCCAAATACCGTTTTTAAAAATGAGTTGATGCTCTATCAGATTCGGGCGTATCATCAATTGGGTGATTACGAAAAAGTGATCGCGACGTCGAAGAAATTTATGAGAGAATATTCCGGGGACAGCAATGTGGCGGAAGTCCTCACCTATACGGCGAATGCTTATAGCAAAATGGGTCAGATCAATGATGCGGATTACTATTTTGACCGCCTTTTTGACGAGCAAGCAGAGAGCCCATTTGCAGCAATGGGTATGATTTTCAAAGCCGAACAAGCTGAAACAACCGGTGATCCTAAAAAAGCGAGAAATTTTTATGAGAGAGCCCTTAACTCCACTTCGGATGTTGCCATCGCTTCTAAAGCTGCCTTTAATCTCGCAAAATTGGAACTTATCGGCGGTACAGATCTGAAAAAGGCGGCTGAATACGTCGATAAAATTGCGAGTGTCAACCCTAATTATTTTAGTGAAGTGCGCAGTGATGCGATTACAATGGCCAATACGTTTGTGGACCGTAAAGATCCTAAAACAGCTGCGCGTATTACGGAAGCATTGTTAAATAAGACAGATAAAAAATCGGATGACTATCAGATTTTGCTCCGAAACCTTGGACTTCAACTTGCAAAGGCCGGAAAACGTAATGAAGCATTAAAACGTTTCAATGAATATCTGGAGACATTTAAATACGGAGAGTTTGTAGAAGAGATCCGCCATGCGAAAGACGGACTCTTTTTTGATGAGGGAGATCGCAATACAACCAAATCGATCAAAAAATATAACGATTTGATCGAACGTTACGGAAACGATGCTGTTGGAAAAAAAGCACTTTATAAAAAAGCACAGCTTTTATTGGAAGAGAAAAAATACAAAGAAATTTTAGATCTTGAAAGTGAACTCTATCGCCTCAATTCGGATGAATATCCGGATACTACCACTCTGATAGCGAAAAGTGCAATCGGTATGACGAAAAATTACCTCCAAGAGGGTAAATGCAGCGAAGCGATGAAACTTCAAAAAATGTACAAAGTGAAATTGCTAGTCGAATGGGATGAATCGTTATTTAACTGTGCGTTGAAAACAACGCAATATCCTGTCGCAAAAGCGATTGCACAACGACATCTTAGAGCGCCGTCTATTGGTGAGCGGGAATTATGGCTGTACCGTTTAGTCAAAACACAGTTTGAATTGGGTGAATACAAGGATGCGATCAAAGGAGGAAATGAGCTGATAACTCTTTTAGGAGTTCAGAAAAATCCGCCGTTAAATGATATCTATCGAATCATGTTTGATGCAGCGCAGCGTGTTAATGATAACGATGGAATGATTCGACATATTAAGTCGATTGAGTCCGTGTACGCAAATGATTTTAAAGATATTGAACGCTATAACCAGATGGTGAGTTTAGGACTAAAACGCAAAGATGAAGCGATGACGCAAAACTATGCGCGAAAAGTAATGGCGCTGCAAGAGAGAACAAAAACTTATACGCAAAGCCCGTTTATAGAGTTTACCTTGGCACAATCGTATCAGAATGTAGGCAAAGATGCGGATGCGTTGAATACCTTGAAGTCATTGAACAAGCAAAAATTGACGAATGAAAAACGTTCTCGTCAACAGTATCTCATCGGAGCGATAGAACAGCGTTTAGGACACAAAAAAGAGGCAAGAGATGCTTTTAACGGCAGTATTAAAGCTGACCCGAAATCGGCATGGGGGAAACTCGCTAAAGATGCTCTAGCGCTATTCTAGAAGCATCTTTGCATGCGTATAGAGTTCATCAGCCGTACCGCTTTTGTCCACTATGAATTGATGCGCGTTAAACGTTTGTTGCCGTTTAGCAAGTTGTCCGGTATGCGTGGCGATGAGTTGAGTCATCTCATCTTTGGTAGTTTTTCCGTCTAGATAATCTAAAACTTCGATAACCCCGATGGCTTTCATACTGTTTGGGGACCTTCCATAAAGCCGTTCCAACTCTGCAACTTCATCGATAAGCCCCATAGTGATCATTGTATGGGTACGAAGTGCAATCTTCTCCCGTAGGCGTTCTCGATCGATATGGAGATTGAGGATGGGACACTCGGTAATAATAGGTTGTGGAGGATGAGCTGCAAACCATTTTGAGGGGGGGATGGAGGATTCAAGATAGATCAGCAGCAGCTTTTCAATCCGATAACGATCATTGGGAGCGATTTTTTCCATACTCTCGGGATCGATAGTGCTTAAAAGGCGATAACATTGATCCAAATCATTGAGCATCTCTTTGGCAGTTTCGAGGGTCAGTTTGGAATATTCGGGGATTTTGGATAAGCCATCAATCATGCTTTTGAGATAAAAACTGCTCCCACCTACAATGATAATGTTTTTTCTGTTTTCGAGTGCGGCTGCGTGTATGCGACGATATTCGTCGATAAAGGTAAAAACATTCGCCGTTTCGTTAGGAGATAATCGATTGATTCCAAAGTGCTCCACTTGACCGAGTTCTTGCTTGGAAGGTTTTGCAGAGGCTATATCGATCTCTTTGTAAATACTCAACGAATCGATCGATAAAATAAGCGCATTAAATTCATCAGCGAGTCTAAGAGCCAAATCACTCTTTCCAGATGCTGTGGAGCCGATTATTGCTAATTGTTTCATGGTGATATTATACCAAAGGGGCGGAAGAACTTTTGATAAGGCACCCTTAAAGAGTTTTTACGATAAAATAAAAGCAATTTGATAAAAATAAGGGCGAGCGTGAAGCGGTTGAGAAAAAGGTTGCAAGATTTTAATGAGTTGGTTATGTTTCAACACAGTATCTTTTCTCTCCCTTTTATTTTCATTGCTATGATTGTAGCCGCTAACGGTTGGTTTGGTCTCAAACTATTGATTTTAGGGACATTGGCCGCGATGAGTGCTCGAAATGCCGCAATGGGATTCAACCGCTATGTCGATCGTATTTTTGACGCGAAAAATCCTCGAACCGCCAGCAGACCAAGTGTCGATGGACGATTGGATGGAATGTCCATTGCGATCTTTACCGTAGTCAATGCATTTGTTTTTATGGCTGTGGCATATTTTATAAATGAGATGGCTTTTTATTTGAGCTTGCCGGTTTTGATCGTATTGCTCAGCTACTCTTATTTTAAGCGATTCAGCTCGATGGCGCATATCGTATTGGGAATCTCTTTAGGATTTGCACCTATGGCAGGGGCGATTGCCGTTCTGGGAAATATTCCACTGTGGTCAGTATTTTTGAGCATCGGAGTTGTGTTTTGGGTAGCCGGTTTTGATCTGCTTTATTCACTGCAGGATATGGAATTTGATAAAAGCAACGGTCTTCATTCGATCCCGTCTCGGTACGGCAGTGCTGCGACACTCAAAATTTCTGCTTTTTTTCATATGATAACCGTCGTATTTTGGGGATGGTTTGTCCATCTAGCGGCATTGGGTGTTTTTGCCGAATTAGCAGTGATTTTTTCTGCAGGAATGCTGATGTATGAGCACTATTTGGTTCGTAAAGATTTTACGAAAATTGACAAAGCTTTTTTTACCGTCAACGGTTATTTGGGATTTGTGTTTATCGGGTTGATTATTTTAGATGAGGTGTTGATATGAGTAATATTCGATTGGTTCCCGCAGTATTGGACTTAGCCTATGAAGAAGTAGGTGAGAGTGTAGAAAAATTTGAACGAGAATTTAATGTTATCAGTGAGTCGGAAGAGAACTCGATTACTCAGGGGATAAAACATGTCAAAATGCGGGGAGAAAGTGATGAAACAAACCTTTTGATGCTCAATATTCTCTCAGAGCTTTATCGGAAGATGGATAAAATCGAACAATTGCTAATGCATGGAAATTCGAAACGTCTTTCGCTCGCGTGCGAGGGGTACATTGAGAGTATCGGGTTGGAGCATTTCAAACTCACTGAGGATATTTTAGAAGTAGGAAAACATTACTACGGACGACTTGAACTGACTACATTTCCAAAACGTGAAATTGCATTTTATTTCGAAGGGATTGAACCTTCCATTGCTAAGATAGAAAAAATTCATGTGAGGGATAAAGAGGCGTGGGGCTATTTTATGACCGCATGTGAACGTATTATGATTCGTCAGATGAAAGGGAATGAATGAATCACTCCATAGAGATAGCGCTAGTAGCACTGACCGTTGTCGTCGTCGGTTTGATCTATTATGTGATCAATAAAGAGGGGGAAGTTTCTTCTCAGATTCGTTCAATCGCTAAAGCTGTGGATGATTTGCATCGTGAGCTCTTTGCCATGGATAAACGGCTAAAACAGGAGTTGGAAATTGTAACGTCGTTGCAAGAGAGTGTCCCACGTGAACAAAACTCATTGCATGCTGAACTGGGGCGTGAAGTCAATGAACTATCCGTTCCTATTTTGGAATCTTTAACAACGATCGAAGAGAGTTTCGGGAGTTATAAAGAGAAGACGGAAAATCGTCTCCGTTATTTGGAGGAGCGTATCCGTAATCTTTCTCTCCCTACATCGATCAGCGGTCTGGATGATGAGAAAGTGATTAGCCGATACAATCAGGGCGTTGATATCGATACGATCGCAAAAGAGCTCCGTTTGTCAAAAGCAGAAGTTGAATTTGTACTAAAAATAAATCAACTCAGATAGTTATAAGCTTTATAGGCTATAATTTCGTTCTCTTTAAAAAGATGCGTCCGTAGCTCAGCTGGATAGAGCACCGGTTTGCGGTACCGGCGGTCAGGGATTCGAATTCCTTCGGGCGCACCATCTTCTTTCATTCACCTTTAATCTTTCAACATTGAAAAGTGATACGTGAAAAAAAATATTCAAATCGAATTCCATACCAATAAATCCTATTTTTATTTCGGTACGTTGATATCCATCTTAACGATGTTGCCTCAGTTAATCTTCTCCCCTAATTCTACGCATTCTCTATTTTTGAGCATTACGCTTGTTTTGTTAATCACGATTCCTAAATTCAGTAAGATACTCTTTTCGGTTTTTGTCATTTTTATCAACTTGAGCAATATTCTGATCGGTCACATCGCTCTTCACTGGGGATACACATTAGCCGATATCAGGCCGCGTATCGAAGTCGCTTTTTTATCACCGGTATATGAATCGAAAGAGTATCTTACCCATTATGTTGATTACAGAGACTATGCTCTGATCACGTTTTCCTTTTTTGTTCTCTTTCTTTTGTTTAAATTTTTGAGGCACTTTACCCATTCGTATAAAGTTTTTCGAATCATCGGCGCAGGTGTATTTGTTTTGATTCTTTTGAGTGTGACGTTTTATATCAATCCGATTCGAGAGTTTGAGCCTTTTAGTGTCCCTTGTAAGATTTGTACCGTGATTGAGGATAAGAATAAAATTGATCAGGTTATGAAAGCCAGAGCGGAATATATACGTCATATCAAAATTGTGGAAGCCGGTGCAAAAAATCAACTCTACGATAAAATCATCATTGTCATGGGGGAGAGCGTCAATAAGAGCCATATGTCACTTTACGGATATAAAATTCCTACGACACCTTTTTTGGATTCGCTTCGTAAAACGGATAAACTCTATGTATTTAATGCTATTGCACCGACCAATCAAACGCGCTATTCTGTCCCGATCGATTTGACGGAAGCGAATGTCCACTATTATGAAAATCGATATGCGCATTCTTGTTCATTATTAACGAATTTCAAAGCCAACCGCTATGAAACATATTGGATTTCAAATCAAGGAAGTGTAGGAAAAAATGACTCTTCTATTGCCTCAGTTGCCTATGAAGCGAATACTACATTGTATGCGAATGTCAATTATCTCGATGCTAAAACCGATGAAGTGATTTTAGAGTATCTAAATAAGCTTCAATCAACGTCTAAAAAAGAGATGTATGTGCTGCATTTGATGGGATCACATTCGGATTATATTAACCGATATCCAAAAGAGAGAGCATTATTCAAAAGTGCTAAAAATGTGGTCGAAGAATACGATAATACTATCCATTACAGTGATTATATTCTAGGCCAAATTTATGAAAAATTTAAAAATGAAAAACTGCTTCTCATTTACCTATCCGATCATGGAGAAAACATCAATCTTGAAAATAACGGACACGGCTTTTTACCGCCGTACAAAGATGAATATACCGTTCCCTTTGTGATTTACAGCAATGTTAAAAATCCCCGTTTGAGTGAGCTTTATAAGGACAACAAAAAAGGGTATTTCAATTTAGAGAATTTCGATTATATGGTACAGTATATCAGCGGTATCAGTAACCATAAGAACTTATCCTATTCTCACGACGTTATGGCAGTTGAGCCGAGCAATATTTATAATTTCGATACGTTACAATCGTTTTAGTCGATATTTTTTTGGAGTTTGCTCCATGCCAATCCCAAATATTCATGAAACGCTGCTTCCGAACGAGACAGCCCCTCTGCAGATGGGAATTGCCAGAGGGTATCGGCTTTTTTGACTTGAAAATCGGTCGGTGCTTCTATGATGTTGAGACCACATTTTCGAAAAAGTGCTGATGCACGAACCATATGCGATGCTGAGGTGACTAAAACCAAAGGTTCAGAACCGACTAATTTTTTAGCGGCTAGTGCCTCTTCATACGTGTCTTTTGGTCTCTCCAGCACAACAATATCATCAGGGGATACTCCCAGGGTTATCGCTACTTGGGCATTTTTGCGTGCATTGCTGATGATATCATTGCCGCCATAGCCGCTAAAAATCAGTTTCATGTTCGGATAACGTTTGTAAATATGAACCCCCTCAACGACACGATCGAGTGAAACAAGCCCTATTTCTGAAGAGAGCGGGAGTTTTGGATTGGAGACATGGCCGTTTCCCAATACATGAATATAGTGTGCATTTACTGTCAGGGAGTCAAATTTTGGATACATACCCTCAAGCGGTTTGAGCAAAAGGGCGGCAAACGGTGCATAGGAAAATAGTGAAATCCATACAATCGAGACGATGAACATCGATTTTGCACGTCGTTCATCTCCACGGTGCCAAAGTAAAAAAGAGATCAAAATGAAAATTAAAAACAGGGGAAACGGAGCGAGAAAAGAGGAGATGATTTTTTTGAGTGCAAACATAGCGTAGGGGAACTACCCTTTACGCTTTATTTTTTCGTGCCGCAATTTCACCCAAGAATCTTTCCAAATCGTATTTAACTCGATATTGCGGTGTTAGAATATGGATGAGGATATCTCCAAGATCGATTGCTACCCAGTCTCCGCTTTCATCTACGTAGAGGAATTCTTCTTCAGGTTTAAGACCTTTTTTGAGATGGTCCAACAATGCCAGTGTATGACGTTCCCCTAATGATGATGCGATAATAACGTAATCGGCAAAATAATCACCCTCTTTTAAATCGAATACTTCGATCGCTTCGGCTTTATTTTGATCGAGAATAGCACTGATTTTTTCAATTCGTGAATTCATTGGTGTTCCTTATAATAGGTTAGTATAGTTGTTTCGATTTCATCCTCCAACCCCAGTGAAGTGAGCTTTTGGCGAATATCGGTTGAACAGATCGGCACGTCGACGATAAGCTGAATCATCGTGTCGGGAATAGTGATTCCGTTTCGTGATGCTATAACCCAGGTCACCAGGGTGTCAAGCTCTGAAAAAGAGTGCCATTTTTCTAAATCTTCGAGATTGTCCGCACCGATAATGAAGTAAATTTCATCATATAACGGAGCAAAATGCTTTACCGTTTCGATAGTAAAAACACTTCGTTTTTGAGCAATCTCAAAATCACTGATTTCTACTTTTTCAAAAGAAGAAAAAATACGCTTGAGCCAACTGTATCGTTCGGAACCATCGGCAATAACAGAAGATTTAAACGGATTGCGCCATGCCGGTATGATGACAAGCTTATCAATGGGTAAAATCTCTAATGCTTTGGTAACGACAGCAACGTGCCCAGCATGAGGCGGATCAAAACTTCCGCCATAGAGTGCAAGCTTCATAAGCCTCAACTTTATTTTAATCGAAATTATAACCGATTTTTGGTAAAATCATCCCCTATATTATGTCGGTTTAGGATTAGATGATGGCGTTAAAGATTGCATTGAACGGATTTGGTCGTATTGGACGGTGTGTTACCCGTCTCATCGCGATGCGTCAAGATGTGGAATTGGTCGCTATCAATGATATGGCATCGATTGATATGATTTTATATCTATTGCAAAACGATTCGGTTCACGGGTCATTTGAGATGGATGTAGCGATTGTCGAAGATCACTATCTTCAAATCGGAAAAAATAAAGTGCGTATCTTATGCGAAAAAGATCCGCAAAAACTTGATTTCGGGGTACTGGGAGCAGATGTCGTTTTTGAATGCAGCGGTTTGTTTTTGACCGGTGCGTCGACACAGCATCATCTGGCGAAAGGGGTGAAAAAAGTCATTCTTTCTGCCCCGACGCAAGACAGTGCCATCCCTACATTTGTTTTGGGTGTGAATGAACACCTTTACAACGGTGAATCGATTATCTCCAATGCATCGTGCACGACAAACTGTCTGGGGCCGATTGCGAAGATTATCGATGAAGCGTATGGGATTGAAAAAGGGTTGATGACAACCGTTCATGCGTATACCAATGGTCAAGCGATCATCGATTCGGCACATGGAAGCGATATGCGTCGTTCCCGTGCGGCAGCGCTCAATATGATTCCGACAACAACGGGTGCGGCAAAAGCGATCAGTATCGTGTTGCCGAATTTGGAAGGAAAATTGCATGGACAAAGTGTTCGTGTACCAACTCCCGATGTTTCAATGGTCGATTTGAACGTTTTGGTTCACTCTCCTACTACAAAAGAGGAGATCAGTGCTCTTTTCAAATCTCATGCACAAGGTAAAATGGCGGGGATTTTAGAAGTGGATGAGCGGTATCGTGTTTCCCAAGACTTTGTCGGATCATCATTCAGTGCCACAGTGGCGGATGATTTGATTCAAGTAATCGGCGGAAATATGATTAAAATTATGGCATGGTATGATAATGAATGGGGATATTCCAATCGCCTCATCGAAATGGCGCTGTTTATCAGTAAAAAATAAATTTATAAATCTTACAGTAAGAGGAAAAAATGGAATTATTGAACATCAAAGAGTGTGATATCAAAGGGAAAAAAGTATTTATCCGTTGTGACTTTAATGTCCCGATGGATGATTACGGCAATATTACCGATGATCGCCGTATCCGCTCGGCGCTTGCAACGATCAACTATTGTCTCGATCAAAAGTGCGCGATTATTCTGGCGTCCCATTTCGGAAGACCTAAAGGGGAACCGGATGAAAAATATTCGTTAGCACCGATCGCGCGTCGATTGCACCAACTTTTAAAAGTAGATGTTCAAATGGCTGAAGATGTCGTAGGTGAAGATGCTAAAGCACGCGCATCGAAGCTCAAAGAGGGCGAGGTTTTGTTGCTCGAGAATTTGCGTTTTGAAAAAGGTGAAACGAAAAACGATACTGAGCTTAGCGCAACGTTGGCTCACATGGCAGATATTTACATTAATGACGCATTTGGCGTAAGCCACCGTGCGCACGCATCGGTAGAGGGGATTACAGTGCATTTTGATGAACAACATAAAGCCGCAGGATTTTTGCTTCAAAAAGAGATCCAATTCTTCGGAACATTGTTGGAACGCCCTGTCCGTCCGTTTGCAGCGATTGTCGGAGGTTCAAAAGTTTCAGGAAAACTTGAAGCACTCATTAATCTTTTGCCGAAAGTCGATAAGATTTTGGTCGGAGGAGGGATGGCGTTTACATTCCTCAAAGCATTGGGGCACAATGTCGGAAACTCATTGGTTGAAGATGATTTGCTCGATGATGCGATCAAAATTATGGAAGAGGCTAAGCGTTTGGGTGTGAAATTTTACCTTCCTGTGGATGTCGTTGCGGCAGAGAAATTTGCTCCGGATGCGATGAGCCGTCTATGTACCGTTCAGGAGATTCCGGATGGATGGATGGGACTTGATATCGGGCCTGCAACGGTGCGCTTGTACCGTCAAGTACTCAACGATGTTCAAACGATTCTTTGGAATGGTCCGATGGGTGTTTATGAGATGGATCGCTTTGCACGCGGATCAAATAAAATTGCCCATTTCGTAGCTGATTCATACGCAACAACCGTTGTCGGTGGCGGAGATACCGCGGATTTGGTTCAGCGTATCGGTTTGGATGAAGAGATGACATTTATTTCAACCGGTGGCGGCGCGTCACTGGAGTTGCTCGAAGGTAAAATTCTTCCGGGCGTAAAACCGTTATTAAAATAAACCAAAGGAGACCGTCATGATTATTTGTGCCAATTTTAAAGCGAATAAAACGCGTCAAGAGACACGAGCCTATATGGCGGTCGTAGAGTCGTTCGTCAGTGCAAATGACATTAGCGATACGGTGATCGTATTTCCTCCGTTTACCGCGCTGGATCACGATCCTCGCAATGTATTGATCGGAGTACAAAACGGCTATCCTGTTGCAAACGGTGCATTTACCGGAGAGATTGCATTGGAACAGCTCGAAGAATTCGGAATCAAAACAATTTTGATCGGGCATTCGGAACGACGCCATATTATCGGTGAAACCCAAGAACAAATAGCGCAAAAATTTCAATTTTTTGCGGAGCAAGGATTTGTGATTGTTTATTGTGTCGGGGAGCCTCTTGAAATGAGAGAAGCCGGTGAGGATGTTATGATGACCTATATCGAGCGACAATTTGAGGGTATTGATCTTGCATACCCTGATTTGATTATCGCGTATGAGCCGGTATGGGCAATCGGTACGGGACTCACACCGTCAAATCAAGATATCGAAGCGTTGCATCATGCATTGAGAGCTAAAACGTCTGCCCCGCTCTTATACGGAGGAAGTGTAAAAGTAGAAAATGCAGGCGAGATTATGGCATTGGAAAACGTTGACGGTGTTTTGGTCGGTTCAGCGGCACTCAGTGCCAATGATTTTTGCGATATGATCGCACAAGCAGCAGAATTAAATACACAAAAAGGAGAATAATAGATGTTAATGCAAGGGAAAAAAGGTCTAATCGTAGGGTTGGCGAATGATAAATCAATCGCATATGGAATCGCTCAATCGCTTCATGCACAAGGGGCGCAAATGGCATTCACCTATTTGAACGAAGCGCTTCAAAAACGGGTTGAGCCGATTGCAGAAAGTTTTAATAACTCTCCGGTTTATAAATTGGACGTATCGGATGAAGCCGATATGGCAGCTATCGCCGATAAAGTTGCAGCAGATTTCGGACAAATCGACTTTTTGGTCCACTCCGTTGCTTTTGCTCCGAAAGAAGCATTGACCGAAGGGTTTATGAAAACCTCTAAAAATGCATTCCAAATTGCGATGGATATTTCAGTGTATTCATTCATCGATTTAACAAGCCGTTTAGAGAGTGTTTTGGCATCGGGTGCTTCTATTATTACCCTTAGCTACCTTGGCGGACCAAAATACATTCCTAATTATAATGTGATGGGTGTAGCAAAAGCGGCATTGGAATCGACGGTACGCTATATGGCGGTAGAACTCGGCGCTTCAAAAGGGCAACGTGTTAATGCGATCAGTGCAGGACCGATTCGTACGCTAGCAGCGAGTGGAATCGGTGATTTTAAACAAATCCTTACATGGAATGAGTGCAACGCTCCGCTTCGTAAAAACGTGACAATCGAAGAGGTTGGTAACTCGGCGATGTATCTTTTGAGCGATCTTTCAAGCGGCGTGAGTGGTGAAGTTCACTACGTCGATGCAGGTTATAACATTATGGGTATGGCTGCTGTTGAGAAAAATGCAGAGGGTAAAAGCGTTTTTGTTTGGGATGAGAGAGAATAATCTCTCCGCCCTGTTACGATAGGTTACTTTCCAATCAACGGCATTCGATTGAGCATATCGATGTGGGAAGGATCTTTTGGTTTTCCTGCATTCATCTTCTCTTTGTTTTCTTGATACACTTTCCATTTATCTACAAAATTTTGCAACTTAAATGTTTCATTGCTATCTGTTTTTGGCACTTCCACGATTTTTTCTTCAACAACGACCTTTCCATCCGGCATTGTTTTGGTTGTGGTCACTTTTTGGTCCTGAGTCAGCGGAGTCCATTCCTCTTTTAACCAACGGTCTAATGCACGTTGCATAGCACCATCTTCACTTTCTACAGTAGCACTAGGAGAGACGACATTTAGGTTTTTATTTTGTGAGGGTGTTACTCCTGTGGTATTGGCTGCACAGCCCCCAAACAAGAGTAATGCAATCGAAAGGGTTAGAGAGTGATGCATAAGATTTTCCTCTATTTAGATTGAAGTTTTTAGATTAATTCGTACTATATCATAGAACTGGGATAATCGTCACAAAAACTGCTTTAAATATATTCTTACAAAATTGTCACATTCGCAAAATAGGGGTTTCCTCAAAGGTATGGAATAAAAAACAAATTTTATTTTAACAGCAATGTTTAAGAATAGGGGGGTTACAATTAACGGTGACGAAACAAAAACATAAGGTCAAGCTTAACTTAAGGAGAATCAATGAAGTTAGTTAAAATGAGTCTTGCAGCAGCAGTGTTGCTCGGTGCGAGCGCATTCGCAATCGATAATGTAAAAGTAAGTGGTGATGCTAAACTTTTCTATGGAACAAGCAATACAGATCAAACAACTGCTGGCACGTCAGATGCGTTGTTCGGGTATGATAACAGTTATGCAGATACTGCGCTCCGCATTGGTGCAACTGGTGATTTGACAAAAGGTGTATCTTTCGGTGTTACAGCAACTGCTGTTAGTACACTTGGTTTGGAAAATAACCTTGTAGCAAATACTTGGACTGGTGCACACTATCATAGTGGAGCAGTTGATGATGAAGCATGGGTAAGTGAAGCATGGATTGCTGCTACTCTTGGTAAAACAACTGCAAAAATCGGACGTATGGAATTGGATACACCACTTGCATTCTCTGAAAAATGGTCAGTTGCTGCTAACACATTCGAAGGTGCAGTATTGTTGAACCAAGATCTTCCGGATACTACATTGGTAGGTGCATGGGTTGGAAAAGCGAATGGTGTTAACGTTCTTGGTGCTAACAGTTTAGGTGGAGTAACAGATAATCGTCAGGATATCGTTCCAGGTGGAGCAACTAATCCACTAGGTATCGATGGCATTATGGCGACTGGAGCTAAAATGACAACATTTGTTAAAGGTGGTGCTTATGCAGCAGCATTGGTTAACAACTCATACAAACCACTTACTTTCCAAGCATGGTACTACAACGTAGTTGATGTTGCGGATGCATACTGGTTGCAAGCTGATATCAATTGCCAATTGGTTAAAGGTTTGACAATCGGTGCTCAATATGCTGATATCGATACAAAAGGTGTAGCAAAAACATTTACTGATTCATCAGCTTATGCATTCAAACTTGGTTATTCTAAAGATAAATTGAATGTTGCTGCAGCATATTCTAATGCAGACAAAGACGGTACATTAAAAATTGCTAACGTTGCTACAAACAATCTTGGCAATTCACAATCTAAATTGTATACAGAAGCTTTCTGGAACTATGGATATGTAGGACGCGCTGGTGCAGAGTCTTATATGCTTTTGGCTGAATACGATGCTGGAATTGCAAAATTTGCTGCACAATACACTGATGTAACTGTTCGCCCAACGAGTGCTGCTAGCAATGAAGATATGACTGAAGTTGCATTGACTGCTACTAAATCATTCGGACCATTGGATGCAACATTGGCATACATTTCAACAGATGCAACAGATCAAAATACAGCTGTTAACGCAAATGGTGCTCGTTACGATTCAGTACAAGCATACTTGACTCTTAAATTCTAAGACTCTTTTGCTTCTCTTTCGTCCCCTTTAGGGGATGAACTCCTCTTTTTACACTCTTCTTTTGCTATAATCATTCTATGAACTATTTATTTCGATCATTTCTCTATACGCTATTGATGCTGTTACTTATTTCAATCCTCTCTTTTGGAGCGATACATATGGCACCGAATAGCTTTATGGGGGGAGAACTGAATCCGAACATGACACAAGAAGCGATCGCAAAGCTTCAAAGTATCTACGGGCTGGATAAACCGCTTTTGCAGCAATACATCGATTGGGTACACAATCTCCTCAGCCTAAATTTTGGTGTATCGTTTGTCAGTGGAGCAGAGGTCTCTACTGTTGTTGCTGATCGACTTCCCGTAACGTTGTGGATGAATATCACTGCTATGGTAATAACTTTTGTTGTATCGCTTTGGTTGGGGATACAATCAGCACTAAATCATGGGAAAAAATCCGATTCGTTTATCACGCAGTTCTCTCTTTTGAGCTTCGCCATGCCTTCTTACTATTTGGCTTTGGTCTTAATGATGGTGCTCAGTGTTACATGGGGATGGTTTCCAATCGCAGGGATGCATTCGTTAGAACCACCTGAGGGTATCGGATATTATCTTGATATGGCATGGCATTTGACGTTGCCGATAATCGTTATGGTATTTGTCGGAGTAGGAAGTTTGGTTCTTTATATCCGCTCCCTGACTCTCGAAATCCTCAAAAGTGATTATATTTATTTTGCTCGTGCACGAGGAATTTCTCAATCACAGATTATTCGTCATTACATATTGCCTAATCTTTTACCGCCGATTGTAACGATTTTAGGATTGTCTCTACCGGGATTGATTGGCGGATCGGTGATTTTGGAGTCTATTTTTGGTATAGAGGGGATGGGACAGTTGTTTTATCTCTCCGCGATGAGCCGGGATTATCCTGTAATTATGGGGATTTTGATGATGAGTGCATTTTTGACGTTGATAGGGAATCAGATTGCGGATGCAGTCTTATTGAAGTTAAATCCGTTTGTGAAAAGATAATTTTAGATCTACTTTTCTGTTTAGCCAGAAAAGTAGCAAAAGAGCATACCGTAATCCAAAAACGCTACGTTCCTCTCGGCACGACTGCCTTTGGAACGGCTCTTGGTATTGGATTACGGGAATTTAATTGTATGATTTTCTTTCGGTACTTTTCTTATGAAAAAGAAAAGTATGAGAGTATTATTAGTTTCCGAAAAGCGCTTCGAGTGAGCTAAGCCCCTCTTTTTTCTCTTCCTGAGCTTTTTCACCCATTTGGATAGTTCCGCCCACTTCGTTAAGCTCAATGGTGTATCCGGTCAACATCGATGCAAGACGGATATTGATTCCGCTTTTTCCGATTGCTTTGGATTTTTGGTCACTTGGGAGGGTAACGATCGCTTTTTTCTCTTCACCCTCATTCTCAGAGAGGACAACGGCACTGATAATTGCAGGAGCCATTGCACGTGAGATAAACAACTCAGGAGAAGCACTGTACTCGACACAGTCGATATTTTCACCGCATAGCTCTTCGCTTACCGCATTAATACGTACGCCGCGTACCCCGACGGTTGCCCCGATCGGATCGATTTGAGGACGGTTGGTATAGAGGGCGATTTTTGCACGCTCACCCGGGATGCGGGCACATTTTTCGATGACGACGATACCGTCTTTGATTTCAGGAACTTCAAGGGCCAAAAGCTCTTCGAGAAATTTCGGTGCAGTACGGGAAAGCTCCATAGAGATACCGTTGCTTTTGTCGACGTGTACACGTCGTACGATAGCACTGACAACGTCTCCGACTTTGAATTTTTCCCCTTTAATACGGCTTTTCATCGGCAATACGGCACGGATTTCATCAATTTCAATAGTGGTGTTTTGATCTCCGTCTACACGGGTAACGCGCCCCGAGACGATTGAGTTGATTTTACTTTTGTATTTATCGTAAAGTTCATTTTCAACAAGGCGTTGGATATGAAATTCGATCTCTCTGTGGAGAGCTGCGAATGCGCTGCGTCCGTAGCTCTCGATATCATGTTCCATTTGGAGTTGATCACCGATTTCTGCTTCATCATCAATCTCGAGTGCTGCGGTGATACTCATATAAGCACCTGCTTCTTCACCTTCTAATTCAGGGGCATCATCAGTGACTACTGTAATGATTTGGCGTAATTTCACTTGTTTGGTACGGTCGTCAATATCCGCTTCAAAAGCAAAAGTTGGATTAATAATACGTTTGGCAGTTTGGATAAATGATGTTTTGATCGCTTCTTGGACACGATCCGGACTCAGACCTTTTTCGTTGGCGATTGAAGTAATAATATCTATAATATTTTCCACAGGACTATCCTCTTGATAATGGGTAACTCATAAAAAATTAGGGTTGGTATGGGAAAGCTTTTTTATGAAGGATAAGTATTATACACGAAATTCTCTTAATGGGATATTTATCCTTTCACAGCTATAATCCCCCTAATATCAAGAACTCTATATAAAAGGGAAAATTATGGAACTCAAACTCGCACGCAGCGAACAAGATACAAAACCACGCAAAATCGATCTTAAAAAAATCACCGAAATGGTAGAAAAAAGCAACTCTTCTATCCTCTATTTCGATCGTGAAAATTCACATAAAGATCTTCTTGCACTTCAAGACCATTTTGAAGCTGAAGGGAAAAGCTTTTATATGCGCGAAGTTAAATATGGACTTTCCGCTAATGAGTACATGTACGAAGTTCATATTCTCTAATGTCCAAAAAACTCTTTATCGAAACGCTCGGATGCGCCATGAATGTGCGCGATTCCGAGCATATGATCGCAGAACTCAATGCACATGAAGGGTATGAACTCACCGACGATGCGACCGCTGCCGATCTAATCCTCATCAATACTTGCTCCGTTCGTGAAAAACCGGTACACAAGCTTTTTTCCGAACTCGGTGTTTTTAACAAACTCAAAAAATCGGATGCCAAAATCGGTGTATGCGGTTGTACTGCGTCCCATTTGGGAAAAGAGATTATCAAACGTGCTCCGTATGTGAATTTCGTTCTCGGTGCACGCAATGTCTCTAAAATTACCGATGTACTTCATAAAGATCGTGCCGTTGAGGTGGATATCGATTATGATGAGTCACAGTTTGCATTCAAAGATTTCCGCAGCAGCCCCTACAAAGCATTTATCAACATCTCTATCGGATGTGACAAACAATGCACCTTTTGTATTGTTCCAAAAACCCGCGGAGAAGAGGTATCGATTCCGCCGGAGCTGATTGTTGCGGAAGTGAAAAAAGCAGTTGACAACGGTGCAAAAGAGGTCTTTTTACTGGGTCAAAATGTCAATAATTATGGTCGTCGTTTAGCCAACGAAAAGGTTAATTTTACCGAATTGCTCCGCCGTGTGAGTGCGGTAGAGGGGCTGGAGCGGATCCGTTTTACCTCTCCTCATCCGCTGCATATGGACGATGAATTTATCGAAGAGTTTGCCCGTAATCCAAAAATCTGTAAATCGATGCATATGCCTCTCCAAAGCGGTTCGACGAATATTCTCAAAGCAATGAAACGGGGATACAGCAAAGAGTGGTTTTTGAATCGTGCTCAAAAATTGCGCGAACTGGTTCCGGATGTAAGTATCAGTACCGACATCATCGTCGCATTCCCGGGTGAAAGTGATGAAGATTTTGAAGATACGATGGATGTTTTGAATCAGGTTCGCTTCGAACAGCTCTTTAGTTTCAAATACTCTCCTCGTCCGTTGACAGAAGCAGAAAAAATGGAAGAGGTCGACTCAGAAGTCGGATCGGATCGTTTGGATCGATTGCAAGCGCGTCACGATGAGATACTCGATGAGATGAAATCGATCAATTTAGGAAAAATGGTTGAAGTCTATTTTGAAGAGTTGCGCAGTGATGGATACGTTGCGGGTCGCAGTGACAATAATCTCTCGATCAAAGTCAAAGGGAGTGAAGAGTGGCTGGGAAAAATCGCTAAAGTAAAGATTATCGAGGTTTCACGCAATGTCCAATACGGTGAGATCATTGCGTAAAACGATCCTCCGTAAACTTGCTTTATGGCTGATTCCACCGATCGGAGCATTTTTGATCCGATGTATCTATCTCACGAATCGAAAACGGTTTCATCTCCCCTCTATCATTCCCAATGAGCCGGTTATTTTTGCATTTTGGCATGGAGATTTGCTGATGCAACCGTATCTTTATTACCAATTTCGAAAGATTCCAAAAGCCAATGTTCTGATAAGTGATCATTTTGACGGTCAGATTATTGCCCGAATCATGCGCTATTTTAAACTCGGGACAATACATGGATCAACAACGCGCGGTGGAGCAAAAGTATTGATACAAGGGCTTAAATCACTCTCGGAAGGGTATGATATAGGGATTACCCCTGATGGACCGAAAGGGCCTCGCCATGAGATGAGCGACGGTGCGGTGATTATGGCGCAAAAGCGACAAACGAAAGTGATCGTTTATAGTTGTGTCCCTTCCAAATTTTGGCAGCTCTCGAGCTGGGATCGCTTTACTGTTCCAAAGCCGTTTGGGGTCATTGATTTCTATGCATCGGAGCCGATCGATATCTCGGGGCTTGAGATGGATGAGGCAAAGACTCTCATTAAAATGAAATTGATGGAACATGCACTCTAAAGGGCGGCATGATGCACGAACTATATCGTGAAAAAGAAGCTTTTTTAAAGCATCTGGATGGGTTTAGGGGGTATTCTGCTCTCACCATCCGAAGTTATAACGATGCTGTTGATGAGATGCTCTCGCATGCGGAAATCGTTGAACATAGCGGTATTGTATCTATTAACTTAATGCCGCTAAGACTTAAAATCGCTCCGTTAAAAGCAAAAACGATTGCAGCAAAATTGAGTGCGATACGTAGTTTTGTTAAATATCTCCGAGACAATAACAGAGCTGTTGAACTCAGCGGGGATGAGAGTATAAAGATCCCTAAAACACTTCCGAAACCACTTACCCATGAGCAGATTGCCCATGCATTAGAGTATGCTGACCCGCAAGAAGCTTTGGCAATTTCTTTGTTATACACCATGGGCTTGCGTATTTCTGAATTAACCCATTTGCGTATAAGTGATATGGATAATAACTGGTCACGCATCAGGGGGAAGGGATCAAAACAAAGAGACATTCCAATGGTAGAGGGGATAGTCGAAATGATTGAAAATTATCGTCGCGAGCATCCTTCTCAAGAGTATGTTTTTGAGAAGAAAGGTGAAAAATTAAGCGAAAATAGTCTAAGATATACCATTATTAAGGCATTCGCAAAGGTTGGACTCAAAGTGACTCCGCATCAGCTACGTCATACCTATGCTACGGAACTGTTAAACAATGGTGCTCGAATTGCCGATGTTAGCGAATTATTGGGGCATGCCAGTATGGCGACCACCCAGATTTATACAAAATTAGGAAATGCTTTGAAAATGGAGCATTATCTGAAATCGCATCCCCTATGCCAAAATCATGAGGACTCTAAGTGATAGAGCGGTTTTACCGAAAAATTTTCGTCGCTATTGTTCAAGATGGTGGCAAATATAATGTCCGTATTGTTGCGCAAAAGAAAAAGCAGTTTCTCTATACGAAAGAGCGCTCTTTTGACGGTGAGTTTGCTTTACGGGATATGAATACGTATATCCGAAAATACACGGAAGAGACCCCGCTGCATTATATTGCCCTCTTAAACCCTAACCAAAAGCAGGGGGCACTTACAGGTTGCTCTCATCATTCCATTGAAGATATGGAAGAGTTGAGCGGTGCTAAAACCCTTTGCCGTGAGAACAAATGGATTTTATACTCCTCTCTTCGTGAATTGGACGCCTTGCAAGAAGAGTACAAAAAAATCGGTTTGGATTTTATTTTTTCCCCTTTTTCGATTATTGAACATTTTTTTGCCGATAAGATTCAAGGCGGATTTGCAATGTATGCCTTGGCACAAAAAGATTCATTCAGTGTTGCTATTTTTGAAAATGGAAAACTTGAATACGCCCATCATTATCCGTCGCATGAAAAACAGCAAATAATCGAAGATGATACCAATCTTGGCGGATTTAGTGTGGGGATCGCTGAGGTTGAAGAGAATGAAAAAAATATTAGTTTGGATGATATAGAGTCGTTGGATGATCTTGATCTTTTGGATGAATTGGATGATCTGAGTCATATCGAGGATTTGGATACGATTGAAGAGATTGTTGAGTTCAGTGAAGATGAACCGACTATCGAAGAGATACGTCAAACAACCTATCGTCCTGATGATGTAAAAGTACAAATGGATCGCTTTAACAACGATTATCATCGATTTGAGCTTATCCAACGGACATTAACCCGCTTTTACGGCGGAACACACTGTCAAAATCGTTTTGTTGAAACGATCTATATTGCAGATGCATACGGTAGCGGGATAGATTTAAAACGTTACCTTGAAGAGGAACTCTTTTTAAACGTATTGATTCGAAATATTGATTTGGCTGATGAAGTGATTGCGCTTTCAAAAATAGAAGAGGAGGGATTATGAAGCATAGTTTTATAACCCCTCGACGAAAACGCCTCATCAGCGGTGAGCTGAGATTAGTGCTTTTCTTTTTTACCGTTACGATTGCTATGGTTGTCGGTACGTATCTCTTTCTAGAATATAAAACGTATGATTTCGTCAATGAGCGTAAAGAGGTTGCTCGCAAAAGTATAGAGTTGCAACACTCTATTGAAGCCATGGACGAAGAGATAAAAGTGATCGAAACGGAAGCCAAGATCGTAGAGCAGATATCGACCGATAACACGGTGATGAAAGAGAGTATAAAAAACCTTTTTGATCTGGTTCCTGAAGATATTACTTTGACGCGTGCGGAATTGGAAGAAAAATCGTTGATTTTGTATGGGATTACCCCGAATAAAGATACGTATGAATATATGCTTCATGCACCGTTGCGCTCTATTTTTAACCGTACCTATACGAGCTTTTATCCGGCAGAAAACGGGTGGTATCGGTTTGTTTCTTCCAATTATTTGGATGAAGAGACGGTAAAAGAGGTAGTAGAATGAAACGTCAAACGCTCTTTGTAGTTATTTTGTCTATTCTCTTATTGATTGGGGTAAGTGCATTTTCATTTTTCTTTTTGATTCCGAAAGGGAAAGAATATCGCTCTTTGCGTTTGGATAGCAAAAAAGAGTTTCAAGAGTTTGAACTTACGCAAAATCGTTTTGATAACATGAAAAATCGTCTGGATGATTTGAAAAAACAGCATAAACATACGATCGGTGCGTTTGATAAAGTATTTGATCCGGGTCGTTTTGAACGTCTTTATAAAAAAGAGTTTACCGATTTGTATTTGACGGAAATGACCAGTACAGAGGCAAATGGGTCATTTAAAGTATACGAAGTGAATGCAACATCGAAGATTACATCACCTACAAGTTTCTATGAGTTTTTAGAAAATATCAATAAGAGTGAGTGGGTGATCGGGGTTAATTTCCCAATTCATTTTGAACGTGACGGGGATAAAATCCGTTCGAGTTTTACGATGAAAGTGCATAATAAACCTTCCGAACAAGAGAAGGGTGCAAAGAAAAATGAAAATACTAAACATTCGGAAAAACCGGTAGAGAAAACAAACAAGACCGCAGAAGAAAAACCGGAGATTATTTCACCGTTCACTCCGCCGCATAAAACAGATTCAGAACATAAAAAAGAGAAGTAAAAAAAGGTTTACTTCATCCCCTTGGCACGTTCATGGGCAGCATGTATTGCTTCCATACACCCTTCTCGGACTTTTCCTTTTTCAAGTGCTCCGTATCCGGCCGCGGTTGTGCCTCCAGGACTCATGACGTTGTCTTTGAGGAGTGCTGGATGGATTGTTTGGATTAAAGAACCAAATCCATCAAACAATCCACGCATTAAAGCCATTGCATCATCGCGTTTTAAACCTTCTCTGACTGCTCCATCACAAAGCGCTTCTGCAATAAGTGCAAGATAAGCTGGACCACTACCTGCCAGAGCGGTTGCTATATCCAGTTCTTTTTCACTGTTTAGCCAGAGCGTTTGTCCGATTGCCTCGAACAAGGCGATAGCGTTTGAAGCGATTGTCGTATCTCCGACCAATGAAGTCATAGAATGACCTGTTTCTGCGGCAAGATTTGGCATAGCACGGCAATAAGTGTGTGCAGATACGATGCGAAGAGATTCGAGGGTTGTTCCTGCTAAAACCGAATATAACTCAGATGCTTTCCCTTTGAGGAAGGGGGCAATTTCGGTAAGATTGGCCGGTTTGACACACAAAACAATCGTTTTTCCATTGATATCGGCATCAGCATAGAGTGTTTTTTTGATCGGTGCACCAAGACGAATTTCAAATGCTTCGAGTGCATGCATCGTACGTCCGACAACTTCGATTTTATGAGTAGAACAAAGCCCTTTTGCAAGAGCAAATGCCATTTTACCATTCCCGATAAAGGTGATGGTCTTAGACATTATCGGTACCTTTTAGGTAATTGCTGATAGGCTCAGAGATACCAAAGTCTGAGCGATTGTCAACGATGATTTGAGCCATTGTTTGATTGTCGGTATTAAAAACGATCGGTGCGACAAAATTTATAGTCGATTTTTCGATGGGACGCTGCAAAATCATGATATTGTAAATAAGCAGATTACTCTCCGGGGTGATCTCCATAAGTGCTTGAAGGGAAGCGGGAATATCAAAAGAGTATTCTCGAAGAGCAAAAGGGTTCACAAGTGTAAAAGAGGGTCCTTCTCCCACACTCTCCAAACGCATGAATATATCATCAATCTTTTGAAGTTCCATTTTGGATACGGCTTCGAACCCAAGTAAGGGGAGTTTTAAATCAAACTGCATAACTACCTTCTTCTGTCATTAATAGTCTGATTTTAACACATCAAACTAAAAAGTTTCAAGTTTATGCAGGGGTGTTTAATCTCTTTACGGTAAAATAGCTGATAATTTCAAAATAGCGTAGGTTTTTCAATGATAAAAATATGGTTGATCGCTGTAACGGCACTGATTCTGCTAAGCGGATGCGGTAAAGATATCGAAGAGTTTAATAAACCCGCAGAGTATTGGTATGAAAAAATGGTGACAGCCGTCTCCAACGGAAATTTGGAGAAAGCAGATAGTTATTTTAGTTCACTTCAAAGTGAACATATCAGCTCGCCTTTTTTGGCGGAAGCGACGATGATTATGGCTCAAGCGCATATGGCACATGAAGAGTATTTACTTTCAGAACATTTTTTGGATGAGTATATTCGTCGCTATGCCAATCCCGCCGGACGTGAATACGCTGAATTTTTGAAAATTAAGGCCAAATTTTTGGCCCTTCCTCATCCGGGTCGAGATCAGGGATTAATTGATGATACGCTTCGTAATATTGATACGTTTAAGGCATCTTATCCGTATTCCACGTATATGCCGTTGGTTCACTCTATGGAGACGCAGCTTCAACTGGCACGCGGTGTATTGAATGAATACATTGCACAATTGTACGAGCGTTTGGGAAAACCAAAAGGGGCAGAGTTCTATCGTTCAATTGCTCCGGTGACGTGGATCGATTCTAAAGAGATTGTTCAGGCTCAAATACCCTGGTATCGCAAAGCTTTCGAGGGTGACGGTACCAGCAGCTGGTATGATTTTATGATTCCTAAAACACGTAACGTTATCTCTATGGATGATAATAAGACCAAATAAGAATTAAGGATTTTTTTCGATGCAACTCAGTAATTACAGCTCTTTCCCGACCACTTTGCCGGTGATTGCGGAGGATGAGCTTTTTTTATATCCGTTTATGATCTCTCCGTTGTTTTTAAATGATGAAAAAAATATTGCGGCGGCGGCAGAGGCGATAGAAAATAACTCTTTGGTGATTGTATGCCCGGTAAAACCGGAACACGAAGGGGAACGGGAAGGCGATTCGATTTACGATGCGGGTGTTATCGGCTCTATCATGCGCAAAGTAGTTCTCCCAGATGGTCGAATCAAAGTACTGTTTCAAGGACTTGCACGCGGCCATGTGATAGATATGGTTCATGATAATCCGCTTCGAGCACATGTAGATCTTATCCAATCGAGCAGTGTCAATGAACTCAAAATGGATGCGATTTTGGAAGTCTTACGAGAAAAAGTACGCGCGCTTTCTCAGGTAAGCAACTATTTTCCCCCCGATTTGCTCCGCACAATCGAAGAGAATCATGAATATAACCGTATTGTCGACCTGATTTGCAGCTCCATCAAAATCAAAAAAGAGAACGCCTATAAACTCTTTATCGAGCGTGATCCGGAACAGCGCTTTTTGATGCTGATCGATGAGTTGATCGAAGAGACGGAAGCCAATAAACTCCAAAAAGAGATTCGCTCCAAAGTCCATACGCGGATTGAAAAAGTCAACAAAGAGTATTTTCTCAAAGAGCAGCTCAAACAAATCCAAAAAGAGTTGGGTACCGATACCCATCGTGATGAAGAGATCGAAGAGTTTCGTAAAAAGCTCGAAGCGAAAAAAGATAAGATGCATGCTGATGCCTATAAAGAGGTGAACAAACAGCTGGAGCGATTTTCTCGGATGCATCCGGACAGTGCCGATGCAGGGTTATTGCAAACGTATTTGGAATGGGTGCTTGAGATTCCATTTGGCGAAGAGGCAAAAAAAGGTCTTAACATCCACGATGTTGAGAATCAACTCAATAAAGATCACTTTTCGCTCAAAAAACCAAAAGAGCGGATTTTGGAGTATTTCTCCGTTAAAGAGTTATTGGAACTGCGCGGAATTGCCGATAAAGAGGGGCGAGGGGCAATCCTCTGTTTCTCAGGCCCTCCGGGTGTCGGTAAAACATCTCTTGCGAACTCGATCGCTGAAGCGCTGAAACGTCCGCTTGTGCGAATCGCCCTTGGTGGGTTGGAAGATGTGAATGAGCTTCGTGGACATCGCCGTACCTATATCGGTGCAATGCCGGGGCGTATTGTCCAAGGGGTGATCGAAGCGAAAAAGATGAATCCTGTCATCGTTCTCGATGAGATCGACAAAGTAGCGAAATCGCATCGTGGTGATCCGACTGCAGTATTACTCGAAATTCTCGATCCGGAACAAAACACCCATTTTAGAGATTATTATCTGAATTTCAATCTCGATCTTAGCAAAGCGATTTTTATTGCGACGGCGAACGATGTGGGACAAATCCCGGGACCACTGCGCGATCGTATGGAATTTATTACGGTCAGTTCGTATACGCCGCAAGAGAAGTTTCAAATCGCAAAACAGTATTTGATCCCGCAAGAGTTGAAAAAGCACGGTCTCAAACCGAGTGAACTCTCAATCTCTAAAACAGCATTGTCTGAAGTGATCGAAAAACATACCCGTGAAGCAGGGGTTCGTAATCTCCGTCGCCGTGTCGCGGACATTGTCCGAAAAGCAGCGAAAAAGATACTCGAAGAGCCAAGTACGTTAAAAGTGAACGTAAGTCTCAAAAACCTCAAAGAGTTTTTGGAAAAAACGATTTTTGAGATCGATCGAACCGATCATATCGATCGTGTCGGTGTAGTGAACGGATTAGCTTGGACAGCGGTAGGGGGTGATGTGCTCAAAATCGAAGCGATCCGTATCAATGGTAAAGGGGTGTTGCAATTGACCGGGAGTTTGGGTGATGTGATGAAAGAGTCCGCACGTATCGCTCTCTCCGTAGTGAAAACACAGATCGATGAGGGGAAACTCAGTGTCGATCACTCGATTATCCCTCTCTCTCCGGCTGAGCGTGAAAGTGAAACGTTGTTGGATGCGAGTGAAGTGTATAAACGATTTGATCTGCATGTACACGTACCCGATGGTGCTACTCCAAAAGATGGACCGAGTGCCGGAATTGCAATGTCCACGGTCATCGCGTCGATTTTGACCAATAAAAAAGTGCGTGCCGATATCGCCATGACGGGTGAAGTCTCTTTGACCGGAAATGTTCTTCCGATCGGCGGATTGAAAGAGAAACTGATTGCGGCGCACCGTGCGGGGATGAAACTGGCATTGATTCCGCAGAAAAATTATGAACGTGATTTGAGCGATATTCCCGATGAGGTGAAAGCGTCTTTGGAAATTGTTGGTGTGAGCCGAATAGAAGAAGTTCTCAGCCGCCTTTTAATCGACGCATAAGATTCATCGCTTCAGGGGTACCGTAGAGGTATCCTCGAAGTTTTGAAGCGATTTTGAGTCGTCTGCACTCTTCCCTAAATCCCTTATCCATTACGATATTGCTTTCATACGGAGCGATAAACGTATAGTCATGCTCGATAGAGACGACAAACACTCGTCCAATGATATGTTCTCCCCCTTTTTTGAGGTCATTTTTATCGTGTTGGGTAAGCAGATGCCCTTGAGCTTTAAAAAACTGATCGATGCCGTAGATCAATGATCTCACAGTGAGAGGGTTTCTTGTGTATGAAAGCTCATGAACGGTTTCAAAATGGATAGTTTCGATCAATGCGTCATTGTCTTCTTCGAGGTAGCGAAAACTTCGACGGATGGCATCTTTGTATTCACGCATGATCGGAGCGCTGTAACGGTGGCGGAAAAAGTTGCGCGTATAGCGCTCATCGGCATTGCTCTGATCGAGATAGTGAGGGATGTTATGGTCTGCAAGATAGTCTTCGATCGAATCACGATCCCACTCCAAAAGTGGGCGTAGAATCTCTACTTCATCACGTCTATCGTGTGAACGGATACCGAGCATCTCCGGCAACCCTGAACCGCGGCACATCTGCATCATCAGCCACTCTAAACGATCATTCAGTTGATGGGCGGTGAGCAGGTAAGTGTAGCCATGTTTTTTCATCAAGTATCCGAAAAAACGGTATCGCTCCTCACGGGCGCGATGCTCGAAATTGATCCCTTCTAAACGGCAGGAATGGGTATAGCAGTGGAGGTTGTGACGCTCAGCGAGAGATTCGGCATTTCGCTCTTCTTCATCACTCGTTGCACGTGTATGATAGTTGACATGGGCAATATCGAAAGTGATATGGTGTTCGAGCAAAAGGTGGAAAAGGGCGGTAGAGTCCACACCTCCAGAAAAAGCGAGGAGAGAACGCCCTTGTTTTAAGAGATCGAGGTGGAGAATCTCACGCATGACCCGTGAGTGTTGCAAGTGGATTTTTTCCGGCGATTTCGGTAATACGGGCGCGGTAGATCACTCCGTAGAGGAGATCTTCTTCGATTTCACGATCATTGACGTAAATCTCTCCATCGACATCGGGTGCCCAATTCAATGATCTGCTACTTAGAAGAAATTCATGCTCTTCAGACTCCCCGTCGATGACGAGAGGAATCTCTTTTCCTACAAGTTTCGCGAGGCTCTCCTCTTCAACCTTGGACGCAATTTTTCCGAGTTTTTTGGCACGGGCATTGATCACTTTGGTTGAAATTTTATCTTCCATTTCGTGCGCGGTTGTCCCCTCTTCATCGGAATACGAGAAAACGTTGAGACGGTCAAAACCAAATGATGCGGCAAACTCTGCCATCTCTTCAAACATGGCATCGCTCTCTTGCGGATGGCCGACGATGAAACTGGTACGGATAAAGGAAGATGGCAATGCTTTCATAGCATTCAGAAGTTCGAGAGTTTTTTCTTTTCCGAATCCCCGTTTCATGATACGGAGCATCTCATCATTGATATGTTGGATCGGCATATCGAAATAGTTGTGAAATACTTTGGAATCACCGATTGCTTTGATCAGCTTGAGTGATGTAGTAGAAGGATAAAGATACAAAATACGGGCACTTTTGACCCCGTCGATCAGTTCGATCCGTTTGATGAGGTGGATAAGCCCATCGGTGGTATTTTGATCGCGTAGATAGGAGCTTGAATCTTGGGAGACGAAGCTAAAATCATAATATCCTTTTGCAACCAATCCTTCAACTTCATGGGCGATACTCTCTAGATCACGGGAATGGAGTTTCCCTTTGAAAGAAGGGATGGCGCAGAAACTGCACTGCTGATTACACCCTTCCGAGAGTTTGACGTAGGCATGGTATGTGGAACCCGTTACGACCCGCTCAGCACCATCGATGAGGTACACCTCCGGAGTGAAACGGCTTTGTTTTGCTGCCAAAAGCTCATCGATTTTATCGTAGTCGCCTACACCGGTAAAAATATCTACCTCTTTGAGTTCTTTGGACAGCTCTTCTTTATAGCGCTCCGAGAGACACCCTGCCATGACGAGAACTGAGTCTTTTTTGCGTCCCGCATCGAGGTTGAGTACCGTATTGAGAGATTCTTGTTTCGCGGCATCGATAAATCCGCAGGTATTGACGATGATGACGTCCGCTTCATCGCTCGCATCGGTCATTTCAAAATCTTTGAGTCGTCCAAGCATCACTTCGGTATCGACAAGATTTTTGGTGCAGCCTAAGGAGACAATATGAAGTTTTTTGGACATTTTTAGCCTTGAAAATAGTTATAGTGATATTATAGCCAATCATTTTTTGGCTACACTTTCATCATGAAATATCTAATAATCTTTTTATCTTTGATCCCGATGATCTCCATGAGTGTTTTTTTCCTCTACGGTTTTGGGATTGAGTGGTTTGATGCATTCGTACAATGGTTGCAAAATGCGTTTGGATTTACATTCCCGGTAGTGAAGAATAAACCCTACTATCTCTCAAAAATCGCAGGGTTGAGTGCGTTATGGATTTTTATCCTCGCATTTTGGGTTCAGCCGCTTCGTACGTATGTTCGATTTGATCTGGTGGAGTTTAAAAAACTGCTCGGTGCTTTTGCTCTTGCATACGCAACGTTGCATATGGTGTTATTTTTTGCATCCCACCAATTTGCTCTTGGCCATATTGGAAAATTATTCATCGATCATCTTTTTTTGAGTGTCGGCTTGGGGGCATTGATGGTACTCTCCATTGCTTCGCAAGTTAAGTCGTGGTATAAAATTCTCTATATTGGAGTCGTATTGGTCATTGTCCACCTTCTGCTCGGCTACCGTATGTTGGAGAGCACGCATATCATTGCTGTTTCATTGCTAAGTCTCGGTTTGGCACTTCGGCTCATTAAGCGTTAGAATGAAACACTACGATGTTATTATCCTCGGAGGAGGCGCAGGCGGATTGATGTGTGCGGCACAGCTGCGTCAAAAAAGTACTCTCTCTATCGCTATCATCGAGGGGAATAGTCGCCCTGCGCTCAAACTCAAAGCCAGCGGTGGTGGGAAATGCAACCTCACTAATGTAGAGGTCGATGAGAGCCATTATCTAGGGGATCAAAGCCTTATAAAACACGTCTTATCAGCATTTCCACAAAAGGCTCTTTTGGAGTATTTTCGAGAGGGCGGTTTGCGTCCCGTGATACGCAAAGAGAGGTACTATTTTTGCCCGAAAAGCTCTGATGAAGTGATCTCTATTTTGGTAGGAAAAACCAGCGGATGTGATTTGCTTTTGGGACATAAAATCCTCACACTAGAGGGAGAGTCTCCTTTTGTCGTTACCACGGATAAAGGGAAATTCAGCGCCAGAAATGTGGTTGTCGCAACCGGAGGAGCGAGTTATAAAGAACTCGGTGCGAGTGACATTGGGCTCAAAATTGCCCAAAACTATGGGATCAAAACGGTACCGTTTTCCCCTGCATTGGTCGGGTTGACCTTGCAACCCAAAGAATTTTGGATGAAAGAGCTTAGCGGGATCAGCTGCAGAGCGCGGATTCATGTCGCGGGGAAAACGCTTGATGAGGATTTGCTCTTTGCCCATAAGGGGATCAGCGGACTGGTTGTCCTATCAGCATCGCTCTATTGGTTCAAAGGGGAGATCGTGATCGATTTTCTCCCCGATTTTGATCTAAATACTCTGAAATATGAGAAAAAAAGTATCTCTACGGCACTCCCTTTGCCCAAACGGTTGTTGAAAGCTTTTTTAGAAGCGATAGAATTGGAGGATAAAGCGTGTAACCGTTTGAACCCCAAAGAATGGGAAAAACTTTCGAGCATTCAAAACTATGCAATGGCTCCGTCAGGGACGTTTGGTCTCTCCAAAGCCGAAGCGTGTCGCGGCGGAGTCGCGTGCGAGGAGATTGATCCCTTTACGATGGAGTGCACGCGTATCAAAGGGCTCTATTTTATCGGTGAAGTCGTTGATGTAACGGGGGAACTTGGGGGATACAACTTCCAGTGGGCGTTTGCTTCTGCGGTGGTTGCGGCTTTGTCGATTTGCTCAACCTCTTTTAAACCAAAATGAGTACAATATGAACATTAACTTAATAGGAGTCTATCAATGATCCTACTTGCCGGACCATGTGTCATCGAGAGCGAAGAGTCGATTTTCAAAATCGCCAAAAGCTTGGAACGTTACCAAAATGACCCACGCTTTGATTTTTATTTTAAATCGAGTTTTGACAAAGCCAACCGCACCTCATTGGAGAGCTATCGCGGACCTGGGATTGAAGAGGGACTTCGGATCCTGCAAAAAGTAAAAGATGATTTCGGCTACAAAATCGTCACCGACGTGCATGAGAGTTACCAAGTTCCTGTTGCAGCGGAAGTGGTCGATATGATTCAAATTCCGGCATTTTTGTGCCGCCAAACCGATCTTTTGGTTGCAGCAGCAAAAACGGACAAGATTGTAAACATCAAAAAAGGGCAATTTATGACCCCTGCCGATATGCGCTTTTCGGTAGGAAAAGTCCTCAAAACCCGCGGATGCGATGAGGTGAGTTATGAAGCTTCCCAAAAACACGGAGTACTACTGTGTGAGCGGGGTTCCTCTTTCGGATACGGGAATTTGGTAGTTGATATGCGCTCATTGGTCATTATGCGCGAGTACGCTCCCGTCATTTTCGATGCGACGCACTCGGTACAGATGCCGGGGACGGGGACGGGTAAAACGGGAGGGGACAGCTCGATGGTCCCTCACCTTGCGCGTGCTGCCGCTGCCGTAGGGGTGGACGGATTTTTCTTTGAAACCCATTTTGATCCGATTTGCGCTTTGAGTGACGGACCGAATATGTTAAAATTAGAACAACTTGAAGCGCTTAGCGAGACGCTTTTAAAACTTGATACATTAAAAGGAAATTGAAGATGAATTTGATTGAAGGTAAGCTCCGCGTTATTCCGGGTAAAAAAGTTGCTATCGTTAGTACCCGTTGGAACCATTTCGTTGTGGATCGTTTGGTAGAAGGGGCAAAAGATGCATTCGCACGTCACGGCGGAGACGATGCAGATCTAACCCATGTTTTGGCTCCTGGAGCATTTGAATTGCCGATGGTCATAGAGCAGTTGCTTAGCAGCGGCAAATACGATGCCGTATGTGCTCTCGGTGCGGTTATTCGCGGTTCAACTCCGCATTTTGATTATGTCTCTGCAGAAGCGACCAAAGGGATTGCAACGGTGAGTTTAAAACACAAAAAACCGGTATCGTTTGGATTGTTGACTACCGATACAATCGAGCAGGCGATTGAGCGTGCCGGAACCAAAGCAGGGAACAAAGGGTTCGAAGCGATGACGGTTGTGATCGAGATGTTAGATCTTTATGAGGCGATCAACTAATGGCAACACGTCATCAAGCCCGTATGGCAGTTGTAAGTCTTTTGTACGCGTATGATTTGGGGAACCAAAGTATCGCCGATTTCAGCGATGAGATTCTCGAAGAGAAAAAGATCCGTAACAAACAGCGTGATTTTGCTCTGGATTTGTTCAAAGGGGTGACAGAGCAGCTTGAAAAAATCGACGAAGCGATTGTCAAACATCTCAAAGATTGGGATTTTGACCGTCTTGGATCGATTGAGCGCGCGACGCTTCGTTTGGGAGCGTATGAGATCATGTTCGGAGAACTCGATTCTGCCGTTATTATCAACGAAGCAATCGAAGTAGCCAAAGCATTTGGAAGCGAACAATCTCCAAAATTTATCAACGGTGTCCTCGACGCTATTTCGAAAGATAAATAAACCACAATGCGCCTTAGTAAAGAACAAGCACTAGAACTGATCCGCAATGCTGATCTCAAAGAACTTGGGAAAATGGCGACTGCGCGTAAAAAAGAGCTTCATCCCTATGGGATTACGACCTTTGTCGTAGATCGTAATATCAATTACACCAATGTCTGTTGGGTTGATTGCAAGTTTTGTGCATTTTACCGCCACGGTAAAGATGAAGACGCCTATGTACTCACCTTTGAAGAGATCGATCAAAAAATCGATGAACTTCTCGAAATCGGCGGAACCCAGATTTTATTTCAAGGGGGAGTTCACCCTAAACTCAAAATTGAATGGTATGAAGATCTGGTAGAACACATCCATACGAAATATCCGACGATCACAATTCACGGATTTTCTTCCATCGAGCTCGATTTTATCGCCAAAGTTTCCCATATCTCGATCCAAGAGTGCTTGTCTCGTTTAAAAGCCAAAGGGCTCGCCTCGATTCCGGGCGCAGGGGCAGAGATTTTGAGTGATCGGGTTCGCGATATCATCGCTCCGAAAAAAATGGATTCGCTCGATTGGATCGATGTTCATCGTCAAGCGCATAAATTAGGGATTATGTCTACGGCTACGATGATGTACGGTACCGTCGAGACGGATGAAGAGATCATTGAGCACTGGGATTTGATCCGTAATCTTCAGGATGAAACACATGGATTTCGGGCCTTTATCATGTGGTCGTTTCAGGGACAAAATACCCAATTGATGATCGAGCATCCTGAGATTGAAAAACAATCTTCCAATCGTTATCTGCGTCTTTTGGCGGTAGCGCGTTTGTATCTGGATAATTTCCCCAATATCCAAAGTTCATGGGTAACCCAAGGACCGTACATCGGTCAAATGGCACTTCTTTTCGGAGCCAATGATCTAGGCTCAACAATGATGGAAGAGAATGTAGTACGCAGTGCGGGTGCAGGTTTTCGCATGGCGAAAGATGAGATGATTCAGCTGATTCGTGATGTCGGGGAAACTCCCGCCATTCGAAATACGGCGTACGAAATATTAGAGACATTCGAGTGATACGTTTTTTCGTAGCGATTTTATTAGTAGGGCAAGCACTTATGGCAAGTACATTGGATTTTATTGAGATTCACGGGATCAAAGTCCCTTTTATTTTTGAGCAAGACAAACGTCTTCCGATTGTATCGATGCAAATTGTATTTACCCACAGCGGCAGTATTGATGAGGGAAAACATTACGGATTGGCGCGTATGAGTGCCAAAATGTTAAATGAGGGCTCTTTGAAACGTGGTTCGGTCGGTTTTGCCGATGCGTTGGATGCTCGTGCAATTCAATTGAGTTCTACGGCAGGAAACGAGACATTCGTTATCGAATTGGGATCGCTCAAAGAGGAGTTTGATACAGGGATTACTCTTTTAAGTGAGCAACTGCGTGAACCGAACTTCACCGATAAAACACTGGAAAAAGTGAAAACGATGGCACTGAGTGACATCGCCCGCAAAGAGGCCGATTTTGATACGGTTGCTTCGGATGAACTTAAAGCGGTACTATTCGAGGGAACCCCGATGGCAGTATCTAACATCGGAACCAAAGAGAGTATCAAAGCAATCCGTCTGAGCGATGTGAGTGGATTTAAAAAAGATCATTTGGTTCTCTCGAATGCACTTGTCGTCATGGGCGGTGATATATCGATGAGCGATGCCAAAGCCAAAGTTCAAGCATTTTTGTCTACGTTCGAGAAAGGAAAAATGGGGCAAGAACGTCATTATGAACCTCGTAAAACTCCCAAAGAATCTATCCTAAAACGTCCGCAAACCGAACAGGCGTATCTTTATTTCGGTGCACCGTTTGAGATGAAAGAGGGTGATAGCGAGTTTTACAAAGCACGTGTCGCAATGTTCATTTTAGGGAGCAGCGGATTCGGAAGCCGCTTGATGGAAGAGATCCGTGTAAAACGAGGCTTGGCATACTCGGCATATTCACGACTCAGTGTCGCTAAAACCAATACCTATTTCAGCGGCTATCTTCAAACGAAACTCGAATCGCAGGCTGAGGCGAAAAAAACGGTCGTCGAAGTGATCGACTCGTTTGTCCGTGATGGGGTAACTCAGAGTGAACTCGATCAGGCCCGCAAGTTTTTGCTCGGCTCCGAACCGTTGCGTGTCGAAACCCTTTCTCAGCGGTTGGGTCGGACGTTCAGCGAATACTACCAAGGCAAACCTTTGGGATACTCTCTCCAAGAATTAGAGCTTATCCGTACGCTGAGCTTGGATGAACTCAACGATTTTATCAAACGCCACGGCGAAATCCGCGATCTTAGTTATGCGATAGTGACAAAATAAACGCCCAAGGAGCAAAGCCCCTTTAGGCTGCGCTAACGCTGCGTTTCCCTCGGCGGGAAGCCCACGCACAGTAAACCGTGCTTAAAGTGATCTCCCATGTTTGCAGAAGATTCTGATAAATTTCACCGTTTAGGGGTCGGTAGTGTTACTGCCCTCTCCCTTATTACTCCCCATTCATTTGAAGATCGCCGCCTAAGCCACGAATTGTTTCATAACGCATCTTGTGTTATAGATGCGACTGTTGAACACGTCATCCGAACCCCGAAAACCCTCAAAGTTACCTTTTTTGCCCATAATTTAGAGTGTGTGATTGAGGGGGTCATTTTTCATCCAAAACCCTATATGATACATCAGTTTCCTCGCGGGGAGCGGGCATTTTTTAGCGGTAAAGCACAGTGGGAAGCGGGAAAATGGAGTATTGTTCATCCCATGAAGATTGGTGCGGTTGGTTCGATCGTACCCATCTATAAAACGCCGCTTCGTGCCGATGTGATGCGTCGCTTGGTTGAAAAGTATATTAGTGTTGAAAATCTTATCGGCGATAGGCTTCCCGAACGTATTGCCAGTGAACTTTATATGCTCCATTTTCCTGAGCTTCCGACACCGCTTAATGAATCGCAGCTGCATGCTCTTAAATTTGCAGAATTATATGAGTATATGCGCCGTCTCAGACTCAAACGGCGTTACCATAAAACCTCATACCGTGCTTCTGGGGATGTTCATGCATGGATGAAAACACTTCCTTTTGCCCTTACGACTGATCAACAAAATGCGATTTCTGAGATCGAGAAGGATCTTAGAGGAGAGTGCGCATCACGGCGTATGATTGTGGGAGATGTTGGATCAGGGAAGACGATGGTGATTTTAGCTTCGGTTGTTTTGATGCGTCCGCATCGCTCCATTTTGATGGCTCCGACGACGATTCTTGCCGCACAACTCTACGAAGAAGCTCAAAAATTTCTACCCCATTTGCGTATTGTTCTTGTTACCAATGCAACAAAAAAGGGCTCTTTAGAGGAGTATGATTTTATCATTGGAACCCATGCACTACTTCATCGCCCACTTCCCGAAGCGGGACTCGTGATGGTGGATGAACAACACCGGTTTGGTACTGCTCAACGCCATGCCCTCACCAAACTCACGGAAAATGATACCTCTCCCCATTACCTCCAATTCTCCGCCACTCCGATCCCGCGGACTCAGGCAATGATCGATTCGGCACATATCGATGTAAGCTTGATTGTCCAAACCCCTTTTACGAAAAATATTGATACCTGTATTATCGGAAAAGGCGATTTTCCGAAATTGCTAGAGCATATTCGATCCGAGATTGCTCAAGATCATCAGGTATTGATTGTCTACCCGTTGGTAGAACAAAGTGAGACGATCAACTATCAAAGCATCGATGAAGCACGGGGATACTGGGAAAAAAATTTTGAAAATGTGTATGTGACGCACGGGAAGGACAAGGAAAAAGAGGCCGTTTTGATGACATTTCGAGAAAGCGGAAATATTTTGCTTGCTACAACGGTGGTTGAAGTGGGTATCTCTTTACCGCGTCTCTCTACGGTCGTCATTGTCGGAGCCGAGAGGTTGGGGCTTTCGACCCTTCATCAACTACGTGGTCGTGTCAGTCGGACAGGATTGCAAGGCTATTGTTATCTCTACAGCAACAAAAGCGGAAAAAATGAGCGTTTGGAGTCATTTACCCGATGTATGAGTGGATTTGAAATTGCGGCGCTTGATTTAAAATTCCGTTCCAGTGGAGATTTGTTGGAAGGGAGTATCCAAAGCGGTAAAAAATTTCGTTGGGCGGATATTGCAGAGGATGAGGCTATCGTGACCGAGGTCAAGGAGTATCTTGACCTCTCTAAAGATTAATACAATCCAAATTTTCCATCGGTACGTTTGTACAAAACGCGCATTTTTCCATCATTATCATAAAAAACTTCAAATATTTTTCCGCTCTCTTTGAGCTTTTCTAGCACTTCGGCAACCTCTTGAGGCTTGAAAAGAATTGGTTCGGCAGGGACGATTTCATCTTCCATCGCTTCTTCTGCTTCGTGAAGATTCACTTTTTGTGCTGCAGCCAATTTTGCTTCGTTCAATCCCTCGTTTTTATGATCGGATAATCGGTCATGGAGACGGCGGAGCGCTTTTTGGGCACGATCAATCGCGATGTCGATAGCGGCATAGAGATCATCGTCACGTTGGGTAATAACGATAGTATTTTTTCCGGCAACATTGATAGTAAACTCAATACTTACGCCTTTTTTGCGCTCATTTGAACTTGCAACAGCGTTTACACTGATGAGATCAAGATGATATTTTTCAAGTGTGTCGATAGAGTGCATCAGATGATCTTTAATGGCATCGCTGAGCTCGATATGGCGTCCGACGAGAGAGATATTCATAATGGTACCACCTTAGTGTAAGATTGAAGAAAATTTGATTATAACACACAAAAAACAAACGTCAAGTATAAATTTTTTTTTGAAACTGCGTTCAAAAATAATTATTAACACATTTTAATCAATGTTTAATCGACATAGGACTACAATCAAAGAATGGCGCTTTATCGATTAGTATATTTTAGAAAACTAGGTAATGGTCGATACTAACTGCTTAGGCGAAATCAGATTTAAAAGATTACTTCAGAGCTCTATTTTTTCTGCCTTAGAACTGAACGGGGGATAAAATGATTATCAATAAACTTTTTTTGAGATGGATAGCTGTATGTGGATGGTTGATAGCCTTATCCGTTCAAAGCTGGGGCGTTTGTCCTACACCTGCTAGTTCTATGGGGACATGGAATGCAACAAGTGGATCAACTTATAATAATCATTCAGGTACTGTTCAGAGCGACGATGCCGATTATTATACGATTACAAATCCAGTCGGTGGACAAATTAATCTATCTGTTACAAATAATTCATCAAACCGTCAATTAACTGCTACTTTATACAGTGATGCAACATGTAGCGCAACATCTGTATGGACTTCAGGAGTAATGGCAGGTGGCTCTTCCCAATCTGCAACAATTAATGTTACTGCAGGAACTACATATTATCTTTATTTGGTCGGCGGTGCTTCGAATCAAGACACTTCATACACGTTTAGTGCTAATAAACCAGTCAAAGGGCATGCCCTTTTGCATGAAAATCCCTTTAGCCCTGTATTTGGAAATGACGGACTAAAGCTGTTTGGGGATTTTACGTCTACCGGTAATTCTGTTTTATGCCAGAATAATGGTTCTGGTGGATGTAACAATAATTACAATGGTTATTTATATGATTCTAATGTAATCTATAAAAACGAAGGGTCGATGACATTAAATTCAGCATCGTCTATTTTGACTTTGCCGGCCAATATTACCGGTGTAGAAATACAATGGGCAGGGTTATACTGGCAAGGGCATATTGCGGATCAAGATGCGGCACATTACACGTCATCAACGAAAGTTCAGGAGAGAGGCAATGTATCTTTTCGTCTTCCTGATGGGACAACTCAAGACCTAAGTGCAGACAGAGTCTGGTACCATGATTTTTGGGGAGATGGAACAGGTCAAGACGGCGGATTTCGCTCTTTTTATCAAGGGTACAAAGATGTTACATCCCTCGTAAAATCGCATTTGGTTAATGGAACATCACAGTCATTTACTGTTGGAAATATTAAAGCTAACAGCGGACAAGATTGGTATTCATATTTATATGTAGGACCTGGTGCCGAATATGATGGGATTAAATTTGGTTTTTGGGGGAACTGGTCTTTAATTGTTGTATACAAATACGATGCGGCAAGCATGCCATCGGGTACTAAGTTGAAAAATATCAATGTATTCAATGGTTTCGATGCAATGATTCCACTACCTGTAACCGGATATGAAACATCGAATGTTGTCATTCCTATCAGTGGTTTTTTAACGCCAAAATCAGGTACTGTGAATGCTGAAATGCTTTTTTATGCTTCAGGAGGAGAAAAGCTTATTCAAAGAGACGCATTCTATATTCAAAATGCAAATGCTGGAAATGCGTATCAAACCGTCTCAAATACCTTGAATCCTGCAAATAATCCATTTAACGGATCCGTTTCAATTGATGGTAGCCCTATTAATAGTGCAATCAGCTATTATCCTGGAATGGACTTGGATACGTTTAATGTTTCAAGTTATATGAAAAACAATCAGAGTACAACATCGTTGAAATTGGAAGCTACATTCAGTAATAGCAATGGAGATCAATCAACTCCAGGGGTTATCGCATTTTCGACCGATTTGTATACACCATCTTTTTGTTATGACTATGGATATGAACAAAACGGACTTCCGTTTACGGAAGAAAACAATGGAACAGCAATGCCGTATATCACTGGTGTATTACCTAATACATCGGATATCGCTGTGAGGTTATATATCCGTAATCAGGAAAATTCGGATGTGAGTGCTAACAATGTATTTCTCAATATCTCAGATATCAACAGTACTCAAGTAATATATAAACGAGACAGTGTCGGAGTAACATATCCTAATCAGTATACTCCTACCTATAAAACAGATGCAGCATGGCCTGTTAGTGTCAGTGATACGAACATTAATAATATACCTCTTGGAAATATCGGAGGAAAAGGGTATGCATATACCTATTATTCATTAATTCCGCAACGCATTGGAAGTATTAGAGCACCGATACGGGGAAGTTTTTCGTATGATTTAGTCATTCCCTTAGCAAACGGGACAAGTTTGACACTCCCTTATAGCGCTACGATCGGTGGAACAGGGTTGCCAATGTGTTCGGGAGAGAACTTCAGTTACACTCCTGAATGGGGGATATTTAGTGTTGTTGATGCAGGACTGTATGACAGTGCTACCAATGCAAATAATACCAGCGGAAAAAAATATTACGATTTGACCACACAAGTGGTAAAACGCCCGGGGAATTTTCGTATTGCATCTTTTGAACCTGCAAATCTGGATAAGCCAAAAGCTGTTACAACGATAGTTGCAGTAGAGATGATAGATGCGAGTCCCTTCCATGATGTTGACGCGGCATGTCGAGAACCATCGAGTGCTATTAGCCCGCGTGTATGGATGAGCTTTGAGAATAATGTTTCTCAGGTTAGTTTTAATGCTGCAACCATCCAAAATGCGATTAACAACGGTATGGTATCAGATGTTATTACAGGGCAACCATCACCTATTACGTTGGCATCAGATTTTTTCAAAACGGCAACACCGAATGCAGCTTTTAGGGTAACTTTTAATACTTTAGCTGATCAAAACGACTCACTGATTCATATTCAGCAAACCAGTCAGGGGATTCGTATCGATAACTTTTCAAATGTTCATCAAGTATATCCGCACTGTCAGCAATATGTTATCAATCCAAACAATAGCGGAACGACTAATTTAACATCGGTTGCATGTTCAGATAATGGAAATCACAGTACATACAGAGATGTTGCTATCTGTCTGGAGTGTTTATATGGAGCGAGAACGCAAGTTTTGTGTTCCAGAGATAATTTTGCGATTCGTCCAGAAAGCTATACCGTAACGTTAAAAGATATGAATCAAACCAATCATACAGTAGCACAAGTTTTTGCTCCAGGCTATAACGGTGTATTGGTTCCTAACACAGGAAGAATCGATGTCGCTAGCGGATATACGTATGGAGTTGATATCAATGCAACAAATCATCTTGGAAATGCCGCAAGCCCAGGGTATACTCGATACTTCGGAACGGGAGGACAAGATTATAATATTACCCTCGTCTGGGAACCTTCCAGTACAAAAACTGGGTGCAACGATATCAACAGTAAACCTCAAAATATAAATGTGATAAACGGTACGGTTAATTCGGAAGCGAATTTGTCTCAAGTGGGTGAATACCGTTTGAATGTTATCGACAAAACATGGACGGCTGTGGATTGGGATTCTATGAAGCAATTGCATCAGAGCGGCACCCATTTTCTCTCCGGTGCAGAGTGCGGACTAAACAGTCATGATGTTCCTATGCAGTCATCTGCTGTAACATTAGCCGGAACAACGTTAGGTAATCTGGTTGGATGCGATATCAGCAGTACCCATGACAATGTTGATACCGGTCTTAAATACAGAGATTATCTGTTGACATTTCATCCGTATAAATTTGATATGAGTACTATCGGTTTTGGTACCGGTATTCTTCCTACTACGATTGCATCAGGTGGAAAAGGATTTTCTTATATGTCAAAAATCAGCAGAGATGACAGTATGGATATGTCCTTGCGCGCAACCGGCAATATCAAAGCAGCGGGATATGACAATCTTGTCAACTCAAATTTTGTAAAAAATTGCTATGCCAAAGATTTGAATTTGTCGATGATCAGTAAGAATAATTTAACGCATCCGCAAGGGGCTAAATACCAAATCCGTTTCAGAGATTATAATAGCTCAGATACGAATACAACGAATCTAATTTATGATAGCAATGCTACAAATATTAATACCTCTGGGTTAGTCATGAAATTGACATCCATTGCAGATACAAATTTTACAAAAAGTACTGCGGGTTCTTTGTATACGGTAAGCCGGTTGAACTACGATCGTAATGTAACGGTGCCATTAACGCCTATTACCGCGCAGTTCTCAGAATTTGATGTCAAATGTCTTTCGACCACCGAGTGTAAGATGCAGGCAGATTTGAGCGCTACCCATCAAGCCTTGGGTGCAAAAACGATGGATTTTAATGTTACTTATGCGTATGGACGTATTAATCCGCTTGATGTGCGGGTATTCGGAAATGTTGATTTTACTGCAAATGGATGGTATGAGGTATATCAAGTGCCTATGCTTGCAGGCAATGTATTGGCTCCGAGTCGAAATGCACCGTTGTGGTTCATTAACAGATTGCATGATGATAACAATGATGGAAACAGTGATGTGACAATTATTTCACCCAATACATTGGCGCTTCCAGTTAACAGTGATATGATGAATCCGCCGAATCAAGGGATGGAAACCTACAGCTTTACTAAAATAGGTTCCGGAAATATCCCATATAGTGGGAAAGCTCATATCAATACTGATCCGTGGCTGTGGTATGGTGTGAATGCACTTGATTATATTGATCCATCTTCAACAAATCTGAACTGTCAAACCCACCCGTGTTTTAATATCAATATCGTACCGGATATTGGTCGTGCAGGAAGTGCTACCGAAGTGGAACTGCGCAGTAATAAAATTAACAAAGCGACGTCAAAAACACGTGTACAGTATGATTACACGCCGGCGACACGATAATGAGAAGTATAGCAATGCGTAGGGCTATGGCCATGATTGAGCTTATCTTTGCAATTGTTATTATTGCAATCAGTGTTATCACGATTCCATCCATGATGAATATAGCGAATAACGCTTCAAAAGGGATGATGATTGATGAAGATATTCTAAAGAGGATGATGGGAGAAATTACTAAAGTATCTCAGGCTCGATGGGATCAAAATTCAAGCGAACCTAGCTTCTATCCATTGCAGATTGCGGGGGATATGCAATGCGATCGAAACGTTAGCGGGACATTCTATCGACGCAATCCAAACTCCAGCATACCATGTTCTTCGAATGTTCCAAGGATGGGAGCTGCACCTGCAAACGGGGACTTAAACTTGAGTCGCGGAATTGAACAATTGCATAACAATGCGTATAATCTTGAGATCAATGCAACAAGTGGAACGGTGTATACTGTTCCGATTATCTACAGCGTTAGCTATGTGAACGCTGGTTTGGCGACAGGCCCCAATGCAAACGGTGTTGCAACTGCAACATGGACGTTGGGCTCGTCGACGAACATGAATCCAGCTGCATCCGGAAATCAGACCCATTTAAAACGGATTGTAGCCAGAGTCAATAACGCAAATAATCCAAATGTCGATATGACATTCACGTTTTTCAAATCGAATGTCGGGAAGTTTGCAGAATGAAAACGCTTAAACACAATAAAGCATTTACAATGATTGAAGTGCTGTTCGTTATCGTGATTTTAGGTATTGTCGGCGGGTTGGCATTGGAAGCAGTTCGTCAATACTATAACGGCATTTATCAAACTGGAGAATATACTAAACGAGTGGCTGAAGCCGATCATATGCTAGAGCAAATTTCGAAGTACTTTGAAAACGGAGTATCCTCTTCAATTATCCGTTTGGATGAAAACGATGCCACAGGGTGTTATGGAATCCCGACCAATACCGATACCGATAAAGACTATACAATTGCGTTTATTGCTGTAGATACAGATGGACAAAGGGGATATTGGAATAGTGGTGCAAATCGATTATTGCCTGCATGGTCAAGCGATGTAACAAGCATAGGAAATAGATTAATCTCTTTGGATAGCAATTTTACCGCACTCAATAGTATGAGTCCATTGGTGGATGTTAATAATCCTACTGCAATTTTTCGAAGCGAAGGGATTGCTGAGGGAACGAATGAATGTACTCGTTTTGGGTGGGCAAACGCTTCGAATACAAATGATGTGTATCGTACAGTTGCGCAGATTAACGGAGATCACAATTTAACGTTGAACGGAGTATTGAATATTAACGGAAATGCTAAGCGTGCCTATGTCATGCGGACGGCATACGCATTTCGTGCCAAAAATGGCGAGTTTAATATGTACAGTGGTTTTCAGCCATGGAACAATGAGCGATACAGTTCTTTTACACCACATCTTTTGGGGAACAAAGTGACCCACTTTACGATTTTATACGATAGTTCGAATACAAAGATGAATTCTAATGTCGGAAATATTTATACATTAAAGATATGCATGGAAGGTTTGGATGAAAACTTAAGTGATTCTAGCATTTCGACAAATCAAATATGCCGTGAAAGGATGGTACATGTTCGCTACTAATCGTAAAGGATTTGCGATGATCTTGGCCATATTTGTAGTAGTCCTAATCGCATTAGGCGGCACATTGCTATTATCAAATTCTGCAATCGGAAGCAAATCTATTTCAAATGGTTATCTTAGAAGCCAGGCAGAATTGTTGGCACAAAGTGCAACAGAATATGCCCTTATGAGAGCACAGGGGATCGATACATCCGGAGGATCGTGTTTGAACCAGCTCAATATTACTGTTTATAACTCTAATGGTGCAGTAGCTGGAAACGAAATGTTTGATATTAGCGTTTCATTGGTTTACAGTTTTAGAGGAGCACATGCCGCAGGATGTGCATGGGTTGCAGAGAATACAGGCAATGATACTACGGTATTAATCGATGCAACGGTGAGAGATCATAATTTATCAACAGAATCTATCCAAGTTCATAAACGTTCGTGGGAAAAATTGTAAGAGAAAAAATAGCTTGATTGCCTTTAAGGGCAATCAAGGAGAGAAAGAATATTAAAGCGCCAATTGAGTTATTTTGGCAACAACATCTTTTTCACGAACCGGTTTCATTAAAAAACCGTTAGCACCGCACTCCAATGCTTCACCTTTTTTTGTTTCATCGGTGGTAAGTACGATAACGGGGAGTTGTCGCAGTGATTCATCGGCGCGGATCACTTTGAGCATTTCAATTCCGCCCATTACAGGCATGATAATATCCAAAAGAATAATATCAATGTCATTTTGAGCTTTCAATACACCGATGGCATCAGCTCCATTTTTAGCCTCTACGACAGAAGAGACATGGGGAGTTTTCATTAGCATGGTTTTTAGTAGCTTGAGGTTGATCATATCATCATCAACAGCAAGGACTTTGAGCTTTTTCTCATCCATTTAAAATTTCCCCATTTCTTTAGATAAATTTTTCAAAAACAAGACGTAATAAATCTTTATTGATGATGTTTTTGATGATCTCATGAACATACATAGCATCTTCACTATTTTCCGGAGCGCTTGGATCGATCAGCATCACTAACGATGTTTCGCTCTTAGTATTATGGATTATATCATAGAGATCCTTGAGGTTTAACCCATTGAGTGTTTTATCAAATAAAGCGAGTTTATAGTGATGATCGCGCAGTTCATTACTTAATGCTTCGGTTGAAGTGGCTGTTTTATAGGTATAACCAAGATCATCCAAAATACGGGTAAAGAGTTTTAATTCCAGCATATTTTGTTTGGCTATTAAAATATCGGCATCATAAGCTGAGACGGGGTGAGTTTCTATGCTCAGGCTTTCAGTTTCATTCATTCCTATGATCGGTTCATCTTTATGAACAGGTTCTTCGACAGGGAGAATAGTTTCTTCTTCAATAGTATGTTCCGCTATATCACCTATTTCACTCGCAGGAGAAGTTTCTTGAGAAATATGAACGATATCTTCGGCTGATTTTGGGATGGTATTGATCTCTATAATTTTGTGAGAGAGAAAGTTATTAAGCAATGTAATAATTTCACTTCTCACCAATGGTTTTGTGGTATATTCATCCATTCCTGCAGACATAAATCGTTCTCGATCCCCTTTAAGGGCATTTGCCGTCAAAGCGATAATCGGGATATGGGTTTGTCCATAGTCCTCTTCAAAATCCAAAATTTCTTGGGTTGCTTCGATACCGTCTAGTACTGGCATTTGAATATCCATAAAGATGATGTCGAAATTGCCGTTTTTACGTTTTTCAAATGCTTCAAGACCGTTATTGGCGATAGTGATTTCAAGTCCTAAATCCTCTAACGTTCGACGAATCAGCTTTTGATTAATTACATTGTCTTCGGCAACGAGTGCGGTCGCAGCAAAGCGGGAGTTTTTCTCATCGAATTTTTTGCGGCGTGAAAGTTTTACTTTTCGATTGCTGAATGCTTCTGCGTCATAAGCATCCAACGTTGAACGAATTTTAGAACTATTGAGCGGTTCGTAGAGAACTTTGAAAATATCGATTCCCATAGAGTCGATTTTTTTCATATAAAACGATTTTGTAATCAGTACCAATTGCTCTTGGGAGGATGAATATGCCAAAAGGTCTTCATCGCTTGAGTAATCGTTATCGATAAAGAGCAAATCGTAGTTGACTTGCCGCTCTAAGATTTTTAGTTCATCAAGCTCATGGAAGGTTGTATAGCTCACACCAAAATAATCTAGATACTCTTTAAGGTAGGTATTTTGGAGTTTTTTCTTGGAGTGGCTTTCCAAAATAACGGCATTAATATTGGAGAAAGAGCCTTTGAGAGATTCATTGAGCGTCTCAATCTCTTCAAACTCAAGAGTAAAGAAGAACGTGGTTCCATTACCAGGTTCACTTTCAAGATCGAGTTTGCTTCCCATCAATTCGACAAAACGGCTTGAAATGGTAAGCCCAAGTCCTGTTCCGCCGTATTTACGTGTAATAGAGGTATCGGCTTGTGAAAAGGCTTCAAAAATTCGTGAACGTTGTTCACTTGTAACCCCGATTCCGTTATCTTTGACTTGAAAACGGACGCATGCACGGTTAAGTGTTTCCGACTCGACACGACGGATATCGACGCTGATTGCTCCTCCGCTGTTTGTAAATTTGACGGCGTTGGAGAGAAGGTTGATAATAACCTCTTTGATTTTGGTCGGATCCCCTTTGAGCGGTCGTTCAAGACTCGGATCAATGTAACAAGCAAGGTCGATATGCTTTTCAGAGGCACGGACGGCATACACTTCGACGGCACTTTCAAATTCATCGATCGGATTAAATACAATCTCTTCAATTTCCAGTTTATTACTTTCGATTTTTGAAAGGTCGAGAATATTATTGATAATTTCGAGAAGATTCTCTGAACTTTTTTCAATAATATCGATGAATTCACGCTGTTCATCGTGAAGTTCCGTATCTTTAAGCAGTTCGGTAAAACCTACGATACCATTGAGCGGTGTTCGGATCTCATGGGACATATTGGCCAAAAACATCGATTTGGCCTCGGAAGCTTCCATCGCGAATTGTTTATCGTTAATCGTTTGTTCGATAATACGTTCCAAGAGAGCATACGCCTGTGCAGTTCCGGCAGCGGTATCGAGATTAATGGTATGGCTGAGTATTTCGGCTTCACTGTCATGGGTGTCTTCGGCAACACGGCGCAATACGGATTCAAGATTTTTAATGTTGGTAGTAATCTCTGCGGAGAAAAAATAACCCAAAATTGCAACCAAAACACCTAGAATCCAGATAGAAACAGCAATCATAAGCACTTGTACCGCTTGGTTTTTGACAACAGATGCCCGTTCATCCATCGCGCTGATAAGTACTTTTTCCGCTTCATTGATCGCATCGACTTTTTCGGAAATCATTGCGAACCAGATGCCCGATTGAGTCTCATAGGCTCCGGTTGTACTTTTTTGCAAAATAGCCGTTCGTTCGGTAGTGATGTCTAAAAATAGCTCCGTATTGTCTTCACTGTAAAGTGTGGATTGGAGTTGTGATTGAATCGATTTGTTATTCATCCCTTCGAGATTGAAGGTATCGGCTTTTGCAATGAGGGAGAGCCATTTGTTTAATTCTTCTTCTGATAACGGTGTTGCGCGTGAAAGTACATAGGTAATGTAGTCACGTTCGATACTGCTGAACTCATTTGCACGAACCAATGAGAGATAAGCATAAGAGAGGGAATTCACTTCTTCATCAAAATTCAAAGAAGCAAGATCAGCAAGTTCGTTAATCAAACGTTCTTCGGTTTTCCCGTACAAATCACTAAAGATATAGTTGAAATGGGCTGTCCCTTTATCGACTAAGGGGCGAGAGATGAGAATGTTTTTTTCTAAATCACCGATTAATTTAGAAAGTGCAGTTGCTTTTTTCGCCTCTTCAGGGCTAATTTGTTCAATACTGGAAAGATGTTTTTGATATGCATCGATTTTTTGATCAACAATAGCACGCTGTGCTTGAAGAGATTTCAAGGTGGCAGGAGAAGCATTCCCCATATACATTACAGTCATTCCACGTTCACGGGAGAGGTTGTTAATCAAGTCGTTAAGCTGTTTGTTCCCTTCCAATCGTACTTGGAGTTGACCGGCTCCTTTGTAGCTTGTATAAGAGTGGTAAACGTAATAACTCGCAAGGGTAAATAATATCAGAATCGGTAAGAGACTGATAACACGAAGTCGGTTTCGAAGTCCTAATTGCATAATGTCTCCCTATTTATAATTGCTCAAGAAAATTGTTGAGTCTTTTGGATGCTTTGTTCGCTTCTTGTGCATCGTTAGTCTGTGATAATATAGCCAGTTCTTCAGAAATCTCACTAAGGCGTAAATTATCACTAATCCCTTTGAGCTGGGAGGCAGTTTTTTTCCAAGCGTGAGTGTCAAAAGCACTGATTGAAGCACTGATCTCTTTTGCAGCGCGCATAGCATCGTGTTTGTATTCCTCGACAAGCTCATTGAAGAAACTCTGTTCGATACCAAGCTCACCCGCTACAACCGTTTTGTTGTAGTTTAGAGGTTGCATTGGCTCAGAAACAGTACTGGAGAATGCCGGTTGATTATCAAAGGAGGTTGATGTGAGATCTTCATCAAGATTAATAGTAGGGGAAAGCTCTTCTTCATGAACGATGAGCGAATCATTGTCTTTGAGTGCAAATGAATAGATGTCATCATCACGTAATGAGGTATTCAAAGCAGATGTCGATGATTTCTCTTCAGGGAAAAGAGGTTCTTCTGCATCTTTTGGGGAAAAGGCATACAGATCATCATTTGCTGGAATACTTGGGGTTATTTCTTCGATAAGTTGAGTATTGCTGAGCAATAACTCTTTCCCTTCCAGTTTATTGATAATGCTGTAAAAATATTTGAGGTTTGCTTCAATTTCGACCGGATCAGACGAAGTATTGATGATGCTGAGTGTTTCGAAAGCATCTTCAATACGCAGATTTGCAGCAACCCCTTTGAGCTTGTGGGATAATATTTTTAGATTGTTGATATCCCCTTTGAGGACTGCTTCGAATAACTCTTCTTTGAATTCATGGGATTGTTGAATAAAATCACCGATAAACTCTTGTATGAGATCAACCGGTAATCCCAACTCTTTTGCAGCTACATTCGGGTCAAAACGATAAGATTTATCAACTTTTAACGTATTGATAAATGCTTTTTCTGCGTTACTGTACTTAACATCTCCCAGCATCGGAAGATCAACTTTTGGCTCAGGTTGAATTTCTTGTACCGGTGCCGGTTCTTTTATCGGTAAAGAAGCTTCAGGGGTAAATTCATAGTGAAGTTCTTCATCACTCAGCGGCGATGTAAGGTTTGCATACAAATTATCTAATGGTTCATCGTTGAGACCTGATTCATTGAAAGCGGGAACATCCAGTACATCTGGTTCGCTAAGTGTTGTCGGGATAATATGCTCATAGCTCGGTAAAATGGATGGTGAACTTTCTGTATAAGATGGTGTTTGAATCGGTGCTGGTTTGACCTCTTGTTTAAGATTCTCTGCAATATGGTGAGGCTTAATCTCTTCTCCACTCAAGGATTGGATATGTGTCATCTCGATGATATAGCCGTTTTGAGAAGGATTTTCGGCTAAAAAGAGGCTATGGACATGAAGGGTGCACGAGAATGTTCGGCCGTTTCCGTGAACGATTGCAGAGCGTGCATCCGAATCGGCATGCAAAAGAAAGTCAATCCATCCGAAACTTTTGAAATTGTGAATATATCCGGGTTCTTTGGCAAAAAGATCAGCAACGTCATTGCAAACACTTAAGAGATCTTCAATGGAGGGATAGTTCAAGAGTTTTAGTCCCTCTTCGTCAATCCCGATAAATTCTTGTTTGTGATTATAAAATAGCACTTATGCCCCTTATTGTTCTTGCTCAAGCATTTTGCGGTAAAGCTCTGCGGTTTCTTCTATGTTTTTGCGCGAAGCAGGTTTACGTGCAGCCATATACCCTTTTACTTTCCCATTTTCATCATAGGTTGGGGTCACTTCGGTATCGACCCAGTAGTAACGGCCGTCTTTTCGTAGATTTTTGACTAAACCGTGCCAGAGTGTTCCTGATTGGATGGTTTGCCACATTTGAGCAAATGCGGCTTTGGGCATGTCGGGGTGGCGGATAATGTTATGCGGTTCTCCGATTAGTTCATCGACACTATAACCGGAGATTTCGCAAAATTTTCGGTTAGCAAAGGTAATGGTCCCTTTTAGGTCGGTTTCGCTTACTATGGCACGTCCTTCGAATTCGTATTCTTCATCCACCGGAGTAGGTTTTTGTATCATGTGACCCCTTTGCTAAAAAACTGTTGAAAACATAATCTGTGGAATATGGCATAAACTCCATAAAAGATTACTTAGAACCATCTCCTCTATAATGCTTTTGTATGTTTTCGGCATCTTTTTGTCCGACAAGCTCTACAAGTGTCTGAAAATCGCTCTTTGCTATCGATTCAAATGTTCCGAAATAGTCGATGAGCTTGTGTATTTTTGCTTGACTGATACCGTGCACGCTCAGTAGTTTTGACTCCTGATCCATTTTTAATTTTGTTTTTTTGTGAAATGTTATTGCACTTCGATGTGCTTCATCGCGCAGCATTTGGATAAATTGAAGACGTTTGTCGGTAGGTTCCAATCGGAAAAGGGAATTTTGTGTATGGAGGATATCGCGGGCTGAACCTTTTGCCCGATGCGATTTCGCGTCGATTTTCTCTTTACTGATGGCGATGACATCGAGATAAATTCCATAAGAAGTTAGGAGATCGATTGCCAGTGTCCGCAGCGTTGAACCGCCATCAATGACCCATAAATCGGGGGGAGGATTTGATTCGAATCCTTCAATTCGGCGACGAAGCATCTCGGACATTTGGGAGTATTCATCGCGGCTTTGGAGATGGTAGGTACGGTACCCTTTTTTATCAAAATGACCGTTTTCATAGGTAATCATTGCCCCGACTGTTCCAATTCCGCCGTGATGAGAGTTATCAAATACTTCAATCCGATGCGGAAGGGTATCGAGTTCGAATAACTCTCGGACTTGATCCAATAGTACCTCTTTGGTAGGTTGCGGAGCTCGGAGCAACTCATGAGCATTTGTTAACGCAAGATCGATCAGCTCTTTTTTTGCACCCCTCTGCGGTACTTCAAGAACTGCTTTTTTCCCGAAGAGCTGACTGAGGTGTTCTAAAACCCACTCGCTTGATTCAAACGAGTGCGCGGTAATGATAGGGGCGATTATAGGAGGTTTTTCGTTTCCGTAAAATCCGATCAAAGTCCGTTCGTATGCTTCATCGAGTGAAAAATAAGGGGTGATCGGGACAAAATCGTGTGTGCTGGAAGCGACTTTTCCCTCTCGGATAAAGAGACGCAGGATGCAAGCACGCGATTCACTCGCCACAATAGCGAACACGTCATAGTTTTCCGTTGATGCCAAATCGATTTGAGACGTGATTTCACTTTTTGAAATGCGATCAATACGGTCTCGTAACGCCATCGCTTCTTCAAAGCGGAGAGATTCGGAATAAAATTCCATTTTTGCACTCAACTCTTTTATGAGAAGCCGTTTATTTTGAATCCATTCGATCCCTTGATGTACCATTGGCAGATAGCTATCTCGTGCAATAGGAAACTCACACGGAGCCAAGCACTGTTTCGTTTGGTAAAAAAGACAGCTTTTTTTCCCTTTGAGGCAACTTTTTTTTTGAACCAACTTTAGCAGTTCGTACAGCGAGTCGAGAATGTCTCGTGCCCCAACCGAGAATGGGCCAAAATATCGGATCCCTTTTCCCTTGATGACCTTCCGGGTGAGTTCGAAACGGGGATATGTCTCTTCCATATCGATATAGAGATAAGGGTATGTTTTGTCATCGCGTAAGAGAATATTGTATTTTGGTTTGAGCTGTTTGATGAGCGAGTTTTCGAGAATCAGGGCATCGTGTTCATTTTCAACGATGATGTAATGGAGTCCCACGGTTTCGGAAAGCATCTTCTGAATACGTAAGGATAAGGATGTTTTGGGAGAAAGGTGCGGGGTAAGATTGAAATAGCTTTTAACCCGTTTGGAGAGATCTTTCGCTTTGCCGATGTAGAGGATTCTCCCCGCGTCGTCTAAATATTGATAGATCCCCGCTTGGTGCGGAAGGGAACGGATTTGCTCAATCATCGCTAAAACTCTTAATGAATAATTTATGGTAGCTATTATAACATCCGTCATTAAAGAAAATAGGGAGAACAATGTCAAAAATATTTGCATTGAGCGTCATTGCCGCAATCATAATGTTTGCGAGCGGATGCGGATACAAAGCTCCCCCGTACTACGAGAAACCTATCCCTGCCAAGGAATCATCCGTTGCGTTATGATGTTGTTATCATTGGTTCGGGGATAGCCGGTCTTTACACTGCAATCGCTTTGCCGAAACATTTAAAAGTATTGATTATCAATAAATCCAATCCGTGGGAATGCAATACCTATTATGCGCAAGGCGGGGTAACAACAGCATACAACGATGATGACATCCCCTCTCACGTTCAAGATACCCTGGATGCAGGGGCAGGGATGTGTAATGAGACGGCTGTGAAACTCATGAGTGAAAATTCGCAAAGCGTAATACGTGATTTGATAGCGCGCGGATTTGAGTTTGATTGTGACGAAGAGGGGAATCTACTCTATACAAAAGAAGCGGCGCATTCACGGAGCCGAATTTTGCATGCAGGCGGAGATGCGACAGGACGCTATCTCCACTTCTTTTTGTTGGGTCAAAATCCCCATCCGATGCTGAGTAATACGACGGTAATCGATTTATTGATCGAAAAAGACCGATGTTGTGGTGTGGAAGTGGTTACGCGAGGAGAGCGGAAAACGATTTTGGCCGATAACGTTGTGATCGCCAGCGGAGGGGTCGGTTCGTTGTATGAATATCATACCAATGCGTTTACGATCAGTGGAGAGTTGCACGGCATTTGCATCGAAAAAGGGATTGAACTTGAATCGATGGAGATGATGCAATTTCATCCGACGGTATTTGTAGCCAATAATTGGGCACGTAAACAGCTTCTCTCTGAAGCATTGCGCGGAGAAGGGGCTCATGTCGTCGATGAAAACGGCTATCGCTTTTTGTTTGAATACGATCCTCGTGGAGAGTTGGCACCGCGTGATATTGTGAGCCGTGCCATTTTTGATTATCGTCAACGTACCCAAAAAGGGGTCTATCTCTCGTGCGAACATTTTGAGAGTGAATATTTCAAAGAACGTTTTCCGAATATTTACAAATCGCTCAATGATTTGGGATTTCATCTTCCAAAAGAGAGGGTTCCTATCTCGCCTGCATTCCATTATGCCGTTGGAGGGATTAAAACCAATCTTGATGCCAGTATCCCTGGAGTCAAAGGGCTCTATGCAGCGGGTGAAGCTGCATCTACAGGTGTGCACGGAGCGAATCGCTTGGCAAGTAACTCATTGCTAGAAGGGTTGGTATTTGCCAAAAAAGCGGCCGAATCTATTTTGGCAAATACTTCAAAAGGGTGCCGTGAGACGTTTAGCTTAAGTGATGAGCCTTTAGAACTGGACGGTGACAAAGAGAAAAAAGATGAACTACGCCGGATTATGTGGGAAAATGTCTCTATAAAGCGTACTCCGCAAGGGTTGGCTATGGCGTTGGAAGCGATAGAAAAAATGCTTGCATCTGCTGTGGGAAGATTATTGCGCTTGCGCCTGCTGACGGCACGAAGTATTGTTACTTCGGCACAAAAGCGCTCAGAATCGATTGGAGTTCATTACATTACATCCGATGAGGCATCTTGAACATGTATCCTGTTGAGCAGGTGACATTGAGCTCGACTCCTTTTGGATGGCTATTACTAACGCTGTTTATCGTTGGGTATTACTTTATCGCTACAGAAGAAAAATACCATATAGACAAAGCCAAACCTGCCCTCTTTATGGGAACACTCATGTTTGTGATGATCGGATCGTATTATGTTGTCCGAGGGTATGATGTTACCCCTTTCGAAGAAGCGATTGAACATCTGATTTTAGAAATAGCAGAAATATTTTTCTTTTTGTTTGTTGCGATGACTTACATCGAAGCATTGATTGAACGGGGAGTGTTTACTGCATTACGAGCTAAATTGATTGCAAAGGGATATAGTTATCGGGAACTTTTTTGGATTACCGGAGTATTGGCTTTTTTTATCTCTCCGGTTGCCGATAACCTTACAACGGCACTTATTCTTTCGACAGTATTGCTAACGATTGATTCAAAAACGAAACCGTTTTTAGTTCCAAGTGCGATTAATGTTGTCGTGGCAGCAAATGCTGGGGGTGCATGGAGCCCTTTTGGAGATATAACGACGTTGATGGTTTGGGCTGCGGGGAAAGGGACGTTTGGTGAGTTTCTTTATCTATTTCCAGCTTCATTTTTAGGATGGCTTGTTACAGCCTATCTTCTCAGCCGATATGTACCCGATGCTGATCCAAACAAAGATGGGAATCCTGAAGAAGCAGAGAAAATTAAGATATTAAAAGGAGGCAAAGTAATCATTGCTTTTGGTGCCCTTACGATAGCTTTTGCCGTAATCGGTAAGCAATTTATCCATTTGCCTCCAATGTGGGGCATGCTTTTTGGACTCTCTATTTTGCAACTATATATGTATTTTTTGAAGAAAAAACACAATATAGAGGTCAGTATATTTGAGTCAATGAGTAAAATTGAAAATAATACGCTGCTTTTTTTCTTTGGTATTCTCGCAGCAGTAGGCGCACTTCATTTTGCAGGATTTTTGATTTATGCCGCTAAGCTTTATGAAATATTTGATCCTACGATTGTCAATATCGGGGTCGGATTTTTATCGGCTGTTGTCGATAATGTTCCCGTAATGTCAGCAGTACTTAAAGCTTCTCCTGCGATTGATCAGGCACAGTGGATGTTAGTAACCATGACTGCAGGAATTGGCGGTTCGCTCATTAGTTTCGGTAGTGCGGCTGGTGTCGGAGTAATGGGTAAAATGCATGGAATTTATACGTTTTCATCTCATTTGAAGCTTGCCTGGACGGTACTCATCGGGTATATTGTGTCATTGTGTGTTTGGTATTTTCAGTTTGTGGTTTTAGGACTTTATTAACTCCTAAATATCTTTTGAGTATCCTTTCATAAGCAAAGGGTATTTATTCCCTCCTAATCATTCAACCCCAAAGGCTCAAGCGTGAAAGATGTCAATATTATCGTTCTAGATTTTGGCTCACAGTATACTCAGTTGATTGCACGACGACTGCGTGAAGATAAAGTGTATTGTGAAGTACTTCCGTACCACACTAAAATCGATGCCATCAAAGCTAAAAATCCAAAAGGAATTATCCTTAGCGGCGGACCTTCATCCGTGTACAACAAAGATGCGTACACTGTTGATCAAGGGGTGTATACACTCGGTATCCCAGTACTTGGTATCTGTTACGGTATGCAGCGCATCGCTGTCGATTTCGGCGGAAGCGTTGTTCGAAGCGATCATCACGAATACGGCAAAGCGGAACTGACCATCGATATGACACAACACTCTGTGCTGTTTGAAGGGTGCGAAGACGAGCGTGTTGTTTGGATGAGCCATTCGGATAAAGTAGACGTATTGCCGGAAGGTTTTGTACCGATTGCTTATTCGCCGAATTCTCCGTATGCGGCTATCGCCGACGAATCACGCCAAGTCTATGCGATGCAGTATCACCCTGAGGTAAATCATTCCGAAGAGGGGTATTTGATGCTCCGCAACTTTGCCCGTAAAATCTGCGGCATTACCGAAAAATGGGATATGGGGCACTTCCTCAAAGAACAAATACTCAAAATCCGCGCACAAGTGGGTGAGGGGAAGGTTCTTTGTGCCCTTAGCGGCGGAGTTGACTCTTCGGTTGTTGCGGCATTGTTGTACGAAGCGATCGGCAATCAGCTGATTCCTGTTTTCGTTGATAATGGATTGCTCCGAAAAGGGGAACGTGAGTCGGTTGAAAATATTTTCAAAGTGCATCTCAAAGTACCTCTCATCGTTGCGGATGCAGCGGACAATTTCCTCGGGAAACTTGCAGGGGTAACCGATCCGGAAACAAAACGCAAAATTATCGGACATACGTTTATCGAAGTGTTCGAAGCGGAAGCAAAAAAACATGACGGTATTAAATTCCTTGCGCAAGGGACATTGTATCCTGACGTTATCGAATCGGTTTCGGTCAACGGTCCGTCGGTAACGATTAAAAGTCACCACAATGTCGGAGGATTGCCGGATTGGATGGATTTTGAACTGATCGAGCCGTTGCGTGATTTGTTCAAAGACGAAGTGCGTAAACTCGGGATCGAACTTGGTCTTCCGGAATCATTGGTGAATCGTCATCCGTTCCCTGGGCCGGGTCTTGGAATCCGTATCATGGGTGAAGTGAACAAACCGGATCTCGATTTGCTGCGTGAAGCGGATGCTATTTTGCTTGACGAGCTCAAAGCGAGCGGATATTACACCAAAACATGGCAGGCGTTTGCCGTTTTGTTGAACGTTAAATCGGTCGGTGTTATGGGAGATAACCGTACGTATGACAATACCGTATGTGTCCGTGTTGTTGAAGCGGTGGACGGTATGACGGCAACATTTGCCCATCTTCCGCACACATTGTTGGAACGTATCAGTCGTCGTATCATTAACGAAGTGGACGGTATCAACCGCGTCGTGTACGATATCAGTTCTAAACCGCCTGCAACGATCGAATGGGAATAAGGCGCACCCTTTGCGCCCGATCTATCTGATCTCAAAAACTCCCCATCCGGGAGTCATTCATATCCCTATCTTAACCATCTCTTTTTTACAACCTGATATTGATTTTACGAAATACAATGGAATCATTCTTACGTCTAAACAAGCTGTTTTGGCACTTGAACATTATACCTTTGACTGGGAACGACTAACATGCGTGTGTGTATCGGAAGGGACGGCAGATGCGGCTCGAAAAGGAGGTGCAGGTCGTGTCGAAATTGGGGATGGATACGGTACCTCTCTTCCAAAAGTGTTAAAATCATTTGCACTAAATCAAAGATGGCTTTATCTTCGTCCGAAAGTGATTGCGACCGATTGGGTTGAGACGGCTCGAGAGGATGGGATACATATTGATGAAGCGATTGTCTATGAGACGACCTGCAATGAAGAAGCACATGGGGTTTCGATAGAAGCGAACGCAATATTGGTATTTACCTCTCCTTCATCGATAACATGTTTTTGTAAATGGTATTCGATCCTGCCGACTCATACTGTCGTGGCCATCGGTAAAACAACAAGAGATGCTTTTGCCGATGCTAAAGAGGTCTTGATAAGTCCCCAAAACAGTGTCGCTTCAGCGGTGGAATTGGCACAAAAAATTGCCCATTCAACGTTATCCTTTTAAGCATTTTGAGGATATAATTATATTCTCTGGGTGAAGCGACTAATCGCATTTTGAGGGTTCTACATATTCAACAAGCCGCACCCGTAGACGTCATTCGGTGCCGGTGGTCTCGCTTGAACGCGTACGCGTGAGAGATTGCCGCCGAGTAATGACGCTCGAGCGGCTTTATTCGGCTTTGAGAACCAAAGCTACTGCGAAACGCCCGCCCGGGCTTTATTAATAATTTGACGATAGAGGAATACAATCCCTCCATCTACGCTAGCCGCTTGGGCTACTAAAGCTAGCTTCTGGCGAAGCAGAATTATTTTTTTTGAAAAGCGTTAGCGTATTTCAGATAAGATAATTAAATTTTTTCAAGGTGATTTATGCGAGTAATGGTAATCGGTAGCGGCGGACGCGAATTTTCAATCGGGCGGGTATTAAAACAAGATCCTGCAGTAAGTCAACTCTTCTTTGCACCGGGTAATGGGGCTACTGAAATGTTGGGGGACAACGTTGCGATTAAAAATTACGAAGAACTTGCTCAGTTCGCAGTTGATCAAAAAATTGATTTGACCATTGTCGGACCGGAAGGACCTCTTAGTGATGGTGTCGTGGATGTGTTCAAAGCTAAAGGGTTGGTGATCTTCGGTCCAAGCAAAGCAGCTGCGCAACTGGAAGGCTCAAAAGTCTATATGAAAAACTTTTTGGCGAAGTACGGTATCCCAACGGCACGCTACATCGAAACCGATCACATCGGTGATGCGTTCAAGTTTATCGAATCGTTGAGCGCTCCGATTGTTGTCAAAGCTGACGGTTTGTGTGCAGGTAAGGGTGTTATTATTGCTATGAGTCATGAAGAAGCGAAAGTTGCCGTTTCAGAAATGCTCAGCGGAAAATCGTTCGGTGATGCCGGCAAACGTGTTGTTGTGGAAGAGTTTTTGGATGGATACGAGCTTTCGATGTTCGCTTTGTGTGATGGTAAAGACTTTATTCTTCTTCCTGCTGCTCAAGATCACAAACGACTGTTGGACAATGATGAAGGTCCGAATACCGGAGGAATGGGGGCATATGCACCGACTCCACTGGTAGACGATGTGATTTACGAAAAAGTAAAAGATCGTATTGTTCGACCGACATTGGATGGGATGCAGCAAGAGGGAGCGCCGTTTGAGGGGGTTCTCTTTATCGGTTTGATGATCGTTAACGGTGAGCCGATTACCTTGGAATTTAACGTCCGCTTTGGAGATCCGGAGTGTGAAATTTTGATGCCGTTATTGAAAACACCGGCAAGTGAGCTTTTCTATAAAGCGGCTACCAAACAACTGGATGCACTGAACGTTGAATTTCATAACAAATATGCTGTTGGTGTGGTGATGGCAAGCCGAAATTACCCGTATGATAATTCTGAACCGGCTGAAATCATTGTCGATGAAATCCATCATGATGAGATTTCACAAAACACGCATATCTCTTATGCGGGTGTTACTAAAGAAGACGATAAAATTTACGCTACCGGCGGACGTGTATTGGTATGCGTCGGAGTCGGTGAGAGCATCAAAGAAGCGCGGGATCGTGCCTACATGCTGTGTGGACAAGTTCACTTTGCAGGCAAAAAATTGCGCGGTGATATCGCGTATCAGGCGCTTCGCTGATGGATGAAAAACTCGATTCCCTTCTAGAACGAGAGCATTTGGAACTCTCTTCCATACGGCAGCGGGCAGCTGCATTCGGAATCGATGAAATTCTTTTGTCGGTCATCATGATGATTATTTTATGGGATTCGATGCTTAAGGCCACCACATTAGAGAATATGATTGCTCTGACCAATAGCTTTTTACTTGAGTACATGAGTATCAAAATCGTCTATCAAACTTTTTTTACGATGCAATACGGTGCGACAATCGGAAAGATTGTAATGAAAATCCGTGTAATTGAAATCACAACTCTCTCTAATCCTGGATTTTTAAGTGCTTTCAACCGTAGCGTTTTCCGTGTCGTTAGCGAGATTCTTTTTTATCTTGGGTTTATTTGGGCAATGCTCGATCCATATCGTCGAAGCTGGCATGATCGAACGGGAAGGACTTTAGTCGTCAATGGGTAAATTTTATTGGATTAGTTTGATTACAGCGACAGTTCTTTTGGGTGAAGATCGTGTCGAGTTGTATGGAACTAATGTGGATGCAAACGGTTCGATTGCTACTGCAACAGGAAATCCGGTTGCCTTGTATCAAGATCAAATCATTAGCGCCGATCAATTGACGTATGATCGCAATACCAGTATTATGGAAGCGACAGGTAAAGTCAATGTTTTTAAAGGTGGCCAATACCATACGATGAGTAACTACTCACGAATCAATTTTATTGATGAGACGCGTTATTCTGCTCCCTATTATGGAATAGATCAACAAAATGGTTTATGGATGAGCAGTGCCGAGGCACAGGCATGTCAGCACGATATTGATTTGAAAAGCGGAATGGTCTCAGGGTGTGATTCGGCAGATCCCTTATGGAAAATCCGCTTTAGCACAGGCGATTACAATACGGATAAAATGTGGGTGAATTTGTATAATGCCCGTTTAGAAATTGAAGATATTCCTGTATTCTATCTCCCTTATTTTGGCTATCCTACCGATACAACGCGTCGAAGTGGATTATTGATGCCTCTTATAGGAATTTCTGGATCGGAAGGGTTTCATTATCTTCAACCAATTTATTTTGCTCCACATAATTGGTGGGATTTGGAACTTCGACCTCAAATTCGTACTTCTCGCGGTTCGGGGATGTATGGAGATTTTCGTTTTGTTGATACGGCATCGTCTCAAGGTTCATTCCGTTTCGGATATTTTAAAGAGCAAAATGCATATGCCCAAGAGCATGATTTAGCCCACAATAAGCATTATGGGTATGATGTTAAATACCGTCATAAAGCCCCTTTGCAAGAGTGGTTTCATCTCAATTTAGAGGGTCAATCCGGGCTTTATGCCGATGGCAGATGGATGAATGATGTCGACTATCTGAATCTTCAACAGAGTGATGAAACAAAAAATGTAACAGCAAATCAGATATTATCACGAATCAATTTTTATTACAGCAATGAAGATAATTATTACGGAACGTACTTTAAACATTATCAATACCTCAATATCAACAATAATGGAGAAACGATCCAAACGCTTCCAACGCTCCATTATCATCGCTATCTAAAAACATATTTTGATGATTATCTCCTTGTAAGCGGCGATGCAACGGCAACGCACTATTATCGCCCGAATGGAAAAAGGGCAATAGAGGGGAATTTTAATATTCCTCTTACCCTCCAAACCTCTCTGTGGGATGACTATATCGATGTGAGCTATACATCGAATGCTTCCGCCAAAGTAATAGGATTTTATGCAAATGGACGTCCGGATGAAACGGGGAGTATGTATGATCAGGGTAAATATGCGCAGCTTGATCATACATTTAATATAGGGTCGACATTGGTAAAATCATATGATTCAAATTTAACCCATGTATTGAACCCTTTTGCAAGCTATACCTCTGCCGGAAGCCGTTATTACAGCGGGTACTATCAAACTTACCATTCGAATCAAGAATGTGTCGCGGGTAATACAAATCCGGCGTGTGAATTTTATACCCTTTCATCCCCAAGTGATACCCTCTCACTAGGGCTAAATAACTATTTATTTAGAAATGGTAGTCAATTGGTGGTAGATCGATTGTCGCAGAATTTTCGTTATGATGATCAAGGAAGCTATTACGGTGAATTGCAAAATGAGTTAGAATGGCAAATCACTAAAGCCGTTTCATTGTACAATCAAACAGCATTTAATCATGATCGTAACCGAATTACAAAAGAACAAAATACGTTACGCTATAATAGTGAAACAGTCGCAGCCGGCATTGGACATTATTACAGTGACCAGCTTAGAAATAATATCCCCGTTTATGCATCCTATTGGACTGCAGACGCATCATATCGCTATAATCGGTTCTATAAATATTTTGCCAATATCGCGTATGATTATCATGAATCACTTTTGAAGCGTGGTGAGATAGGCCTTCTGTATTCTCAACGCTGTTTTGATTTAGGGGTACGTTTTGTACAAAACCGTCGTCCGGTTTTGACCAATACCAATACAAGTAATACGGTCGATGATTCATTTATTTTTATTTCGATTATATTAAAACCGATCGGTGGATCAGAATTTAACTATAAATTCGCCGGAAATTAGGGGGAAACGGATGAAGCTGGAAGCGAAAATCGGTCTTTTTGTTGTCATGGCATTGGGTGCTTTGCTGTTTCTTTCTACTCAGGTAACTTCGCTCGGAAAATGGGGCAAAGAGGGGTATTTGATAGAAGCGTATATTGAAGACGCTTCCGGGATAGAAAAACATACCCATGTACTTATGAACGGTGTAACGATCGGAGATGTGAATGATCTGAGCATCGAGGGGAAAAGAGTCAAACTGAGCCTTATGATTGACAAAGGGGTCAAAATTCCGAATGATTCATCGGTTATTGTGGCTCAAGAATCCCTCTTAGGCTCGAAAGTGATTAATATCGTGGTCGGGGATTCAAGTGCCTATATGCAAAATGGCGAAGTCCTTTCTCAGTCAAAGCGGTATGCATCTTTTGATCAAACCAGTGATTCGGTCAATGCAGCAGCCAAAGAGCTGGAATTGCTTTTGCGTGATTTTAGATCGACATTGGATGAAGAACATCGAAAAGCGATCCAAGATGCGATTATCGCGTTCCGAAATGTCGGCGTAAATCTCGATGGTGTGATTGTTGAAAACAGAGCTGATCTTCATGCAGCAATCGCCAATTTTCGGGCGATGTCGGCAGGGTTTAGTCAAACTGCCGATACCGTTAATAAAGATTTGCCGGAGATTATGGCACGGATCAATTCATTGACCACACGGATGGATAATATTAGCGGATCTTTGGAGCATAAACTTCCTGAAGCGGTGGATAAATTCACAAAAATTGAAGATAACGTCAGTGTTATTTTAACGGAAAATAGATCATCACTCAAAGACACGATTGCCAATGCCGGATCATTTTTCAAAAGCGGTGAAGAAGCATTCGGAAAACTCGATTCAATGTTGGGCAGTTTGACCACAAGCGAATTGCAAGTGGCGATGCATACCGATTATATGATGCGCGATCAATACGGAAAAGTCTATCTTGGAGTCAATTATCTCCCGAATCCGGAAACCTATTATATGTTTGATCTCATCAGTACGGATGATTATTCCAAACCGACGCTTCCTGTCAAACATCAAAAAGGGAAAACCTATTACTCGTTGCAGTATGGAAAACGATTTGATGATACATTGCTCCGCTTTGGGGCAATTGAATCGACCGGTGGTATCGGGATTGATTATTTTATGAATCATGATAAATTGAAATTTAGTGCAGATGCCTTTGATTTCAATGCGGTTAATGACGTTCGAGGAACGCATGCACATCTCAAAGCACAAGTGCGCTATCAGATGTTAAAGCATCTCGAACTGTATGGCGGATGGGATAATTTCCTTAACCCTGAATCCCAAAATATTTTCTTAGGTCTTGGATTGCGATTTATTGACAGCGATTTGAAATATGTTATTGGTGGTGCTTCTTCGATGAAGCGATAAAAAATGGAGAATGAATGAAATACAATGTTGAATTAGCCTTACAAAACAAAACGGAAGCGTACGCGTTTAATCAAGTGGCAGCTCAGGCAAACGGAGCTGCATGGCTCAAATGCGGAAATACTGTTATATTGGCGACAGTCGTTGTTGATGAGACCGATTTTGTCGATGAAGATTTTTTGCCTTTAACGGTTCAATACGTTGAGAAAAGTTATGCAGCAGGCAAATTTCCGGGAGGATTTATCAAACGTGAAACGAAACCGAGCGATTTTGAAACACTGACTTCACGTATTGTAGATCGTTCGCTCCGCCCTTTGTTTCCAAAAGGATTCGCCAATCCGATCCAAATCACGGTTATGGTTCTCAGTGCCGATAAAGAAGCCGACTTACAAGTACTAGCGCTCAACGCGGCATCGGCAGCCTTGTATGTCTCAGATGTGGATATTTTTAATTCCGTCAGTGCAGTCCGTATCGGTCAAATCGATGGAGAGATCGTTTTCAATCCAACCCTCACTCAATTGCAAAACAGCACACTGGATTTGTATTTGGCAGGAAGCAAAGACGATATGTTGATGATCGAAATGCAGACTCTTGGAACGGATGAAGTCGAGATGGTTGATTCTATGACACTCGATCCGATGATTGATTCAGCAACGAGCATGGCATCATTACCGGTTCGTATCTCCAATGCTATGGGTGAAGATGAGCTTATCACTGTTCTTGCGTCTGCGCAAGAAGCGTTGTATGAAGCCAACAGTGCTTATGAAAATGCTTTTAAAACGTATGCTAAATCACCATTTGAACTCCAAACACTTGTAAGCGAAATTAATGCAGAGATGGTTGCGTATGTTCGTGAAAATCACAGCGATGATTTAAAGCGGGGTATTAACCAAATGGCAAAAACAGAGCGTTCCACCGCTCTTCGTACCATTCGTAAAAACATTATGAAAGAAAAACCGCAATGGGATGAACATGAGCTCAAAAAAGCGATTGAGTCGGTGAAACGCTCTATGGTGCGTGCCCAAATTTTAGATGAAAAAGTACGTGCGGATGGACGGGGTCTCAAAGAGGTGCGTCCGATTTCGATTGAGACAAACGTATTGCCAAATGCCCATGCGTCTGCATTGTTTACCCGCGGACAAACGCAAGCGTTGGTTGTATTGACGTTGGGAGGGGCTAAAGATGCCCAAATGTTCGAAAATCTTACCGACAGCGGAACGCAAAACGAAGCGTTTATGGTTCATTATAACTTTCCGGGATTCAGTGTAGGAGAACCTTCTCCGATAGGCGCACCGCGCCGTCGTGAATTGGGACACGGCAATTTAGCAAAGCGGGCTTTAGAAGGCGCTTGCGTTCGCAACGGACAAACTATCCGCCTTGTTTCAGAAGTACTTGAATCAAACGGCTCCTCGTCGATGGCTACCGTGTGTGGCGGATATATGGCATTGCGTGCCGGTGATGTCGAAATGGCAGATCCGATAGCGGGTGTGGCCATGGGGATGGTTTCCGAGGGAGATCGTCATGCAATTTTGACCGACATTATGGGGCTTGAAGATCATGATGGCGATTTGGATTTCAAAGTTGCGGGTTCCAAAGAGGGGATCACTGCAATGCAGATGGATATTAAACTCGGCGGGATCCATTTGGATGTTCTCAAAGAAGCGTTGTATCAAGCAGCAGAGGCACGTGCACATATCATCGATATTATGATCGGCGCGGAAGACCACATCGAACTGAACGAGGGAACTTTACCGAGTACCGATTTGTTCCATATCGATCCGAGCTTTATCGGTGATATTATCGGTCAAGCTGGGAAAACAATTCGGGACATTATAGAGCGCTTTGACGTTACAATCGATATTGACAAGAAAAAAGGTTCTGTTAAACTGACCGGTAAAAATCGTGACGGCTTACGCGGTGCTCGTGATCATATCGAAGGGATTGTCAGCGGGGCTACTCCGGTCGAAAAAGTGGAATACAAAGTGGGCGACGTCGTCAAAGGTAAAGTGAAAAAGATTGTCGATTTCGGAGCATTCATCGAATTGCCGGGTGGAGTTGACGGATTGATACATATTTCCAAACTCTCGGATGGTCATATCAGTCGTGTAAGCGATGTAATTAGTGAAGAGGACGAACTGATGGTAGAGATCGTCGAATTCAAAGGGAACAAGATCGGATTAGGTAGAGCTAAGTAATTTTTTAGCTCATGATCACTATAATTCCATCCACAAAGTGATAAGTAGGGAAACGTATCCGAACGGACTTTGATTTACATACGGAGATTACTCATGAAAAAAGTATTTTTTCTTTTGCTTGCTCTCGTTGCATCTGTATTCGGTGCTGACGAAGCGGTAGCAGTTGTTGAAGCGGCTGCTGAAGCTGCACCTGTTGCGGCTGCTGCATCTGCAGACGTTGCTAACCAAACATTGAAAGCGTATTCTATGATCGCTGCTGGTGTTGGTCTTGGTCTTGCAGCTCTTGGTGGAGCTATCGGTATGGGTAGCACTGCTGCTGCAACTATCGCTGGTACAGCTCGTAACCCAGGTCTTGGCGGTAAATTGATGACAACTATGTTCATCGCTCTTGCGATGATCGAAGCTCAAGTTATCTATACACTTGTTATCGCTTTGATCGCTCTTTACGCTAACCCATATTTGGCTGCGTAAGGTTCAACCCTTTCCTCTCTCAGCTTCGGCTGAGAACTTTCTTTTTTTTGCGATCGTGGTGGAATTGGTAGACACGCTATCTTGAGGGGGTAGTGCCAACAGGTGTGCGAGTTCGAGTCTCGCCGATCGCACCATTTCCTTTTATTCTTCTTGCTAACCCCCCAAAAAACTTTTGATTTTACTCTTGCATTTTTGTCACACTTTTGAAGTATAATGCGAATATATAAACAAAAGGATTACCTATGGCCTATATAACACAACTAAAACATTTGATCCAAAACGAACTGATTCCCGATGTCGAAGAGCACATCGATGATATTTTTGAATCGATAGCGTCTCAAAAAGATGCCTCACCTGAAGAGCGTGCACAGCTTGAAGATATGCAAGCGTTGCGTGATGAATACAAAGATCTTTTAAAAGAACTGAACAGCGGAGAGATTGATGAGGAAGAGGCTGAACAGCTATATACCGAACTCACATCGATGCGCGAAGGCGACGATGAAGATGACTATTATGATGAGGAAGAAGACGAGGACGAGGACGATTACGATGAGTTCGATCTCGACGATGAAGACGATCAGTATTAATGGCTAAATATATACTCCTTGATACGGAGACAACGGGTGCGGGAGAAGAGGATCGTGTCATCCAACTCGGATACATGGTACTCGATGGCAAACAAGTCGATGTTTATAACGACATGTGCAGTGCTCCTGTTCCGATCAGCTATGGGGCGATGGAGGTACACGGTATTACTCCTGAAATGATTGAGGGATTAGCGCCGTGTATCGAAACAACTGCGTTTCAAACACTGTGCGAGCTCAACGCCCCTGATAATGTTCTCATCATCCATAATGCACCGTTTGATTTAGGGATGCTCTCTAAAGAGAACTTTACCTCTCAAATGCGTCTTATTGATACCCTTCGCTGTGCACGCCATTTGTTTGATGATGAAGAGTCGCACCGACTGCAGTATTTTCGCTACCGATTGGGATTGTACAAAATCGAGCAAGCAGAAGCTGATGCATTGGGAATAGAGGTCAAAGCACACGATGCAATCGGCGATGTTTTGGTACTAAAGCTCTTTCTCACCGAGCTGCGTAAGCGGTTGCAGGAGCGATATGAAGGAGTAAATCCGATTGATAAAATGGTCGAATTAACCCAAACCCCTGTGTTTTATATACGGCCGCTCAAATTTGGCAAATACAAAGGGAAAACGCTTCAAGAGATTGCCGAAACCGATAAAGGGTATTTGAGCTGGATGTTGGGCAATATGGAGAGTCTGGATGAAGATATGCGCTACAGCATCTCTAAAGTGTTAGGCTAAAACGTTGTTTTTGTCGATGTCGCGATTTCGCTGAGACGATAGGCGGCGTCGACATGGCCGTTACGCATCGCTTTTTTCCACCACTCCATTGCTTGATCGATATCTTTTTCTACCCCTTCTCCGTAAAAATAGATCATCCCCATGTGAAATTGTGCTTCCGAATTACGCTTATATGCGGCCAAGGGGTAAAGAATCTGATACGCTTTTGTATAGTCTCCGGCATCGTAGGCGGCAATGCCCTCATAAAGTTCGTCCATCGTTAAAATCCTTTTAAACTATTGATGACATTATAGCGTTGCTGAATTTTTTTAGGCTGATGGATTATAATGCGCCTTATGAACTATAATGACTTAAGCGGTAAATCGGTTTTATTGTTGGGGAAAACGCGTGCATTGCAAAGTGATGAGTTTGATGCACTCTTGAGAGTCCATAATGTGACTCGAGTTTCCGTGTATGATTCCACCGTAGCATTGATTATCGAAGGGCGGATGATGAATCCATATGAGCAGTCTGAAGCAGAACATCTCTATGAAACACAAGATGCCCCCATTGTGGAGCTTTCCGAAATCGAGCGATGGTTGTGTCAAAGTATTGAGCCAAATCGTTTGCTAATGAGCTTGAAACTCTCCCGAAACCAAGAGCGCCTTGTCGATTTTTTACAAAATCCCTACATTACGAATGAACTCTATTTTAAACTGCTCGCATTGTACGATTGGCAGAATGAGGGGTTATTTGATACGGATACCAATCGAGACGTAACAGCATCGATCATCGGACGTTTTTACAAAGAGTTAGAGCGTAATCACAACGTCCAATATGCGATGAGTGGCTTAGCCCATTTGATCGAGCGGTACGGAACAACCGAATTGATCGATGCGATTGCCTGTTTGGAACCGATTGCAAAAGTTTTGAGGGATCGATCGAATAGATCGCTTTCGGGAGTATTGGATGCGATAGCACTCCATCCTCAAACGTCTGAGGTTATTTTGCGAAAGTTGATTGAAGAGAGAGCGACGCTGTTAGCACACCGTGAGCCATTATCGTTGGAAGAGGAGTTGTTGGCATTAAAAAGTGAAGAGATTAACACTATTCTTGCACAAAATAAAACTCTCTCTCAACAAGGGACCGATTCTCTGGAACGAGATTTTCCTCAGTTGATTGCGGCAAATGCGATTATGAGTGAGGAGCGTTTTGAGAGATTGATAGAAGCTTACGGAGAGTATTTAGCGAGCAATCAAAGCTGCAGTATTTCTATGCAGCAGCGTCTTTTTGCATTGGGTGAAGAGGCTATAATCGAATCACTTGCCGCTAATCCAAAGACGCACGAGGAAATTCTCGAGGTAATTTTTGAGAGCGGAAAGCATCGAGTCGCGTTGGGATCAAATTCCTCTTTGTCCCCGGAAAAACTTGAAATACTCTATGCAAGCCAAGAATATAAGGTGTTAGAAGCATTGGCGGCCAATACCGCTACTCCGATCTATCTGCTCTATCAACTCTCTCTGGATCGACGCTTTGAACGCTCTGTAAAAACCAATCCCGCTTTTGGAAAACACATACAAACCCACAACATAGGATGGCATTGATGCAGCCAAAAGATACGATAGAGACGATGAGATCGTTGATTGATTCCAAAATTCCCACCTTTTTATGGGGTGCACCGGGGATAGGAAAATCGTCGATTATTAAACAGTTGGCTCGTGAAAAAGAGATCGAATGTATCGATTTGCGCCTTTCGTTGATGGATCCGACCGATCTCAAAGGGATACCATTTTATGAGAGAGATTCTCACAGCGCATTGTGGGCACCGCCCTCATTTTTACCGCGCGAAGGTGAGGGGATCTTGTTCCTTGATGAACTCAATTCTGCCGCTCCAGCTGTTCAGGCATCGGCATATCAGCTGATTTTGGATCGTCGTGTCGGAGAATATGAATTGCCTGAGGGATGGGCGATTGTTGCGGCAGGGAACCGTGAGGGAGATCGTGGAGTTGTTTATCGGCTCCCCTCACCGCTTGCCAATCGATTTGTCCATATCGAAATGGAGGTGAGTGCGGATGATTGGCGTACTTGGGCAATAGGATGGGGCATCGATCCCCGCGTTATAGCCTATATCGCTTTTAACAACAGTGCACTGTTTGGGTTCGATCCGCTCAAAAATGAGAGAAGTTTCCCTACCCCGCGAAGTTGGGAAGCGGTACATACGATATTGAAGAGCCCTTTGCCAAAAAAACTTTGGCTTGAAGCAATCAGTGGTGCGGTAGGACGCGATGCGGCAGTTGATTTCCTGGGGTTTGTGCAGGTGATGGACAAACTCCCGGATATTGAGGCGATTTTACGTGGTGAGAATAATGAAGTGAGTGAAGATCTCTCAACACTCTATGCCCTATCGTCGGCATTGGTGTCACGATTGCTTCTTGCTCCGAGCGATGAAGCGGTGAGTAATGTGTTACGGTATAGTCTACATTTGAAAAATGAGTTTGCCGTGATGATTGTACAAGATCTGCAGCGACAAGGTGTTGTAATGGAGCATCTCGATGCTTTTGGCGAATGGGTTGAGGCGTACGCGTATCTGTTATGATCGATTTTTCTCCTCTCAAAGCCAAACTTTTACTTGATTACCCATTTTTTGGGACGATTGCTTCGGGGATGGAGAGTGTGATCAATGATAACATCGAGAGTTTTGCTGTACGGGAAAACACAATAGAGTATCGTGAGGGGTATATCGAATCACTGAGTCTGGAGGAGCGGATGTTTGTTTTGTGCAACGGTACATTGCATGAAGCACTCTCCCATACTCTTCGACGGGGAAATCGAAGCCCATGGTTATGGGATATGGCATGTGATTACGCGATCAATGCCCTTTTGATTGATAGTGGATTTACCCCTCCGCCGAAAATTACCTATGATAAGCGGTTTGGAAATCTCAGTGCTGAAGAGATTTATAACGAGTTATCCCAAGAGTTTTTGGATCAAGAACAAAATGATCGGGATGCGGATGATCGCAGAGAAGGTGATGGGTTGGATGAAAAGCTTTCCCGTGCGCAGAGGGAACGGCGTGTACATGAAGCGATGGAACAAAATGATCCTTCTTCTGAGTCGTTTTGTCGACACTTTGGACTACAAGCAAAAAATCAGATTGATTGGAGAAGCGAGCTTCGTGATGTGATCGGAGGGTACTATATCAGCGATTATACTCTCATACCTCCCTCAAAAAAGCTTCTCTATGAAGGGATCTATTTGCCGGGAGTCCACTCACGCCGTCTTGAACTCGCTATTGCGATTGACAGTTCCGGATCGGTAGATGAATCACTGCTCACTCTTTTTATAGCGGAGGTGGAATCCATCATTGAGACCTTTGGTTCCTACAGCATTGATCTGGTCGTGTGTGATGATCGGATACGAAGTACCTACCATTTTGAAAACGGAGAGACTATGCTATATTCCCTTAGCGGTGGAGGGGGAACCGATTTTAGTCCCGTATTTGAATGGATCGAATCGCTTCCGAGTCTTCCAAAATCTCTTTTGTATTTTACCGATTTGGAGGGAAAATTCCCCCATAGCGAACCATCATACGAAGTGATTTGGGTGACACCAAATACGGTAGCTTCACCGTTTGGAAGAGTGATAGCGCTCAAGGATCAACATGATTGAAACGGCATTGAGTATTTTAGAAAACTCCAACCTCTTTATCACAGGAGGTGCGGGATCGGGAAAAACGACGCTTACCCGTGCCATTATCGATAGGTATCAAAAAGAAGGGAAAAGTGTTGCCCGTCTCGCCTCTACGGGGATGGCGGCAACACTGATCGGGGGGCAGACACTGCACAGTTTTTTCGATCTTGGGATTGCCAATTCTCAAGAAGAACTGGAGCGCAACGGCAAACTCGAACCTGCCAAAAAGATCATCAAATTGATCCGATCGATGCAGCTAATCGTGATCGATGAAATTTCGATGGTGGGTGCGCAACTCCTCGATATGATCCGGCTTCGGCTGTTGCAAGCGGAGTTTGGCGGACGACTCATCGTGGTGGGAGATTTTTTGCAGCTTCCCCCGGTGACGCGAGGGAATGAACCTATCTATTTTGCTTTTGAATCACCCTCATGGGAGAGGCTTGGATTTGAGACGCTCCATTTGGAAGGGTCGTATCGTACCCATGAAGCGGAGTTTTTGAGCCTGTTGGAGAAAGTGCGTCATGCCCGTCTCGATGAAGCGGCACACGAGGCACTCGAAGCGTTGGTTAAACCGCTGAACGAGGATATGTCGACGATGACACTGTTGTTTGGGAAAAATATCAGCGCCCAGAACCATAATCGCGCACAGTTAGAACATCTGCACGGCGAGATGATGGAGGTAGAGACCTACGTTACGATCCACGATAAAAAGATGCAGGATCGGGATGTTGAGCGGTTTATGATTGAGAGCCGCATTGAGGGTGTTTTGACTTTGAAAGTGGGAGCTCCGATTCTCTTTACCCGAAATGCTTGGAATTACTACAATGGTGAGCGGGGAGTGATCACTTCTATCGAAGAAGATGTGATTTGGGTTAAAAAAGAGGGCGGTGCAAGTGTGAAAGTGGAGCGGGTCGATACAATCAAAACACGATGGATTGAAAAAGGCTCATCCACTATAGAAGAAAAGCTCATCACTCTCAGCCAGTTTCCTCTTACCCTCGCATTTGCGATTACGATCCATAAATCTCAGGGGATGAGTTTGGCCGATTATGTCATCGAAACGAATGAGATTTTTGCACCGTCACAGTTTTACGTTGCACTTTCACGCTCCGTATCAGCACACCGTGTGACACTGATTAAGCCTCACAGAGGGTGGGAAAAGCTTTGTTTCGTGCACCCAAAGGCAAAATATTTTAGCGAGAGGTTGTAAACGCCGCTCCGATGATAACACGGTACGAAAACATTGTGCTAAATACTGCTGCTAGGAGTGCTACGGCGACCATCATATACATCACGGCAAGTTGATAGGAGATTGCGCTCAGCGGATCGGCTCCGGCGAGGAGCATTCCCGTCGTAATTCCGGGGATATGGATGATTCCGACTGTTTGGAGCATATTGAGTGTCGGAATCATAGATGCTTTGACAGAAGCTTTGGACGCAAAACTCAAAGCTTCTTTGAGAGGTGCACCCAGTGCCACCATCCCCTCGATCGTCTCTATTGTATTTTTCACTTCGGCGCGGAACCGTTCGGTGCTTTGGGTATAGACGTTGAGTGCATTGCCGATGATCATCCCCCCGATAGGGATCATCTCATGGGGTACCATGTGAATCACTCCGAATGCCATCATCGAGAGAAAAACAATTCCCGAAGAAGCACCGATGGTGAAAAAAGCAATTTTGAAACTGTGCTCACCCAACGGAGAGCGCTTTTTGGCAGTATGGGCTCCGAAGGTGATCATTCCCAGCAGTACAAAAAAGAGGAGTGATGGGTGCTCCATTTTGAAAAGATAGACGAGGGCATACCCCAACACTCCTAGCTGAACCATTGCCAGTATGGAGTTGGTCAAGATCATTTTTTCAAGCCCAAATTGTTCACGCCGTGAATACCACAGGGCAAAAATAATAAGTAGGTACGAGGCTAAAAAAGAGTATTGCATAGAGAAAGGATAGAGTATTTTTGATTAAGAAGAGGCTTCTCCCCGAAAGGAGAAAAGAATTATAATTTTTCTGCGTGTGAAGCAAGGTATTCAGCTACACCTTCAGTGCTTGCTTTCATACCTGCATCCCCTTTTGCCCAACCTGCAGGACACACTTCACCGTGCTCGTTGGTGAACAACATCGCATCGATCATACGAAGCATCTCATCGATGTTACGTCCGAGTGGAAGGTCATTGATGACTGCGTGACGAACTGTTCCGTCTTTGTCGATCAAGAATGATCCGCGAAGGGCAACCGATTCACCGAACAATACGTCGTAATCGCGTGAAATTTGTTTGTTAAGGTCTGCTACCAACGGATAACGAACTTGACCGATACCGCCTTGGTTTACCGGAGTATTTTTCCATGCAAAGTGGCTGAATTGTGAGTCAACGGATACACCGATAACATTGATTCCGCGCTCTGTGAACGCATCAAGACGGTGATCGAATGCGATCAACTCAGATGGACAAACAAACGTAAAGTCCAATGGATAGAAGAAAAGTACGGCACCTTTTTCACCAAGGTTTTCATAGAGGTTGAAGTTATCAACGATTTGGTTGTTCCCAAGAACAGTTGTTGCCGTAAAATCAGGGGCTTTTTTTGTAACGAGCATGGTATTTCCTTGTATGGTTTTGAATGTTAAAGTAGAGAAATTGTAACACACAAACTTTAATACAACTAAATTGCATTGAAGTAACTTTTCTTTCTAAAGGAAAATTTTTATTATTTAGAAATGAGCCACTTCCCCAAAAGGGGAAAGGGATTAAATTTTTTGGCGTATTTTTTTTGTAGCAATCACCATGTTGCTCAGAGCCTCTTTGGTTTCACTCCATCCTCGTGTTTTTAAGCCGCAATCGGGGTTGATCCAGAGTTGATGAGCCGGAAGTACTTCGAGCAATGCATAAATTTGGCGTTCCATCTCTTCAATATCGGGGATGCGTGGTGAATGAATATCATAAACACCCGGTCCTACTTCTTGTGTATAGCCTACTTCTGCAAATATCTTTAGCAGACGGTTTCCGCTGCGTGATGTTTCGATGGATATGACATCGGCATCCATTGCTTCGATCGTTTTTATGATATCGGTAAATTCGCTGTAGCACATATGGGTATGGATTTGTGTATCTCGCTCAGCTACAGCTGTTGAGAGCAGAAAACTTTCCAATGCCCATTGCTCGTAATCGGCACGCTTATTTTGGCGTAAAGGATACCCCTCTTTGAATGCCGCTTCATCCACTTGGATCATTTTGATCCCTTCTTGCTGAAGATCATTAACCTCGTCTCGGATAGCAAGTGCAATTTGTTTGGCGGTGTCCGAACGAGGCTGATCATCACGGACAAAACTCCAGTTAAGAATAGTAACCGGTCCCGTTAGCATCCCTTTTACAGGTCTATTGCTTAAACTTTGCGCATACGCGCTCCATTTGAGGGTCATCGCTTTTGGACGGCTTACATCGGCGTACAAAAGGGGAGGCTTTACACATCGGCTTCCATAACTTTGCACCCATCCATTAGCAGTGAAAGCAAATCCTTTTAATTGTTCACCGAAATATTCGACCATATCGTTGCGTTCGAATTCGCCGTGAACAAGAACGTCGATGTCGATGGAGAGCTGGAACTCGATACACTCTTGGATAGCTTTTTTCATGAAGTCGTTGTAGGTTTCCTCTGAAAGCATCCCTTTTTTAAACTTTTGACGAATTTTTCGGATATCTTCAGTTTGTGGAAATGATCCGATGGTTGTGGTGGGTAAAATTGGCAGATCAAATAGATCGTGTGCCGATTGTTGCCGAAGAGCAAAAGGATAGGGGCGTTTGTAATCCATCGGTGTGATTGCATCGATACGCTGTCGGACGGCTGTATCGATACGATTTGTATCGATGGTTTCGATGTTCAGGGGTTTGTCTTTAAAAAAGGCGTGTGATAGCACGTTGAGTTCGATGAGTTTCTCTTCGGCAAAGGACAAAAGCAATTTTACCTCTTCGGAGAGCGTCGTTTCATATTTAAGGGAATAAGGGATATGCAAAAGTGAGCAAGATGTAGTGATGCTCAGACGTTCTTTTGGGATGAAAGTGGCAATTTCGTATAGAGTTTCCAGGGATTGAGAGAGATTGTTTTTCCAAACGTTACGCCCATCAATTATCCCGATAGCGAGACATTTATTGCTTTTCGCGATCGATTCAAGCGATTGCAGATTTGCATCTCCGTGGACAAAATCGAGTGCCAATCCGACAATCGGAGTAGTCACCAAAACTGCTGTGGCTTCTTGAGAATGTTCAAAATAAGTTGCTACCCATATTTTTGTCAAAGAACCCAACCGATCATACGTGATTTTCAAAAGAGACAAATCAGAAGGATTAGGATCGCAAACGAGAGAAGGTTCATGGATAATTATAGAAGCCCCCAGTGTATTCAATGTTTCAAGCAATGTGCTGTATTGGGCTAAAACTTTGTCAAATAACGCCTGACGTATCGTTTCGGTGCATTTTGAAAGGGCTAAAAATGTCATTGGCCCGATCAGATGAATTACCCCTTCGAATCCATGCGCTTTAGCTTCATGATATTCCTGAATAATCTTGGTCGGATTGATCGCCTTGAAGGTAAATTGTGCATGCAATTCGGGAACAAGATAATGGTAATTCGTATTAAACCATTTCGTCATTTCCATTGCGGTATGGATTGAATCTCCTCGTGCCATCGTAAAATAGCGGCGAATAGGATCAAATATATCACTGAAACGTTCCGGTTCGGCACCTAAAATAACCATAAGATCAAGCATATTGTCATATAAACTAAAATCGTTGATGCTAACCGTTTTAATCCCTGAATCACGTTGTAATTCCCAATGCCGTAACCGTAATCCAGAGGCAATATGTTGCAATTCACTCAAGCTTATAAGGCCTTTCCAATAATTTTCCAACGCGATTTTTAACTCTCTTTTTTCTCCGATACGGGGAAATCCGAGCACTACTGTAGGGTTTGTCATTTTTTTTCCTTTTTATTTTTGTTTTAGAAATGGTGAGAATAGAGCTATGACGACAGTTATGGCGGAGAGGTATCGGTGTGAAAATAGCGGAATAAAAAACGGAGTTTTGGTACGAATGAAGCTACATAAAGGGCACAGCGGGTGCGGCGTCGGAAGAAACAGTTACAATGACACTGGCAGCGAGAGACTTTCGGCGTAAACGGTTCAATCGCTTCTAAAAGTTGATCGAGTTCATTGGGAGGACTCTCATCAATGCTTTCATCGCTGGAGAAAGAGCGATAAGTATGGCATGAGTAGGTACGAACTGCATGGTTGTGCAATGTTATTGCATTCACTGTTGCGGTAATCGCTTGAAGCGAAAAATACTTTCCGCCAAACCCTTTTGCCATAGCAGCCTCTTTTTTTTGACGTAATTATACACAAAAATATAGGTATAATTACGTCATGATTACCTTTAAACTTCTTTTACACATGATGCTTCGCTATAAACGTTCTCTCTTTTTTGGGAATATAATCGCCATTATGGCAACATTGATTTCAATCCCTATCCCTTTGCTTATCCCTTTGATGGTTGATGAGGTACTGCTCAAAAAAGGGGGAAAAATCACCGAAACGATAGACGGATGGATTTCATATCACGAACCTCTTGTTTATATCGGGATTGTGTTGGTCGTAACCATCGCACTGAGATTTATTTTTTTCATTCTCAGCGTTGTCTCACAAAAGTTTTTTATTACCCTCTCGCAAGAACTGAGTTTTACAATTCGTGTCCGTGCACTTGAGCACCTCAAACATGTATCGATGTCGTCGTATGAGCGGTTGGGGAGCGGTAAAGTAATCATCCACCTTATTACCGATATCGATACGATTGAGCAGTTTTTAGGAAGTGCGCTGAGTAAACTGATTGTTTCCATCACAACGCTTATCGGTGTTGCCATCGTCTTAATCTGGATAAACCCTCTCTTTGGGATTTTGATCCTTATCTTTCAACCGATTATTATGATTGTAACCCGAAAAATATCGACTCGGGTCGGAGCACTGAAAAAAGAGCAAAATCGAACCATCGGCGAACTCTCCGATACTTTGACACAGATGTGTGATCTGTTCGGACAAATCCGTGCCAGTAACAAAGAGGAACGTTTTATTCAGAGTGCTATTGAGCAGTCTAAACGTTTGCGCCAAAGTGCGAGCGAATACGGCATTAAAGCTCTGATGGGGGAACGCTATTCATACACGCTGTTTTTGAGCGGATTTGAGATCTTTCGTGCTCTTGGATTGGTAATGGTCCTTTATTCGGATCTATCTATCGGGGTAATGTTCGGAATTTTCGGCTATTTATGGTTTATGATGACTCCGGTACAGGATCTGTTATCGCTTCAGTATAGTTTTGCCAACGCGAAAAATGCCCTTTCACGCTTGAATGAGCTTTTATCTCTTCCGACGGAGCCAAGAGAGGTTTCATCGTCCAAAGCGCTTTCACATACGAGAGCCCTATCCATACAGACCAAAAATTTGGTTTTTGGATACGATGAGAAAGAACCGGTTTTGCGAGGGATTAATCTCAATATTGCCTCAGGCAGTACGGTAGCGATTATCGGAGCGAGCGGAAGCGGTAAAAGTACATTATCTCAATTATTGGTCGGCTTTTATTTACCCACTTCCGGTACGATTTTTTATAATGGCGTAAGTGCGGATAAAATCGGTTTTGCAACAATCCGTTCTGAAGTGTTTGTGGTGTTGCAGCAACCGTTGATGTTTAATGATACGCTCCGATTCAATCTCACTATGGGGGATACTATAGACGATGATAAAATTCTGAATGCATTACGAATAGCGCAACTTTCAGAGTTTGTATTTACCCTTCCGCAGGGGTTGGATACGCAGGTTGGAAAATTCGGCATCCGCCTTTCGGGAGGACAGCGTCAGAGGCTCAGTATTGCACGGATGGTATTGGCGAATCCTAAAGTGGTAATTTTTGACGAATCAACTTCGGCATTAGATGTCCATACTGAAAGTGCATTGTTCAATGCATTGGAAGGCTTTTTACAGGATAAAACCGTTATTATCATTGCACATAGGCTCAGTACCGTTACACGTGCAGATTATATCTATGTGCTGGAAAACGGCGTGATTTTAGAAGAGGGAACACGAGAAAACCTTGAAAAAATGGATGGTAAATTTAACCGTTTTGTCAACGATCAGCATTAAAGGAGAGGTGTTGGAAAATAAACTTTTTGTTCGCAGTATGATATTTACCGCTATCGCTTTGGTATTTTGGCTGTTTTTCCCATTTTTGAAAAGCTTTTTTGTCGCTTTTTTATTGGCGATTGTAACGTCTCCTTTGCATCGTGTTCTGGAGATGAAAATACGTACGTTTCCGAAATTTCATTCAATCTCGTCACTTGTATCCGCTACTGTAGTGACAACGGCACTTTCGTTGATTTTATTGTTGCCGATTGCTATTTTCTTATTTAATCTGTTTAGTCATCCATCTGATAGCGTGAGAGTCATTAAACTCTTCGGTACCCATATTGATACGTTATCAGCGCATCTTCCAAGTTACCTTTCATGGTTGAAAGAACCTTTGGAAAATGCCATCGCAGTTGCCAAATCGCATAAAGATGAAATTATTGCAACGCTTGCCGCATGGCTTGGAAGCGGTTTGAAAACATTTATGTCAATGATTGCCGAGATGAGCATGATTGTTGTTTTTTTCTTTTTTCTAACGTGGTACGGTCGAAGTATGCTTTTGTTTGTCCTACCGATTGTTCCACTTGCCCGATCGATTAAACGGCAGTTTTTTAGCGATATGATGTCAACAACCGCTGTAGTCTTTTATACCTTGATGGGAGTGATGATTGCCCAAGGAGTCGCTTTTGGGGTATTTATCGCTTTTTTTGAGGGATACAACCCTTTTGTTCTAGGTTTTATGACAGCTGTAACTTCAATCATTCCGGTATTTGGAACAGCACTTATTTGGGTACCCGTTGCGGGTCATGAATATTTTGCTGGGCACATAGGCAATGCATTGATTATTGCACTGTATTCTTGGGCGATGATGGCATTTTTTATCGACAATATTGTGAAGTTGATTATTTTGAATTATGTGAATCGTGCTTTGAGCGATGAAAAACAGAAAATGAATGAGTTTTTGATCTTTTTTGCCATTGTAGGAGGCTTGGCAACCTTCGGCTTTTGGGGATTTATTTTCGGTCCTGCGATTGTTGCTTTTGCTTTTACGACACTTCGTTTGTTGAGAAAAAATAATCGACTCTTTTATGCGTAAGGGGAGAATTTTCCCCTTGCAAGGGTGATTAGGATGTTTGGAGTGATTTGACCTCTTCTCGTAATTTAGCCAATTCTGCCATAATCTCTTGAAGCTCAGTGTTCGGTTCATCGTTATGGGTATAGCGTTCTATGGTTGATTGAACACTTTGTGTCAAAGAATCGAGTTTCGTTTTGGCTTTGTCGATCAGAACATTATGGTCAATATTTAAATGCTCTTCTAGTTCGTGGATTTTGTCTACGATCTCATCTTGGTGTTTAAAGAGATAATAACCGGCTGCCGCTCCGATAGCAGCACCTAGTATAAAACTCAGTGTATTGTTCTGATTCATTTTTACTCCTTTTTTTTCTTGAGATATTGGGATATCGCTCCGATTGCGAGTGATCCGATGGTCACTTTTGCAATCCCGTTGGATGCTTTAAGGGCAAGTGTTTTTGTCTCATCGTGGAGAAATGAGATCAAATCGTGTAACTCATGCAGCGAGAGTTTCGATTTATCGCTGAGCTCTTTGGTTTCATCTTTGAGATGGACGAGCAACTCATTGATCTGATGGAGTGTCATGGCCCCTTTTGTTGAGAGGAAACTAAGCTCATTTTCTACATGGTTGATAAAATCTTGTATTTTTTGCATGGTTTTAAACGATTGTATCCCGATAAAAAGGATAACAGCGGTAATCATCACCATACATATTGCAATGATGCCGACAAAAATTGTGAGTAATCCTATATCTCCCATTCTTATCCTCCTGATAGATAATTATACATCGCTTCAGCGAAAAAGTATATTTCTTTTAATAAATTGCAGTATATATACTTTAAGTCTATAAAATATATACTTTATATATTGAAATAATATCAAAGGAATATGTATGATTGTTACTCTTTCTCACCAAAAGGGGGGAGTCGGAAAATCCACGGTTGCGTGGAATTTGGCTGTCCATTTCTCCTCAATCATGGATACGCGGGTGATTGATTTGGATACACAGCGCTCTTTGACAGTTACAAATGCACTGCGTCAAGAGAATAATTTGACACCGATACAAATGCTTCATTTCAATTCTGCTGAGGAGTTTGCGGAATATGCAGCGCTTGATACCCCTGATTCTTTGACGATTATAGATTCCGGAGGATTCGATAGTGCACACAATCGTGTTGCAATCATCGCTTCTGATTTACTCATTACTCCTGTCAGCGATAAACCGTTTGATCTTATGGGTTTGCAAAAATACGAAGAGATACTCAAAAGTCTCTCAGACATACAAGGCGAAGTGATAAAAACGCATGTATTGTTCAATGATATCAATCCTGCAATGAAACGGTTTGGGGATTTGGTAGATTTTATTTGTATGTCGGATCATTTCGAATTGATGGTTTCCATACTGCGTCAACGTGTCGATATCGCACACTCCGTCGGTGAGGGAAAAAGTATCAAAGAGTACCGGATTTTTAGCAAAGCCGATCAAGAGATGGATGATCTTTTTGCTGAAGTACGTACTATTTTAAATATAAAATAAATATTTAAAATATATATAAAGGATATAAAATGGCAAAAAAAAGTTTTCTACAAAATATTGAAAAAGTAAAAAGTTCTGCTGCAATGAGCGAACGCGAAGAGAGTCAGAAAAACGATAAAGAGAAAAAGAAAAAGCTGATTACGATTCCCACGTTATGGGAAGAAAAAATTCGCGAATTTCATGGAGGAACAGTGAGTGCGTATATATTGATCGCACTGCAAGAGCGGATGCAGAAAGATGGATTGATCTAAACTTATTCATCGGATGGTTCGAACGAATACCAATTTTTGGATTTTTGTTCAGATATTTCATGTTTTGCAACATGATCGAGAAGGTTTTTAATCACTTGAAGGTTCTGCGGCATTTTATTGTTGAGTGGTTTTGATTGATTTTTCTCAATAGCAGCTTGGTTTAGAGTGATCGATTGTATGGGTATCCATTTTTTGTCATTCTCTTGGGCACAAACATGAGAAACGCACAATACGACACAACACAAACAAGTGAAATAGTTCATGATATTTCCGTACTAAGATTAAAGTGCTGAAAGAATAACGCGAGAACGCTTAATAAGGTTGAGAAAGTTTGAGAAATCCGTACTCAAATGTAAAAGGAGTTTGTTTAAGGATTGAAAGATTGATATAAGGCTTAACACTTCGCCCAATATACAGTGAAATTGCCACCCCTTTTTGGAGCAATTCAGGGTCAAAGCTAAACGTTAGAACTTTATTGCGTTGAGCATGTTCTAAAAGTGTTAGTAAGACTGGATCATTCGGATCTATAAGCAGTATGAATCCGTGTACGTTTTTTTGCTCTAACGCCTCTTTGGGTGAAACGATGGAGAGATTTAAAGAATGATTGCTAAGAGTACCATCGTACTGTGCATCAATGATATCTGAGAGGCGCTGAGCGTCAGATTTGTAGGCGTTGGTCGTAACAATCAACAGATTGACATTGGTTTGAATCCGCTCTTTTGTCCCTTTTTCCATCAAGGTCACTTTGGGGAATATTTTAGCTCCGATTTGAAGTAAATTAGAATCGAACGGACTGGCGTATAACAAAAACGGAATGAAAAGATACATTAGCGTTTTCATTGGTGTCTCAATGGGATACTCAGTGTAAAACAAGCACCAAATTCGGTATTGCTTACGTTGAGATGCCCTTCAAAATGTTGTTCAATGATAACTTTGGACATATAAAGTCCAATTCCCGTCCCTTTATTGTGGAGTTTTGTCGTAAAATAAGGCTCAAAAATCCGCTCCGAAATTTCTACCGGAACACCGCCGCCTGAGTCACTGATATCGATGTAAAAATTGTCCGTATCGCAGCGTAAGGTAACTTCAATAAAGCCTTGCGAAGATCGATCGTGGCTTTTAATCGCTTCTTGCGCATTATTCAAAATATTCAAAATAACTTGTTTGAACTCATTGGCAACCCCAAAGATCTCTTTGTCACACGATTCTTTGATTTGATAGGAGATATTGGCATACCGGAGCTGTTCATCCAGAAGAGCGAAAATATCGTGGATAGGTTGTATCGGTGGAAAATAGAGTGACTCTTTTTCCGTATTGAAAAAATTGCGGAAATCATCGATGGTATTGGACATAAAAGCAAGATTATTATCAATAATTGCTGTATTTTTTTCTATTTCCGGATCATCCAATATCCCTAATGCACGTTTCATACTCATATCGGCAACCGCTAATCCGATGATATTGAGAGGTTGGCGCCATTGATGAGCGATGCTTTCTATCATTTCACCCATGGCGGCTAGACGGGATTGGTGGATCAAGAGCTGCTCTTTTTCTCGTCGTTGTACTATTTCACGCTCCACACGATTTTCGAGTTCATTATTTATTTGTTCCATTTGACAACGGTAGTTATCAATAGTTTCTACCATTTTATTGGCAGATGAGGTAATAGTAACAATTTCCGTATTCGTGTTATCACTTTTGAACGGTTCTGAACTTTGATCAACGCTGTAGTTCCCCATCCAGTTTGATAAAAGACGAAGAACAAAAAATTGATTTCTAAAATACCAGTAGGTGATGAAAAAAATCATCAATGCAAACAACGATAAAACCATCAGTTGTACTAAGAGTTTATATTGGAGTTCATGGACAAAGTTGTTGGAATAACTGATAGATAGGGTAGCTTGTTGTTGATGCGTAATAGAATCAACTATCGGTGTCGAAAAAGAAGTTGTATCGTTGAGCTTGGAATGGGGGTAATGCTGCTCAAATATAACATGATTTTTCGGATCGGTTAAGCTGACATCTACAATGTTTGGATTTTGAAAGAAGGTACGCATCGTATCGCTGAGCATATCTTGCTGATCAAACGTAAGGTAGGTTGAGATAATCGGTTTGAGCGTTTGGCTTATAAGTTCAATCTTTGCTTTTTCGCTTTCGATAAGCACTGATGATACGTTGAAATGGATAAAAATAAAGATGGGAGCAATGACAGCAACATAGAGAAGCCAAAAGACCCATGCAAATTTACCGATTAATGAATGTGTCATCATAATCCAATGCTTAGTAACATAAAATAATAATATATGATAATTTGTTAATTCTTAATTAAATTGTGTTTTTTATCTTAAAGTTAAAGTATATTTGTCTATTCTTTAAAAGAATTAAAATGTATACACTGCGTTAACCCAAAATGTTTGTCCCATATATGGAACATCAGTAGTATCAGGTGGGTTTAATGGAAAGTATAATGTTCTCAATGTTTTTCCAAAAACGTTTTTAACACCGAACACCAAATCAAGATTTTTGGTTATGCCGTTTACTTTTTGGGTAATATTTAAATAATCTTGTACAGGGGTAGACCCATTGGTGCTATAGATACTGATAACATTTCCATTGGCATCCAAGAGGGCATTGTTAACTCGATTTTTACTGCCGGTATAGTGATACCAAAACGTTGTAGGGTAATTGGTATCCGTGTTGATCGTAGCAAATACATTGGCTAAAAACTTTGCAGACAATCCAAATTCACTGGGATCATAGTTCATAGAGATCCCCCGAACAAGTTTAACTTCACCTCGATGAGACTTATAAAAAGCAGCATTTGCACCGAAGTTGACACTCTCTGTGCTTTTCGTAACCTCAATTTCAAGTCCTTCCACTGTAGTTGGACTTGCAAGATTGATCGTTTCATAGGTAAAGTCATGATACGTGATCATATTAGAGGTTCTGGAATGAAATGCGGTTGTTTTAAACGAAGAGGTCTTTGTCTTGAAAATATAAGACAATTCGACCGTATCGGCAGTTTCAGACTCATAAGGGGGATGTGTAGCTTGGTTGTTTGGAGAATATTGTTCCGAGAAACTAGGCGGTCTGAAAGCGCGTGAATATTGAGATTTGAAAATATTGAATTCATCATACAAATAGACAAATGCAATTCTAGGGGAAAGGGCATGGCGGCCATCGTCATAGGTATCGTATCGCGTTCCCAAAGTAGCGGTGCATGAATCATCCAGTTGTATTTCGTCTTGCAGATAGAGGGCTTTGTTGACTCTTTTGGGATTATTGGTTGTTAATAGGCTGATGAATCTTCCAGGATGATAATTTGCGCCGCTCCATGTTTGTATAACATCGTCTTGATCAACCGACAAAAATCCTGCATAGCCCCCACCTAATATACGATTTGAACCTATGGTTGTTTCAAGAGTCGCCTCTGCGTACTTCGTGCTTTCGATATAGTTGATTGTACGCATACCGTTCAAATGATTTGGATTATTGCCTAAAATTGAAGCTGGATAAAACATTACGTTGGCAAAATTCTCATAACGGTTGAGACCTGCTTTTGCTGTGAGTAAAACATTTGAAGGTAAATCAAATTTCCCTTGGACACCGAGCATGGTGTAGGTATTGGATTGAACCGGGTTGGTATTGTCTTGAGGCAGATAGTTGGTCGGATCCCATAGTACACGGGAATAATCATTTCTTGGCTGCAATCGATAAAACCAAAAATCGAAATTTTTGTAGCTCGCATCACCCATAAAAAGATTATTTTCAGTCGCGTTGGGAAGATTTCCGGATTGATGGCGTGATTGGCTTTGAGCTATCAAATCCCATCCATCATGTTTTTCTACCGAAACAATAGCAGAGATTTCCAAATCTTTTTTTTCTAAAGTTCCGTAGGCACCTATACCTCTGCCGTATTTATTGCTTTCTGTCTGAGACAGTGTGGAAAATAGTGTACCAGACTCTTTTTTTGTAATAATATTAACAACACCGTAAATAGCATTCCCGCCATAAATTGCTGAGCCAGGTCCCCTGACTATTTCAATTCGATCTATCGCGTCCGTCGGGATCGGAAAAACGATTTGCCCAACCCCCAGTTTCGGCATACCCCACAACTCTGAACTGATGGGTTTGTCGTTGATCATCCATTTGATTTTGTTCCCTTGTGAACCATAGATTGATCCGGCACCTCGCAAAGAGAGGGTAGATGAATCAAATCCTACGATCATATCGAAGGCATTTTGTTCGGCGAGATTGTTGATACCCAGTGATTTTAATTTTTCACCGCTGATGACGGTCACGGTTCCGGGGACATAATCGGCATTGAGTTTTGTTTTGGTAGCGATAGTGGTTGCTTCTTCAAGCATTTTATCCAGATCATCATTACTTTCGGCATGAACAAGGGTATGTCCGAGTAACAGTGAGATACATAGAAGTGATAAAGGTCTCAATCTTACTCCGCCTTGAAAAAATGAGTGATATGCTTGATCGAATATAATCGACAATGATAGCATAAACGGCGTTTTTAAGAATATATTTTACGTTCTGATAATGCGAGTGAAAAGCAAATGGGAATTTAAGTAATCATCGAACTTAGCACGATATGGAATGATGGTTGCTTTTTATTTGGATAAAAACAATTTTCATGAAAGAAGCAATAATGAGAATAACATCAAGCTACAGCACAAACACAACAAACCCCTATCAAGAAGACAAAGATAAGCTTTTGAACACTATGGACAGCATAAAAAAAGCGATAGATAAAAAAGATTTTGCAGGAGCAAAAGAGCTTTTAAAACAGACAGAATCATTGATGGATACAAAAGGTACACGAAACAATAGATTGAGTAAAGTACAATCCGAGCTCAAAGAAAATATTTCTGATTTATCAAACGCTATTGATAAACATGATCAAAGCGGTGTGAAAGAGTCGATTGCAAAGATACAAAACGATATTAAGTCAAACAAAAATTTAATCTTGAAAACGCATGATACGGCACAAATACAGTTTAATTTACGATCACAATTTTTATTGTCTGTTTATGCTTAGACAGACAAACGAGTGTAGTGTACAAAAAATATACGTTGTTGCACTTGATTGTTGAATGGGCGGGATTTTTAAAAGGTGGTGGCTAATTTCGGATAGCGGCTATCCTCTTTTTCAAAAGCATATTGAGAGAAGAATCGTGTAAAATAGGACTTTATATAAATCATTTTCTTCTCCATTGAGGTTAAATTTATAATATTATTTTTTTAAATGTTATTTGTCAAATTCAAATTCTAGTTTTGCGAGTGCTTTTTGAATATGTTCACAGATTGAATCTTCAATCTTATTTTTT
>NZ_NSIU01000014.1 GCF_002633015.1 Sulfuricurvum sp. PD_MW2 | reverse complement strand
CTTTTGCCATTTGCCCGAACTCATCTTCTGATTTTAGATCGATCAGCTCTGCTTTTGTGCTCTCGCGATTCAGGAAGCGGAAGAATGAGAGGAGGCCGGTTTGGATAGCATTCAATGGCGATAATGCTTTTTTAAGAAGACCATAAATCACAACTGAAACCAAAGCCAATAAAATAATTGAAATGAGTAAAATCAAATTTCGGATATCATTACCTTTTTCTTCAATTTCATCAACATATGTTCCTCCGACAACTAGCCAATGCCATTCATCAAATTCTTGAAAAGCAGAAAATTTAGTTCCTTCTTCTAGATTGTAGGTAATAACTCCATTCTTTTTAGCGATCATATCTTTGACAAATTCAAAGCCGTTGACATCTTTGGTCTCTAAATTATTTTTGCCTTTCAATGTAGGGTGATATAAAAATGTCCCCTGAGTATCGCCCTCTTTTGAGTCTACAATGTAGTAGTATCCTGTTTTTCCGATTTTGATACTTTCAATATTTTTCATCAGCTTTTCCAACTCAGCTGTAATATCAAAACCAATAAACAATATACCGATAACAGTACCATTATGTTTTATCGGAATATATTTGGTCATATAATCTTTGCCGAAAAGCTTGGCCTTACCTACATACTCTTCCCCGTTAAGGACTTTCTTATACCCTGGATGAGCTACATCTAGTTTAGTTCCTATAGCACGTGAGCCATCTTCTTTTTTAAGACTGGTACTGATACGGATAAAATCATTCCCTTGTTTGACAAACACAGTTGCAACTGAACCTTTCGTTAATGCTAAAAAGCGATCAACTTTTTCAAAGTTCAAATTTATAACTTCTCCATTGGCTGTAAGGAGCGGGGTGTCAAATTCACCGACTTTTACTGTTCTCGAAGGGTCAACCACAACATTGCTTCCAATAATTCCGGAAAAAGTCCCTCCCAATTGATCTGCAGATGATTTTGCAACACTGTTAAATGTTTTAATCGTACCTAAAATAAGTGTTAACTCATTTTGAATCGATTTTTCATCTGCCTCATTGAGTGCATCATACGTTTTTGATGATGCCATATATGCCAAAATTGACATACCGACAAATATTGAGATTAATGTACTGAAAAGTACTCTGTTTATAACAGATTTATTAAGGAAATTCATTCCGTGTAAGCTCCTTTATTGGTTATCTCTCAACTAGCTATGCAAAGTAAGAAAAAAGATAAAACATGAAATTATTACACTGAAGTGTTGCAAGTATGTGACAAAAAGTAAGTATTTTTTTTACTTTTTGTCACATTGTCATCAAATAATGTCTTGATTAATTTTATGAAAAATTCTAGATTTTACGCATTAATATCAAAATTTATCACATTTCGTATATACTAACTTCTAATAATATCCGTTAAAGACACCCAAAATTGTTACAATATTTGATAGTTTTTTTATATCAAGGAGAGACGTTATGAAACTTTTCGTTTATAGCATGTTACTACTATTTTCAATCGCAGGTTGTTCGGCTACATGGAGCGGTGTAAAAGAAGACACAACAAGTGCGCTCGATTGGACCAAAGGAAAAGTAAATCAGGGTGCATCATATGTCAAAGAGAAAACACAATAATCGCTTTTAGCGAATCGTATCGGTCGGTTCTCCGAAATAATACCCTTGTGAAAAATCGACCCCCATTTCTTTGACTTTTTCAGCGACGTTTTTCGAATGGACGAATTCGGCAACCGTTTTGATCTCCATATTTTTAGCAAAACTTACAATCGATCGTGTAATCATTTGAGCATTCTTGTCACTGTCTATACTTTTGATCATTGAACCGTCGATTTTTATATAGTCCACTTTTAACTTCATCAAGTATTCAAAATTCGAATATCCTGTTCCAAAGTCATCGATCGAAATCTTGGCACCGTATTTTTTAACGTCGTTAATAAAGCTGAGTACCTGATCAAAGTTTTCAATCCCCTCAGACTCTATAATCTCAAATACCACCTTGTTGCCGATCTTGAACTCATCAAGTTTTGCTATGATAAAGCCATATATCTCTTTGTTCAAAATATCTTCAACCGAAATATTGATCGATACCATGTAAGGGAGATTCTGAAATTTGGTAAACGATTTTTCGATGATGATTTTGGTGAGCTCGTGATAAAGTTTATTTTTCTTGGCAAGTTCGAGAAAATGGATTGGAGCAATATACAACCCCTGATCATCGAGCATCCGCATCAATGCTTCGTATTTAACCGTCGTTTGGGTATACGTATCGACGATCGGTTGGAACACCGGAACGATTTTATCCTCTTCAATCGCTTTTTTAAGACGTTTGGTCCAGTCAAAATTTTTCTCATACTCTTTTGCCATGGCCATCGTATCGTCATAAATCAAGAAATTCTTTTTATTCTTTTTGGCCAGTTTGAGAGCGATATCCGCATTCATCAACAAAAATTCCGACCCGTATGAGATCCCTATTGTAGCGCTGATGCTGACATCACCCTTGTCTCCAATCGCGAATCTTTTATGCGAAATCTTTTCGCTGACCATCGAAGCAAAATTTTTAAAATCGTTGATATCGATATCACTCTCGCACAAATGGGCAAATTCATCTGAGTGCAGCCGATACAAGCCACCCATATCCGGCATAATCTCTCGTAAAAACTGTGCAAAATCTTTCAAAATAATATCTCCGGCTTGATCACCGTAAAGATCGTTAATCTCTTGAAATGAATCGATATTAATAATCATCAAAGAGGCATAACGTTTCTCATCCAATTTTTCGGTCAGCATCCGTCTGTTTTCCAAACCGGTCAAATTGTCAAAATAAAATTGATGTTCGATCGAATCAAGCATACTGTTGAAGATATCTTTGATGGAGTCAATCTCTTCGATATTGTCATTCACATCAACCCGTTTTTTGATGTCGTTTGACATGGTAATATTTTTGATGACATTGGCAAAATTTTTGATCGGCTTAATCAGATACTGTTTGAGTTCAATAAAAATTGCCAAATAGACTATGAGTGAAAAGGCAACGATAAAGATAATAAAAAAGTTAATCATGTCACTCAAAGAAACTTTGAGGTCATCAATCGGGTACGAAACATCGATAACCCCCAAAACGTCTCCGGCTTTTGCATTCGTATGGCATTTCAAACATGCCTCTTTCGCAACAACTGGATAATAAAACTGAATGTACTCCGAATTCGGTATTCTCAAAACTTCCGAACCGTTGATCGCTTTTGCGATATCCGAATTCCCTTCCCTGGCAATCTTGTCTTTTTGGATTTCTCCAAAACGCTCAGCCACGATTTCACTGCGATACACATTGACTTTCATATGTTCATCGACACGATTGAGACGGCTGATGATTTCATCTAAATCATCTTTGGTCCATCCTCTCTGCATCGCCGAATAGAGTGTTTCGAAAACAAGTTTACTCGTTTTTTTTGCATCTACATGAGCAAGGTTGGAAATCGCGTCTTTTTTCATGTATTCGCCATAAAAATAAGCGGCAATCAGAGTAAAAAACATCGTAATAAAAATAATTTTTGCGGCGATTTTGGTATAAGTGGTTTTATGAGGCATGATCAGTCCAAATATTAATAAATAAAATTGATTTCCAAAATAGGAATATCATATCTGAGCAGGTGTGAAAACAATCTTAAGGCATTTATCCACCACTCAAACTCTAAGTTACAAAGTACGATACAATACCACATTATTGTTACAAAGGTTTCCTATGATCAAGTGGCTTATGATCTTCTCTATCGCGACATTTTCTCTTTATGCGGATGAACCGAAACAATGGGGAGAAAACGTCAGCGGTGTCGTTACTACCTTTTCAGCCCCTAAAAAAGAGATTGCTCTTACATTCGATGCGTGCGGAGGGAGCGTAAAAAGTTCTGGGTACGATGCAGAATTGATCAAATTTCTGAGTGAAAACCGTATCCCTGCTACCCTCTTTATCAACTCACGATGGATACATAGCAATCCCGAAATCTTTGCTTCTCTAGCGGCAAATCCCCTCTTTGAAATCGCAAACCACGGAACGGCGCATCGTCCCCTCTCTGTGAATGGAAAGAGCATCTACAATATCCCCGGCACAGCCTCTGCGGAAGAAGTCGAGCGGGAGATCAACACAAATGCTGAACTCATCGAAAAAATTACCGGCAAACGTCCAAAATTTTTCCGTTCCGGTACTGCCTACTATGACGAACAAGCCGTTGCAATTGCCCATAAAAACGGTGTTGAGATTGCCGGATTCAGTGTTTTAGGAGATGCTGGAGCAACGTTCAGTGCTCCCAAAGTGGCACAACAGTTAGAGAGCGCCCATAGCGGTGATGTTGTGATTTTTCACATGAATCATCCCGAAAGCGGTACGCGCGAAGGGATAATCGAAGGGATTGCCAAACTCAAAGCGCAAGGATACGGTTTTGTCCGGCTTAGCGATGTCAAACAACATCTCAACCGACTCCCTTAGGCTGTTTTTAAACTGTACCTCAAAGGGACGGTAATCCGAATGCTTTTGGGAGGTCGGGGAAAATAAAGCGACGTCTTTTCAATCAGCGCTTTCGCATCATCATCCAAAATCGTATATCCCGAACTGCTGATGATCGTAATGTCTTCTACCTCACCGTTCGCTTTCAAACGAAATGAGACACGTACATCCCCCTCTTGTTTTTGACGAACCGCCTGATTGGGATATTTACGGTATTTAACCAATACATCCCGTATGGCCGATAGATGATTATCGAGGTATTGCTCTTCGACATTCACGGTTGGAGGTGCGGGGGGAGCTGACGGCTCTGGCAGTTTATTCGTAGCGGTAGAAGCCGTTTGTTGCACAACTGCCGAATTTGTCACAGCAACCGGTTCTTTTTGTACTTTTGATTCCGAAACAATAGCTTCTTTGATCGGTTCGGTAACCGCTTTTACCACCGGTTCTGGAGTATTCAAAGACTTCACGTTCTGCATTGCGGTTGTCACAGAAGGTGAGATTTGATTTTTGGCCATCGGCTGGGGCTCCTCAGAGGGCGCACTGAGAGAGAGTTCAAGCACTACCTCCTCATCCTTTTCGGGTACAATCGAAAAAAACAAGACTGCTACACTGATAATGAGTGCATGCAAAACAAGCGAGAACCCGAATGAGCGTGACGTTTTCATGATTCCCTCTTCGTCACAATCGATATTTTTTCAATTTTTTGAAGCTTCAATCGATCAAGTATAAAGATAAAATCGTTAAATAGTGCTCGTTTATCCCCTCGTATACTTACTTGAGAATCTTGGTTGAGCGTTTCGATTTGAGCGATTATCTCTTGGGTCGATACCTCTTTGCCGTTCCAAAACATCGATCCTTTTTCATCAACGGCAATATCAATTTTTTGTGCCGGTGTTTGGATAGCACTCGATGATGAGGGAAGATTAAGTTTGATTGCACCCGATGCGACAAACGTCGATATCGTCAATACGATCGCGAGCAACACCAAAACAACATCGATCAAAGGGACGACATTGATCCCCTCTACCCGTTTAAGCGCGCGCATCTTCCCATACTCCCATCAACAAATCAACTTTTCGCAAACACGCGCTGTAAATCATCAGGGAAGGAATCGCAACCAATAAACCTAATGCGGTTGCTTTCAATGCCAATGACAGACCGATCACTACCGCCGAAGGCTCCATCCCTCCGCTTTTTCCGATCTCATAAAAGACCACCATAATACCGGCAACCGTACCCAATAATCCTACATAAGGGGCGTTCGATCCGATGACGGAAATCGTTGTCAAATTTTTGGAAAGCTCTGCTTCGGCACGATTTTTTGTTTCATACGCTTTGATGTCGACCGACTTATAATAAAAGAACCGCTCTATCCCATATCCGATAGCAATAACACTCATCAATCCCAAAATCCCTATTGTCGCATAATCGACTACTATTTTTAATTCTTCCATTGTTATCTCCAAAAATTAAGATGTATATTTTTTGTCCGTTTACCGACAGGCTTCTTACGTATCTGCCCACGTGCGAAGCAGATTGTGATAAATACTGGTGAGCTTGACCGTATCTTCATCATCTCCCAAACGTTCTCGAAATGCCATAATGGACATGTCCAAATCGAACAATAAACGACGGCGATCCGTCTCGCGGATCATACTTTCAAGCCATGTAAAACACGCAATACGAGCCCCCTGTGTGACCGGTTCAACACGATGAACGCTGGATGATGGATACAGGACCAAATCCCCGGCAGGAAGTTTGACCACTTGTGATCCAAATGTATCTTCAATAACGAGTTCCCCGCCCTCATACTCTTCCGGGTCCGAGAAAAAGAGTGTAAACGACAAATCGCTTCTGACCCGTTTTCCCCCTCCTCGCATTGTGCGTACGGCATTATCTACATGATTGCCAAACGTATTAAACTCGCCTGTATAACAATTAAATAACGGCGGAAATATTTTCTTTGGCAATGCCGCCGTAAAAAAAAGGGCGTTATTGCTCAACGCATCCAGAATGATTTTCTGCAATTCAACCGCTGCCTCGGACTCTTCCGGGAGCTGTAAATTGTTTTTGGCTTTCGCCGCCTGAGTACCGCTGGTTACATTACCGTCTACCCATGTGGTAGAGGTAAGAATTTCACGGCACCGTACTACCTGTTCAGCAGTCAGTACATTGGGTATGTGGAGTAACATTTTGTTTCCTTTGCCTAAAGTTTTGAGGATAAAACATTTGATATGTTCTACCCTCAAAACTCCCTACGGGGAGTTTTAAAAGAATTTATAATCCAACGTGATCTGAACGGTACGTCCAATACCCGGAACAACAAAACCGCCATTGATATAAGCTGCATCATAATAGGTCGTATTCAGTAGATTTTTGATATTCAACTGAAGAGCATACTCTTTTTGGGTATACGAAACCATTCCGTCGTATCGGATATAGCTTGGCACTTTATTCGGATCGAATGTTGTCGCGGTTCCGTAGCTGTAAACGGCACGTTCCCCTTTTCCTTCGCAGCCTCCGCCGATTTTCCAACCTCCGCCCAATTTATACGTTGACCAGAGATTAAACGTATAATCGGTTGCGTTTGGAGGGCGATGTCCGATATAGACACTGCTTTTCCCGGGAGCTACCTCATCGACTTCAGGATCCATCAATGCAATCCCGCTGAAAATATCCCAATTGTCGCTAAGACGTCCCGCCGCTTCGAGCTCAATTCCATCTGTATGACGTTTTTTACTCAAAATAGGGTTACTCGAAGCACTCGCCACGTCGGTATTGCGTTCCCACTCTTTGATCGTTCGGTAAATTGCGGTGCGTAATGACAAATCACCATCGAACAGTTCCCATTTCGCACCCAATTCATACGTCTTACTCCGTTCCGGTGCATACTGGTTTGAAAATGAGTACAAATCTCCGGTGGTGTTAAACGAGTTGTTCCACGCAAGATAATAGTGCTGATTCGCACTCGGCTGGTACGACAAACCGGCACGGTAACTCATCTCATTAAAATGGAGTTCGCCATTTTTGTTCATATTGGCATCAAGATAATCCATATTCAGCCAATCTTTGCGAAATCCCCCCATCACTTTCCAATGCGGCACAAACTCAATCACATCTTGTGAATAGACGGCCCACGTTTTCCCTTTGTATCCACCGCTCATATTGCGCTCTTTATTGCCATAAAATGCTTTATAGGCATCCGGAAGCGTTGAGCCTGATTCCAACGTATTCGGTAGCTGTGCTGCCCATGATCCGGTAGAACTCGTACGTGAATAGATGATCCCGTTGTTAGCGACATATCTTCCGGTAGCACTGTCAGGCAATCCGTTTGCCGGTCCGTTGGCATCGGTAATATTCGGATAATAGGCTGATAGCCCATCATGCCCCCATCTCTCCTGCTCTTCTGCAAGATACTCACTTCCGACCAATACTTCATGTTTCATTCCGAGCGCTTCGAATTTGGTCGTAAAATCGTTTTGCCATGTATCGGTTTTCTCTTTGGCACCGTTACCTTTTGAACTTCGGCTTACCGATCCTGTCACACTGTCATAACCGCCCGGTGCAATCGCCCAGTTATCACGTAGATAATCAGCATGTCGAATTACCGAGCGCAACTGCGTATCCGATGAAAACTTATGAACATTGCTCAGCGTCGTAATATTGACTCTGTTATCTTCATAATCATCTGTAAACCCGTAAAATGTACTTTTATCTACATCTAAAGGACGTTTGTTATAAAACGGTACCCCATAATCGGGAGTGATATGGGTATTCAGATAAAAATGGGAAATACTGAACTCATTATCGGTATTGAGTCCGAAAGTTATCGTCGGAGCGACACCGTAGGATTCATTCACAACGTCATTACGGGTACTTCCTGCATCCATACCCATCGCATTCAAACGAAATGCCGTTGTGTCATTCAGCATCACATTGATATCGGTAGAAGCACGTTTATACTGATCGTTCCCCACCGTCATCGATAGTTTTCCGAAATTTTCAGCTTCAGCATCTTTACTCACTTGATTGATAACCCCGCCGGCTTGTCCGCGACCAAACAGCATTGCCGCCCCACCGCGTAACACGTCGACCGACTCTAGATTGAACGTATCACGGTTATATTGCGCTACGTCACGAATACCGTCAAGGTATAAATCTCCAAACGTATAAAACCCTCGCAGATTCATGTTATCCCCAATACGCCCCCCTTCGGCAGCATTAAACGTTAATCCCGCAACATTGCTCAACGCCTCTTTGACCGTAAATTCCGATTTGTCGTGCAACAATTCTTTGGTCACAACGGTAATCGCTTGGGGCACATCGTGAGCCAACTGACCGGTTTTAGCTGTTTTAGAAACCCCCGGCTGATAGCGAGGCAACTCAATTTGGATATTCTCTTGAATGTCAATCGCTTTGAGCGTTGAGTTGGAATCGCTGTTTTTAGTATCCGCCAATACAGAACTCGCGCTCATACTAAGCAACATTGCTCCGATCGGAAGAAGACGTGATGTTATAAATCGCTGATGATAGGCCATAAGCACTCCTTTAGTGTTGGAAGTGGCTGGCTACAGGCTTTAGTCCAAAGCGTTGGCTGGCTAACTGTGATTAGCTAATGATAATCACTTTCAATAATGCAGTTATAACAGAATTCCGTTTCAATGTCAATAGTGATAAGCATTATTATTTAAAGAAGGCGAAGGGGAGAGGTTCTAAGAACCTCCTGAAGGGTGCGTTATGCGAGTTGAGACATTTTTCCGATCTCTTTGTCCACGAGATACAACCCGCGTCCATCCAGACCGACAACGTCCATCATATCGAGGATTGAGCGAAACAAATGCTCCTCTTCGTGCTGTTCAGCCACATACCATTGAAGAAAATTAAAGGTCGAATAATCTTTCTCTTCCAAACACGCTTCTACCAATGCATTGATCTTAGCGGTAATAAATTTTTCATGTTCAAACGTTTTTTCAAATACATCTTTGATCGATGAAAATTCACATGGCGGTTCGGCAATAGCTCCGACACGTGCCATCGCACCCGTTTCATTGACATAGGTAAAAAGTTTTCGCATATGCGAGTGCTCATCATCACTGTGTGCTTCGAGAAATTTTGCCGATCCTGAGAGTTTTTGATGTCCGCACCATGAACTCATAGCAAGATATAGGTTAGCGGAATAATCTTCAAGCGCGATTTGTTCGTTGAGTAATTTGAGGATGTTAGATTTTAACATAGACAGCTCCTAGAAAAGAATATGCTGGCTAATAGCAGTTTTGCATTGGCTTGCGTAGACAAAGTATATCACAGATTATTTACGTGCAATTCCTTTTACAAATCGATGCATTGCATTTTTTTTCTTGTATCCCTTCTACCATTTGTCGGATTTGGCATTCGCTGCATCCGCTCATCCCTTTGACACAAAGAAACGGAATATTCGATTTTTTCGCTTGCCGTTTGAAATGATCCATCGAGTTATGTTTTAAAAAATCGATCATCATTATGACCATATCGGTATTTTGCGGAAGCTCTTTGTGCGATGTGGAGTTGCGACGGCTATCCCAATGGTGCATTTTCGTTGCTCCCAACGTGACCAATAATGACTGAAGACGGGTGATTTTATCCCCTCCGATAACCAATACAGACATTTTTATCTCCTGCTTATTTGGTGAGAATCAGTTTATTAGCTTTTGTAATACGCAATGTATAGACCTCATTTCCATGAACAATCCGTATGGATGAGCCGTCTTTAAACAGCAGTTTGCTCTCTATCGTATTTTCATTTCCCTCATTGGAAAACTCTTTGTGATCAACTAACATGGTCGCCCCGATCGAATCAGTCGATGTAGCTCGTTATCAAGCTTCTCTTTTTTACTCTCAACGTTCATTGAAAACTCCTTTTTGATAATTACTTGCAAAATTATTACCTAAATGGATTCAAATGTCAATACTGATAAGCATTATTATTTATAAACTTATTTTAAATACGAATGCAGCACTTTGATGAGTTTTTCCATGTCCTCACTTCGTTGTTCTTCCGGAACATTTGCACCTAGATGTTCGCGGATATAGCCTTCGATCACTTCGTTCATTAATCCATTGACAGCTCCCCGTACTGCCGCAATCTGTTGCAGTACTGCTGAACACTCTTTTTCATCGTTCAGTGCTTTTTCCAGCGCTTCAGCTTGTCCTTTGATTCGTCTCACACGGGTCAGTAGTTGTTTCTTAGTATGTATTGTATGTGCCATGGTTCTCTCTTTTTTTTAATATTCGTTAAGTATACTGGGGTATAGTATCATAATTTTTCAAAAAGGGATAATTCTATGGAGATTTCATCCGCGGAGCAACGTTGGCATCACTCCCATATTTTTGACGAGGGTAACCCTCTGGCAGAGCGAAATACCCGTATTGCTGTAGCCTTAACGGCATTTATGATGATTGCAGAGATTCTGGGCGGTTGGATTTACAACTCAATGGCCCTTTTAGCCGATGGCTGGCATATGGGAACCCACGCATTAGCTTTAGGACTCTCCGTTATGGCATACAGTGCGGCTCGACGATACGCGAAAGACAGTCGATTTGCCTTTGGCACCTGGAAAATCGAAGTGCTTGGAGGGTATACCAGTGCTATTTTCTTGGTTGGTGTTGCGGCATTGATGCTGTATCAATCTGTTGAGAGACTTATATCGCCATCCCCAATCCATTATGATCAAGCTATCGAAATAGCCATCATCGGTTTGATTGTCAATCTTGTATGCGCATGGCTGCTCAAAGACGCGCACAGCCATGATCATCATGGTCATGACCATACACACCACCATCATGATCATCACCATGATCTAAATTTACGTTCTGCCTACATGCATGTTATTGCCGATGCTGCTACGTCTGTTCTTGCCATCATCGCTCTCATTTGCGGAAAACTATGGGGAGCGGCATGGCTTGATCCAATGATGGGTATTGTCGGAGCTGCGTTGGTAAGCGTATGGGCTTTCGGATTGCTTCGCGATTCCGGACGTATATTATTGGATGCTGAGATGGACGCTCCGGTTGTTGCCGAAATTTATGAGGTCATTGATGAAAGCCCGATCAAAGCAACCATTACAGACCTTCACGTTTGGCGCGTAGGAAAAGGGAAATATTCATGTATTCTCTCTTTGCACACAAACGAAGAAGTAACGCCCGATTACTTCAAAGAGCAGCTGAGCATTCATGAAGAGCTGGTTCACATTACGGTTGAGATCAACCAAGTGTGATCCGCACACCCCATAGAATAATTCCCTAAGAACCGCTTAAGTCAAAATGCATAGAATTCGATAATAGTTATTATTTTCAGGAGTATCCAATGTACTTGATATGGGAAGCGTTTTGGAATTTGAGCGTCAGTATGGGAGTTTATATTCTGTTTGGTCTCTTGGTTGCAGGGGCACTCCATCAGATTATCAGTGAAACATGGATACAAAAACATTTGGGTTCAGACACCCATACCTCCGTCTTTAAAGCCGCTTTATTCGGGGCGCCCCTCCCCCTGTGCTCTTGCAGCGTTATCCCTTTTGCGGCATCACTTCGCCACAATGGCGCATCCAAAGGAGCAACTCTTTCTTTTTTAATCTCTACCCCTATAACGGGTATTGATTCCATTCTGGCAACATTCGGAATGTTTGGATGGGTATTTACCCTTTACCGCCTTTTTACCTCTGTCGCAATCGCCATCGTGGCGGGAATGTTGATTACTATCTTTGAGCCCAAAGAACCGGTGAAAAAACCGTTTTCTTTTACGGCTACTGCACCGAAAGCATCTCCATCTTTCCTACAAACAGCTCCTATTCAAGATAAAAAACCATTTTCTTTGCGTGCCGTTTTCCGCTACGGGTTTATAACCCTTTTGGGAAGTTTTAGCAAACCTCTTTTGTGGGGACTTTTGATCGGTGCTTTCATAGCAGCCGCTATCCCATCGAATCTTCAAGAGCTTTTCAACGACAATCGATACCTAGGCTATCTGATCGCCGTAGCAATTGCAGCACCAATGTATGTTTGCGCGACTGAATCCATCCCTATTGCCGCATCACTTCTCATTGCAGGAGTTTCTCCGGGTGCTGCTTTTATCTTTCTCAGTGCAGGACCCGCCACCAATACCGTTACGATGGGATCAGTCAAATCGATGCTTGGAACACGCGCATTGGTGATTTATCTCTCGGTTATCGGTATCGGGAGTCTTCTTTTCGGAGCAGCTATCGATTTGCTTTTCGACACACTGGCACTCAATATGAGTGTTGATATCCATGAACATCATGGTATTGTAGAGAAAATTGCCGCAGCAATTTTACTAGGGTTAATAGGATGGCATTTAATTCGTGCACGATTCGAAAAGGGTAAAAAAAGTTGCAATGGCGGTTCATGCTGCTCGTAAGGATAAAAAAGTTTCTTGTTCGTCCGCTATAATGGCGCACTTATTTTTCAGGACAAACAATGCATGAAACTCTTTTGATCCTCGCTGTCGCTTTGGCAATGGACTCCGTTGCCGTATCCATTGCAATCGGTTCAAAATATCGGGATCTCTTACTGTCTAAAACTCTCTTTACCGCAGCCGTTTTCGGTTTTTTTCAAGGGGCGATGCCTTTAGCCGGATATTTTATCGGTATCAGTTTTGCCGAGTACGTTCAAGCATTTGATCATTGGATCGCTTTTTTTCTCCTCTCAGGATTGGGGATAAAAATGCTCTATGAAGCGTATAAAAATGAGTTTGATGAGGAAGTAGACGACCTATCCACAAAGACACTGATTACGATGGGAATCGCTACGAGTATCGATGCGATGGCAATCGGGGTTACCTTCGCCTTTTTGCAAAGTGACATTCTGAGCGCATCAGCACTCATCGCACTCGTTACCTTTGGGCTTTGTATTATTGCTGTTTTTATTGGGAAAAAGCTTGGATCGCTTTTGGAGAGCAAGGCTGAAATTTTGGGCGGTTTGATTCTGATTGGGATCGGAACCAAAATCTTGCTGGAACATTTAGGTGTATTTTAATCACCATCCGTCATTCGCATGATTATCATGCTTTGATTTTTTATACCGGCGGGCGTTGATCCGTTTTTCAAGCTGATTTTGAGCATAAAAAAGCTCTTCTTTGATTGTTTCGATTGTCTCATCACCCGCTCGGAAATCGAGTATCTTTTGTCCGAGTGCTTCGAGCTCGGTATATTCGTCTTTATAGAGTTTGACCGCCTCATTTTTTTCTAAAAAGCGAAAATTCATATCCACTTTTTGATCATACTGCTCTTTGGTCGGATGATCCGCTTTGGAAAGCCATGCAATGATTCCGCTGATAAAGCGTCCAAGTAAACGGATATACCGAAGCCGTTTGGAATTTTCCTCTTTAGATACGCCCATAAATCCTCATATTAGTCATTCATCGATACAATACCGTTATTATACCTTTTAGGAGCCTATATATGCGTTTAGCCCTTTTATCTCTATTATTTGTCATTACTACACTTACTGCCGAGTACATTCGACAACCGATCGATCAAAAACTGATCGACTCAAAAACAAAAATCATCGATATCCGTACTCCTGGAGAATGGAAAACAACCGGTTTGGTAAAAGGTTCTGTCCCTATTATGTTTTTTGACGAACAAGGCAACTATAACATTGACACTTTTCTCGTGAAACTCAACAAAGTCGTCAAAAAAGATGAAAAATTTGCCCTTATTTGTAACAGCGGCAATCGCAGTAAAGTGCTTGGAACCTTTTTAGGGAAACAACTAGGCTACAATGTTATCGATCTTGATGGCGGAATTCAGTATGCTATGAGTAAAAAGGTCCCTTTGGAACCCTATAAAGAGAGATAAATCCTCTCTTTTAAAAGGTACGTTGGAGAGCCAATCCGACATATTTGCCTTCACTGGATGAGTCTTTGATAATCGGAGTCAACAGATATTCATCCGTTACATAGGCCCCCAGTGCCGATCCTGCAATGTGCGCGGCTGTGTCGAGCAACTGCCCTCTTGCATTTCCGTGTTCGGCATACTGGATACTTTGATCTACCAATACCGCAAGTGTACTGACGCTAAATCCGATATTTCTTCTATCAGCACGGTACTCAGGATAATAGTGATCGACAATAGCGCTCACTCCGCCCGCTAAAACGGCACCGCCGGCAAAATGGCTGAATTCACTGTTAAAATCTTCTGCCCCATATACAGAGAGGCTCATTAAGCTACTTATTAAGAAGAGTTGTAATTTCATGTTATCTCCTAGGCGATTAACGCAAAAATTCCAATAGTTCGATGTACTCTTTTTCGATTACACCCAAATTTTCCAACATTCGCATCTCATCGACACCGGGATTATCACTCAAAAATTCTCTCCGCCACTGAATGTTGTCCTGAAGTTCAGAAAGCCCCGTTGAGAGATATTCGATCATTGAGTCGATATCGGCACCCCTCACCGCACCTTCCGTATCGGCTTTATAAAATAACAGTGCGTAATCACCTGTCTCATGAGAAAAACGAAAATCTTCAGCTATATTATGAACGATTGTTTTAATACGCTCATCCTTTATGAGTCGTTTCGCCATCTATTCCTCCACTGTTTCTATTACACAATTCTAAACAAATTTGGTATAGGAGTTGCTTAGAACTTTTATCCAAACAATAAAGTTTATCAACGACGTGAAACCGCTAAAACTCAAAGCAAAGCTATTGTATTTATTGTTACTTGTAGGCTTTGGTCTTGTCGTCGTAGGGCTGATTGGCTATTTTAATATCCAAAATATTAAAAAGAATCTCGATACCCTCTATTTTGGTTCACTTCTCCCGCTCAGCGAACTCAATGCTATCAATGCCGCATACCATAACAATCTCGCATCTTCGATCTATCAATGGAACAACAAGCTTATTAGCGATGAACACGTATCAAATAAAATCGTGGAATCGCTAGAACAGATAAACCACTTATGGGCTTCCTATACCTCACACCACAAGCGTCCGGAAGAGATTGCTTATGTAACCTACACGGGAGAGCAGATCCAACACGTCGCCGATTATTTTATTCAAGTGCGTTCTCTCATTAATGACCCTGTTCGTTCTCATCCTCTTTCATTGATCACGATGGATGAGAATATTCAATCGATCCAGCACACTCTGCAACAATTGATTGCCTATGAAAATGCGGCCGCCAAATATGAACACGCTCAACTCCTTGCACAGTACCAAAATGCTCTGGTCCAGCTATTTTTGTTTTTAGGGGTCATTTTGTCTTTAGTCATGGGGCTGGCATGGATGATCTTTTCTCGGATTGAAATACAGCAGCAACAGCTCATCGAATCGAGTGAGACCTTAAAACATCTCAATTTTAAACTTGAACAGGCATCCTATACCGATTCTCTCACTTCATTGTATAACCGACGGTATTTTAACATCGTCTATGAGAGAGAGTTCAAACGGGCGATCCGTTCCAACAGACCGTTTGTTTTTATGATGCTCGACATCGATTTTTTTAAACAATATAACGATACCTATGGACATTTACAGGGGGATCTCGCGCTTCAAACCGTCGCCAAAATCTTGAAAACCACCCTTCAACGGCCCGGAGATTACCCTTTTCGTCTGGGTGGGGAAGAATTTGGTGTGATACTGACGGATATAGATTGTAAAAATGCAAGAATCATGGGAGAAAAAGTTCGTGCCAGTATTGAACATTTAAAAATAGAGCATAAAGGTTCCAAAATTCTTCCGACACTCAGTGTCTCTATTGGAGGGGTCTGTATCGTCCCTACGGTCGATATGAGCGAAGACGCCCTTATCCATACCGCCGATACCAATCTTTATGCCGCTAAAGAGCGTGGACGCAACCAAATTGTCTTTAGCAACAAATTGTAACTATTTTTTAAACTTGAAAGAGAGTTTTTCAAGTTGTTCACGTACTTTAGGAGCGATATCGCCTTGAAACTCCATCCATTGCTCTTTGTACGCACCGCCACAGGCCAACGATTTTTTAAGCGATGAAAGCGTTTTTTGAGCATCCTCTTCAGTGAGACTAAACGCTCCGACAAGGGTCACTATTTTCCCTTTTCGTTTCTCTTTTTGAAACACAAGACGATGTGCTGAAGGATCAAGGATCGCAAGAGGAGCTTGTGTGTTTTTCTCCTCCTCCAAACTCCATCCATCACCCCACGAAGCCCCAAGATCAAGTGAGAGTTTTGTTCCGCGGCTCATTGCACTTCCCCGCAATATTCAAACCGTTTCGTTCCATTAGGCATCGTCTCTTCAAACATTTTCAACGGACGAACCCATAATCCGCGTTCCCCGTACAACGGTCGATAGACCACCATGTTTTCACTCGTCTCAGAGTGTTTCGCCACACCGATAACCTCGTAGTGTTTCCCTTTATAATGACGGTATAACCCCGGTTTAACCACGTACAACCTTTTGAACCAACGCACTGATCCCTTCCGATTCAAAAGCGTTTCGATTCGCCATTGTAAGAATCGGATTCATGCAGTATTTTTTATTGTCATAAACTACCACAATCACTTCATCCCCCTCTTGGAGAAAATTGGTTTCTCCAAAATGGGTGTATCGGGTTGCACCGATACTGATGATTGCTTCGGTGGGATAGCCTGATGCTTTCAAATACTCATTTATAGGTTCCAGTGGACCAAAATCAACCTGTCCGTTGATCTGCTTTTTCATCCATTCAATCAGTTTTCCATAAAAGAAGCTGTATCCGCTAAGCTCGACATCTTCGCCATAACGCATCAACATCCCCTCTCGGCGTAGAAACGATGCAATGCGATAGCTATCCATTACACCGCCTTTCTCAAACGTATCGATCGGGATCAATGTAGAGGAGATCCCTTTGGATGCTGCACCCCAGTTTTTTTTGTGGCTGATTTTTGCCGCCCCCTCTTTGCGAAGCGAACAATCATTATATGCACCGAAAAATTTTGGAGTGATGGCCGTAATATTCCCTTTTTCATCGTAACTGAACTCACAGATCAAAGCTACTTCAGGCTCGGGCTGAACGTTACACACCTCTTGCGGCAATATGATCGTATCAGAACTGATCGGATAAACCCCAAGCTGTCCTTCACGTCCGGGAATATAAAACGGAAACATCCCTTTCGGTCCGTTTGGATCTTCGGTGATAACATCCTTAAAATCGGCACTCTCTCCGGCTTGTTCAAGATGGAGTGCAAAATTTCCGGCGATTCCTAAGCCGACAAATTTTTTATAATTGTCCATTCGCTTTTGCCTCAGCAAACTCTTCGTAGGTCCCTTTGAAGTCGATATACGTTCGATCTGCATGCAATTCGATGATTCGGCCGGCAAATGCATCGAGCAATTCACGGTCATGACTCACACAAATAACATTTCCGTCAAATTCATATAACGCTTCACCCAGCGCGATAATCGCTTCAAGGTCAAGGTGGTTGGTCGGTTCATCCAATACGAGGAAATTTCCCCCTTCCAACATCATCTTCGAGAGCATCATACGGTGTTTTTCACCTCCGGAGATTTTCTCGATACTTTTCTCCTGCTGCTCACCGTTGAAAAGCATACGTCCCAAACAGTTACGAATTTCAGAGATTTCACGCTTTGGATCAAATGCGCGAAGCCAATCGTACAAGGTCTCTGTCCCTTTGATACGGTCGGTCGTATCTTGCGGGAAATAGGTCGGCTCAATCGTTGCCCCCCATTTGACGCTTCCCTCGCTCGGTGTAAGCTCTTCCATGATGATTTTGAGCAACGTTGATTTACCCACACCGTTGGCACCGATCACGGCAATTTTTTCACCCGGAACAATTTTGAGATCAATATTTTTAAGTACTTCTAAATCGTCGTAGTTATGGGATACACCGATAACATCGAGGGCTTCGTCACCCATCTGACGTTTGGCTTTAAAGACGATACTCGGATCACGTCTGCTCGATGGTTTGATGTCATCGATGGTGAGTTTGTCAAGTTGTTTCTGACGAGAAGTCGCCTGCTTCGCCTTCGACGCATTCGCAGAGAATCGGCGGACGAACGCTTCGAGCTGTTCTTTTTCTTTCAATTTTTTATCCCGCTCCAACTGTGCTTGGTTGGCCATAACAGTCGATGCGAGATACCAGTCGTCGTAATTTCCGGTAAATTCACGGATCTTTTGGAAATCGACGTCAAGGATATTCGTCACAACGGCATTGATAAAGTGACGGTCATGCGAAATAACAACCATCGTCCCCTCATGACGTTGAAGCTCATGTTCCAACCACCCGATTGTATCGATATCAAGGTTATTGGTCGGCTCATCGAGGAATAAAACATCCGGTTTCGGATAAAGAACCTGAGCAAGAAGAACTTTGAACTTTTCAGAAGACGGAAGTGTTGACATCAAATCGTGATGATTTTCTGCAGCGATTCCAACGTTTTCAAGAATTTTCGCGATTTGAACGTCGTATTCGTACGTCGGATCTTCTTCACAACAGATCATTTCGAGTTCCGCCAAACGATCATTGACCTTATCGTCTTCAAAATCACCCGTTGCATACAAATGCTCTTTCTCTTTGATAGCATCATAGAGACGTTTGTTTCCCCACAATACGGCGTCTGCAATCGTAAAATCTTCAAACGCAAACTGATTTTGTCCCAAAACACCCACTTTGAGGCCGGGCTCGATAGAGATATCCCCTTCATACTCTTTGATCTCACCGCTGAGGATCTTCAAAAAGGTCGTTTTTCCCGCTCCGTTAGCTCCGATAAGACCGTATCGTTTATTACGGTCAAGTTTCAGGTTGATCCCCTCAAACAAAATCCGACTTCCAAAGCGCATTGTTAATTTCGTTACTTGTACCATACTAATACTCTTTATGCATAAAATTACGCGATTATAGCTCAATTCAAATTATGTCAGCCTAAGGGCTATAGAAAGGAAACCTTAAAGCATAAAAAATTATAATATTCGAATATACGCATTTTAGGATTATATGTACACTGAAGTTCCATTATTTGATGTTTTGAATTATCTCCCAGACGGGATTATTATTGTCGATGAACGTGGTGTAATTCTTTTTGCGAATGAATCATTTTGTGAAATGCTCGGCTACGAAAACACAATGCTGAAAGGGTTGAATATTCTATCTATTTTGGCAGATATCGATGTGTTTCAAAAATGTATCTCAAAAGTCATGCAAGATGGAAAATCATTAGATGCGTCAACCGATTTTCTCCATCGCGACGGATATGTCATAGAAACGACCAAAAGCGTACGGATGATACAGCATAACGGAACAACCCGTTTTTTTGTCAATATTCGCAATCAGAGTGAACTCAATCACCTCAATAAAGAGCTGCTTCTTTCTAAAGAACTTATCGAATTTCAAGCTCACGAATTATCCAAACTGCTTAATCATAGAAATCAAGAAATAGAAGAAATTCTCGGCAGCATTGATGAAGTCATCTGGTATATCAACAATCAAAATCTTACCTTATCGTATGTCAACAATGCGGTAGAAGATATTTTTGGCATTCCCAAAGAAGATTTTTTAAATGATCCGGTTCTTTGGCAGCAACAGATCCATCCCGAAGATCGGCTTTTAGTGAAAACCTTTTTCGAAACACTTCTTCCGGGACAATCACAAACAATATGTTTTCGCATCATTCATAATGACAACCAAATACGCTGGCTCAATAGCCGTGTCCATCATCACCCCAAGCTTCATCTCTTTATCGGAATCACCAGTGATATCACTGCACCGAAAGCACAGAGTGAAGAGATCGCGTTTCTGGCACTTCATGATCCCCTAACCCTTTTGCCCAATCGGGCAAAACTCAAACTTCAACTCGACAATCGATTTGAACATTCGGCAAATTCACCGTTTGCTCTGATGTTTTTAGACTTGGATAATTTTAAAAATATCAACGATACGATGGGCCATAAGATCGGGGATCAAATACTCATCGAAGTGAGTCAGCGTCTTAGAAATACGATCGGTGTCTATGATTTTTGTGCCCGTTTCGGTGGAGATGAGTTTGTTATTGTCCTTCACAATGCCGATTTGATCTGGATCGACACCATTGCCAAGCGACTCATTCAAGTCTTTAAAGAACCGTTCAAAATCAACGAGACCGATTTTTTTCTCTCCTCTTCTATCGGTATTGTCCTCTATCCGCAAGATGCTTCTAATGAAGAAGATCTAATCAAACATGCCGATACTGCGATGTACAACGCAAAACATAAAGGCAAAAATCAATTTGTTTATTATCACTCCTCCATGCAACAAGCGTTGTATGACTTTTTACGCATTGAATCCCTTATTCGCGAGGGATTAAAACAACATTTATTCGAACTCTACTTTCAACCGCTGATCGATTCAAAAACACTGCATATTGAGGGATACGAAGCCCTTTTGCGTTTCCAGCATCCCAAAGAAGGATTTATTCCTCCCGATGTTTTTATCCCGATTGCCGAAGCCAACGGGGACATTCACTTGCTTGCACACGAAGTGCTCTCTCAAGCATGTGATTTCATTGATACGGTACGTTTAATGACGAATGATCCGTTTTTTGTTGCCATCAATGTTTCCGCCAAACAACTCTATCAAGAAGATTTCGCCCATACCCTCTTGGATTATCTAAAACAGCGCTCCATTCCTACCTCATTTCTAAAAATTGAAGTCACCGAAAGCACTCTGATGGAGAACATCTCTCTTATCAGCAATCAGCTTCATGAATTAAAAATGGGAGGTATCCGTATTGCCCTAGATGACTTCGGCACAGGGTACTCTTCATTTGCCTATTTGGCGCAATTACCGATTGATACACTCAAAATCGACAAATCGTTTATCCTTCCTCTTTTTGAGGGAGATTCCAATCGCCATATTGTTGAAATGATCGCCAACCTGGCCCATATTTTAGGGATGAATGTAACCGCTGAGGGGGTTGAAGAGAGCTACCATTACGACTTTCTGCTTGAAAACAAAATTGATACATTGCAAGGATATCATCTCTGCCGTCCTCTTCCAAAAAATGAAATCCTCACAAAACTACAAGATGAAGTCCATTATTTCAAGCCTGCGAATTCACTAGCTTATACGATTTAAACCCCAAATTATTGCGACAAAAAGCCATAATTTGTAAGGTTTTGGCATGGTTTTTGATTAATCACAAATATACAATATTATTTAACATTTCCATAAGATTGGAATAGATACAATCATCGCAAGGATTATGCAGGTTATAGTTCGATTTTTCCACGGAGCACAATGTGACACAAATTTATGTCGGGAATATTCCCTACGGCAAAAACGAAAACGATTTGAAAGATCTTTTCGGACAATACGGTGAAGTTAGTTCAGTTAAATTCGTAAATGACAAAGAAACAGGACGCTTCCGCGGTTTTGGTTTCGTTGAAATGGCGAACAAAGATGAAGCTGAAAAAGCAATCACTGCTCTTGAAGGTAATGATTTCGGCGGACGCACTCTACGCGTTAATGAAGCACGCCCACGCGCTCCACGCCCTCCGCGCGATCGCTGGTAGTTTATACTGTATGAAGCCCATTGAAGGGCTTCATATTCTCCGTTGCTTTTCTCTTTAATTTTCTTACAAATATCGATACAAACTATTCCATAAAAGATATGACAATGACTTATACACTCACCGAACCTTATATCGAACTTCATAAGCTAATCAAACTGTTAGACTTGGTGGACACCGGCGGTCAGGCCAAAATGCTTATTGAAAACTCGCACGTTTACCGAAACGGAAAAATTGAAACACGCAAACGGGCAAAAATCATCAAAGGGGAAAAAATTACGATCGGAGATGTCGTTATCGATATCGTCTAATCCATTGTTATTTAATTGAGTTTTCACTATAATTCCTGATCTTATTTAGCGGCTCTGCACAAGGTTCAAAAAACGTATGAAAAACACAAAAATGATGGTTATCGGTTTTGTCAGTGCGGTGACGATCAGCGTCGCCCTTTCCACATCGCTGTTAGCAAAAAACAATGTTGCCGAACCTACAGAAGCCTCCGTTGAAGCCTCTCGTCTCCAATCACTTGCAAAATTCACAAAAGTTTTGGGAATCGTTGAACAATACAATGTTGATGGATTAACCGTCGATCAGCTCATTGATAAATCTTTGCAGGGGATGCTCTCCAATCTCGATGCTCACTCTACCTATATGGATAAAAAGAGCTACGACAGTTTAAAATCCCAAACCGACGGTGAATTCGGCGGACTTGGAATCACTGTGGGTATGCGAGATAATGCATTAACCGTCATCGCACCGATCGAAGGGACTCCTGCGGATAAAGCAGGGATAAAAGCCGGTGATATCATCCTAAAAATCAATGAAAAATCGACACTGAGCATGACTATCGACGATGCCGTCGGCTTGATGCGCGGCACGCCGAAAACTCCTATCGATCTCACTATCGTACGCAAAGGGGTTGCCGATCCGATCAAAGTGCATATCATTCGTGATATTATCACCGTCGAATCGGTCTATACCCGTACCATCAGCGGAAATATCCTCTATATCCGCGTTACGAGTTTTGACAAAAAAGTGGCTGCCGATGTCAAAAAAGCGATCAAAAAAAACGGAGACAAAAGCAAAGGGATTATCCTTGATCTTCGTAATAACCCGGGAGGATTATTGGACCAAGCCGTTGAGCTCACCGACTTGTTTGTCGATGAAGGGGTGATCGTTTCACAAAAAGGGCGTAACAAAGCTGACGACGTAACCTACAAAGCGACCAAAAGCAATACCATTACCCATCTCCCTTTAGTTGTATTGGTCAATGAAGGTTCTGCAAGCGCTTCCGAAATTGTGAGCGGTGCATTGCAAGATCTCAAACGTGGCGTCATCGTCGGAGAAAAAACTTTTGGAAAAGGGTCTGTTCAGGTTGTCATGCCAATCACTGAAACAGAGGGGATAAAACTGACCGTAGCACGATATTATCTCCCAAGCGGCCGTACCATTCAAGCAGTTGGAGTAACACCGGATATTGAAGTGGCTTCCGGAGAAATAAAAAATCATACGAAATCATTCAATATCAAAGAGGCTGATCTAAAAGAACATCTCACATCCGAACTGGAAAAAGAAAATCCGGGTATGGTAGATGTGACCGAAGCCAATGCAACCAATAAAACGACCATCACTCCAGAGCAGATGAACAAAGATATTCAGCTCAAAGAGGGTGTTGACATAATCAAAGCTTTAATCATAGTCAAAGGAAAGTAATCATGGAAAAACGCGACCTCATCTACGAAGGAAAGGCAAAACGTCTTTTTAGTACTGATGATCCTAATTTAGTTATTGCAGAGTTCAAAGATGACCTAACCGCATTTAACGGTGCTAAAAAAGACAATGAATCGGGTAAAGGTGCCTTGAACAACAAGATCTCTACCGAACTGTTTAAAATGTTGGCCAATCGTGGAGTTGAATCACACTTTGTTGAGATGCTTGATGATACACACATGCTTTGTAAAAAAGTAGATATCATCCTCATTGAAGTCATCGTTCGTAACATTGCAACCGGAAGTTTGAGCAAAAATCTCGGAATTGCCGACGGAAAAGTACTCCCGTTCACATTGGTAGAGTTTGACTATAAAAATGATGAACTCGGCGACCCGAAACTCAACGACCAACATTGTTTGATTTTAGAACTGGTGCGCGATGAAGCGGAGCTTGATCAATTACGCGCAATGGCTCGTGAAGTGAACGCTATTTTACGCCCTTATTTCCATGAAAAAGGGCTCAATCTTGTCGATTTCAAACTTGAATTCGGCCGTGACAAAGACGGAAAAATTATCTTGGCTGACGAAATCAGTCCGGATAACTGCCGATTTTGGGATTTAGAAACCGGCGAGAAAATGGATAAAGACCGTTTTCGCCAAGGTCTAGGCGGACTAAAAGTCGCTTACGAAGAAGTATTAAACAGAATTTTGGGGTAATAATTATGAAAGCAATCGTCAATGTATTTTTGAAAAATGGTGTTTTGGATTCTCAAGGAAAAGCGGTACATCACGCACTAAGCAGCCATGGTTTTGAGAGCGTAAAAGATGTTCGTGTCGGCAAACAAATCATCATCGAGATGAATGAAACCGACAGTGCAACTGCTAAAGAGAAAGTTGCTCACATGTGTGAAGAGCTTTTGGCTAACACCGTTATTGAAGATTATGAGATTGAGATTCAAGCATGAAAGTCGGTATTATCCAATTTCCCGGGACAAACTGTGAATACGATACCCAGCATGCATTTGCATCTTTAGGGTGCGAAACAGAGATTCTCTGGCACAAAAATGATGCAATTCCACAAGGGTGTGATCTCGTCGTTGTAGCGGGAGGATTTAGTTATGGTGACTATCTCCGCAGCGGTGCAATTGCAAAAATGTCTCCCATCATGAAGGCACTCAAAGTGTATGCCAATAACGGTGGAAAAGTGCTAGGGATTTGTAACGGGTTCCAAGTTTTAACCGAAACAGGGCTCCTTCCAGGTGCACTTAAGCGTAATGAAGGACTCCACTTTATCTCTCGTCATCACCACCTAAAAGTAGTGAATAATGAGAACGATTTTTTACGTCATTGTTCCATCGATCAAGTAGTCAATATTCCTATTGCTCACCATGACGGCAATTTTTATATTGATAGCGAAGAACTTCAAGAGCTTTATGCCAATAATCAAGTTCTTCTAAAATACACTGATGCATCAGGAAATATTGATAATCCGAACGGTTCAGTTGACAGTATTGCCGGTATTTGCAATAAAGCCAAAAATGTATTTGGTCTTATGCCGCATCCTGAACGTGCCATTGAAGCTCTTTTAGGCTCAAATGATGGCAAAGCAATGCTAGAGGGGTTCATAAGCGCTTGAAAGCTTTAGCTCTTTTTATTTGTCTTATCGGACAACTTCTTATTGCAGAGCCTTCGGTTCTTACCGATCCCCAAGCCGCTGAACCCTCTGCACAGTCTGATCAGGGTGCCGGATCCGATATTAATTCTCTTTTTTCGGGCGTACATTCCCAAAGCGGGCTTAAATTAGAATTTACAAACCTCCCTTCACGCCCTTATATAGGTGAAATTATTGCTGTAAATGTGAAACTCACTCCCGTTGATTTAGCATCCGGCAACATCGAATATACCCTAAACAATGAATCCGGTGTTCGTATTTTTAGTGATACTCCTAAGCGAAAAGTAAAAGAAGATGGGGTTTATGATACTTTTTATTTCTTGGTTCAATCTCAAAGTATCCGTCTTCCTGATATCACTGCAACACTGACATCAACAGGCGCAACGTCTGAAACATTGAGTGGAAGTTCTTTTAATGCGACAACATTAAGTCCGCCAAACGGTTTTGCAAATGTATTGGCCGATAAGTTCACTGTAATCAACTATAAAACAACTCCATACAATAACGAAAGCAATGTCGTTATTTTCACGGTTAAAGCTTCACGCTGTAACATTAGCGATTTTTCGATTCCTAATGCTATCAAGCAAGGGTTTGAATCAAAACTCTCCAATGTCGGTGAATCGCAAATGACCTACTATGCGATCATTCCCAATACGGAACAAAATCTTGTATTTAGCTACTTTAATCTCCAAAAACAGCGTTATGAATCGGTAACCATACCTATACAAGTTGACGATGATACCGTTTCAACCGGACAAAATGATCTCTCCCCGACCGATGCACGCCATACCGAACTCAAGGTAGGCGGTGCCGCTGTTACTATTCTTATGCTTTTTGGAATGTTTTATTGGAGACGAAACAAAACGTATCTTTACCTTGCGGCACTACCGATGTTTTATGTCGTTTATGCTCTTTTGCCAAACCAAAAACTTTGCGTCAAAAAAGATGCTCCGGTTTATCTTTTACCGATCAAAAACGGCACTATTTTTGAGATGACTCTACAAGAAGAACATTTGGAATCAGAAAAAGAGGTGGGTGATTTTATTAAAGTTCACCTGAGTGATGATAAAGTGGGATGGATTAACAAACGTGATATTTGCACGAATTAAATGGCTTTATGCGGTGATCGTCATCTTTAGCGGGATGACTTTGATGATCACCACCTTTTATCTTCTCCCCAAGCCCTATGCTGTCAAGTTTTCAGCATGGTTTATCCGCTTACTGGTCTTTATCCCTGTTGATGTGAAAGGGACTCCTGATCCTGAAGCACAAATGTTTTTGATCAACCACCAAAGCGATATCGATATTGGCGTTATGGAGACCATCACCAACAGAGACTTAGCTTGGGTTGCAAAAAAAGAGCTCTTTGATGTACCGTTCTTTGGACTTGTCGTTCGGCTCCCAAAAGACATTGCGTTGGAACGTGAAAGCAAAACCTCTCTTGTCAAACTGATCAAAGAGTGTAAAGATCGGCTTGATCACGGACGTGTTATCACTATCTTTCCAGAGGGTACACGAACAGAAACAGGGACGATGAGACCTTTCAAAGCCGGTGCTAAAATGGTAGCAGACAAGTTCAATCTCAAAGTTCAACCGATCGTCCTCATCGCTACTGCTCAACACTTTAGCAATAAACGTAAAATATTCCGCTCAGGAACCATCACAGCCATCTATTTAGACTCATTCACAGCGGATAAAAGCAATCCGGAATGGCTAAATGAAACACAACTCAAGATGCAGCAAGCCTATGATAACCAAATAGTATCCCTGCCTCAGTATCACTCTACCCGAGCTTAATAATCTCATCGGCACACCACCGTGCCAAATCACCATCATGTGTTATCAGCAGTACACCCATCCCCTCTAAATTCTGAATGATTAATTTCATGATATCGAGCTGATTAAGATTATCCAGCGCCGATGTCGGTTCATCCAGCAAAAGCAGTTTCGGCTTCATCAACAATGAACGCAGAATTGAACACCGTTGTAACTGTCCGCCTGAAAGTTTATGAGGCAGGGAGTCTAATAAGCTCTCTTCCAAGCCCATTTGCATCAATAGCGCTTCATAGCCATCCATCGTCGTTACTTCGAGTATTTGCTGTCGTATTGTATAGGTAGGATGAAACGAGCTATAGGGATCTTGAAATACTTGTGAGAAAGGTTTGGATCGAATCGATCCTGAATACGGTTTGCGGTATCCCAAGATGAGTTCAAACAAAGTCGTTTTCCCCACACCGCTTGGTCCCACTATCGCTTTGATTTCACCTTCATTCAAAGATAGTGAAAAATTTCTAAACAAAAGCATATCTTTTGAATATCCAAAAGATATATTTTGTATATCTAAAATACCATTCAACGGACTTGGCCTTTTCCATACACTTTGTATTTATAGGTTGTTAACCCCTCCACACCCATCGGCCCTCTTGCATGGAGTTTGTTAGTACTGATACCCACCTCCGCACCAAATCCGAATTCACCTCCATCCGTAAAACGGGTCGATGCATTGACGTAAACCGCCGCTGCATCTATACTCTCCATGAAACGCTCTGCCGTCGTAATATTTTCGGTAATGATCGATTCAGAGTGCCCTGACCCGTAACGGACGATGTGACTGATCGCTCCGTCAACTCCGTCAACAACACGTATATTGAGGATATTGGCCAAATATTCGGTATCGAAATCTTCATCGCTTGCCTGTGGCACTTCGATGATTTCACGCGTTAACGGACACCCTTTGAGCTGAGTGTGTTCTCGATCAAATACTGCTTTAAACAAAGGGAGGACACTCGCAGCGATACTTTCATCCACCAGTAATGTCTCAATGGCATTACATGCCGATGGTCGCTGTACTTTTGCATTGATTGCAATTTTTAGAGCATCTTCAATGTTTGCATCTTTATCGATATAAAGATGACATTGCCCTTTATCGTGTTTTACCACAGGAACGCTCGCGTTTTGGCTTACAAACCGGATCAATGCCTCACCGCCGCGAGGAACGATCAAATCGACATATTTATCCATTTTGATCAGTTTTGCTACCCCTTCTCTACTTGAATCAGGCAGAAGAGAGATCAACTCTTTTGGCAGATCGTTGCGTATCAACACTTGCTGCAGCACATCAGCAATGATTTTATTGGAATGCTCTGCTTCTTTTCCCCCTTTCAAAATACATCCGTTCGAGCTTTTAAAACACAATGCCGCCGTATCGGAGGTAACGTTCGGACGCGACTCATAAATGATTCCAATCATCCCGATAGGGATACTCACTTTTTCGATTTTAAGCCCCGTTTCGGTGATCCAACCTTCGAGCACTTTACCGACCGGATCTTTGAGCGCTGCAATCTCTTCAATTGCCACAGCCATAGCATCAATCCGCTTTTCATCGAGCATTAAGCGATCTTTTAGCGACGAGGAGAGGTTCTCCTCATCCGCTTTTTTCATGTCAATCGCATTGGCTTCAATGATATTCATGGTATTGGCACGTAGCGATTGAGCCATTTCACGTAAGATTCGATTGCGTTCATTACCGCTCATCGTTGCCAAAATACGGCTGGCTGATTTTGCTTTTTCTAAAAATTGTTCCATGATAGTTCCCTTTTAATTAAGAACATTATAACAAAGGAGGAGTTAGAGAATGAAAAAAACTTGGAGGAGTTAAGGGATGCCCCGTGCGGGGCAAGAAAGGATGGAGAATTATTCGATTTCTGCGTCAATGACGTCGTCATCTTTTTTCGCTGATGAAGAAGCGGCTTCACCGCCTTCATTTTGTTTGTACATTTGCTCTGCCATTTTGTGGCTTGCATCTGCCAATTTTTTCGTAGCCGCTTCGATCTCTTCTTTGCTTGCATCGGTATTTTTCAATACCGCTTTGAGCTCTTCGAGAGCCGATTCGATCGCTGCTTTTTCGGAAGCATCGATTTTATCTTCCATCTCTTTGAGCGATTTTTCGGTTTGGCTCGCCAACGCATCCGCTTGGTTGCGAAGATCTACGATCTCTTTGCGTTTTGCATCTTCTGCTTTGTGGTTTTCCGCATCTTGAACCATTTTGTTGATCTCTTCTTCTGAGAGTCCTGAACTTCCAGAGATAGTGATCGATTGTGATTTACCCGTCCCTTTATCGGTTGAGCTAACGGTCAAGATACCGTTAGCATCAATGTCGAATGTTACCTCGATTTGAGGTACACCGCGTGGTGCTGCCGGAATACCGTTCAATTCGAAAAGACCGAGCGATTTGTTATCGCGGGCGAACTCGCGCTCACCTTGTACAACTGAGATAGAAACCGCAGGTTGGTTATCTTCGGCTGTTGAGAATACTTGCGATTTTTTAACCGGGATTGTAGTCCCTTTTTCGATGATTTTTGTTGCGATACCACCAAGTGTTTCGATACCAAGGGACAACGGTGTAACGTCAAGCAAAAGAACGTCTTTAACATCTCCGCGTAGAACCCCGCCTTGAATCGCTGCACCGGCTGCTACTACCTCATCCGGATTTACCCCTTTGTTTAGCGTTTTACCGCCAAACTCATCGGAAACCATTTTTTGTGCGATCGGAAGACGCGTTGAACCACCGACCATGATAATCTCATTGATCTCGTTTTTGCTAAGTCCCGCATCTTTCATCGCCGTTTTGATGTGGCTGATTGTCTCTTGTACAAGCGTATCGATCATCCCTTCAAATTTTGCACGAGTCAGTTTTACAACCAAGTGTTTTGGACCTGTCGCATCTGCTGTGATAAACGGAAGGTTGATCTCTGTTTCTTCAGCAGAAGAGAGCTCTTTTTTTGCATTTTCAGCCGCGTCTTTAAGACGTTGAAGTGCCATTTTGTCGGCTTTCAAATCAATTCCATGGTCGGATTTGAACTCAGATGCCAAGAAATCTACGATTTTGTTATCGAAATCATCTCCACCAAGGAACGCATTCCCATCGGTTGAAAGAACTTCGAAAGTTCCTTCACTGATTTCAAGAACCGTAACGTCGAATGTTCCGCCCCCGAGATCGTAAACAAGAACTTTTTCATCCCCTTTTGAATCCAAACCGTACGCCAATGCAGATGCTGTCGGCTCATTGATGATACGTAAAACGTTAAGACCCGCGATAGTTCCCGCCTCTTTGGTCGCTTTACGCTGTGCGTCATTGAAATACGCAGGTACAGTGATAACCGCATCGGTTACTGCTTGACCAAGATAAGATTCTGCATCCGCTTTGAGTTTAGAGAGGATTTTAGCAGAGATCTCTTGCGGCGTGTACACTTTACCCGCTACGTCAACCGCGGCCATACCGTTTTTATCCACGATTTTGTAGGTAACTTTGTCGTGCGCTTCTTTCGCTTTTTCTTCGTTCATCATGAGACCCATGATACGTTTAACCGAATAGATTGTTTTATCCGGATTCGTGATCGCTTGGCGTTTTGCCGGGTCACCTACAAGGATTTCACCTTTATCCGTAAATGCAACAACGGATGGAGTAGTATTTTTTCCCTCTTTATTCGGGATGATTTTTGCTTCGCCGCCTTCGTAGACAGCAACACATGAGTTAGTCGTTCCTAAATCGATACCAATAACTTTTGACATAATAATTCCTTTATTTTTATTTTTTTAAACACTCTAGGAGCAAAGCCCCTTAAGCTACGTTAACACTGGGTTTTACCTCGGCAGTAAAAGCCCAAATGCACTTTAATTAGCGATTACAACCATTGCATCGCGCAAGGTTCGCTCTTTATAACGATACCCTTTTTGGAAGGTATTGACGATAGCTCCGCTTTCGTGATCCGGTGAATCCACACGCTGCACGGCATTATGAATATTCGGATCAAACGCCTCTGTCTCATCCACGGCTGTAACACCGTGTTTTTCAAGAACTCCGAGGAGCTGTTTCATCGTGAGTTCAACACCCTCTTTAAGTTTCTCTAACAACACAGACGGCTCAGCATCAATCTCTGCAGCACCGATTGCCATTCCCAAAGAATCGACAACCGGGATCAAATCTTTTGCAAACTTTTCATTTGCGTATTCGAGCGCTTGGTATTTCTCACGCTCAAGCCGTTTTTTGATATTGTCGAAATCAGCATGAACACGGGCATATTTGTCCTTGAACGATGCGAGTTCGGCTTGGATAGTTTCTAATTCATTCAGGCTCTCAGCTACCGCTTCTTCCCCCTCGTTTTGAGTAAGTTGCTCTTCACTGATTACTTCTTCGTTAACTTCAGTTGACATGATTTCTAAAGACTCCTTTGTTGAAATCTGATGTTATTATAATGCATTGAGTCATATGTTGTCAATAGGTATATGAATTTTTTTATTCAAAATAGTTGAGTCTATGTATATCAACAATAAAACTCTATCCCGTTCGTGCTATAATATCCATTAAAAATGGAGATTTTATGAGGATTGCACTGCGTGTTATCGTGCTCGTAATTTTTGCGTTGAGTATGTGGAGCATCAATCCTCCTCTATCTATCAATCTCTCTACCTGGCATCTTTTTACCATATTCATTACCACCATTATTTCTATTTTGTTCAATATTCTCCCTATTATCGCGGCTGCCATTATCGCCCTAGCCGTCAGTATTTTGAGCGGAGTCATCGAACCTGCCAAAGCGTACGCGGGATTTTCCGAAAGTTTTATTCTCCTGATCGTTGCGGCTTTTTTGGTCTCCCATGCCGTTCATAAATCGGGGCTTGGAAAACGGCTATCCCTCCATATCATTCGTCGTTTCGGACATTCAACATTGGGGTTGGGATACAGCGTTATCGCCACCGACATACTAATCGCTCCTGCATTTCCGAGCAATACTGCCCGCTCAGGTGTACTCTATCCGATCATCTACGGTCTCGCCCATGACTGCGGTTCCAAAGTGGGCGATAATACCCAGCGCAAAGCAGGCAGTTATTTGATGATAACCTCTATGGCAGGTCTCACAATCTCTTCTGGACTGTGGCTCACTGCGATGGCGGTCAATCCGATCGGCGTGGGGATTGCACAGAAGATGGGGATTCATATCACGTTTGGAAGCTGGCTGATGTGTGCGATTGTCCCGACACTGATCGCCTTTGCCCTCATTCCATGGATGCTCTATCGCATTTATCCCCCTGAACTCAAAGAGACACCCGATGCCCCTAAAAATGCCGCAGCTGCACTAGAGCACATGGGAGCGATCAGTCGTAATGAGTGGATCACCGCCGCTGTATTTATCTCCATGCTCACCCTCTGGGCACTTTCAGGACTGTTCCCTATCGATAAAGCGGCCGTTGCGTTCGGTGGTTTGGGAATTTTGATGGCAACCAAAGTCTTCGGGATTGAGGATTTTAGAAGCCAAGGGGAAGCACTCAGTACCCTCATTTGGTTTGCCATCCTTTTTGGACTCTCGACACAACTCGCAGAACAAGGGTTTATGAATACGATTGCTGAACACTTCACGCAGTACCTAAACGGATTTTCATGGGGAGTAGTCTATGCGATGTTGATAGCAATCTACGTCTTGATCCACTATCTCTTTGTCTCCCAAAGCGCGCATCTTCTCGCCTTGTTTGGTATTTTCCTCTCTGTCGGTGTACAAGCGGGGGTACCGGGAGAGTTAATGGCGATGATGCTGTTGTTTGCCACCAATTTCAATGCCACCCTTACCCCTCAGGGCTCTTCGTGCAATGCCATTTATCTGAGCAGCGGATACATCAGCGCACGTGATATTTACATCTACGGCGGTGCTGTGACGCTGCTAACCTTTTGCATCTTTATCCTGATCGGTACACCCTGGATTTTGGCATTGCTATGAAACGTATACGCACCCTTCATCGCACACGCTACGGAAAAGTCGTTCTGATTTTTTTTGGAACACTTATCGCATTCTATCTGCTCCTTTTTACCCTATGGGGAAATCGTCTACTCACCCCTCTCATCGAGAAATCGCTCAGCAGTTCACTCAATACTCCGATAACCGTCCAAGAGTTTGTCCTCACCCGCAACCGTTTTCATCTCTTGTTTCAAGATAATATTGGCAATACTCTCTCGACACAAGGGGGATTTTCACTCCTTACACTACGAATGTATGCCCATTACCGTGTAGAAGGATTTCAATACGGGGGATTCAATCCGCTCGAAAAACCGTTCAAAACCGAAGGTTCTCTCAGCGGAGGGATTGCCTCCTTTAACATTCACGGAAATGCTATACTTTTGAACGGTCGTATGATTTACAACCTTGAGCTTCGCCGATTTTCACTCTCTACGGTCGATATGCAATTGACCGACATCGCGTATGAGCCATTGATGCAGTTGCTTCATTATCCATGCGAAACCGACACAACCCTCACAGGTCTTATTGCACTCAAAGGGTTTGATCGACGTGATGTGAGCGGAAACATTCAATTGCAATCAAAAACATCCCATTTTAAACATCTTCCTATCGCTGAAGACTCCAACGACTCCACTACACTTAAATCGCTGCTTTCCGATCCAAATGGTCGTGTTCGTCCCTTTAAAAGTGATATTACGGTAGATCTTCTACTCTCGGATACAGCAATTTTAGAACAATTCGTCGGTATCCCTTTAGGGGGAAAATCGAAATTTCACGCCACACTTAAAGGGGATGAAAAACGCTTACGCTTACACTCAACATCCGATCTCGCAGGGGGGATAGCAACGCTTGCTGTGGATATGCCTGCCCTCGAACCCTCATCGCTTATTTTTGATCTCAAACATGCCGATGCCGAACAAACTTTTACCCTTTTTGCCCTTCCATCTCCGATCAAAGGTGAACTTTCTGCCTATGCTGAACTCAATGCGACCCAGGGCAAAATGCAGATCAACGTTATCAAAGGCTCGAGTATTCCGAACATCTTCAAACAACACTATCACATTAGCCAGCCGCTTATCCATTTTGATGCAACGATCAATGCCGATCTCTCTAAAGATGGGGTTCATTATAAGATGTTGTTCAGATCGGATTTGAACCGGATGGAAATTGCTAACACAACAACGAATGAGCGGATGTTGCGCGATCTGCTCAAAACACTCCCTAGCGGTTCTTTGCGTCGGTAAGAGTGAGACAGAGTATCACTTTTTTTCCATGGTGATGAAGCATCTCGGCAGCTTCACTGAGCGTTGTTCCCGTAGTCACAATGTCATCAACCAAAATTACTTCCTGTTGATCAAATTCTTGATACCTAAAGTTACGTGGATTCATCAACCGCTCTTCGATACTTTTGCCCGCATATTTATGCTGGTTTTGCGCACGAAGTTTTCCATACTGAGGACGTATATTATGAGATTTCAATGCACGGTTCAATACCGCCGTATGGGAGTAACCGCTTGCGGAATGATCGTCGATACCGATAGAGGCAACGGTATTTTTGTACTGCCACTCTCGTGCAAATGACTCCAATGACCGCTTGGCTAAAATCGAATAGATGTAATACCCGATATCGGTATGCTTGGTGAGTAGCAACGGTTCAATTTCTTCATAAGAGAAAAATGAGTAAACCGGAATAGAGCCGAAAATGGTGCGTTTATAAAGAATTGGAGTGAGCAGTGATTCTTGACATACGGAGCAGATGTGTGAGAGGCTGAAGCGCTCGCACATCATGCAGCGCATATCAGTCCATTTTGAGGACGGACATAAACGCTTCTTGAGGAAGATTCACCTTCCCGATCGCCTTCATCCGTTTTTTACCCTCTTTTTGTTTGTCGAGGAGTTTTCGTTTACGGGATATATCCCCTCCGTAACATTTCGCAGTGACGTTTTTACCCATCGATTTTACCGTCTCACGGGCAATAACACGATTTCCGATCGATGCTTGGATTGCCACTTCAAAAAGCTGTCTCGGTACAATCTCTTTCATGTTTTTGGTAAGTTCACGTCCACGATATTCGGCTGCGGAACGCGGAACGATAATGCTGAGTGCATCAACAACATCTCCTGCGACACGAACATCAAGTTTCACCAAATCACCCTGACGAAATTCGATCGGTTCATAGTCAAAGCTTGCATACCCTTTGGAGATCGATTTGAGTTTATCATAGAAATCGACGACGATTTCGTTCATCGGCAAAGAATATTCGAGCATAACTCGGGTTTCATTCAGATAATCCATCTTATCCTGCATCCCGCGTTTTTTGGTGAGCAAGGTAATAATATTCCCCAAATAGTCCACCGGAGTGATGACGGTCGCTTTGACGTAAGGTTCTTCAATACGGTCGATCTTTTGCGGCTCAGGGAGTTCGCTCGGATTTTGTACTTCAACCATTGTCCCATCCGTTAGATAGACCTTATAGACAACCGAAGGAGCGGTAGCAATCAAATCGAGATTGAACTCACGTTCCAACCGCTCTTTGATAACCTCCATATGAAGCATCCCCAAAAAACCGACACGGAAACCAAATCCCAATGCTACAGAGGTTTCAGGCTCATAGCTGAGACTGCTGTCATTGAGCTTCATTTTATCGAGTGCATCACGCAAATCTTCAAATTGATCGGTATCGATCGGATAAAGCCCCGCGAAAACGAACGGTTTTGCCGGTGCGTACTCCGCCACCGGTTCTTTCGCGGGATTACGGGCATCGGTGATCGTATCGCCGACGCGGATACTTCCGACATCTTTGAGACCCAAAACGACGATCCCGATCTCTCCGGCTTTGATCGCTTGTGTTTTTTGACGGCGTAACGGGTGAGGATACATAAGATCAAGCACTTGATGCTTTTCACCGTTATGCATCAGCTGAACCATTTGTCCCATTTTGATCTCACCGTCAAACACGCGCACCAGTGCTAATGCCCCCAAATACGAATCAAACCATGAATCGTAAATAATCGCTTTGGTTGTCCCCTCCGGATTCCCTTTTGGTGCAGGGATACGATCGACAATTGCATCGATGAGTGCTCGGATACCAATCCCCGTTTTAGCAGAGATCAACATCGCATCGGTTGCATCGATCCCGATGGTCGTCTCGATCTCCTCAGCTACCCGCTCAGGTTCTGCTGCTGGGAGATCGATTTTGTTGATGACGGGAATGAGGGTGAGATCATTTTCCATCGCCAAATAGACGTTGGCAATAGTTTGCGCTTCAACCCCTTGCGCCGCATCCACGATCAATAGTGCACCATCAGAAGATGCAAGCGATTTAGAAACCTCATAACTAAAATCGACGTGGCCCGGAGTATCAATCAAATTGAGGACATAGTGTTTGCCATCTTTGACGTAGTCCAAACGGACACTTTGCGCTTTAATGGTGATTCCGCGTTCTTGTTCGATGTCCATCGTATCCATCATTTGCTTAGTCATCTCACGTTCAGAGACGGAACCGCACTCTTGGATGATACGATCGGCTAACGTACTTTTACCGTGGTCGATATGGGCGATAATTGAAAAGTTTCGGATGTTGTCCAAGCTATTGATCCCTGTTAATTTTCTGCCTCCTTAGGAGGCAAGCTTCAGTAGCCCAAGCGGCTAGCGTAGACCAAGGGACTTTGTTCCTTGGTCGTATCCATGGTTATGAAAACAGACTGTTGACACTTTCATTATGATACACACGGCGAATCACTTCGGCAAAAAGCGGTGCTACGCTGAGAACTTTGATCTTGTCACTTTGACCCCCGAGAGTCAATGTATTCGAAATCACAAGTTCATCAAGCTCACCGTTGTTGATGTTCTCAAACGCTTTCCCGCTAAGAACACCGTGCGTTGCACACGCCATGACCGATGCAGCTCCCCGTTTTTTGAGTGCGGCGGCTGCTTTAACCATCGTTCCAGCAGTATCGACCATATCGTCGATCATAATAACGTCTTTACCGGTCACATCACCAATGATATTCATCACTTCGGATTCATTCGCTTTTTCACGACGCTTATCGACGATAACCATCTCAAGGCCCAGTTTTTCTGCAAAATATCGAGCACGTGCGACTCCCCCAATGTCAGGAGAAGCAATAATCGGGTTAGGAAGATTTTTTGAGGTGATGTATTCTTGGAAAATGATTGCACCATAGAGGTTGTCTACCGGGATATCGAAGAATCCTTGGATTTGTCCCGCATGTAAATCGATCGTAACAACACGATCAATCCCCGCGGTTTCAAACATATCGGCAACCAATTTGGCCGTAATCGGAACACGTGGAGCAGCTTTACGGTCTTGTCGTGCATAACCGAAATACGGAACGACAGCTGTAATCGAATTAGCAGATGAGCGGCGAAGAGCATCGGTCATAATCAACAATTCCATCAAATTATCATTTGACGGGGCACCTGTACTTTGGATAATAAACACATCGCGTCCACGGACACTCTCGGAGATTTGAACGTTAATCTCACCATCGCTGAATCGTTTTACCGACGCTTTTGAGAGAGGGACATCGAGGGTTTTGCACACCTCTGAGGCAAATTCGGTACACGCTGAACCGCTGAAAATTTTATAACCGCGCATTAGTCTTCCTGTTGAGCATAAATTAACGCGATTATAGCAAGAGGAGGCTTAGTACGAAATAATACTACGTCCGATAATCGGCGTTGATTTTGACGTATTCATGCCCCAAATCACATCCGTACGCGGTGAATTCGCCATCTTGCAATCCGATATCGCAGTGAATCGTAAAAACTGATTTTTGCATCACAGCTGCCGCAAGCGGTTCAAGCTTTTCATCAAAGAGAAGCTCCCCTTTTTTGTAAACGCAGATATCATCAAACCAGATACTGAGAAATGCTTCATCACACATGACTCCGCTCGCACCCACCGTCGATGCGATCCGTCCCCAGTTCGGGTCTTGCCCGAAAAGTGCCGTTTTGACCAACAATGAGTTACTCAATGCTTTTGCGGCAATTTCAGCTTCTTTGTGATTGATCGCTCCGGTAACTTTGTAGGTTACAAGCTTTGTCGCCCCCTCACCGTCACGAACCATCTCTTTTGCCAAAAAGAGCATGATCGATTCCAAAGCCTCTTTGAACGCTCCTGCATGGAACGTACCCGAGAGAGAATTCGCCATGACTAAAACGGTATCGTTGGTCGAGGTGTCTCCATCGACACTCGCCGCATTAAATGTCGTATGGACACACTCATCAAGGATATTTTGCATCGTTGCTTTATCAACTGCCGCATCGGTCGTAATAAAACAAAGCATCGTCGCCATTGCAGGATTGATCATCCCTGCCCCCTTGGCCATAGCCCCGATACGAAATGTTTTCCCATCCGATAGCGTCACTTCATACGCGATACGTTTTGCAAACGTATCGGTCGTCATTATCGCTTCAGAAGCATTGATCCCCTCACGGTGAGAGAGATCAAACTGCATCGCCCCCTCAACAATCTTGGCCTTTGGAAGCCGTACACCGATCACCCCCGTCGAACTCATAACGGGATTTTGGATTTGAGGAAACTTTGCTTTAAGAGCATCCAGCACCTCATCGATATCATCAATTCCCGCACGCCCTGTCATGGCATTCGCATTTTTTGAGTTGATCAAGACAAAGTTGCCTTCAAACTCCCCTTGTGCGCGAAAATGTCGAATCGGAGCCGCTGTCATTTTATTGGTAGTAAATACCGATGCAATCGCGCATGGTTTTTCCGAATAGATAAAAGCGAGATCTTTCGCTCCCTCTTTTTTTAATCCGATATGGATACCATCGGCAAAAAAACCTGACGCAGCACAAACACCGCCATCAATAGACTTTATGCTATACATAATGAAATACTCCTAATACAAAAAGGGTAATAAATATTTGGTTTATTATAAACAGAGTTACCAATGTAAAAAATTAAATTGAGGGATTTTAAAGGATGGGAGCGAACTCCCTAGATGCGTGGGGACCACGCGGGAGATTACGAATCTTTTTTAAGAGTACGAAGCTCAGAAGCAGCAATTTTCAGTTTTTTAGTTGTACCGTCTTCAAGTGTTACACGAACAGTACGAAGGTTAGGTAAAAAACGGCGTTTAGTTCTGTTTTTCGCGTGAGAAACGTTGTTCCCGCTCATTGGGCCTTTACCGCTAATAGCACATTTTCTTGCCATTTTGAGGCTCCTTGCGTAAATTTTAGTTGCGAATTTTATCTTATTTAACCCAAAGTTTACCTTAATCAATACTATCACCTCGATAAAAGGCTTCTTTAATCTAACCCCCATTACAATTAGAACTGTTTAACACTAAAAAAAATTTAAGATGGGATACTGTTACGCGTGGTGACCAAAGATGAAATCGTACATTATATACAAAACATCCCCCCTGCTCCTTCAATAGTAAAACAAACTCTCGATTTTACGAGAGCAGGTGATTTAACCAAAGCGGCAAAATGTGCAGAAGAAGATCCTGCACTCAAACTCTATCTCAAAACCCTAGTGAACCGCCCAGTATACGGCTTTCGGAACGAAGTTACCGATCTGCCTCAGATATTCGGCATTTTAGGAGTTTCGACAGCTCAACAGATTCTCTATAATTATCTTATGAGTGTTTTAGTGCCAAAAAAATGGGATCTTTTTGAATTGGATCATCATGCATTTTATGATTTGCAAGCATCACTAAGCAATAAATGGACGAAAATTCTCTCCCATCTTGGATTGCTCAACCATGATAACGAAAGTGCCATTACCCTTTTACCTGCAAGTATTATCGTTTGTGACGCACTCTTTGGTACTCATAAACATGAAGTAGAACAGTTAAAGTCGGTTAAATCGCTCGATTACAATACGATACTTTTTCGATTATGCCAATTAAGCCTATTCGATATTTGTAATGAAATAGCAAAAAAATGGGAACTTCCTGAAACAGTTAGCCGCGTTGTGCACGCATCCTCAGGTAATGATCATAATCTAAACCCTACAGAGAACGTACTAGCACAATGGATGCATCTTCTTCTCTTTTTTGAACTCAGTCAAAGCACCTATGTGAGTGCCGGTTTGAACGAGTTTATCGAATTTAAAATTGATTTTGTTCAAGATATTTATGAATCTTTTATGCAGGTGGTAGAGTACGATGCGTGCAACGGTTAAAGGACGAGTCGCCGTTTTCCACCCGCAAGGGTTTTTAGATGGAAACAACGCCCCTTCATTTTTAACAATAGACGATATCAGAGCAACCGAATCGCTTAACATCGATATGCTTTTGGTATCGCTCAAAAAGGTTATTTTTTTCAATAAAAACGGTCTTGATGTTTTTATCCGTATGTTGATTAATATGCGAAATCAAAAACATATTGCGGTCGGTTTATGTGATTACGATTCCGCGAAATTCAAAACTATTCAGATTTTTTACGGCAGTAATCTCAATTTCTCATTGTTTCGTACCGAAAAAATTGCAGAACTCTTTGTCGCAACAAACAAAAGTGACCCAAAAACTATTTTGCTTTATAATGAAGATCCGTCTCAACGTTCGGCTATGGCGATTGAGCTGTTTGATTATGGGCACAACCCCATTATCGTCCAAAGCAAAAAAGAGTTTGAAGAAAAAAAACAAAACCCTGATCTCTATTATGCGATTGTCGAGGATACCTATTTAGGATTATTCGGTCAAAAAGTAGCAACACGTGTAACCGGGAATGCCATTATTTATACGATTGGTAATTTCTTGGATGCGGAAATCGGAAATACCTTCAATATCGCCTATCATAACAACTCTTTGAACGTCGGATTTCGTCTTTTTATTTTCGATGCGTATAAAGTCGTATCGATGAACGTACATGCATTGAATTTCTTCACGAAACTCGCTTCATCCGCTGCAGAATACAATGCCACCATCTGTTTTGTCGGATTGACATTTGATAAAACGCCTATCACGTTCAAAAATGATCTTGAAGATGCCGGTATGCTCTTTTTCGATCAAATGGAAGATATTCTAAAAAATAAAGAGCTTCTTCAAGAGCTTGGCGGAAGTAGTGCCACAGCTTCGAAAAAGACTCGATCCCTTACCAAAGGGCTTATTAACGAACTTCCCGGATTTATCGATGCTACCGTATCAACTCTGGTTATGATGACGAATGCAAAAGCGGCTAAAGAGTCTATGAACATACAGACGCTTGAAGTCAAAGATAGCCAAAATCAGTATGCCAGTTCCATCGGTTTTTATGGAGATTTGGATGGGATGATCATTTTAATCTTTCCAAAAACGGTTGCTAAAAAAGCGTGTGAATTACTGATTGGCGAAGAAACAGAGAATGAAGAAGCAATCCTTGACTCGTTGGCCGAGTTTGTTAATATTATCGGGGGGCGTGCCAAAACGATTTTGGGAGAGAAAAAGAACCGCGTCGATATTACGTTGCCGCGTACCTATTCTGATGTTAACTCGTTACTTGAAATGGCCCAAAATAAAAAAGGGGTTCAAGTTGATCTTAGTTTTGAAGGAAGTCATTTTACCTTTTTTCTAACTCGGTAATTTTAACACTATTAAGAATAAAAGCTCCATGCAAAACTTTTTTGCTAAAATACGACAAATATTACATAAGGTATACCGATGTTAGTCGCTCCAAGCGTCCTTTCCGCCGATTTTGGGAATTTAGCGCACGATGTTCGTGCAATTTGTGACGCAGGATGCGATTTAGTCCATGTTGACGTTATGGATGGACACTTTGTTCCTAATCTGACTATCGGACCGGTTGTCGTAAGTTCGATTGCACGTGCTGCTACCAAGCCTCTGGATATACACCTTATGGTACAAAACAATACTTTTTTTGTTGATCTTTTCGCTCCGCTCAAACCAGAATACATCACCTTTCACATCGAAGAAGAAAAGCATCCTCACCGTCTTGTCCATTATATTCGATCGCTAGGGATAAAACCCGGTATTGTTCTAAACCCCCATACTCCTGCGGAAGCGGTTGAATACCTTCTTGGTGATGTAGACATGGTTTTGGTCATGTCCGTCAATCCTGGTTTTGGTGGACAAAAATTCATCCCGACTGTTATTGAAAAAATTCGCCGCCTAAAAATACTTCGTGATCGCATTAATCCGAATTGTCTGATTGAAATCGACGGTGGTGTCGGAAACTCCAATATTCAACTTCTCAAAGACGCCGGTGTTGATGTATGTGTTGCAGGAAGCTATGTTTTTGGACAAGAAGACTATAAAGCTGCGATCGAAAGTTTAAAAATCTAACGATGCGGGTAAAAATCTGCGGAATTACCAATCTCAATGACGCACTTCAAGCTATCGATGCGGGTGCCGATGCACTCGGATTTGTTTTTTATCCTGATTCTCCTCGCTATATCACTCCTGAAAATGTCAAACATATTATTTCGAAACTCCCCCCGTTTGTTGAAAAAGTGGCTCTTTTTGTGAATGAGACTCCTGAAACAATCCGATCTGTCTGTTTAGAGACCGGATGTACTCTGGCACAAATACATTTTGACGTTGACGATCATTTTATTGATCAGATCCGTTTTCCCTCTTTACGCGTTATTCGTGCTCAAAAGCAAGAAGATATTTTGGCATTCTGTAATGAATACCGTTTGGTTGATGCTTATTGTGAAGGCTACGGAGGAAGTGGAAAACGACTCAATATAGAGTGGTTTGAAGGGATCGATTGCTCAAAAATCATCCTTGCCGGTGGCCTCGATCCCGATAACGTTGCATCACTGAAATCTTACGGATTTTACGGTGTCGACGTTAGCAGCGGAGTTGAAGTGTCTAAAGGGAAAAAAGATCATCAAAAAGTGCTTTCTTTCATCACAAAGGCAAAAATGTGAGTTTGCTTGATCAAAAAATAGTCCTTCGTCTTGCTAAAAACGGTATCCCTAAAGACGAATTTGAATCCATCGCAGATGAGACGGAACGTGAACTCTTAAAAGCTCAGGGTGCAAATATCATCCTGGATAACGATCACTATACATTTGAAAGTGCCGTAACTTCTGTCAACAATACGTTGTTTTGCATCGTTGATATCGAATCTAACGGATCTAAACCCTCTCATCACCAGATTATCGAAATCGGTGCCGTCAAAATGCAAAACGGACAGATTCTTGATACGTTTGAAAGCCTTGTTTATTGCACTGAAATCTCAGATCAAATCCAGGAAATCACCGGAATCACACCCGATCAAACCCTCAAAGCTCCCGGATTATCGAAAGTGATGCGAGAATTCCGCCTCTTTTTGGGGGATGCCGTATTTGTCGGTCATGATGCTAAATTTGACTATAATTTTGTCTCCGCAATGATGGAGCGGGTCGGTCTTTCACGTCTTCTGAACCGTTCGTTATGCACGATAGATCTAGCTGAACGTACAATCGAATCTGAACGCTACGGGCTTGCGTATCTTAATGAGGCACTAGAGCTTTATAAAGATGCAACTCATCATAGAGCTCTCTCAGATGCTATTACAACCACAAAGCTTCTCAAACGCACTCTAGCCATTATTCCTGAAACCATCAAAAATACTGAAGAACTTATTGCATTTTCTAAAGAGGCAAAACGGTTGAAACGGCCAAAAGTGAAAAAAGAAGAGAAGATAGAAGGGTCTACTACAGAGGGATAAGAATGATTTTCTTATTCAGAAAATCGTCCCATCCCCACAAGACGGTTATAGCGTTTTTCGAGACGCTCTGCATCACTCAATGTTTTCAGCTCATTGACAGAGTTCATAAAATAGGTTTTTAGCGCGATTGCGGCACCTTCTTTATCACGGTGGGCACCGATCAGTGGTTCATCAACAACATCGTCGATCAAATCAAGCTCTTTTAAATCGGATGAAGTAATTTTAAGTGCTTTTGTCGCTGCTTCTACTTTTGAGGGATCATTCCACAAAATCGCAGAACACCCTTCCGGAGAGATAACACTGAAAACAGAGTAACGCATCATTGCGAGGCGATCAGCAACACCGATAGCCAATGCTCCTCCGCTTCCCCCTTCACCGATTACGACCGATACAGTAATTGTATTCAGGTTCGAAAGCTCGAGAAGATTACGGGCAATTGCTTCACTTTGATTGCGTTCTTCGGCACCCAATCCCGGATAGGCGCCCGGAGTGTCAATGAGCATCAATACCGGGATATTGAATTTTTCCGCCATTTTTGCAGCGCGAAGAGCTTTTCGATACCCTTCAGGATGCGGCATACCAAAATTCCGCTTGAGCTTATTTTTTGTTCCACGCCCTTTTTGTTCACCGATAACCATAACACGCTCTTCACCGATAGTGCCAAGATAACAGATGATAGAGAGATCATCACGGAAATGGCGATCTCCATGAATCTCATATTTTTTGTCCAACAAAAGATTGATATAGTCTAAAGCATACGGACGATCAGCGTGTCGAGCCAACTGTAACTCTTGATACGGAGAGAGATTTGAATAGGTTTTTTCAACCTCTTTTGCCAAATCCTGCTTGAGTATCTCTACTGCATGATGATCATAACGCACTTCTGCAGATATGATCTCCTCTTGAATTTGACGGATGTTTTGTTCAAAATCTAAATAGGTAGCCAAAGGCTTGCCCTCTTATATTTTTTTGAAAATAACGACACCGTTTGTGCCGCCAAATCCAAATGAGTTAGACATAACAATATTGAGTTCTGCTTTACGTGCAGCATTCGGAACGATATCCAAATCACAATTTTCATCCGGGTTAACATAGTTGATGGTTGGAGGGATGATACCATCACGCATAGCCATAATACTGATGACAGCTTCGATACCGCCGGCTGCTCCAAGACAGTGACCTGTTTGACCTTTTGTTGAGCTCACCGGAGGACAATTCTCTTTTCCACCGAATGCAATTTTCAGTGCTGCAGTCTCATTTTTATCGTTGGTAGGTGTACTTGTACCGTGTGCATTTACATAATCTACTTTTGGATTACCTGCCATTTTGAGAGCTGCTTTCATTGCACGAAGTGGCCCTTCCAAACTAGGAGTCGTAATGTGATTTGCATCGCCGCTCTCACCAAATCCGATCACTTCTGCATAAATACGTGCACCACGCGCTACAGCGCTCTCATACTCTTCAAGAACCAGCGCAGCAGCACCTTCTCCCATTACGAATCCGTCACGTTCCGCATCAAACGGACGCGATGCATGTTTTGGATCTTCATTGCGCGTTGAAAGTGCTTTCATCGATGCAAATCCACCGATTCCAACACCTGTAATCGCTGATTCAGCCGCAACCACCAACATTTGATCCGCACCGTTTGTTATGATTGTTTTTGCCGCTTCACTGATCGCGTGTGTACCCGCAGCACATGCAGTTACTGCTGAAAGATTCGGTCCTAGCAAACCGTGATCAATAGTGATAAATCCTCCGAGCATATTAACCAATGCACCAGGAATAAAGAATGGAGAAATACGACGCGGCCCTTTTGTTTCCAAGATAATCGAATTTTTTTCGATTAGAGGAAGACCGCCGATTCCCGATGCGGCATCGATTCCGAAGCGCTCTTTATCAAAATCTTCCGGGAAATTCGCATCTGCCATCGCTTCTTGAGCTGCTTTAATCCCAAGATGAATAAAACGGTCCGCTTTTTTGACCTCTTTTGGATCCATAACAGTCTCTGGATCAAAATTTTTAACTTCACCGGCAATTTGAGCACTTTGAGCAGATGCATCAAAAATTGTAATCATATCAATCCCGCACTCACCTTCACAAATTGCTTTAAATGAGCTCTCTTTATCGTGACCAAGCGCATTGATCATTCCCATTCCGGTTACTACTACTCTTCTCACATTCTCTCCTGATCGTGATGGTCTGAAACTTTGGCTCCGCTAAGCCAATACTTTAGACCATTTAGTAAATTTGTTTATCGAGGAGCCCCTCGATAATCGTTTTTAGTTTTTGCTTTCGATGTAGTTGATTACATCTTGAACAGTTGCAATTTTTTCCGCTTGATCATCAGGAATTTCGATGTCGAATTTCTCTTCAAGAGCCATTACCAATTCAACAACGTCAAGACTGTCAGCGCCAAGATCTTCAACGAATCTAGAATCCGCTTTTACTTCATCCGGGTTAACGCTTAATTGCTCAACCACTACTTCTTTAATATCTTCCAAAAGTGCCATAATAGCTCCTGTTCCTATGAATAAAATCGGCAAATTATACCATATTTACCTTAAGAGGCAAATTGCGCTCTTTTGGAGAAGTTACATAAACATCCCGCCGTTGACTTTTAAAGTCTCTCCCGTGATATAACTTGCATGATCACTAAGCAAGAAAGCGGTCGCTTCAGCTACTTCACTCGGGTTTCCAAAACGCCCCATCGGAATTTTAGAGGTAAATGAAGCTTTAATCTCTTCACTGAGTACATCCGTCATATCCGTAGCGATAAATCCCGGAGTAACAGTATTGTAACGGATACCGCTTGATGCAGCCTCTTGTGCGAAACTTTTCGTCATAGCGATAACGCCCCCTTTGGAAGCCGCATAATTCGTTTGCCCTGCATTACCGGTTTCACCTACAATAGAAGCAATGTTCACAATTGCACCAAACTTTTGTTTGCGCATGCTTTTAAACGCTTCGCGGCATCCGACGAATGCAGAAAGCAGATTTGCATTGATCACCGCCATAAAATCATCACTCTTCATACGAAGCGCTAAGCCGTCTTTCGTAATTCCTGCATTATTGACCAAATACGAAAGTTCTCCATCTGCATCGACAATCGTTTTGATCGCATCGACAAACGCTGCTTCATCAGCAACGTCAAATCCGATCACTGCCGCTTGACCGCCTGCAGATTCAATTTCAGCTTTCACGGCATCGGCTGCCGCTGCACCGCTTCGGTAGTTGATCCATACTTTTAACCCATAACCTGCCAATACTTTTGCCACTTCCGCGCCGATACCTCGGCTCGAACCTGTTACCAATACATTTTTGCCTGTGAATTTCATCATTATCCTTTATATAAGTGGTGTGTCCATCTCGGACGGAATATCAAGTTCCATGAGTTTTAGAACAGTTGGGGCAACATTATTAAGTGCACCCGGGTGAACTTCATTCACTCCATCCGCCATTACAAAACACCATACTTTTCCAACTGTGTGGTTGGTTAGAACATTTCCAGCATCATCACGCATCTCTTCGCAGTTTCCGTGATCCGAAGTAAGTACCATAGAATAACCGTTACGTTTTGCCGATTCTACAATTCGTCCCAGCTCATAATCAACCGCTTCGACCGCTTTGATTGCAGCATCAAAATTACCGGTATGCCCAACCATATCGCCGTTGGCGAAATTGACCACGACAAAATCGTACCCTTCATCGAGCGCTTTGAGAACCGCGTCTCCTACGTCAGGTGCAGACATCTGCGGCTGCATATCGTAGGTTTTGACTTGCGGACTTGGGATTAATACGCGCGTCTCATTTTCATAGGGCTCTTCGATACCGCCGTTAAAAAAGAAGGTGACATGCGCATATTTCTCCGTCTCAGCCGTATGAAGCTGTCGAAGTCCTGCTTTTGAGATCACTTCGGAGAGTGTATTGATCGGTGCGTCTTTTGGAAACAGTACCGGATAAGGAAAGCTTTTGTCATACTGCGTCATCGTTGCAAGATGCGTTGGTACAAACGCTCGGCTAAATCCGCTAAAGTTTTTGTCTCCGATGGCTGTAGTCAACTCACGCATGCGGTCGCTTCGGAAATTAAGCATTAAAACGGCATCACCCTCTTTAATCCCTTCATATCCTTCAAAGGCGCTCGGGGTGATAAACTCATCGGTTTCACCCGCGGCGTACGCATTTTCAATATAGTCTGCAACGCTTTGCTCACTCTTAGGAGTGGCATTGACGATAGCGTTATAACCGCTTTGAACACGGTCCCATCGATTATCTCTATCCATCGCATAAAACCGTCCTCCGATCGAGGCAATTTTAATATTCTCTGATGTGTGCGCATCGATCGTATGTAAAAACAGTTTTGCTGATGTCGGGGCGACGTCCCGACCGTCAGTAATCAAGTGAAGCCATACCTCTTTGCCCTCATCGGCAGCGATCTCCGCAACTCCCATGATATGATCGATATGAGAATGGACTCCTCCATCACTCATCAAACCGATAAGATGGATTCGCTTGCTGGTTTTCATCAATGCTGAAAAAACATCGTTATCGGCAAATTTTCCTTCGGCAAGAGCAAGTGAAATTTTCACCAAATCTTGGTACAAGACACGGCCGCTTCCAATAGACATATGTCCCACTTCAGAGTTCCCCATTTGCCCTTCAGGAAGTCCCACGCTCAAGCCAAAGGTATCGATCAGAGAATGAGGAACCTCTTTAAATAAACGCTCATAGGTGGGCTTTTTAGCCTTATGAAAAGCGTTAAAATCGCATTTCGGCGAATAACCGATGCCGTCTGTGATGACCAAAACGGTTTTTTTACTCAAATTGGCTCCTTCGATTAATCAAACTTTTTGGGGATTATATTAAAATGTCACTTTTGCATTGCTTTCAAAATTTAATCACAAAGAGTTAATAGATGTTATATTGGTTTCACAAAGCACTCGGCATTAATCTATTTCAATACATCACCCTCCGTGCCGGGGTTTCGTTTTTTATCGGTTTGCTCCTCACCCTCTTTTTTATGCCGCGTTTTATTGCGTGGGCACAGCGTTCCGCACGTGTTCAGCCCATCAACGAATATGTTAGCGCTCATCAGGGAAAAGCCAAAACACCCACGATGGGGGGGATCGTTTTTATCGTTTCTACCATCATCGCTTCCTTGCTGACCGTTAACATTATGAACCCGTTTGTGATCGGCGGCCTTCTTACACTGATCTTTTATGCGTATATCGGCTTTACGGATGACTGGGGAAAAATTCGGGGCGCAAACAACCTTGCCGGACTCAGTGCACGCGCAAAAATGGCATTGCAACTTGTTTTCGGTGTTGCGATCGGTATTTTCTTAATCCACTACGCCAAACTCGAAACCGGCTTTTACGTTCCCTTTATCAAAGCAAGCCTTTTTGATATGGGATGGTGGAGTGTCGCTTTTTGGGTGTTTGTGATGATTGCAACCTCAAATGCCGTCAATCTTACCGATGGATTGGACGGGCTTGCGACAGTCCCCTCTATCTTTGCTCTGCTCTCACTTAGTATTATCGTCTATATCGTAGGGAATGCTGCGTTGTCCCACTACCTTTTGATGCCGAAAATTCCTGCCGGGGAAGTAGTTATCATCGCTGCTGCTCTTATGGGATCACTGCTGGGCTTTTTGTGGTACAACTGCCATCCGGCACAAGTATTCATGGGCGATAGCGGCTCACTCACGATCGGTGCTTTTATCGCCTATTTAGCGATCATCGGAAAAAGCGAAATTCTTCTTATCCTCATCGGACTTATCTTCGTCATCGAAACCGTTTCGGTTATCTTGCAGGTCGGAAGCTACAAGCTCCGCAAAAAGAGGGTCTTTTTGATGGCACCTATTCATCACCATTTTGAAATGAAACAATGGGCCGAGAACAAAATCATCGTCCGTTTTTGGATTATCTCTTTGTTATCCAATATCTTCGCTCTTATCACACTAAAGATTCGCTAATGAAAGATCAAAACATCGCCTGCTTCGGGTATGCCAAAACGACCCGAGCGATTGCTAACAAAGTTGGTCCCTGTACTTTTTTCGATGATAAAACAACGCAAACCTATACTGATGAAGCGGGAAATATAATCCGTCCGGCAAGTGAATTTGACACCACTCTTTTCACACATGAAATTCCCTCTCCCGGTTTTCCTCCGAGTCATCCCCTCATCCAAAATGCGACACATCTTATCAGCGAATATGATTTTTTTGCTTCGCAAACCCCGTTTTCAATCTGGATCAGCGGAACGAACGGCAAAACAACGACAACGCAAATGGTTGAACATCTCCTTGCCGACAAGGGAGCGATCAGCGGCGGAAACATCGGTACTCCCCTCGCAGACATGTCAGGTGAAGCTCCAATTTGGATTTTGGAGACGAGTTCTTTCAGTATGCATTACAATAAAATTGCATCTCCTAATATCTACGCACTTCTTCCGATCACGCCCGATCATGTGAGCTGGCATGGGAGTATGGAAGAATACATTGCTGCCAAACTCAAACCCCTCGAAACCATGAAGGAAGGAGAAGCTGTTATCCTCCCAAAAGCGTATGCCGACACGCCGACGAAAGCTTTTGTTATCCCTTATGAAGATGAAAATGATCTGGCAGAGTATTTCGGGATCGATGCCTCCCGAGTCAAATTCAAAGGGGCGTTTTTGATGGACGCCCTCATCGCGATGGGAATCGACAAAATTCTCTATGATCGTATCGATTACGATAAAATCAACGCCTTTATCCTCGATCCTCATCGCCAAGAAGAAGTTCGAGACTCTCGCGGACGATTGTGGATCAACGATTCAAAAGCAACCAATATCGATGCAACCCTCGCAGCTTTACGTACGTATCCAAACCAAAAGATTCATCTGATTCTCGGAGGAGATGATAAAGGGGTAGAACTTGAAGAGCTTTTTACGCCTCTTAAATCTTACGATGTCGAGGTTTATGCAATCGGTAGCAATGCCGAGCGATTAAATGGACTGTGTGAGCGCTATAGTATCCCCTGCACTCTTTGTCATACCTTGGATATTGCCGTTGCTACAATCGATCAACGTCTAGATGAACACAGTATCGCAATGCTCTCACCGGCGGCAGCAAGTTTGGATCAATTTACATCTTATGCAGAGCGTGGAAATCTTTTCAAAACCCTCGCGCAAAGAACAAAATAAAGACTTTTATAGCTTTAAGCTTCTTTTTAAGCTTACATAGCTATAATTTCGTCCTCACAAACGTGGCTAATTAGCTCAGTCGGTAGAGCAAATGACTGAAAATCATTGTGTCCTTGGTTCGATTCCGAGATTAGCCACCACCTTACAAAACAATCCCTTCTAATACAATCCGCCCATTCAACAATCAAGTGCAACAACGTTATTTTTATAGCGCCTCCCATTCAACACGCCAATTCAAGTAGTAAGTGCAACACACGGTTAAGCTACAGAATAAGAGTTTATAATTTTGAAAAGTTGGGGAATATAGACTCCCTTTCTTTCCCGTATAGTCGGTTTATTTTTTTAGATAGTAGCTCTGAAATGGATTTAAAAATGCAATACCTTATATTCAACCGAATGAATATATTAACATTACCAATGGAATGAAATAACTAATTTTCCCTTCACTTAATGTATCATACCTTATAATAAAAGACAAGGACTATTAAATGCCATTAATTAAGTGTTATGAATGTGAAAAAGAAATTTCAGACAAAGCTTTGTCTTGCCCTCACTGTGGTGCTCCAGCGACATCAGAACCGAAAGAAGAAGAACCAACAATTGAATTAAATAAGAAAGATAACATTGCCCCTAAAACAAATGAAGCCAGCAAAGGCGGTGAAGCTTTTTCCGTAATTTTTACAAGTTTATTCATTTTAATTGTTATTGTCATATTTATTAGATCTTGTTCTGGAAGTGATGATAAAGTTAAACCTGCAACATCAGAAGTAGATGCCCCAGCAGATGTCACAGTAACTGATGCTCAAAAAATAGCTGCAAAAGAACTTATTTCGGCTAATGGATACACTTGTGATTCCATAGATGGAATGAATAGATTTTTCACAAGTGAAGGGTATCACGTTTATTGTAATGACCACCGATATAATTATGATATTGAAAATAAAGGTGGTAATTGGATTGTCTCTGTAAAATAAGTTACAGTGAAAAGAAGGGGGGGAGTAATGTATTTTCCAAAAGAAAAAATTTCAAGTTGTGAAATTGCAGGTGCTATTGCTCTTTCAGCGCTTCATGATTTACGAATAAATCTTTTTCGATTTGAAGGTTTCCCTCAAATTTCAGTTTTTGAAGCATCAGATAATAGGTTCAAAATATTCCTTTTATGGACTAATAATCGGGGAAAAATCAATTCTGTCGAATTTT
>NZ_NSIU01000013.1 GCF_002633015.1 Sulfuricurvum sp. PD_MW2 | reverse complement strand
AACGATTTTTTATGAAGGAGGAAACATGGCTACAAAAGAAATTGCAGGGAAAACTCATGATCCAGAAATAGCCCATGTTTTTTTAGAACTCATGGAACAAACAAGTTTTTGGCTTGATCTGCAAGAGCCCTATATAGATCATGCATTAACGGATTTATTGCCTGATATTTCTTTGGATTTAGAATACAGTGATATCTTTGAAATTACAAATATCTTTTCAAAAATTATTGATGCAAAATCCAAATCAACTGCACTCCACACCCATGGAATCATAGAAAAATCTGAGATTATGGGAAATTATTATAAATACTATCAAGAAAAAATTTCTAAAATGAAAATCGCTGCTTCCCTTCATGATCTTGGAAAATTAGCTGTATCAAATGCAATTATCGACAAACCTGGAAAACTAACTGATGAAGAGTATGAACAAATTAAAACTCATCCGTATCTTGCATATTTTATGTTACGCGGGATACTGGGATTTGACGAGGAGATCAAACAATGGATATACACACATCATGAAAAACTCAATGGAAGCGGTTATCCTCTTGGATTGAAAAGTGATGACCTTAGTTTTGAACAACGTTTATTGACATGTATAGATATCTATCAAGCATTACGTGAAAACAGACCTTATAGAGATGGAATGAATCATAATAAAGCGATGAGTATAATGCATGAGATGGCATATAAAAATGAAATTGATCTAAATATTGTTAAAGATATAGATGCTGTTTTTGTCACATTGGTTTGAACTTAATCAAGAGTTGAGAGACGCTTTAAAACCCCATAAAAGCAATCAATGATTAATTTGATTCTTTAGGGCAGTAAGACTTCTTACAAAATAGATTTTTGATAGTTAAGACTTCTGATCGACGAGAAATTAATGCATCAACACAATCAGCATCGAAAAGAGTACCTTTATTGGATGAAAGATAATGAAAAGCTTCTTCAATCGTCCATGCTTGACGGTAGCTTCGGTCCGATGTGAGGGCATCAAAAACATCCGCAACGGCGGCAATTCTGCTTTCATAAGGGATAGCATCTCCCCTTAAACCATAGGGATAACCGCTGCCATCTATTTTTTCATGATGATAGGCAACAATGTTTTTTAGAATAGACGTATGAAAAGCGTCGCCTAATCCAAATTCATGGATCAGTTTGTCGATAATTTCGGTACCTTTCATAACATGTGTTTTCATGATCACCATTTCTGATTCGTCCAATGGACCCGGCTTCAGTAAAACGGTATCCGGAATAGCAATTTTTCCAATATCATGCAGAGGTGCATAAAGGAGAATATAGTTTAAAAATGCATCGCTTAGCTTCCATTTATCGGCCATAGAAAGAGCAATCAAGCGTGCGTAATGGGACATTCTGGCGATATGTTCGCCCGTCTCTTCATCACGGTAATGGGTAACGGTCTGAGAAATCTTGACAGCTGCTTGCAGCATTGTTACAGGTAATAGATCGGCAATAACGAGTGAATGAATCAATTCCGAATAAAGCTCTAAATGCTCTTGCATTGAGGGGGTAAAAAAAGAAGATTCGTCAGCATCGTAAAAAATAAATCCCTGCAGGGTATTGTCCGCTGCAATCATCGGTACGGTAAAACTCGATCGAAAACCTGATTGCAATATCGCTTCAGAATGCGGTGTCGCGTTTGAAGCAAAAATATTTAAATCATCGATAATACGCGTTTCACCAGTTTTTGCAAGTTGTTCTAAACTGGGAACATCGGCAAGTCTTTTCGTGTAATGCGGTAGTATTTTTTGTCCTATAGTAGCATTCACAAAGGTATAGAGTTCATCAGTTTGTTTATCATAAAGAGCAAGCGCTATGCGTCTAAGCTGTGGCCATTCAATACGCAGTTGGTTATGGAGATTTATCACTTGTTGACCTATTTCATGATAATTGATCATTGAACCTTCTCCTCTCGAGATACTTTATAAATTATAAGCGCATAACGGTTAAAAAATTACTTTATATACTATCATTATTCACTCTAACATGGAAGTTAGCTTACTCGGTTCTCATTGTTCCCATTTAAATCGATAGTGTCCTCATCCATCGGCTCGGTAGGCGCATTTGAAGGGAAAACCTCTGTCCAATTTTGAAAGACTTCCATATAATCAATGCTTCCTGATGCTTTCGGATCGATGGTAAATTGAGGAGCATTGAAACTGTTGAGGAGAGTGGTGTTTTCGACCCCTAGTGCAAATGTATCCTCTGTATCCGAAGCATGAATTGTGGTGTGAATCAATCCGATATATCCCTCATGATCGATACCGAAATCAAAATCGAGATGTAGATTCATATTTTCCATAAGGGCCCCGAGTTGTTTAGGATCGCTCAAGAGCATATAGGCTCCGTACGATTCTTTGGCGAGCATTGCTTCGGTATACATTTTTTGGACGATTGCATCGGTGATACTCAAGAGAAACGTTATCGATTGATTTTTATCCAGTGACAGATGGACTTTTTGGACTGTACCGGAGAATTTTTCTTTTGGAGTTAGCGGAATGTAGCTGTATTGTGATCCATTGAGATCGCTAAATGCTTTGAAAACTCCCTCTTTCATCGCTTTATTGATGCTTCGTACTTTTTTCTCATCAAACTGTGCGAGGGATTCTTCTCCCAAAACGGTGCTAAGGAGGGAGTCGTTTAAATTAAACCGAATCAATTTCCCCTCATCCGATTCTTTCATCGGAAAGATCGTATTGAGAAATGTTTTACCCATATAGAGGGTTTTGGAAGAGTATTCGAACAAAAAGGGAAGTTTTACGGAGACTTCCACATTGTCGCGATTGTAGTGAAAATCGTAGGTTGATTCGGATTTGACGGCTTGAGAATAATCGACCGCTCCATCAATCGCGAGTGAAAAACCTCGGATCACATCAATCCCCTTTTGCAAATAGATCGAATCGCGTACTGCATAGGGATTGGTGTCGTTTATATCGGATTTTGGGAGTGTCAGTTTCGTGATCCGGGTTGTCGAGGTGTAGTTGTATCCGTTTGAGTCAAAACTTTTTTTCAGAGCATGTTTTAGCGATGCCTCCGGTTTTGGAACAACTGTAGTGCACCCTCCCAAAAAGAGAGTAAAAAATATCAGACTCAAAGAGAGGGGATGTTTTAAAAACATAAAAAAACTCCTAATAATACGCTTTGCTTTGAATTATATCACTATCGGTACGAAAAGAGACCTTGTCTTTTCGTTTTAAACGAAGGGTTTGTATAATAGAGATAATTATTTAAACCCGATATAAAGCCTATGAAACATAAAATACGTCAAATTGCCCAAAATCCTGCTACGAAAAAAGCCTTAGTATCGTTAAAACCCGAAAAATCGCTATGGGGTTTTTTCGGTGTGATCCTTTTTTTCATTGTTCCCGAGATCATCGCTTTTATTTGGGGTGCCCAGATTACGGCGTATGCCAAAGAGACTCTATTGCATGCCTCATCATCATTGGAGAAATCCTATTGCGATTTGTTGGTGATGCTGTTTGAAGATGGAGGGAGTTGGTTCAATCTCGTTTTGGGAACAGCCTTGCTGATCTGGCTGTTCTTTTAATTCAACGATTGAAGTGCTTCGTTGATTTGATGGAGTGCCAATGATTTGGCATTTTCTATCTCTTTGTTGTCCCACCAGTATTCGATGATTGCATGCTCGATCTGTTCTAACTGATCCATCGTTAAATTTGCAAACACTTCATATGAGCTGATCTCTTCGGGGGTTAGTCCTTTTGCCACAGCCACTTTGGCAGCGGTTTCAACAATACTCTCTTCGAGCGGTTTTGGATTCATCTCCAGACGGGCTTGATCTATCCATGCGCGGATCTCCTCTTCTAGGTAATCATGTCCCCACACTTGATAGCAAAGAATGCGGTTGGGGCTGTAGAGCATTTTTTCATCTTCGCTCAATACATCGCTCGTTTTGACGACACCGTCATAGAGATAGACTTCGAGCCGTTCATTTTCGCGTAATGTGCATGCCCGTTCAAATGCCGATTTTGCCTGTTTTAAAATATCGTTTCGGATGTTTTCATTCATGAGTTGCTCCTAAGATGCTTTGGTTGTGTTGTGGTAGTCCCAGAGCCGTTTATAATGGCTGTCGAGCTCACTGAGGGTTGAATCCAGCGTAATGAGTTCGTTACTCCGATTGAAACGTGTCGCATTGGTCTCATACCAATATGCCATTTCAGTTTTCAACGCATTACGCTTGGCTACGGTTTCAAGGATCAATCTGCGAATCTCTTCCATTTCGCCGGTGATGATTTCACGCATGGGAACATCCGCATTCGCATTCGCCGGAACTGGTTCCGGGATCGAGATAGGCAGACGCGTTGTCGGGAGTTACCTGAATCAAATTACCCTCTAGTGCTATGGTGATCGCTTGCTCTAGAGGCATAGGCTCTTTTCCCAGCCAATAGACGCGCATCCCCTCACGTACCATGACATAAAAGGGGCCATCGCCCAAATAGCCATAAAGTGCTGAGGTTGCTCCAAGCTGTACAAGAAAATTTGCTGTTTTGATACCGTTCCCGCATCCTTCGTTGGAGACGATTTTCGGTATTTTGGTATGCGGATCGATCAGTGCAAAAAACGGTGCATTACCGAAGAGTTTTGTACTCATCGAATCGTGTGTCCCTTTTTCGATCGGAATAGCAATCATTATTGCTCCTTTATGCAGACAAAGTATCCTCTGAATGCATTTTCCATTCTTACCCTTAGAACGCTCTTTGCACTCTTTTGAAATAAATTGAAAGCGAATACCCATGGATGAATTACGAACGCATTATCACTATTTCAGTAATGAAGAGGGAGACGGCTATGAGATATACAGCTGCGATATCCCTGAAGTAAAGGGGTTCGGAGAAACTTATGATGAAGCTATGGCCGATTTGCGAAACAATTTAAAACGGTATCAGGAGAAGAAGATGGAAGCACAATCATTGATGGAGACGGCGATTCTCGCTTACGATGCAAAAGATTATCCAAAAGCCAAAGCTATTTGGGAGAGGCTGAGTAGTACCGATACCGATGCGATGGTCAATCTGGGGACGATGTACGTCAAAGGTTTCGGTGTAGCGAAAAACATAGAAACGGCATTTGCGCTATTTAACCGTGCTGCTGAACAAGGGCATGAAGTAGCATCGTTCTATCTGGGCGGGATGTATGAAAACGCTATTGGGGTCAATGCTTCCAAATCAGAATCGATCCGCTATTACACTGTTGCCGCTGAGGCGAATATGCCAACCGCTCAGCTCAAATTGGGAATTTTACTCCGAAACGATGATGTGTATGAATCGATGAAATGGATGATCCGTGCTGCGCATGCAGGAGAGTCCCAAGCGCATTCGCTTTTGACCTATGTGAGCAATCAATCGACGGCGAACGACATAAATGTCGCATTTCGAATGATGGATGAATCATCTCAACGTGCCAAGATCGAATCGATCATTACTGAAAATCTCGCACCTATTCTTGCCAGTGACGGCGGAGGGGTAGAATTGGTGCACTATATCGGTGGTGATACCCCTGAGATTTGGCTTCGTTATTTGGGTGCATGTTCGGGATGTCATTTGGGACCCACCTCGACGGCTGGGATGATTTTAGAGCAATTTGAGAGTGTTATAGATAAAAAAATTGTGATTTATCTCTGGTAAGGAGTCTTTCATGAATACGTTTAGTGCAAAAGTCGAAGCGATCAAAAGCGATGAGTTTTTCAGCTGTATTACCGTTCGGGCAAATAATATGGATTTAAAACTTCTCAAGACTAAATCGCCTAAATGGCTTCGTGTAGGCGATGAGGTCGAATGCAGTATCCAAGAAGCGGCCATTGCGATTTGTACCGGAACCAAAGAGGGGAGTGTTTCGATCGAAAATCACATCAGCGGAGAATTGCAACATTTTCGTAAGGGTAGTGTGCTGAGTGAAGTGAGTGTTGAAACCCCTTGCGGGAAACTCAACTCGCTGATTACGACCGATGCATTCGAGCGGATGGAGCTGTGCGAGGGATGCAATGTGACGTTGTTGCTCAGAGCGGTCGATATCAAGCTTACCCCGCTTTTGGATACTGCCTCGTACGAAAAATGCACAGAGAGATTATACAAAGCCACGTAAGGAGTAAAAAATGGCTGTAATGATTACGGATTTATGTATTAACTGTGATGCTTGTATCGAAGTGTGTCCTGTAGGTGCTATCGTGAGCGAAGGGGATTCACCGCGCGGAGATTGGGAATATACCTATGTCAAACCGGAAAAATGTATTGAGTGTGTGGGTCATGCAGAGACTCCGGCCTGTGCTGCAGAATGTCCAACAGAGGGGTGTATTGTTTGGGATATGCCGTATACGGCAGAGTTCAATGACTATTATGTCAACAGTTCAGAATATGTTATCGGAGAATCGAAAAAACGGGGTGTATTGACTCCGGAAGTAGCTCCGCAGACGTTTCGTGAAGATATCTCGATTGCGGCACGTGAAGCACGCGAAGCAATAGTTGTCTAAAAGGATTGTATCGTGCTTATCGCATTCGCATCAAGTGATGGCTCTCATATCAATCAGCATTTCGGCTGGTCCAAGAGTTTTGAGTTATATCGAATCACGGCCGAGTGTGCTGAATATATCAAAACATTAGACAGTTCAGCAGATGATATCGCCGATGAGCATGAGAAACTTGCCTACAAGATCGATACGATCAAAGAAGCGGACATACTGTACTGTTCACAAATCGGACCGACCGCTTCAAAAATGGTCTTGGCATCTAAAATACATCCGATGCGTTCGGGAGACAATGATCGAATCGATGAAACGGTCACAAAGCTCCAAGAACTATTATTGGGCAATCCGCCGCCGTGGCTGTTGCGTATTGTTCACACTTCCAAAGATAAGGAGTAACTCATGGCTGTTATTATCAACGATACTTGTATTACGTGTGATGCGTGTTTGCAGCAATGCCCTGTCAATGCTATTGTAGATGATTTCGCAAATCCGATCGGGAAAAAACAATATTACGTTCAACCAGAAAAATGTGTTGAGTGTGTCGGCATTTACGATGATCCTCAGTGTGCTGCGATTTGTCCGAGTATCGGATGTATTACGTGGGATATGCCTTTCATAGCATCTTTTGATGAACATTTTCGTAACGAAACCATCTACAAACTCGGTGTTAGCAAAGAGGGAACACTTAAATCACCGATATACAAAGAAAAAAGCTATCGGGAAGATATCGCCCTTTGTGATCGAGGGGTAGGCAAACTGGTTCAAGAAGAGCCTGATGCATTGCAAGAAGTAGGGTGAGAAACTGTTTGTATAGGTATGATTAACAAAATACGATAAAATACATCATAACTATACTGCTCAAAGGCAAAAGCACAATGCAAGTAATCAAGTATGCTTTTATTTTTGCTATTGTTTTTTTAGTGTTTAAAGCACTTTTTTTTGATGATTATATCGCTCAACATTACACTAAGAATATAGAGAATAACATCTCAGGAGAGAACAATATCTCATCTCCTGCGCCGGTACAACCTGAACCAAAAACAGAACCAATACGGCAGGAGAATAATATTAGTGTTTCTGAATCTCAACAACAAGAGACTTCCGAAGATAAGAAAATGCCTTTGGAACGTTTAGGTGACACGATCAGCAAATATATAAAGCTCTAATTTATTTGGTTCGTGAGAGTAAGATTCCGCTGAGAATAATCATCACTCCACCTCCGATTACCATCGGTGTCGGAAGTACATCTCCGAGTAAAATCCCAAAAAGTGTCGCAAATAAAACAACCGAATAACTGATGGTACTCACGATGCCGGCTTTGGCATAGAAATATGCGCGGGTCATATAGATCTGTCCGTATGCGGCAGCAACACCCATGAGAACAATCCATACCCAATCGGTTCCCGCCGGGATAACAAACGGGCTCAAGGCAAATGCGAAAATATCTGATGTAACATAGTTGGCAACAACCATCAAGATCGCAGGGATAATTACTCCAGATAGCATAAATGATAGGACGACTGTGCGTTCATCGTAATAGGCTTTGAGGCTTCGGACACTCGTATAGGCAAGTGCGGAGAGAAAACCGCACAGTATCCCCATGACATGCAGATACCCCATCTCCATACCACTGAGCATAGCAACCCCGATAAATCCTATCAAAACCGCAATCATAGCGTTCGATTTGAGTTTTTCTCCCAATACGAAAAAGGCGAGAATAGCGGTGAAAATAGGTTCTGTTTTGGCATATACAATAGCATTTGAAAGGGAGGTAGCCCCAACCGTATAGAAAAATGCGAGCAAAGCGATGGTTCCGATAACGCCTCGAAAAACAAGCGTTAGCGGTTTACCTCCGGTATTTTGGATAGGTTTTTTGAGGATAAACACTCCGATGAGTATCAATCCGATCGCATTGCGCCAAAAAGTGACCTCAACCGAGCCCATAGAAGCTGAAAGCAGTTTGGCAAATACCATAGTAAGGGCAAATAAAAACGAAGCGAAAAGCATATAAAGTATGCCGCGACGGGTATTGGCAGAGGATGAAATCATGGCGTGATTGTATCATGTAAAACACAATCGTGTGCAACACAAACCTATTTTGGATACAATAAACATACTAACAGTTTCAAAGATGTATTGGATTATAGTGAATGTTTAAAACAGACAATCTTTCAGGAGATTTTTGGGGTGGAACGGCAGCAATGCTGGTGGCACTCCCGGCAGCTATCGCATTTGGAGTCACCATCTATGCCAATATCGGTGGGCACTACGGTGCGTATGGGGCAATTGCGGGTATTCTGGGGGTTGCGGCGATGGGAGTCGTCGCTTCTCTTATGGGCGGAACCGATCGGCTTATTTCAGCACCGAGTGCTCCTGCAGCAGCAGTATTGTCTGCGTTCGCCATGCACTATATTGCTCAGGATATCGGTGCGGATTTAGTCTTTTCCATGTTGATGATCGTCGCATTGTTGGCGGGCGTTTTTCAGGTCCTCTTTGGGGTCATCGGATTGGGAAGACTGATCAAATACATGCCTTTTCCCGTGGTCAGTGGGTATCTTAGCGGAGTAGGTCTCTATATCATCGCCGCCCAATCGCCGATTTTTCTAGGACTTCCGCAAGGGACCCATTTTTGGGACGCATTTGAACTCGTATCCGGATGGAAATGGGAGAGTATTGTGGTCGGAGCTATCACGATCATCACCATGATCTATGCCAATAAAATCATGCGCTCAATCCCTGCCGTTATCACCGCATTGATCGTTGGGATGATAGCTTATGGTGCTTTGGGGTTGGTAGATCCGCTTTTGTTTCATGCCAACAACCCTTTTGTCATCGGAGAACTCGGAGGAACGGGCGGGATCAATTTTATCGACTCGTTTATCGGACGGTTCAAAACGATTATTTATCTCAATATCGATGATATCACTTTGTTGCTTTTTCCGGCATTGACGTTGGCGGCATTGCTCTCGATCGATACGTTGAAAACCTGTGTTATCCTCGATTCTATGACCCATTCGTTTCATAACTCAAATCGTGAATTGATTGCCCAAGGATCGGGGAATGTGGTTTCGGCTTTGATCGGCGGTATGCCGGGTTCCGGGACGATGGGAGCGACAATGGTCAATATCTCCAGCGGTGCTAAAACCCGACTTTCGGGATTGATCGAGGGGATCATGGCGGTAGTCGCCTTTGTCGTTTTAGCCGGTTTTATCGCATGGATTCCGGTTGCTTCGCTTGCGGGTATTTTGATCGTTATCGGGTTTCGGATGATTGATAAACACAGCGTAAAACTGCTCCGTTCACGACAAACGATGTTGGACTTTTTTATTATTGTCTCGGTAGCGATCACCGCACTCTCGGTTAGTTTGATCGCGGCTGCGGGAGTAGGGCTTGTGCTTGCGGTAGTGTTATATATCATTCAGCAAATCGGAGCATCCGTTGTCTATCGTTATCAAGACGGAACCGAAGCACGCAGCAAAATAGTTCGCGGCAAAGAAGAGGAGATGCTGTTATGCGACAAAGGGGAAATCTTCTCGGTCTACGAGCTTCACGGAAGCCTTTTTTTCGGTACGGCCAATCAGCTCTATACGATGCTTCAAGAAGATCTGCAACACAAAAAATACATCATCATGGATATGAAACGGGTTCAGAACGTCGATCTCACGGCAGCGCATATATTGTTACAGATCAAAGACATACTCCATGAACGTGACGGATATCTTCTGCTTTGTCGGCTTCCGCATAAACTCCCGACAGGGGACGATATGGAGAGTTATTTCAATCATGTCGGATTGCTTAAACACTTGAGCCCGATCAAAGTCTTCGATGATTTGGACGATGCGATTGAATGGGCAGAAAACAAAATCATCAAAGAGGGGATGGTTGTAACAAATAGCGAAGAGATTTTGGATCTGAGTGAGTTTGATCTTTTCGAAGGTCGAAAAGAACAAACCATCGAGGAACTACGCACTCTGGTAGAGGTAAAAAGCTATAAAAAAGGGGAGACCATCTACTCAGAAGGGGAAGGAAACGGAGAGATTTTCCTGATCCGACGAGGATCGGTGCGGGTTATGCTCCCGTATGCAGGACGTAAAAGCGTCCATCTCAATACCATCGGAAGAAACAATTTTTTCGGTGAGTTCTCCTTTTTGGAGGGGGCGCCTCATTATACCGATACGGTTGCTGCGAGTGATACGGAGTTATACAGTATCAGCCGTGATGCGTTTGAACAGTTTTCACTTCATCATAAAAAAACGGCGCTCCATTTTATGCAGAGTCTCGCGGCCGTCTTGGCAGAACGTTTACGTCTTACCCGTTCGGAATTGGGAGAGGAATACGACGTCTAATTACAGAGGAGCGGATAGTGAATCATGAGCACGCTGGATGATAGTGCTCATACTCTCATGCTCGAGCTGAACGGCAGTACCGATCCGTACATTTGTAGCAACACTACATAGCTTTTGGCTGCATTTCATTGCATTTTCCGATGAATCGACGAGATAGGCGAGTAAAAATATATTTTTTTCCCAACGAACAAGCATATCACTTTGGCGGATATGATTTTTGATCGTGGAGACAAAATCATGCAAAGAGGCATTGTTATCAACATTGGTCGGTTGAATCATAGTAATACCGATCGCTTTTTCGTTGAAGAGGGCGGCATTTTGGAAACTTTTTGCCGTATGGACGAAATAGTCTTTATTAAATGCGCCGCTCTCTTTGTCGATACTGACATCGTTTTCGATCATGATCCGTTTGATCAGATCTTGAGAAATGTCAACAAACGAGACAATGCTATACCCCTCTGCAGGTGTTTCGGCCGTAACCGAAAACGCAAACGGTTCCGCACGATAGTTGATCATGCTCACGATACGCTCACTCTCAGGGAGTTCCATCAACGAAGAGGTCCACTGATCGAGATCGGAGGCTTTTCCGGCATGAAAATAGGCATCGTGTGGAACAAAACGGTTAGGGAGTGAGCCGAACTCACGTAAAAACATTTTGACATTGGGCATTCCTGTAAACTCTTGAAACGCTTTGTTAAAAAGGATCGGAGCATGATCGTACATCAAAACGATCAAATTCGACTGGGCATCGATCGCGGCTTGAAAGAGTTTATGACAAATATCGTTTTCGTCGGAGATAAAAGATTGATTGTTTGATACAGACATCAGCACTCATTCAATAAATTTAATTAGATAATAATAACATAGGTGAAACAAAAAATAGCGTTCAATAGCTATTTTTGATTTGATTATGTGAGTAAATAGAGCTGTCCGTAACAGTCGCAGAACCGTTTACACCCGCATGCTTGGAAGATATTTTTCCCCGTACTGAGGGCATAACTGCCGAAATTGGTTTTGAGAACCTCCCCTTGTATTCGTGTGACGGTGAGCCGTTTGATGAGACGGGTATCGAGAGGATCGAGGCGGTGAAATTTTTCGCGTGTGGTATGTACCCACAAAACTTCGAAGGGGACGGATGCGGATAATACCTTTTGCGTGTCCCATTCGATCAGGGCACCCAGTGATTTGAGCTCTTGGTCGCTGATATTGCGATAGCGTCTCATCGATCAGTTCACCTCGTTGGTGTAGGCATAAGTCGAGGAGATTGCGCGGAGGCGTTCGACCGCTTTGGTAAATACGTCGATGGTGTAGTCGATCTCTTCGCTCGTGGTAAAACGGCTTAGGCTCAGACGAATCGCGGTGTGGGCGAGTTCAGGGTCTTCACCGATAGCACTCATGACGGGATTGGCTTCGAGTGACTCAGAGGCGCACGCGCTCCCTGTGGAGGCGGCGATCCCTGCGCGGTTGAGATCCCACAGCATCGCTTCGCCTTCGATACCGCGAATAGAGATGAGAATCGTGTTCGGAGTACGGCTGTTTCTATCTCCGACGATGATCGTCTCAGGGATAAGAGCGAGGGCGTCTTCGAGACGGTCACGGAGCGCTCTTACGTCACTGTTCATCTTTTCGATGTGTCCGACTGATTGTTTCATCGCCAGACCCATTCCGATGATGTAAGCGACATTCAGCGTTCCCGCACGTTTGCCCCCCATTTGCTCGCCGCCGTGCAATAGATTCGGAAGATCAGAACCTTTTTTGACATACAACCCACCGATCCCTTTTGGACCGTGAAATTTGTGCGCCGAAAATGTCAGATAATCGACGGGGGTTTTGGTGAGATCGATCGCGACTTTGCCGATCGCCTGCACCGCATCGGTGTGGAATAAAATCTCTTTTTCTCTGGCGATAGCGGCGACCTCTTCGATCGGGAAGATCATCCCCGTTTCGTTGTTCGCCCACATCATCGAGATGAGGATCGTTTTGTCGGTGATGGCAGAGGCCATACGCTCCGCACTGACGTAGCCGTTTTCATCCACATCGACGAACGTGATCTCCGCGCCGTTCTCTTCGAGGAAGTGGAGGGTCTCTAAGACGGAAGGGTGCTCGACAGCAGTGGTGATAATGTGGTTTTTGGACGGGTCACGGAGGATATGTTTGAAATAGACCCCTTTGAGGACGGTGTTGTTGCTTTCGGTCGCACACGAGGTGATGAGGATGTCATCGGGATCGGGAGCGTTCAGCGCATCGTACATGTACCCCATCGCTTCATTCAGGTAGGGTCGTACTTCCATACCGTATTGGTGAAGAGAGTTCGGATTGCCGTAGAGCTCTTCGAAAAAGGGCTGCATTTTTACTTTTACGATTGGATCGAGTTTGGTAGTGGCGTTGTTATCGAGATAAACACGTTTCATATGGTAGTCCTCATTATTGTTCGGATAGTATGAGGAGAGAATGCAAGATTTGTTCGAGTATACAATTAAAGAAAATTACGTTTTCCACCTCTTTTAATTAGTTCATCTTCATATTGCTTTGTCGTGTCTGCTATCCAAGAGTCAAAAGCTTCTATATTCACGACATCAAACCATCTAATAGTATGTCCATAATGATCTCGAAAAAACAGTCTTGTCGAATCAATCTGTTCTATTTTTTCTCCAGAAGAATCAAGTTTCCATAATTTTGCTTCTGTTACAACAACTGGATGGAAAAGAGATGCAAATGATGAATGACGGTCTATAGATAATTCAAACCATGATTCTTGATTTTCTGTTTGTCTCGCTACTGAAGCTTCTACTTCAAGATCGCTCAAAAAAACTTGGAACCTTTTATCAACAAATGATTCAATTGAAGACCATAAAGATTGACAAGCTTTCCAGAGTACGGAATTGTCTAATTCTTTTTCACTCCCAATATTTGTTTCTCGAAAACTACCAGATAAATATTTTACTTTGCTTGGACGTATAAGAAGAGGCCAAAGTTTCATTTTGCCATCTGGATAGCCTGCAGCATAAAGTTCATCAATTATTGCATGAAAATCATTTTGATTAATTCCCTCATTTGCAAGTATATGTGTAATTTTTTCCTTCTGATTATGGATTCTATAGCCTACCCAGTCGCAATAATCTGATTGGAAAAAAGGTAATGTATCAGCGTCTAAACTATCAAAAACTAAATGATAGCCAGCCATTGTTTTGACCTCAGCTAAGATATTAATAGCAACTTTTATTGTTTCCTTTGGATTATCATTTGAGGTATATTCCCAATTTTGTGTTGCGCAAACATCTAATTCTCGATATTTGGAGTGAGTTAAGTCTTGATAATAAATACCTTGCATCGCTTTCCAGTTATTAGCAGTGCACGATTGACAAATAGTAGATTCCATTTTTGCTGTTACAACAGCGGTACTCTTCAATAGTTTGTTGTGTAACTCATTCATTTAGCAACCTAATAATTAACTGGAAAAAGGACAGGTTACTTAATATCGCTAAGTATCTGTTCGATAGTCTTTTTTAATGTTTGAATATCATTTTTGCATACATCAAATACCGCTTCGGCATTAAGATCGAAATAGTGATGGCTGATAATGTCGCGCATCCCCTTGACCGATTTCCAATCAACTGCAGGATAGTTCGGTAGCAGTTTTTTATCGGTGATTTTATCGACATTTTTGAGGCTCTCGCCGATAGCGATCAACTGCATACAGATCGCATCAAGTTTTTCATGACCCGCTTCATCTTCTAAAAAATCATCGGGAGATCGGATAGGCTCGAAGCGTTTGAGGATGCGCTCAGTAGCGCCGTGAATCTGAGTGAGGGTTTCGATCAGCAGAGCCTTTTCAGGCATAGATCGCTTCTTTTTGGATTCGTTCTTTTAAAAACGTATTCATGCTTTCACGGTAGCTGATAAGGTCGACATGGGTGTGCATAAGCTCTTCGAGGTCGAGACGGATGCGGGAAAGTCTGAAAAGATTGGGTTGTTTGGTTTCGATCACGACATCAACATCGCTTTGCTCCGTTGCTTGATCGCGTGCAACAGAGCCGAATACACCAATTCGGACGATCCCGAACTCATCGGCATGATGTTGCTTGTACGATTCTAATACTTTAAGTACGTCTTGTCGTTTCATGCAATGATTATAACCTATCTGTAGGATGTATTTCAATGATACTTTTATTTTCTGTGGGTTTGAAGCGTATTATAGCAATCTGTTAGTAGTTATAACGGGGAATGTAGAATACAAATGCTTTTAAGAATTTAGCGGTTATTATTGTTAAGAAATATTTTTAAAGGTCTGCTATGAACATGGTATTTTGTCGAGGATGTGGAAAAGAAATTCATGAAGAAGCACCAATGTGTCCTCATTGCGGTGCTCCACAGCATTTAGTGACCAAAAAATCTACGATGGCTCTTGTTTTCTTTGGTATTTTTTGGACTTTTGTTTTTTGGTTCTTATCTCTTATGATTACAGGTTTTGTTATGGGATTATCGGGATATGCAGATAGTGCCCAATCAACTGGAGAGATGATGGCTCTTCCATACTTGATTATTGCTGCTGCTTTGTCTGGTTATTTTACTAAAAATAGAAAATTACCTGGTACTAAATAAAATAAAATTCTAAGTGAAATTAAGTCGTATCACGCGTTTGCGTGATCTTCGTCAGTGAAGAGAATAGAGAATATCCTTTTAACATTATTGCTGACTTTTTCACCACTATCTTTCGTGAATTGAGTGCATAGTATCGTTATAATTGGACTTATTTGATAAAATACGATTTTAAACGATTCAGAAGGTTTTAGAGCAATGAACGAGAGCAAAGATTTTTTACGCACCATCGTCGAAGAAGATATAAAAGCACACAAATATAACGAGGTCGTGACACGCTTCCCCCCTGAGCCAAACGGCTTCCCCCACATCGGACACGCCAAATCGATCGCGATCAACTTCGGTATCGCACGCGACTACAACGGTCACTGTAACTTGCGGATGGACGATACCAACCCGACGACCGAAGATACCCGCTACGTCGAAGCACTCAAAGACGCCGTCGAATGGCTTGGCTTCAAATGGGAGGGGAATGTTCGCTACACCTCCGATTATTTCCCTGAACTCTACGAATACGCAAAACAGCTCATCAAAATGGGCAAAGCCTACGTCGACAGCTTGAGCGAAGAGGAGATCCGTGAATATCGCGGAACGGTGACCGAACCCGGTCGCCGCAGTGTCTATGCCGAGCGGAGCGTCGAAGAAAATCTCGATCTGCTGGAGCGGATGAAAAACGGTGAATTCAAAGATGGAGAGCACGTCCTGCGTGCCAAGATCGATATGAGTGCGGCGAACATGAAGATGCGCGATCCGCTCCTCTACCGCATCCGTCACGCCCATCACTACCGCACGGGGGATGCATGGCATATCTATCCGATGTACGATTACGGACACTGCCTCTCCGACTACATCGAGGGGGTTTCTCACTCGATCTGTACCCTCGAATTTGAAAACAATCGCGACATCTACGACTGGGTACTCGATACGCTGGGGCTGACATCACCGCGCCCGTATCAGCATGAGTTTGCACGTTTGGGGATCAACTATACCGTCATGAGTAAACGAAAGCTCCTCGAACTGGTCAACGAAAACTACGTCAGTGGATGGGATGACCCACGAATGCCGACCATCGCGGGATTGCGCCGACGCGGGTATACCCCCGAATCGATCCTCAATTTCTGTCATCAAATCGGTATCGCGAAAGCCAACTCGATGGTCGATGTCGCACAGCTCGAATTCTGCATCCGCGATGATCTGAACACCAAAGTACCGCGCGTCATGTGTGTCCTCGACCCGCTCAAAGTGACGATTGAAAATTACGAGGGGAACGAAGAACTAGACGCTTCGTACTACCCTGAAGACGTACCGAAAGAGGGTTCACGAAAACTTCCGTTCTCCCGTGAGATCTACATCGAGCGCGACGATTTCAGCGAGAATCCGCCAGCAGGCTTTTACCGCCTCACACCGGAACAGCCAGTAAGACTCAAACACGCCTATATCATCACCTGCAAAGAGGTGATCAAAGACGAACAGGGAAATATCACCGAGATCATCGCGATGTACCATCCCGACTCCAAAAGCGGTTCCGATACGAGCGGTATCAAGGTCAAAAGTGCAATCCAATGGGTCGAAGCAACTACCGCTAAAACGGTCGAGGTCAGACTTTATGATCGTCTCTATACCTGCGAAGCACCGGAAGGGATCGAAGATCTCAATCCTGAGTCGCTCAAAATCATCAAAAATGCTCTGGTTGAGCCGGCTCTCATCGCCGAGAAACCGGACGTCCGTTTCCAGTTTGAGCGTCAGGGGTATTTTTATGCCGATCCGATCGATTACACGGACGAACATCCGGTATTCAACAAAATTGTCGGACTCAAAGACTCATGGAACAAAAAGAACAAAGCGGACGAGGGTGCAGCCAAAACAGAGCGCAAAGCACCGGAGAAAAAAGTCCATATCGAGGGTGAAGTAGCCCCGATGAGCGAAGCAGAACAGGCTCGATTTGACAAATACACAAATGAACTGAAACTCAATAGTGAAGTGGCGAATACTCTTGCACGCGATGAGAAACTCTCATCCTTTTACGAAGCGGCTCTTTCTATCCATAACAGCCCGATTACCATCGCGAATATCGTCGCCAACGAAGTGGCGCGTGAACTCAAAGAAAAAGAGGCTAATGAGCTGAAATTCACCCCTGCGCAGATTGCTGAGTTGGTGAAAATGATCGATGAGGAGATCATCTCCAACAAAATCGCCAAACAGGTATTTGAAGCGATGGTGCAAAGCGGTGATAACCCGGCTCAAATCGTCGAAGCACAGGGACTGGTGCAAATCAGTGATCCTGCGATCATCTTGCCGATCATTGATGATGTCATGGCAAAAAACCCCGACAATGTCGAAAAATACAAAGCGGGTAATACAAAACTGTTCGGATTCTTTGTCGGGCAGGTACTCAAAGTGAGCGGAGGAAAAGCAAATCCTCAAGTTGTCAATGATCTGGTAATGCAGAAGTTACAATAAAGAGCAGTTATTCTTGCTCTTTATCTGATTTGTAGGTGTAGATCGGCTCTTTGCTCGGGTCTTCGATAACCGCATCGGTGATTGTGACACTTTGCAAATCTTTCTTCGATGGGCAGCTGTACTGCAACGGTAACATCGCTTCCTCTATAATTCCCCGTAATCCACGTGCTCCGACTCCTCGATCAATCGCTTTTTGAGCTACTGCTTCGAGGGCTTTATTGTCAAAGTTCAGCTCGATACCGTCCATGTCGAAAAACGCCTGAAACTGTTTGATGAGGGCGTTGTCCGGCTCGGTGAGGATTTGGATCATCTGATCTTTGGTGAGTTCTCCCAGCTGTGCTACTACGGGTATACGACCGATGAACTCGGGGATCATCCCGTAATGGACAAGCGCTTTGGCATCGATCTTTTTAGGTTTGGCGGTTTTATCCGTTGTACTTTTCGCAAATCCCACTTTGTTGGATTTTTTGGTGTGGGTATCGGGGACGAGTCCTACAAACGCACCGCCGCAGACAAACAGGACGTGTGAGGTGTTAAAAAGTACCGTCTCAGTGGTGGAGTTTTTGCGGCTCCCTTTGATCGGAACATACACTTCCGCACCCTCTAAAATCTTCAATAGCCCTTGCTGTACCCCCTCACCCGATACGTCACGCCCCATCGTCGAACTCTCACCCTTACGGGCAATTTTATCCACTTCGTCGATGTAGATGATACCGCGCTGTGCCAGGTCGATGTCGTAGTTGGCGGCGGCGAGGAGGCGGCTGAGGATACTCTCGACGTCTTCACCGACATAACCTGCTTCGGTCAATGCGGTCGCATCGGCGACAGCGAACGGCACTTGCATGATTTTAGAGAGCGATTTTGCCAAAAGCGTCTTACCGCTTCCCGTCGGACCTACGAGCATAATGTTGGACTTTTCGAGTTCCACGTTGTTGTAGATAGGATTTTCGATCCGTTTGTAGTGGTTGTAGAGTGCAACTGCGAGCACTTTTTTCGCATCCTCCTGACCGATGATATATTTGTCCAAAAACTCGACAATCTTCTCAGGGACGGGGAGCTGCTGCTGCATTGCGGAGCGTTGCTCGTAGCGCACCTCTTTTTGGAGGATCGCGGAGCAGGTGGTGACACATTCGTTGCAGATGTGGGTTGTCTCGGAGGAGAACATTTTTTTCACTTCGCTCTGAGGGCGTCCGCAAAACGAACAGGTTTTCTCACTGGTACTCATCCTTTACTCCTTGGCACTGAATTTAGTGATGATCTCATCGGCGAGACCGAATTTGATGGCGGCTTCGGCTTCCATATAGTTATCACGATCGGACTCTTTTTCGATCACCTTGGTGCTCTGACCTGTCGCTTCGGAGAGGATGAGATACAAACGGCGTTTGAGGTTGAGAATATGTTTGGTGTGGATCTCGATGTCGCTCGCCTGACCTGAATAGCCTCCGAGCGGCTGATGGATCATCACTTCAGCGTTGGGGAGCATGTAGCGATGCCCTTTTTCTCCGCAGGTAAACAGAACCGCCGCCATTGACGCAACGAGACCCATGGCGTAGGTATGCACAGGAGCATTGATGAGATTCATCGTATCGAGGATGGCAAGCCCTGCCATGACCGAACCTCCGGGGGAGCTGATGTACATGTGGATCGGCTCTTCGGAATCCATCGCCTCCAGATAGAGTAGCTGAGAGACGATAACGCCCATCATGTGATCGTCGATCGCTTCGGTGATGACGATGACACGGTCTCCGAGAAGTTTGGAGAAGAGATCGAAATAACGCTCTCCACGCGGGGAAACATCTTTGACGGTAGGGATGTACGGCATAAAAATCTCCTTTTAGATGAATGCTTTGATAAATTCGGGTAATGACATCTGAATCACCTCGAGATGGTGTTTGTCGATGAACTTTTTCTCTTTTTTTCCGAGTTCTTTGTCAGTAATGACGTATCCCCCCTCCAAATCAAGGGAGAGTTCGTTTGCCACCATACGGTCGGTATCACGATCGAAAAATGTCCCTAAAAAGAGGTATTTTTTTGCTTTTCGGTAGGTTTTGAGCACTTTGGGCACCGCAAATCCCCCCATCGCTTCGGTGAGCCAGTCGACATAGTCGGCATCGCTAATAACAAAGCTGGGATTAGGGAGCGGGGAACCCATCGGTTTAAAGAGGATTTTTTGGGCAGTCTCCAATACCTCTTCGTCTACCAAAAAGTATTTTTGGTTTTCGACGTCGTATTCATACACCTCATAGCGGTAATCGTTGCCCATGATGCGCGATTTCCCGATGATGAGACAATGCGGTGTATAGGCGAGAAGTTCTTGGAATGAAGTATCGCGGTTGGTATCGATGATATAGCGCGGGGACATATCGATGATCGCCTTGTGAAGGGGGGTCGGCTCAAAAGGTTTGGTATAGATGTGGTTGATAAGCTGGGTCATATACTCAACCCCACGACGCTGTTCCAAATGCATTGCGGCACGTGAGTATTCATACATCAGACGCGGTGCCATAGCTCTGCCAGCGTTCATCGCCAATATGAGGGAATCGCTGTCATGTGGAACGCTTTCTCCCTCTTTTGTCGTTATTCCCTCAAACACACCCAAACCGAAGTAGGGGATGGTGCTTTGGTTACGCAACTCTTTTTTGATTGTCTCTATCATGGTGTCCATCGTGACCCCTTTGGGAACTTTGGAAAGAGGATTGCATTTTGCATTCTTAACACAGAAGGGACAAAAATGTCACCTTCGTTTATCCGTGGCACCCTTTGCCGGTATAGCAGCTTTGTGCCGCAACGATTTTGGCAAGAGCTTTTTCGATGCTGAAGGGTGCATCAAGATCCTTGAGGATTTCATGGTAAAACACCGCTCCGTCTTTAGAGAGGATAAAGAGAGTTTTTGCGAGTGTATCATTATTCATCCGTACACCGTAATAGTCTCCGAATGCTTCGTCAACATCGTATCCGCACAGCCAGCCGTTTATATGTGGCAGATGATGGGTATCGGAAGCAACGATGATCCCTTTTGTGATCGAATCCAGAGCATTGAGAGAGAGGAGCGTATCGATCTCGCTAACCTGAGCAAGGAGCGCGTCATCGATAAAGGGTGCGCTGATGAGGAGTTGCGTTGTCCCGTTTTGACCGCCGATTGTGACAATGGTTCCCGTGTAATCCTTGAGGTTTACTTTTTCAGATGCGTAGCCGATGTCGAGGGGCAAATCACACAGTTCTAAAACACTCGATTGATGGATAATGCGCATGGATGGCTCCTTTATGCCGGATGGATGTAACGCAGATGCTCGGCAATCTCCGTTCCGATCACGAAATGCTCGATCGCTGCAGTAGCTGTTTTGATAAAAGGGGGAATTTTATGGAGTTTGATTCCGACATTTTTCATCGCATAGAGGGTATTGAGACAATATTGATCTACGATGAGAGTATTGCATTTGCCGATTGCCTGTAGCAGTGTGTAGTGTTCGCTGATATGGTGGGGATTTTGAGCCAATGTACTTTCGCATTCGCACGCCATCATTTTTGGATCTTTGACCATATCACCGGCATACTTTTCCCATGGATTGAGACGTGTTTCGATGTGACGATACCGAATGTCTTTGCGATTTCCGATCACTTCGTACAAAGAGAACATCGTACACGCACACGGATTGTTATGATAGACTCTCTCTTTTGCATCCAGCGGTATGGCAACGATCATGATCGAAACTCCTTTTACTCTCGAATAGGAAATGCAATTTTTATTCTTGAACTAACTTTTGTGATAGTACTTAATTAAATTCAGTTATTCTTGTATACAATATAACTAAATGGTGAAAAAAAGGGGAATTTATATGCGATTGATCAATCATCGCTATGATACGGTCGAAGACCTCCAGATATTTCTCGACCATATTCTCTCTCACCGAGGATCGGTCTTTATACAGCTTTTTAGCGGTGTGATCGATAGAAAACAGATAGAACCCATTCTTCAACTGATCACCTCCAAACTTCCTCATGCCCTGCTTATCGGAGCTACGACAGCCGGCGAGGTGATTGATGGTATGATGACAACAGGACAGATTATCATCTCTGCGTCATTATTTGATTCTACGGTTGTTAAAACGTTCTATTTTCCTCGATCCGATTATGACCACGGTGTACGTGCCGCACAAGAGATTCTTACGCCAGATACAAAGGCGTGTATTGTTCTTAGTGAAGGGCTTAAAAGTGATTCTGAATCCTTTTTGAACGGGTTTACTTCTGTTCGAAACGATATTGTCATTGCCGGTGGAAATGCAGGGGATGATTTGACATTTAGCCGCACCTATATTTGTAAAGAGGGGACTCTTTATGAAGACGGTGTAGTTATCGCGGTATTACAAAGTGAAGTGCTTGAAGTTCATCCTACCTATTCGCTCAACTGGACAATGATCGGTAAATCGATGACAATCACCCGTGCTCTGAAAAATATTATCTACGAAATTGACGGTCGATCGGTAAAAGAGCTCTATACTCACTATCTCGGAGAAGAGACAATCGCAAAGATTCCTGCCAGTGCGATCGAATTTCCTTTGATCAAAGTGGAAGACGGAGTTCATATTGCCCGATCCATGATTGCGCAGAGCGAAGATGGCGGATTTGTCTATGCCGGGCACTTTCATGATGGAGAAGAAGTCCGTTTTGCGATCGGAAATATCGAAGAGATACTCGATCAGGCTAATAGTTTGCGACAAGATATCGCTTCTACACCTGTAGAAGCGACCTATATCTATTCGTGTTCGGTGCGCAAACTGTTTTTAAAAGATCAGTTGAACTACGAATTCGGATTAATCAACGAAATCGCACCGACAGCCGGTATGTTCACGTATGGCGAATTTTTTCACTCTCCATCCGGTAATCAGCTGCTTAATATCACGACGACAACCCTCTCTTTGAGCGAATCGAAAGAGATAAATCAAAATAAACTTCAAGAATCAACGCATCAGCACAATCATACGATGCTCAAATCGTTGACCCATTTGGTCAATACGACGCAGGGGGAACTGGATGACAGTATTAAAATCCTCGATCAATACAAAATGGTTTTGGACGAAAGCTCCATTGTCTCCAAAACCGATGCAAGCGGTATTATTACGTACGTTAATGATGCATTTTGCAAAAATTCTGGATATTCGCGAGAAGAGTTAATCGGGAAAAACCACAATTTGGTTCGTCATCCGGATACCCCGAAGGAGCTCTTTAAAGAGCTCTGGTCAACGATCAAAGAGGGGCATGTTTGGAAAGAGACCTTTAAAAATCTTTCAAAAAGCGGTCAAGAATATTATGTTAAATCGGTAATCGCTCCGATATTTGACGATAGGGGAAATGTAGTAGAGTTCATCGCATCTCGTGTGGATGTATCGGAACTCGTGGCTAAAGATATGATTATCCGTCGTCAGTTGATCGATAATCTCAGCGGGTTAAAAAACCGTACCGCTTTGTTGGGGGATTTGGAGAACGGTAAAGAGGAGACGACATTGGTGCTTCTCAATATCGACCGATTTTCTACGATCAACGATTATTTCGGATATTCGATCGGCGATCAGTTGCTTAAAGCATTTGCGCGTCGGCTCGAAGAGACGGTCGAACATGACTATCTTTACCGTATCAGCGGAGATGAATTCGCGATTATATGTGGGAAAAGAGAGTTTGATGAGTTATTGAGAGGCCATTTGATTGAGCATATCAATAAACTTGAAAATTATAAATATCAGATTGCGGGGCATGATATTTCGATCAGTGTTTCTGCTGGAATTGCGCACGCTACCTATACGGATGTATACAATCTAGCTCACATGGCGCTCAAAGAGGCCAAAGAGAAGCGCTCAAAACTCATATTCTTCAATGACAATACCGCTTTGGCCGAAAAAGCCCGTAATAATATCTGGATGTTTGATAAAATAAAATCGGCAATCGAAGAGGATCGCATCGTCCCATATTTTCAGGGAATAATCGATAATCAAACACGTAAAATCGTCAAATACGAGTCATTGATTCGTCTGATAGAGCCGGATGGAAAAGTATTGACCCCGTTTTGGTTTTTGGAACATGCTAAAAAAGCAAAGCTTTATGATAAATTGACCCGAATTATGATTGCAAAAACGTTTGCAATGTTTGAAAATCTTGAATTTGAATTCTCGTTAAATCTGACTATGTCCGATATCGTTTCGGAAGAGACCCGTCTGTATGTTTATCAAATGCTCGAAAGCTCAAAAGCGGCTTCCCGTGTCGTTTTTGAGATCGTTGAATCCGAGGGTATTGTCAATTATGAAGAGGTGATCGAATTTATCAAAACGGTCAAACCGTTTGGGTGTAAGATCGCGATTGATGATTTTGGAACGGGGTATTCGAACTTTAGCTATTTGAGTAAACTCGATGTCGATTACATCAAAATTGACGGTTCATTGATCAAAAATGTCAATCGTGACAGCGATCATCTCTTTACAGTGCAAAGTATCCTCTTTTTTGCCCAGAAGAAAGGGATTAAAACCATTGCGGAATTCGTCGAAGACGATCCAATCTTTAATACCCTTTTGGAATTGGGTGTTGATTATTCGCAGGGTTATCTTTTCTCCATCCCTTCTCCTGATATTCTCTAAAAACTACATCGCTTCTCGGATCCTTTCAAAAACAGACAAAAACGTTTTACTTTGTCTGTTTTGAGTACGACAGTTTCTCTTAATCCGTTAGAACATCAGTTGCATCTGTCTTGTTAAGAAAATGATTACGTGCTGGATGAGGCCAAGAATCATTTGATCTATTCTCAAGGAGATACAATGAGCTGTTCGTCAAGCCATAGCGAAGCTTTTATGCCCGATGATATCAAAGATAAGATTCATAATCATCCATGTTATTCAGAAGGGGCACATCACCACTATGCCCGCATCCATGTTGCGGTAGCACCCGCATGTAACATTCAGTGTAACTACTGCAACCGAAAATACGATTGTTCCAACGAAAGCCGTCCCGGGGTTACCTCGGAGCGTCTCACTCCCGAAGAAGCGGCGAAAAAAGTGATGTTCGTCGGCGGTGAAGTACAGCGGATGAGTGTCTTGGGGATTGCTGGTCCGGGAGATGCGTTAGCTAATCCGCTCAAAACATTTGAGACGTTTGCCTTGGTACGTAAATTTGCTCCCGATCTGAAGCTATGCCTTTCGACAAACGGATTGGAACTCGCAAGCTATATCGATGAATTAGTCAAATACAATATTGATCATGTTACCGTGACCATTAATAGCGTTGATGAGAGCGGTGAGATAGGAAGCCAGATTTATCCTTGGATTTTTTATAACAACAAACGCTATTACGGACGTGAAGCGGCGCAAATCCTTTTGGAACGCCAAATAGAGGGGATGCGTCTATGTGCAGAAAAAGGGATTTTGATAAAAGCAAACTCGGTTTTGATTCCGGGGATCAACGATAAACATCTCCCTGAAGTCTCCAAAAAGCTCAAAGAGATCGGGGTATTTTTGCATAACATTATGCCGATCCTCTCCGAACCGGAGTTCGGAACCAAATTCGCTCTTGACGGTATTCCAAGCGCAACCGATCAACAGCAAATGGAAGTGCAAGAAGCGTGCGGTATGGATATGAAACTAATGCAGCACTGCCGTCAATGCCGCGCCGATGCGGTAGGATTGATCGGTGAAGATCGCGGAGCCGAATTTACCAAAGATACGTTTTCTGGGCTTAGTTTTGATGAACTGCAAATCAAATACGATCTTGAAGCGCGTCAAGAGGCTCAGGCAAAAATCGAAGAGTTCCGATTTTTCCTCGATCAAGCCAATGAGCGTGTCCGCAAAGAAAAAGCCGAGCTTAGCAGTGACGGTCATACAATTCTCGTAGCTGTGACGACGGCAGGCGAGGGGATGATTAACCAACACTTCGGAAGTGTAAGAGAGTTTTTGATTTACGAAGCGGGGGATAAGGGAATACGCTTTATCCACCATCGCAAAGTGGAAGCCGAATACTGCGCCGGACCCGATGGAACTAATCCGTTGCAACCGATTTTGGATCGTCTCAAAGATGTAAAATTGATCCTCACGGCAAAAATCGGCGGATGTCCTCAGGGGGATCTGGCTGCAGCCGGCATTGTTGCTGATCAAGATTATGCGTATCAACCGATCGAAGCATCGGTACTCAAAGCGACACGCAAATATTTCAATTTGCCGGAAGAGTTAGAAGCAAACTAAGGAGCCTATCATGGCGCTCATCAATGATACTACTTTACGCGACGGGGAACAGGCTCCCTACGTAGCTTTTAATACCGCCGAAAAAGTCCGGATAGCGACTTTGCTCGATGTGTGTGGTGCGGATGAACTCGAAATCGGTATCGCGGCGATGGGTGTCAAAGAGCGTGAGGATATAAAAGAGTTGCTGGGACTTGGACTGAACGCACGTATGATGACGTGGAACCGGATGAAAATGGAGGATTTGGACTCTTCTCTTTCATGTGGAGTGCAGGCAGTTGATCTCTCAATACCGATTTCTGATTTACTGATCGATGTTAAATTTGGAGGGAACAAATCCTCTATGCTCCGTGAAGTAGAGAGGGTTGTCAGAGCAGCTAAGCGGGAAAGTCTTTTTGTCTGTATCGGAGGAGAAGACAGTTCGCGCGGCTCCTTAGACTTTATTCGTGATGTTATGAGCCTTTCACGTGAATGCGGTGCGGATCGTTTCCGTTATTGTGATACGGTAGGAATTATGACACCGACACAGACGTATGATGTGATCAAAGCGTTGTGTGATTTGGATCTGCTACCTATCGAGATGCATACGCATAACGATTTTGGTTTGGCCAATGCCAATGCCCTAAGTGGGATCGATGCGGGAGCCGTTTCGATGAATACGACGGTGATCGGGTTGGGTGAACGGGCGGGTAATGCCTCGTTTGAGCAAATTTTGATGGCACTCAAACATCTATACGGTGAGCATAGAACGATTGATCCGATGGCAATTCGCGAACTGGTCCTGAGCGTCTCTTATGCTGCTAATATGCCTCTCATGCCGAATGCCCCTATCGTGGGTGAGCGTCTTTTTGCTCATGAGAGCGGTATTCATGCGAGCGGAATGATGAAGGATTCTCATGCGTATGAACCTTATGAACCAAGTGAGGTGGGATTGCAAAGCTCTTTCCCTATCGGAAAGCATTCGGGAAGTGCAACAATCCGCTACCATTTGGCACGGATGGGAATCCGTGCGGATAATTCGATTCTTGGCGATCTTCTCCCTAAAATACGTGAAATCGTCACCTCTCGTAAGCGGGTATTAGAGACGTATGAACTCAAATCTCTTTATCAGGATGCAGCGTGTTTATAGGTTGGCTCAAATACGCCGATGTGGCGGAACTTACCAAAATTGCCGAAGAAGTAGGTTGGTTATTGGATGGGTACCATGTCAAACTCATGATGATGCATTCTCCTCATTTGTGCTACGGTGTGTATGAGGAGGGTGCATTGGTGGGTGCAGTGATGGCAATAGAGTTTGAAACCTCCGCAATGATCAAATATTTTATGGTCAAACCATCACATCAAAATCAGGGGCTTGGTAAACGTCTTTTTGACACTCTATTTGGTGTTTTAAATGCAGACCATCCATCCTTATATCTCCACGCCAATCCAGCATTGGAACCTTTTTTCAAAGGGTATGGGTTTACTTCAGTCATGGAGGTAGGGCGTTATCTCAACGTAGGAAAAGTACCGCCGTTTAGTTTTACCAACGCCCAGGCAAAAGAACTTGACAGTGGTAATTTTGATGCGATTATTCGTCGTATCGATTATGAAACGTTCAGCGAAAATCGGATGAGCTTTATGGAAGGCGAGATGGAACGCAACAGCTCGCTCAAATTTGCGTTGGCTAATTCTTTTCAACACTCTAGTGTTATAAATGCACGTGGCGTTTATCTGGGCCCGTGGCAATGTCGCGAGGGATTTGAAGAGGAAGCGGAGAAGATGATGCAAGGGGTTCTGTATTTTAGAGGGCTCAAAAAAGTCTTTGCCGATATCCCGATGGGGAATACGAAAGCGGTTGCTTTATTTGAGAAATACCATTTTCAGAAAAAAGGGAGTTTTATCCATATGAGTTATGGTGAACCGAGAGATATCAAATTCGAAAATATTTATGCATTTTCATTATGAACATGATATGCATGTATCATTAAAAAGGAGTTAATAATGTCACAAGAGATTGATCATAAAAAAGAGTTGGCAAAACTCAAACGTTTTGCGGTAGAAATTGCTTCAGAAATCCATGATATCGTCGAAGATACGGTTTGGACGAATCATGTCAAAATGCCTGAATTGGCCGAAAAATTGTATAACGCCGTTGAAGCGGCAAATACGTATAAAAAAGAGCATTCTTTATAAAGATTAGCAGTATGGCAACCAAAGAAGAGGTATTAGCACTTGAAATTTGTGAATGCGGAGGTAAGAGTGTTGCCGAAGCAATTATTATTTTTCAAGAAACTTCTTTGCCGTATAAAAAAGCCAAAAAGCTGGTCACTGGGTGTGATAAGAGTTGTTGTCGTGCAGCTCTTCTCAGACTCTTTGATATGGCTTACTTCGGTACGTTTGATTACGATGAGATTGAACGCCTCATTCAGCTCCGTCATGATAAACTGGGAGAAATTTTAGAACGGATGAAAAACGGACGATGATTATTCGGCAAGCAAAAAAGAGTGATATCCCCGCTATGGTGGGATTACTGGAAGAGCTTTTTGCGATTGAAGATGATTTTGTCATTGATAGCATGAAGCAGATGAATGGGCTGAAACTTTTGCTCGAAATGCCTGATAGTGTAGCTTTTGTAGTACAAATCGATAATCACATCATCGCAATGGCGACGGTTCAAAAATTCGTTTCAACTGCGATGGGTGATTATGTCGGGTTGATTGAAGATGTTGTAGTTACCAAAGCGTACCGTGCTCAGGGGATTGGCAAAAAATTGCTTCATGCCTTGATTGATGAGTGTCATAAGCGGGGTATGAAACGTTTAGCACTCGGTGCGGATCAACGCAATCAAAGTGCTATAGAATTCTATCAAAAGCTCGGATTCAAACCAAGCAATATGGGTTTTTTGTATTATTTTATGTTTAAAGATGGTGTTTACTATCCAGTAGTATAATCGCTGCATACATCTCTATTTAGGGAGAAGGATATGCAGTTTTCGAAACTATTTTTTCAACATATCTTCGAATCGAGTCCCCATCCCTATTTAATTTTACAAGCGGATGCAACGTATACCATAGTTGCAGTCAACGACTACTATCTTAATGCGACGGGCATCATCCGTGAGAACGTCATCGGAAAGCCTTTATTTGAAGTATTTCCTGATAATCCGAAAGATCAATCCGTCAGTGGCGTAAGTGATTTGCACATCTCTTTGGATCGTGTTGTCCGATATAAAAAAACCGACATTATGGGGATTCAAAAATACGATATCCCCCTTCGGGATGGAAGCAACGGATTTGAAGTCAAATATTGGAGTCCGATCAACGCTCCTATCCTGGATACAGACGGAGAGGTAATTTATATTGTCCATAACGTCGAAGATGTGACCGATTTTATACTCCTCAAAGAGTCCAATCAATGCAGTGAACCATTGTCAAATACACATATCAATCGCCTGGAAGCAGAAGTTCTCAAACGAGCCAATGAAGTCAAAGAAGTCAATCGTCTCATCAAAGCCAGAGAAAAAGAGGTGGCAGAACTCAATGACAAACTCAAAGAGATGGACCGTTTAAAAACCGAATTTTTTTCAAATATTTCGCATGAGTTTAGAACCCCGCTGACCCTCATGCTCGCACCTGCAGAAGAGTTATTGGCAAAGTATGAAACACTCGAATCAAAAAGAGTAGCATCCAATATCGAAATTATCCATCGCAATGCATTGCGATTGTTGAAACTGGTCAATACGTTGCTTGATTTTTCCCGAATCGAAGCCGGACGTACAAAAGCCTCCTATGAAGCAACCGATCTTTCCTCACTTACAGCAGATTTGGCGAGTAATTTTTCATCCGCATCGGAACTTTCTGATTTAAAACTGATTATTGATTGTCCTCCTATGAACGAATGGGTTGAAGTGGATCGGGATATGTGGGAAAAAATCGTTTTGAATTTGCTTTCCAATGCTTTTAAATTCACCCATAAGGGTTCGATTCATGTTTCGACAGGTGTTGAAAACTCTAAAGCTGTTTTACGGGTAAAAGATACCGGAATCGGTATTTCAGCCGATGCTCTTCCCAAATTATTCGATCGGTTTTATCGTGTTGAAAATTCGCAGGGACGCTCCTACGAAGGGAGCGGAATCGGTCTTTCATTGGTTAAAGAGCTGGTCAAGATTCAAGGAGGGAGTATCGAAGTTGAGAGTAGACTTGGTGAAGGGACGACTTTTAGTGTTTATATGCCTTTAGGAGTCAAACACAACATCTCTTTAGATAAAGAGCCTCAACCCAAGCCATTGTCGAAACACGCTGAAACCTATATTGCAGAAGCTCAACGATGGAGCGATGATACTAAAAACAATCCCTCATCGCACCGAACACAAGGCACAAAAGGACATATATTAGTCGCTGATGACAATGCTGATATGCGCGAATTTATTAAACGGATGCTAGAAGATGCCGGATACGATGTCACTTTGGCCGTTGATGGTGAAAATGCATGGGAGTTATGTCAAAAAAATTTACCCGATCTTGTGTTGAGCGATGTCATGATGCCTAAACTCAATGGATTTGAATTTTTAAAAAAAATCCGATCGGCTGAATATACCTATTCTTTACCGATTATTTTGATTTCAGCCCGTGCCGGAGAAGCGGATAAAGCAGAGGGATTGATGTCGGGTGCGGATGATTATCTGTCCAAACCATTTCACAGCGGTGAGTTGATAGCCCGAGTAGATGGTGCCGTTAAACTCGGAAAATATCGTAAACAAGCTCATGAGCAGCTTTTGGCACAAACCAATCATATCGCTAAAATCGGGGGATGGAGTTTTGATGTTGCTACACTCAAAGGGGAGTGGACGGATGAACTGAGTCGCATCCATGATCTTCCGGAAGACTCGCCCATCGATGTACAGAAAGGTCTTGATTTTTATACTCCTCTTTCACGTCCGATTATCGAAAAAGCGATAGAAGATGTGATCCATTTGGGCAAACCCTACGATCTGCAGTTGGAGATTATTACGGCTTCAGGTGTTCATAAATGGGTAAGAACCGTGGGCACTCCCGTCATTGAAGAGGGAAAAATTGTCAAGGTTCAGGGGGTCATGCAAGATATTACGGAGTTGAAACTTTCTGAACTGGAATCTCAACGAAATATGATGAAATATCAAAAATTGTTTGAAAATTCTTTGGATTCCCTTATGACGTTTTCTCCGGCAATAGGAAAATTTACAAAAGCGAATAATGCGACGCTTAAACTTTTCGGTGCCGCCACGGAAGAAGAGTTTCTCGCTATCGGTCCTGTCAATGTTTCACCTTTGTACCAAAGCGATGGTCGTTTGTCAGAAGATAAAGCCCGTGAGATGCTAGCGATCGCACTACATGAAGGGAGTAATTTTTTTGAATGGACGCATCAACGGTTAAACGGTGAATTATTTGATGCCGAAGTACTGCTGACACGTGTTGAGAGTGAAAATGAAGAGCCTTTTGTGCAGGCAACGGTACGTGATATCACTGAGCGAAAAAACTACGAACGGAGTATTCTAGAAGCCAAAGAGCGTTTTGACCATCTGGCACATTACGATGAACTGACCGAATTACCGAATCGTCTGAGTCTTAATGAACATATGAAAATAGAGTTTTCCAAACAGATCCGATCGGCATTTATGTATTTGGATTTGGACGGGTTTAAAGAGATTAACGATTCGTACGGTCATGGATTCGGAGATAAGCTTTTGATAGAAATTTCAAAAAGACTTATCAATACCTTTCCAAAAAATGCCTATATCGTCCGTACGGGAGGCGATGAATTCGTTATTGTGATTCCATCGCAAAGTGATCAGATTCTTGTGAATATGACATTGAATCGTCTGATGGATATGTTTAATCAAGCTTTATGTATTGAGGAAAAAGATGTTTATATCACAGGAAGTATCGGTATCGCTATCTATCCTGATGATGCCAAAACGACCGAAGAGCTTCTAAAATGCGCTGATGCCGCTATGTACCATGCTAAGAGCAAAGGTAAAAATACGTTTAGTTTTTACAATAGTGCCTTGACAGAAGAGATCCTCCATCGAATGCATATTACGACAAATCTCAAAAAAGCACTCTCCAATCATGAGTTGGAACTCTATTTTCAGCCCCAAATCAATCCAATAACCGAATCTATTGTGGGAACAGAAGCGTTATTAAGATGGTTTTCTCCTAAGGGTTCGATATCGCCTGCTGAATTTATTCCTATTGCCGAGGAGAGCGGGCTGATTCTTGAAATCGGTAAATTTGTCTTGATCGAGAGTTTTAAAACGGCAAAGCGATGGTATGAGATGAATTTATTGGTGGGTCGAATTGCGGTGAATGTCTCTGCGCATCAGTTTAATCATAGCGGCTTTTTGGCTATGCTCGATCAAATTTTAGAAGAGACTCACTGCGATCCGCAGTGGATTGAGCTTGAAATCACAGAACGCTCTATCTTGCTCAATCCGGAAAAAGTGATCGAAATATTGAGTGAATTGCGCCACAAAGGGTTTCATGTATCGATCGATGATTTTGGAACGGGTTATTCCTCTTTGTCCTATCTCAAAAACTTACCGATCAATAAACTAAAAGTCGATATCTCATTTGTCCGTAATATCACACGAGAGCCGAAAAATCAAACGATCGTAAAAGCGATTATCGCATTATCGAAGGGATTGAGCCTGGAAGTGTTGGCTGAGGGGGTTGAGACCATAGATGAGATGGAATTTTTGCGCGATTGCGGTATTGATTCGATACAAGGTTTTTATTATTACCCGCCTGCATCACTGGATGCTATTGAAACATTGATTTTAAAAGAGTTTTGATCTACATTAAAATCAATTGTTTCATTCCAAATAGAGTTTAGATATTCCCCCCTGCAACTCACATTCCTACAAATTTGTCACCGAAATGCCATTTTGTCATTTTGTTTCGCTAATTGTCGTAAAAAACCATAGAACACCCCTTGCAACAGTTACAGCGAAGTTCAAAAACAAGGGGTTAACATGGCTGGATCAGCTAGCTTGCGTCAAATCGCGTTCTACGGAAAAGGTGGGATCGGTAAATCTACCACGTCTCAAAATACATTGGCAGCAATGTCACATTACTTCGGTAAAAATATCATGATCGTTGGTTGTGATCCAAAAGCGGATTCAACTCGTTTGATTCTTCATGAGAAAGCACAAGATACTATTCTTTCTCTGGCAGCAGAAATGGGAACTATTGAAGATGTTGAGATGGAGCAAGCACGTCTTTGGGGTAAAGGTTTGTTTGACCGTGAAACTCCGGGCGGCTGGATCAACTGCACCGAGTCTGGCGGACCAGAACCGGGAGTAGGCTGTGCAGGTCGTGGGGTTATTACCGCGATTAACTTTCTCGAAGAAGAGGGCGCATACGATGAAGACGGTTTGGATTTCGTCTCTTATGACGTTCTTGGTGACGTTGTTTGCGGTGGATTCGCTATGCCGATTCGTGAAGGTAAAGCACAAGAGATCTACATCGTTATGTCAGGTGAGATGATGGCGATGTATGCAGCGAATAACATCTCTAAAGGGATTTTGAAATACGCAAACACTGGTGGAGTACGTCTTGCAGGTCTTATCTGTAACGCACGTATGACAGACCGCGAATACGATCTTGCACTTGAACTTGCAACTCGTATCGGAACTCAGTTGATCCACTTCGTACCGCGTAACAACATCGTTCAACATGCTGAATTGCGTCGTATGACGGTTGTTGAATACAGCCCATACTCTGACCAAGCTCGTGAATACAAAGAGCTTGCTCGTAAAATTGTTTATAACGATATGAAAATCATCCCGACTCCGGTCAGTATGGACGAACTCGAAGACTTGCTCCTAGAATTTGGTCTTGAAGACGAAGTTGATGAATCACAAGTTGGTAAAGCAGCTCACGAAGCGTAATAGTGTAACCCCGGAGATTCCTCTTTTGAGGGATCTTCAATGGTCGTCATAGTGTTCTATGACCTGTAACATCTTTAAATAATGAAAAGAAAACAACAGAAAAAGGAGACAAGATGTTTATTTTAGGTTTTCACTTCCCAGCTGATATGGGGAATAAAGTTCCGGATGAAAAAGTAGTTGAAAAATTGGCAGATGTTGATCTTAGCGATGTTAACGAAATCAAATTGTTGATGGGTACCAAAGACAAAGATAAAATGTGGTTGAGTTACACGAACAAAAATACGTTCTTGTTCAAAGCTATGGTTCACTATTTCAAAGAAGAGAACCCGGATCGTGCTCAAAAATACATGATCTACATGAACCGTTACCAAATGTCAGAGCTTTCAAAACGTCTTGATGCAGGTGATGATGAAACAATGGCATTGTGCAAAAATCTCGATACGATGGAACAATTCCGCATCGAAGTTGCGTAAGGAAGAGGTGTATTATGGGTCCAGAAACTTTAGAAGCCAAACAAAAAGCGGCCATTGAAGAGATCTTAAAAGCGTATCCGGAGAAAGCGGCAAAAAACCGTGAAAAACACATTGGTGTCGGTACTCCGAATGACGAAAACCAAAAAACCTGCGGTGATGTCCGCTCTAACAAAAAAACTGTTCCGGGTGTCATGAGCCAACGTGGTTGTGCTTATGCAGGGTCAAAAGGGGTTGTATGGGGTCCGGTCAAAGACATGATCCATATTTCTCATGGTCCTATCGGATGCGGTCAATACAGCCGTGCGGGTCGTCGTAACTATTACATCGGTGTAACCGGTGTTGATACATTCGTTACGATGAACTTCTGTTCGGATTTCCAAGAAAACAACATCGTTTTCGGCGGAGATAAAAAATTGGGTCAATGTATCGATGAAATCGAAACACTTTTCCCACTCAACAACGGTATCTCTGTCCAATCAGAGTGTCCGATCGGTTTGATCGGTGACGATATCGCTGCTGTTGCAAAAGTAAAAGCGGTAGAAATCGGTAAAACGATCGTTCCGGTAAACTGTGAAGGGTTCCGTGGGGTTTCTCAATCACTCGGTCACCACATTGCGAACGATACGATCCGTGACTATGTTTTCGAAGGCGATCTTAGTCACATCGATGCAAGCGACGTTACACCGACTGAGTACGACGTAGCGATCATCGGAGACTATAACATCGGTGGTGATACATGGTCAAGCCGTATTCTTCTTGAAGAAATGGGTCTTCGTGTTGTGGCTCAATGGTCTGGAGATGCAACTCTCAAAGAGATGGCATTGACACCAAAAGTAAAATTGAACCTGCTTCACTGTTATCGTTCAATGAACTATATCAGCCGTCACATGGAAAAAGAATTCGGGATTCCTTGGGTAGAGTATAACTTCTTCGGACCGAGCCAAACTATTAAATCACTTCGCAAAATCGCGTCGTTCTTTGATGAGAGCATCCAAGCGAAATGTGAAGAAGTTATCGCTAAATATCAACCGATGATCGATGCGGTTATCGCGAAATATAAACCGCGTCTTGAAGGGAAACAAGTAATGTTGTTCGTCGGTGGTCTCCGCCCACGTCACGTTATCGGTGCTTATGAAGATTTGGGTATGGAAGTAATCGGAACCGGTTATGAGTTCGCTCATGATGATGACTACAAACGTACAAAAGAAGAGATTTTCCGCTCAACCGTTATCTACGATGACGTCAATGAGTATGAGCTTGAAGCATTCGTTAAAAAACTTCAACCTGACCTTGTAGCTTCAGGGATTAAAGAGAAGTATGTATTCCAAAAAATGGGTCTCCCATACCGCCAAATGCACTCATGGGATTACAGCGGTCCATACCACGGATACGACGGATTCGCGATTTTCGCACAAGATATGGATTTAGCTATTAATTCACCTGTATGGGCTCACAGTAAAGCACCATGGGAAAAGGAAGGTTGAGACGATGCAAGAAGTAGAAAAAATCGTAAACGGGAAAGACCTGTTTAAACGCCCGGAGTACAAAGAAGTACTCGCAAACAAAAAACAATTTGAATCTTCTATGCTCGCAATCAACCCTGCGAAAGTAGATGAAATCGCTGAGTGGACTAAATCATGGGATTACCGTGAGAAAAACCTTGCTCGTGAAGCGATTACCGTCAATCCGGCAAAAGCATGTCAACCTCTCGGGGCTGTCATGGTTGCTCTCGGATTCGAAGGGACTATGCCGTACGTTCACGGAAGCCACGGATGTGTAGCGTATTTCCGATCTTACTTTACCAAACACTTCAAAGAGCCGACACCATGTGTATCTGACTCTATGACTGAAGATGCTGCGGTATTCGGTGGATTGGTGAACATGAAAGAGGGTCTTAAAAACTGTGCGGCAGTCTATAAACCTAAAATGATCGCTGTTTCAACGACGTGTATGGCAGAAGTTATCGGGGATGACCTCGGTGCATTTATCCTTGCAGCGAAAGAAGAAGACGGAGGAGAGTATCTTCCAACAGATTATCCGGTTCCGTATGCGCACACTCCTTCATTCGTAGGAAGCCATATTACAGGTTATGACAACATGATGCACGGTATCATGAGCCAACTCACTGAAGGTCAAAAAGGTGAGACAAAACAACGTATCAACATCATCCCAGGTTTTGAAACGTATATTGGAAGCCTCCGATCCGTAAAAAGCATCGTAGAAGCGTTTGGTACAGACTATATCATGTTGGGTGACCACTCTGATCAATGGGATATGCCTGCCGGTAACTACGAAATGTTCCAAGGCGGAACAAAACTAGAAGACGCAAAAGATTGTATCAATTCAAGTGCAACGATCTCATTGCAAAAATACGCAACGTCTAAAACCATGAAAATGGTAGAAAAACGTTGGAAACATTCAGGTGGATGCTCTAACCCGATCGGTCTTAAAGGTACCGATGAGTTTGTCATGAAATTGGCTGAATTGACTGGAACTGAAGTTCCGCAAAAACTTAAAACTGAGCGTGGCCGCCTTGTTGATGCAATGCAAGACAGCTATCCGTACATGCACGGTAAAAAATTCGCTATCTGGGGTGATCCTGACTTCCTTCTCGGTGTTGTTTCATTCTTGCTAGAGATGGGTGCTGAGCCGACTCACGTTCTTTGCCATAATGCACCGAACGGCTGGGAAGCTGAAATGAGAGCATTGCTTGATACATCTCCGGCAAAAGACAGCCTCCATGTATGGGCAGGTAAAGATTTGTGGGCAATGCGTTCACTTCTCTTCACTGAACCGGTTGATTTCATGATCGGTAACAGCTACGGAAAAGAGTTGATGCGCGATACAGGAACTCCGTTGATTTATATCGGATTCCCGATTTTCGACCGTCATCATCTCCACCGCTACTCTATCAGCGGATATGACGGTGCGTTAAATCTTCTCACTTGGATCACGAACAAAGTTCTTGACCAATTGGATGAAGATACCAAAAATATTGCTACAACCGACTACTTCTTCGACCTTGTTCGTTAAGGTCTTCTTTCCCTGCACAGGGAAAGTTAATTTCATTGATTCGTCCTTCTTCTCCCTTTTGGGAGATTTTTTTGTCCTTATGTTATAGCGTACATGCTTTTTTGCAATACATCGCTTTATCGGCATTTTCAATGACTTGATCAATATTGGATCCATGAGTAAAAGAAGCAATTCCATACGCAAAATTGATTTTAAATTCATTTTGGTCTACTTTAAAATGGACGTGATTGCAATAGGATAAAATAGCTTCCATTTTGACTCGGATTTCATCTTCAGATATTTTAGAATCAAAAATAATGATAAATTCATCTCCACCGTACCGTACTACGCGTCCCCCGGTCTCTTTGAGTTTGAACGCAATATGTATAAGTACTTTATCACCAACGACATGACCGAATTGATCATTGATCTGTTTGAATTTATTGAGATCAACCATGACGAGTGTACCACTGTCACGGATCGAAATTCGATCGGATCTGCATACGGTGTCTTCAAACCATTTTCGATTAAAGCTTTTGGTTAAACCGTCTTCATATACAATTTTTTGAAGTTCATGAATCTCTTCTTGGAGGGCTTTTGTTTCGGCAAGAACCATTGCCAATAAGTGTTTATCTTCGGTTTCAATGGCGTGAATTGCATCATCAGTGCATTGTGACAGTGTAATGAGATGACGAACCATTTTTTCATCTAACATCTCGGAACTAATGACTTGATCGGGTTCTAACTCAATTTGATGCAAACGGGCTTTTTCAGAATAGATTCGGTTATATTCAGCGGGAAATACCACTTTTAATTTTTGAATGCTCTCTTTGACTTCATTGGTAATATCAATATGTTCTTTATATAAATCTTTCATGTGTTCATACCTGTGTTTTGTTGCATAAATAGTGATTCAATAGCATTTTGATCCATCGGTTTATAGTAATAATACCCTTGAATAGAGTCAACATCGCTTAAACGTAAAAATTCCATCTCATCAATCGTTTCAACCCCTTCCGCAATGGTGGTCATACCTAACCCTTTTGCCAATGCAATGATAGTTTTAACAATGGTTTGATTTTTAGGTTCCATTGTAATATTGCGTATAAATGATATATCAATTTTTAGCTTATCGATCGGAAGATGTTTTAGATACGAGAGTGATGAATATCCCGTACCAAAATCATCAATTGAGATTCTGAATCCTTTGCTTTTGAGAACACTGAGCAATGTGATCATTTTTTCCGGATATTCAAGAATAGAACTTTCGGTGATTTCAAGTTCTATCCATGAAGGGTTGCATCCCGTTTTATGCAAAAGAATTTCAACTTGTGTTAAAAAGTTTTGGTGTATCAATTGTTTAGCTGATACATTGATTGCTACTCTACCGTTGAATAGTCCGTTTTTAGTCCATTGCACAGCGGCTTTGAATCCTTCTTCGAGGACGAAATCACCTAGTTCAATAATTAAACTTCGCTCTTCGGCAATCGGGATAAATAGAGACGGTGGAACCATCCCTTCCTCTGTTTTCCAGCGTACGAGTGCTTCTGCACCGATAATCCTACCAGAAGAAGGATTGACTTGTGGTTGATAGTGTAAAGTAAGATCACGATTTGATAAGGCTTTTTTGAGATTCGAAGCAAGAGTGGTTCGCTCCAAAACTTCTTGCGTCAACCCATCGTTGTAAAAGCTGTAGGTATTGCGTCCAAGACTTTTTGCTTTATACATCGCTGCATCTGCTTTTTGCAGAAGCTCTTCGTAATTCATTGTATCGTCAGGATAGAGTGAAATGCCGATACTGACCGTAACATAAACTTCAATCTGGTCGATGATAAAAGGGGTATTTAACATTTGCAGTAAATTACCCATATACATTTGAATGGAGTGATGATCAAATTTTGATTCTAATAGAACGACAAATTCATCGCCTCCTGTCCGTATAATCAATGTTTCTTTTGGAAAAATTTCTTCTAGGAGCTTTGAAAATTGGATTAATACCTGATCTCCAAAACGATGACCAAACGAGTCGTTAATTTCTTTAAACCCGTCTAGATCAAAAAACATCAAGGCAAAGTGAGAATCAAGGGTATCGATACTTTTCAATTGGAGTGTCTCGATTAAACTTAAGCGGTTTGGAAGCCCTGTAAGTGGGTCGTGGTGTGCCATGTAGTCATATCGCTCTTTTTCATCGATTATCATCTGCTCATTATGTTTCATAGCAGTGATATCACGATAAATTCCGAAAATACCAAAAATCTCTCCATCTTGCGTTTTGAGGAGCCCTTTTGTGACCCAATAGACATGCGTTTTTCCATTCGGCATCAGCATGGTCTCTTCATGCTCGACAAAATAGTTGTTTGCAAGTAACTCATCATCAATTCGTTTGATAATTTCAGCAGTTTCTTTGGGGAAAATCTCATCCGCCGTTTTTCCGATTGCATCGTTGGTATCAATCCCTGAAAGGGTATACGCACCTTTGTTGAAGACAATATAGCGTCGATCAAGTCCTTTGATCACGATAGCATCGGGAGAACCGTTAATGAGGGAGTTTAGCAGAGAATTTTGTTGTTCTAGGCGGGTTTGAATCATTTTATCGTTTGTCGTATCTCGCGAAATCCCGAAAATAGCAAACATTTTTCCTTCATCATTGAAAAGGGGCCCTTTTGTAGCCAAGATACTTTTTCGGTATCCATCAGCAGTAGTGATAATGGATTCATGCTGATAAATTTGACCGTTCTGAAGTACGGGTTGATTTTTTTCAACGAATAGAGCAGCTGTTTCCGGCGGAAAAAGATCATAATCAGTTTTTCCGATAGCCTTTTTTTCATCAATACCGACAGTAATACCTGCTGCATGATTAAATACCAGATACCGTCCCTCTAGATCTTTTGCATAGATTGAATCCGGAAGACTGTCTACTAATCCTTTTAGTAGAGCTTCTTGTTTTTCGATACGTAACTCTGAGTTTTTATGTTGCTCAAGGCGTTGTGTATATTCGACATATCTATCATGTAAAATCCGATAACTAAGAAGATAAAGCAGTAAAGCGGTCACTCCGATAAAGAAAAAGCCTTTATAGGTTTGCCACAATAAAATTTGATGCGAATCATTTGTGAATAAACAGATTCCCATGTCGGAAAAATAGATCCAAAACATCCCAAACACGAGATATAAGGCAGATATTTGCAAAGCACTCTTAGTACTTTGAGATTCTTTCTTTTCCATATATCTACCTTATCCGTGTAATTAATCGAAAAATTATAGCACCATTTTCTTCTTAACCATCAAAAGCTTTTTTATCGCTTTTTTAAATATAATAAGGTCTCATTTTAAAAAAATATTGAAAAAGGGACATTATATGGGAAATACTTATTTAGAAACTCATCCGGATGAAAACGGATATTTCGGAAAATTTGGAGGTTCCTATATCCCTCCAGTATTAGAAGAGCCGTTTGCAGAAATTGCAAAAGCGTATAACGAATTAAAAAACTCGCCGGAGTTTATCAATGAGTTGAAATACGTTCGTAAACATTACCAAGGGCGACCGACACCTGTTTCATTCGCAAAAAACTTAACAGAACATTGTGGCGGCGCAAAAATCTATTTGAAACGCGAAGATCTTAACCATACCGGTGCCCATAAACTGAACCATTGTATGGCGGAGGTTATTCTTGCGAAACATTTGGGTAAAAAGAAGGTGATTGCAGAGACAGGAGCAGGGCAACATGGTGTTGCACTTGCCACTGCGGCTGCATATTTCGGCTTGGAATGTGAAATTCATATGGGAGAAGTTGATATTGCCAAAGAGCATCCGAATGTTGTCCGTATGAAAATATTGGGAGCCCGTGTCGTCCCTGCCACCCATGGATTAAAGACGCTGAAAGAAGCGGTCGACTCAGCATTTGAAGAGTACGTCAAAGATCCGATCAATTCGATTTATTGTATCGGTTCGGTTGTCGGTCCTCATCCGTTTCCGATGATGGTGAGAGATTTTCAGTCGGTGATAGGATTTGAAGCAAAAGAGCAATTTGAAGAGATGGAAGGAAAGCTTCCTGATAACGTGGTTGCCTGCGTCGGAGGCGGATCGAACGCGATGGGGATTTTTTCTGCATTTATCGATGACAAAGACGTTGATCTTTATGGGGTAGAACCTTTGGGAAGAGGAGAAGAACTCGGTAATCATGCAGCTACCTTGACGTATGGAGAAGAGGGGATTATGCATGGTTTTAATTCGATCATGCTAAAAGATGCCAATGGCGAACCCGCCCCGGTTTATTCTATTGGTTCAGGGATCGATTATCCTTCTGTCGGGCCGGAACATGCCTATTTAAAACAGAGCGGTCGAACCAAAGTAGGATTATGCAATGATGAAGAAGCAGTGGATGCGTTTTATAAACTTTCTCAATTAGAGGGGATTATTCCGGCTCTTGAATCTGCCCATGCCGTAGCGTATGCGATGAAATTGGCGAAAACACTAGGCAAAGATAAAACTATCTTAGTCAATCTAAGCGGTCGCGGTGACAAAGACATTGATTTTGTGATTGAAAATTATCCCATTCCGAATGCAAAATTTTAAAATTTCAATCAATTGAGAATAGCATATGCAATAAATTTGCTATCTCAAATAAAGAAGGATTTTATCATGGAACATCACGTTGTCATTGAAAAGTTATGCAGCTGCGCTAAAAAAGAGGAGATGTCTCAAATAACGACGTTTGATTCAAAAGAAGGGGCGCTTGAAGCTGCAGAAACACAAATAGCGTATATGCAGGGTCACTTTTGCGGTAAGCATGAATTTCAACTGGTCGAAGTCAATGATAATTATGTTATTGGAATGGTTGGTGGATGCGGGTGCAAAGTGTAATTGCCAGAAGTTTATGGCATAGACTTCAAGCTTCATCCAAGACAAAATTTACTAAAATATAACAATAGTAATTTTTTTAGGTGAAAACATGACCAAGATTTGTAAATCACTGCAAATCTTGCTTGGTGTTTTCCTCAAAAAATTGGTATTAAATAAGGGCAGTAGTGAAAAAGGATGAATGTTTAGAACAACTTTTATCTGTCATAACATATCGGGCTGAATTGTTCTTAAATGACGAAATGGAAATTAAAACAATGTGTGAAGGTCAATTTCATTCAGTGAATAAAATTGAATTGAAAAAATATACGACGGTTATCGGTATCGGCGGAACACTTAATTGTCTTTTCTATACAACGTACGATGAGTTGTTGCTCGATAAATTGACGCAAAAATTTATCTTTGGCGAGATAGATAAAGAGGAATTTTTAGCTTTGCGTGAAAGTGCGGCCGGAGAGATAGCCAATACAATTATCGGGCATTCGATTACAGATTTTCCCAATCGAGGATACGGTGTTACATTAACTCCACCCTCAACCATTGAGGATGCAAAATCGATTCTGAATACGGAGGGTACCGGAATGATAACTACATCACTTTTTACCCCGTATGGAAACATAGAATTTACTATTATAGGACCGTTTAAAGGAGAAAATTGTGCTTAAAGTATTAGTAGTTGATGATTCTCTGATAATGAGACGAAATATTACAAAAATGGTTGAAGCCTTAGGGCATAAAGTGATAGGTGAGGCTAAAGATGGGAATGAAGCGATCGTATTTTATACGCGTTTGAAACCTGATTTGGTAACGATGGATATTACGATGCCGGAGATGGATGGTATTACAGCCGTAAAAGAGCTTAAAAAGCTAGACAAAGATGTAAAAATCATTATGGTGACATCGCATGGTCAAGAAGAGATGGTTCTAAACGCTGTCCGTTCAGGTGCAAGCGGGTATTTGCTTAAACCGGTTAATCTTATCAAATTGCGTGATTCATTACGCAAAATATTTCCGGATTTAGTCGATGAAACAGTGATTGCCGAACAAGAGATTGTCCTTTTGGAGAATGAACCGATCAAACTTCAAGAGATATAAAGATTATTCCCTCGATTTAACGTAATTTATAGCTTCTTTTTCCTATAATCCGTCAATTTTTTGACATTTTACAGTTCCATACTCACGAAGAACAGTAAAAAATATTTTTTTGAATAAGGAGACGACATGCAAATCAGCGGTGCACAGATGGTTATCGAAGCACTCATCGCCGAGGAAGTCGAAGTCGTATTCGGTTACCCCGGCGGGGCGATCATGAACGTCTATGATGAGATTTATAAACAACATTCGTTCCAGCATGTATTGACACGTCATGAACAAGCGGCAGTCCATGCCGCAGAAGGATACGCAAAAGCAACTGGAAAAGTTGGGGTTGCGATGATCACTTCGGGCCCTGGATTCACCAATGGAGTCACCGGTTTGGCCGATGCTTATATGGATTCTATTCCGTTGGTCGTTATCAGTGGTCAGGTTCCGATGTCATTGATCGGAACCGATGCATTCCAAGAGATTGATGCCGTCGGAATCAGCCGTTCGTGTACAAAACACAATTATCTGGTGACCGATGCAGCAGATTTGCCGCGTATTTTGAAAGAGGCGTTTTATATCGCTCGAACTGGACGTCCGGGACCCGTGCATGTCGATATCCCAAAAGATGTAACGGCACAAATTGCGACATTCGATTACTCAAAAGAAGTTGAATTAGAGACCTATAAACCGACGACAAAAGGGAACGCACGCCAGATTAAAAAAGCGATTGATGCGATTGCTCACTCAAAACGTCCGCTCCTTTATTTGGGCGGGGGTGTTATTAGTTCCGGTGCAGCGGAACTCGTTCGTGAATTTTCAACAATGACTCAAATCCCTGCGGTTGAGACCTTCATGGCTCGCGGTACGCTTCGTTACGATGACCCATTGCTGATTTCAATGCTCGGAATGCATGGATCGTATGCGGCGAATATGGCAATGTCTGAAACCGATTTGGTGATCGGATTAGGTGCACGTTTTGATGATCGCGTTACCGGAAAGCTTTCTGAATTTGCAAAAAATGCACAGATTATTCATGTCGATATCGATCCGGCAAGCGTTTCTAAATTGGTTCATGCTCATTTTCCGATTGTCGGTGATGTCAAAAATGTTTTAGAACAGATGATCCCTTTGGCGAAAGAACAAATCAAACCTGAGCGTTATGAGACATGGCACAATACGATTGCTAATTTTAATAAATTGCATCCATTATCGTATAAAGAAGAGGGTGATCGTTTAAAACCTCAATGGGTTATTGAACGTATCGGGCAACTTTTGGGTGATAATGCCAATATCTCTACGGATGTCGGACAACATCAAATGTGGTCGGCACAGTTTTATCCATTCACCCGCCCTCGTCAATGGGTAAGCTCGGGTGGACTTGGAACCATGGGATTCGGTTTCCCTGCGGCACTTGGCGTGAAGCGTGCAGATCCAGAGAGAGTCAGTATCAATATTACGGGTGATGGATCGATTTTGATGAATATTCAAGAGCTGATGACGGCTGTTGAGTATAAACTTCCTGTTATCAATGTCATTTTGAATAATAATTTCTTGGGGATGGTACGTCAGTGGCAGACACTCTTTTACGATAAACGACACTCACAAACCGATCTCTCGACACAACCGGATTTTGTTAAACTCGCCGAAGCATTCGGCGGAGTAGGGTATCGTGTCAATACCAAAGAGGAGTTCGATGCCGCGCTTAAAGATGCGATCGATAAAAATGTCGTTGCAATCATCGATGTTGTCGTAAACCGATTCGAAAACGTTCTTCCGATGGTACCGGCAGGCGGATCGCTCTTTAATATGATGTTAGAGTACAAGGAGAAATAATGATGGAACAAACAGAACGTCGCGTTATTTCCGTTATTGTCATGAACGAAGCGAGTGTACTCTCACGAATTGTAGGATTATTTTCAGGACGAGGATACAATATTGAATCGTTGACTGTTGCTCCGATTCCGGATTCAAAATATTCTCGAATCACGATTGTAACCGCAGGGTCGGTTCGTGTTGTTGAACAGATTACGAAACAATTGCATAAATTGATTCCCGTACTCAAAGTTTATGAACATGCCGATTTGGTTGAAACAGAAATTGCGTTGGTCAAAATCCCGATGAGTGAGTCACTGGGGGATATCGAAGCATTAACACACGCGTACAATGGCCGTATAGTGAATGTTGGAAGTGATACGATGATAGCTATGGTTGCGGATGAGCCGACGAGAGTCAACCATTTTCTCGAAGCGATCAAACGGTTTCATCCAAAAGAGATTGTTCGCAGCGGCTCTGTTGCATTAGAGAGATAAAAGATATGATACTTAGCGAAATTGCACTATTCTTAGGGTGTGGAGAGATCAGCGATACAACAAAAATTCATGGAATGAATACCCTTCGTGACGCAGTTGAGGGAGAAATTTCTTTTTTATCGGATTCCAAATATGAAAAAGAACTTTCTGATACAAAAGCTTCTGCCGTGATCCTTCCCGCAGCTAAAGCACATTTATTGCCATCCGGTGTCATCGCACTCATATCGGATGAACCGTATATGTCTGTAGCTCTTCTTTCTAAACAATTCTCCAAGCCGATTCAAAGCAGCACTGTCGAACCAATCATTGGTGAGGGGAGCAAAGTATATCCAACCGCTCACATTGAAAACGGGGTCAAAATCGGCAAAAATTGCACAATCATGAGCGGTGTTTATGTCGGTGCCGAAGCTGTAATCGGAGATGACGTTGTCTTGTACCCCAATGTTACGATTTACCGTGATTGTGTCATCGGTAATCGGGTGATGGTTCATGCGGGCAGTGTGATCGGAAGCGATGGGTTCGGATACGCACATACAAAAACGGGTGAGCATGTAAAGCTTTATCAAAATGGTAATGTTGTATTGGAAGATGATGTTGAGATTGGGGCAAATACGACAATCGATTGTGCTGTGTTCGGTTCGACGTTGATAAAACGCGGTTCAAAAATCGACAATCTGGTCCAAATAGGTCATAACTGTGTTGTCGGCGAATTCTCAATCATGGTCTCCCAATCCGGACTTGCGGGTTCTACAACCTTGGGACGCAATGTCGTGATGGGTGGACAAAGTGCTGCTGCAGGACATTTGAGTATTGCCCCTTTTACGACGTTGGCAGCACGCTCTGGTGTTACAAAAAGTATCATACAAAAAGGGGTCTACAGCGGCTTTCCGTTGATGGAACATAAATTGTGGCTGAAAATGCAGGCAAAATTAGCTAAAATACTAGAATCTTAAGCAAAAGGGGCAAATGAATGCGAAAAATAGCGGTAAGCTTAATCATGGCAACAGCATTTTTATATGCTGATGGTGATTCTTCTTTCGATATTCGGATGCCTGACATTGTTCTTGATGCTATAAAGCACTGTGAATGTCTCCAAGAAGGGGGACGATGCAACCCGCATGTGATTCGTATCAATGCTGACGATGAAGCACAGCGTGCAGCTGCAGCCGGTTTTGCGGTAAATGGACATATTATCAAATGTGGCGGGACAGAACAATGTACGGCACAAGCACAAGCCCTAATCGATGGCGGAATCGTCAATCTTGATCTTGGCCCTTATCAAATTAATTATAAATATCATCCAAACCCGATGCTCAATGAATATTTTGAAGATTCTACGGCACGTGAACAGGCAAATGCCATTTTGACGAAATTGGTTAAAAGTTTTGGTTATTCATGGGAGACATTAGGACGATATCACCACTTTAGCGCTACAGATCGTACACGCAACGAACGATATTACCGAAAAATGTATGCTTTTATTTATGGTAACGCTGCGAATCAAGGTTCAAATTAATTCTCTCTTTTTTAAGCTTGCTTTAGTGAAAATCGGCTAAACTCTTTTAACTACAGCTATTAGGAGTTTTTATGAGTTCAGGCGTTACTATTATTAAAGAGGTTCCTTTGGAAGGGACAAAAAAAGGTGTTATTTCTATCAGTAAAGTGGATGAGCCATATGGGGCGGGAAGTGACAGTGTTGCCAGTATTGGTATATCGCTATCCGGCGATGCTAAAAATCCTGAGTGGAAAGTACATATTCCGATGGGTAATATCGATGCAGTTATTGAGGCGCTAAAAGCGGTTAAATAACGAAGATTTTTCCCTCCGTAAATAGAGGGAAAAAGAGTCCAAATTGGATTATTTTTTTGTTGCTACGAAAGCAGCAATCCGTTTGATACCTTCACGAATACTTTCAATATCGGTTGCAAAACTAAATCGGAAATACCCCTCTGAACCAAACCCTACACCTGGTACAACGGCTATCCCTTGCTCTTCAAGAAGTTGTTTACAAAATTCCATAGAATCGTTACTTACTTCTTTGATATTGACGAATAGATAAAAAGCACCTGCAGGAGAGAGGACTGAGAGTCCGTCAATCTCATTGAACAATTTGACGGCTTCATCACGGCGTGCTTTGAATTGTACACGCATCGCTTCGATATCCGCATCCGCATCGCCATTCAACCCGGCGATAGCCGCTTTTTGAGTGATAGAGTTAATGTTTGATGTGCTTTGGCTTTGAAGCTTTTTGGTTGCCTGGATGATTTCAGTTTTTGCTGCCGCCATATACCCAAAACGCCATCCTGTCATTGCAACCGATTTACTAAGACCGTTGATGGTAATAGTGCGTTGGTACATATCCTCGCTTACCGCTGCGGCAGAAGTAAATTCTCCGTCATAAATCAGCTTTTCGTACATCTCATCACTTGCTACCAGAACATTGGTACCTTCTAAAACTTTGCCCAATGCGATAAGCTCTTCGCGTGAGTATACCGCACCCGTCGGATTTGAAGGAGAGGTTAAAATCAACATTTTTGTTTTCGGAGTCAATGCTGCTTTGAGCTGTTCCGGAGTGATTTTAAATCCGCTTGAATCATCTGTCATAATCTCAACAACACTTCCACCGCAGTACATGACCAATTCCGGATAGGTTACCCAGTACGGAGCAGGGATAATGACTTCGTCACCTGCTTGAATAGTACACGCGAAGAGATTGTAAAGTGAATGTTTCGCACCGTTATTGGTAATGATTTGATTTGGTTTGTATTCTAGAGCATTGTCACGTTTTAGTTTAAGTGCAATAGCTGCTTTTAGTTCGGGGATACCGTCCACAGCAGTGTATTTTGTGAAACCTTCATTAATCGCTTTGATAGCGGCATCTTTGATCACTTGGGGTGTATCAAAATCGGGCTCACCTGCGGAAAAGCTAAGGATGTTTTTCCCTTGTGCTTTGAGTTCTTGCGCTAACGTAGAGATAGCTATGGTAATCGATTCGGAGAGTATATTGACGCGATCGGTTAACATGGATCAGCCCTTGTAAAAATTTTGCGAATTATACCATGCCAAGGATTAAATTTTACATCAGTTACTGATTTAAAAATTGTGGCTTTCCGGTATGAAATCCTTGTGCATAGGTAATATTTAAATCTTTTACGTGTTGTAAAATCTCTTCGGAGGCTACAAACTCTGCAACGGTATCAATCCCTATCTTGTGGGCGAAATCGACAATGGCTTCAACCACGATGCGATTACGCGGATTCAGATCGATCGATTTTATCAATGAACCGTCAATTTTGAGAATATCGACATTGAGTTTGAGGATATTTTCAAAATTGGAATAACCTGTTCCAAAATCATCAATCGCTATCTTGGCTCCTAAGGCTTTCATCCGTGTGATGAATATTGCTACTTCTTCGAAATTTTCGATACCTTCGGATTCTAAAATTTCAAAAATAATCCGATCGGCTGTGCCGGTTTGGCGGAGAATGTTTTCGATTGTCATCACTGTTCTATGATCTAAGATATCACTTCCAGAGAGGTTGATGGAAAACTGTTCTTGCCGTGAAGCAAAGAGATTACATGCCTGATAGACCACTTCTTGTGTAATATGGTGGTACAGTTTCGTTTTTTGCGCAATCGGCAGAAAATCATATGGCGGTATCAATGAACCGTCTTCATTTTGAATACGGACAAGTGTTTCAAATTTCTCGATTGCACCACTTTTTGAAGATACGATCGGTTGATATTGGCATACGATTCGATGTTCAACGAGTGCTTGTCGGATTTGAGCTGACATCGCAATATTGGTTTGGTATTGTTGCTCAATCCCCTCTGAACGGTCATAAATGGCATAAGGGCGTTTCATGCTTCGAGCTTTATTGAGTGCCACATCAGCATGAATGAGAGGTTTAGAACTATCGATGGCGATCCCGACGGTAGCACGGACATGAACCGTTTCATCGGCGATCATAAATAGTCTTTCATTGAGCGATAATAGAAGATTTTCGATTTCGTACTGAAATTCGATATGGGATTGCCCTTCTTTGAGACGAAATGCAAATTCATCTCCTCCAATACGGTAGGGTTTAAATTTCATCTCATTAAGCCAATGGGCGATTTGCGTTAATAACCAATCACCCGCATCAATACCGAAAAAGTCATTGATCTCTTTAAAATCATCAATATTTAAAATGGCAACTGTATTGGTAGGATTTTCTAGCAAATCTTCTTGCAGTTTTATACGATTTGGAAGAGAGGTGAGATTATCATAGTAAAGATGCCGTGTCGCTTTGTGCGTTTGTTCCGCAATTTTCATTTCAAGATTTTTATTGATGGATTCAATCTCTTGAGAATATTTGATAACGCTCTCTTGCATGACTTCAAAAGAGTGGCTGATATGGGTAAATTCGCGTTGTGTATAAGGTAAATCGAACGTGATTTTTGTACCGGGCTTATAGTTACGTACTTTATGTGCAATCAATGTGATCGGTAAGAGTAAACGGTTGATCCACAATATCATCAGCCAAAGAATACTAAATATACTGATACCGATCCAGGCATATAGGGTATAAAAACGGTTCATCGTTTGAGTGAACTCTTCACCCGAATAGGTGAGGGTGATCGAACCGATCGGTTTGAGGGAAGAAGGTTCCACTAAATTTTCCGTAACATTGATCATCTGGGATGATTTTAAAGGAGAATGTTGGCGATAATTTAGCAGTATTTTTCCATGTATATCCAAAATTTGCAATTCAACGACTTCGTCTCGATGGGTGATAGTAGAGAGTTTTTCCCCTAGATCGTTAAGCCCTAGAAAAAGGGAGAGAGAGACGGCAGGATTGACGGTATCGATCAGCAATGAAGCTTTTTCTTTTTGAGAATTTAATGTTAAATCTCGAACAATCGAAAAAGTGACCAGTGTGATCGTAACGAAAATGACGGATGTGACAAGTAACATCGACAGAAAAAGTTTTGTTGAAAGCCTAGCATTTCTAAAATAATTCATTCTACGAATCTCGCAATTTGGTATAAAGCTTCATCAAAATGGTATTTTCCCTCTTTGAGATTTTTTTTGTTGATATAAATGATGCTGGTACGCTCAATTGCGATGGATCCTAAAATACCATATTCCAAATCGGCAACATCATACGAAAATGTCGGTATCGAGTTTTCAACTCCCCATGCGGCAATCTTTTTGAGCGATTTTGGATTACTTTTTTGAACAACATACACAAAAGCAATATCTCTTCTATCTACAAGTTCATTTGCAGAAAGAGAGATCGCGTTAAATAAGAGTGTCGATACTTTCCCATTATGAGTTTTGTTGATAGCATCGGCTATCGACTGTGCTTCAGATTTTTGGTTTCCGTCATAGACAACCGCAAAAATCTTTTTCGACGTATCGGTCTTTGATGATAAACGGGTATCTAGAGCCATGATTTTAGGCAACATCCGTACATGTGCGTTTATCACTAACGGATCGCTGGCAAATGCAAGATAAACAGTGATCAGGAGAATGGCAATAATTCGCATCAAAACTTCCATCCTGCTCTAATCCAAAAGGTTCTTCCCTCGATCGGATAATCATCCGCATAGGTTGAAGGGGGAGATATGTAGCGATAAACAGCATTATTGACATTTTTTAATGAGCCTTGGATATAAAAACCGCTATTGTCCTCCCATCCCAAGATAAGATCATACGATGCGAACGATTCCATTGAGTTTTTTCGGCTATCTTCTGGTCTGCGCTCCTTTTCACTGTTATAGCGCCCTATAATCGCTGCATTGAGTTCTGCAGTTAGGGCGTATGATATTCCGCCTTTGATTAAATGTGTCGAAGCATAAGGGAGAAAATCTGTTGTAGCACTCCCTTTGATCGTTTCGCCTCGGATATAACTGTAGGAGAGATAAGCGATAGCATCGTCATTAATGTTTCCGCGAAATTCGCTCTCTAATCCTTGAATATTGCGCTGTCCGATATTTTGATAGACTTTGTCTACCGTATTTGGGGTAATCTGATCTGTATTTGTTAGATAAAATAAATTAAGTCCAAAGGTAGTTGAAAGGGATGGTTTATACAGATATTGTGTTTCATACGAGACAACATGTTCAGGATCTAATGCAGGATTTCCGATACGGGCTGGGTTGTTGAGGGTGTAGAGCTCTTGAAACGAGGGTAGCCTATAGCTGTTTCCAACCATGAATTTAAAAATATGTTCACGATAGGGTTGATAGACTAAAGCGGCTCTGGCATAGGGCTCAAAACTGATATTGGATGCTTTTGTTCCACCCAGATTGAGGGAGAGTGCCAATTCATCGTTAATGTCTATGGTATCGTTGAGATAGACTTCGTAGGTATGCCGGCATGCAGAACCTGCATCTATGAAAGGGGCTGTGAGTGTATAATCGACCAGATCAGGCCCTCCGGTAGTACGATTGGTCGTGATGGAGGACATCTTGATAACGTCTTCATATTTTTGTGTATAACCGGTAGAAATTTTATGATTTTTTATTCCGGTAAACGATGCTGATACTCCGGCATAGCGAAGGCGAGTAGTAAAATCGAGATAAGCCCAGTATCCATCTGGATAGGTCACTCCTAGATAGGTTCCGGCAGGTAATGAACGAGAATCATTATGCCAACCGTCTTCCATGGTACCGACTTTTGTTTGGAGGGTAAAATGATCGGATACGTTAATAAGATAACCGCCCTCTATAAACCAAGAGGGTAAGGTTTGTTTTCCTTCCATATTTGGAAGTGCATTCAAGTTACCAAATGCACTTCCGGTCGTAAAATGGTTGAAGCGTCCTTTCAGATAAAAATTCTCATAGAGATACGAAAGACCGAAAGCGACCTGACGGTTATTGAGCGGAACATATCCTCTGTTATTATATTTATCGGTCACTGCGATAGGAGAGATTGCATCATCATTTTGGTAGAAAAAGTCACCTGAGAGTCTCCATTGCGATTCACGGTGGGTATATGCAAAGCCGCTCTGTCGGTAGTTATCGCTTCCAAAACTTCCAAATAGAGTGCCGTTTTGTTGTTTGTTCTCATCTTTGGCATAAGTGATCACGTTGATAGACCCAGAATAGCCGTTGACCCCTTCTATAAAGCTTCCTGACCCCCGAACAACTTCGATACGTTCGATTAATTCGATAGGAAAATTTAAATATCCGTTATAGCTATCAAACGTTCGGTCATTGACAATGATCCCGTCTAGGGCGAGTTTGGTCTGACCGTATGCTAACGGGTTTGATCCACGGATGACGGGGGTACGATTATTCATGGTATCGCCCATCATATCGATACCGGGGATAAGCATGATGGCGTCTTTGAGGGTGTGTGCTCCAAAGGCGATCAGTTCCTTTTGTTGCCAGATCGATAAAATAAATGGCTGATAGTCACTGTTCTGATTCGTTTGTGCTGCCAATTGCTCTATTGTATTCATATCTTGATTGAGAGTAGTGATGATAGGTGCTTCAGCTCCAAAAAGAGTTAATGGAAGAGAAGAAAGAACGATAAACGATGAAAATTTCAAAAAAAGCCTTATAAATTT
>NZ_NSIU01000002.1 GCF_002633015.1 Sulfuricurvum sp. PD_MW2 | reverse complement strand
TAAGAAAATATTTAGGTTTGGGAGAGAATGGTATTGAAGTTTGTAGTCTAAGTTTTGTGTTAGAAGATGTGTATAAGGGACTACCTTTTGTTTGATTCTTTTTGTAATCAAAATCATATTTTCTCACATTTTTCTGTTTTTTTTTTATCTTTTACATAAATTTTACAGTATTACAATATTATAATATTTCTATAATATCTTAAGATAGATATAAGGCAAGGAGATTTATGAGCAATTTGAGTATCGCGCAAAAAGTACATATACCGTTAATAGCATCGATTATTATTGGATTTATTGTGGTATTGATCAATTACATCATCTCGGGTGAGCAGATTCGTGAGGATATTTATGCTGATCAGTCAAAAGAGATGACAACGGTTTTTAAAGAAGCGATTGAAGCTAAAAACAGTGTCGGCATTACCAACGCTATCAATATTTCTAAGAACAGTGCTGTAGTTAATGGACTGGTCAGCGGTGATCGAGAAGGGATGTTAAAAAGCCTTAAATCTCTTTCAAGTGAATTCAAAGAGAATACTAAATTCGGGAATATCAAAATTCATGTTCATGATAAAGATGTTCATAGCTTTTTGCGGGTATGGAAACCGGAAAAATTCGGAGATGATCTGAGTGGATTTCGAAAATCCATTTTGGCAGTGAAAGAGACGAAAAAACCTTTGGTCGCGATAGAAGTAGGGGTAGCTGGATTAGAGTTAAGAGGCATTGCCCCGATTATCTCAGGGGGAGAATACGCGGGTTCTGTGGAGTTTATGCAAGGACTTAACTCCGTAATTAAGGATATGCGTAAAAACTTTGATTCAGACGTAGTTATCGGGCTGAATAACCGTTATTTAGACACGGCCAAAGAGATAAAAGACGCTCCTAAAATAGGCAATGAATATACATTGGCAGTTAAAGAAGACGCGATTGATAAGAAGTTCTTTGATGAGTTGAGCAAAAGTGATTTTGATCCTAAAAAAGGTCCGTTTACAACGAATAATTATTATGTAGAACCGATTGTACTCAAAGATTTTTCCGGAGAAGAGGTTGGGTACGCTTTTGCGGCTAAAAAGCTTGACGCTGTCGAAACCCTTGTCAATCAATCTGAAAATTCATTATTGCGTCAAGTGATTATTATGACGGTGATGGATGCCATTATTCTAGTATTGTTGATTATCATTGTTCGCAGAGCTGTAACCGATCCAATCCAAAATTTGGATTCGATTGCGCAGGAATTGGCAAGCGGTGATGCCGATATGAGTAAACGTTTGAGAGTAACGTCGAATGATGAAATAGGAAAGGCGGCTCAAAGTTTTAATATTTTTATCGAAAAAGTTGAACATATCGCAAAAATTGCCGAAGAACGTGCAAATGAAGCACTCCATGCCAAAGCGAAATCCGAAGAGCAGGTGGCAAAAAATGAGATGTCATTGACGTTGGCAAATCAGATGATTCAAGGGTCAATTCATAATGCCGGGAATCTGCGCAGTTCACTTGGAAGCAGTATAGAAAATTTACGTGAGGTTAATACACTCAATTATGATACCGGGCATGTTGTCGATACGGTGAGTGAGCAAACGGATGAGATTATGGCAACTATGTCCAAGATTACGGAAATGATTAATGATTCACGAGAGAATTCGGAACAGTTAAACCATAACGTCAGTGAAATCTCGAATGTGATTACGTTGATTAAAGATATCTCAGATCAGACCAATTTGCTTGCGCTGAATGCGGCGATTGAAGCAGCGCGTGCCGGGGAACATGGACGAGGATTTGCCGTCGTTGCGGATGAAGTACGAAAATTAGCGGAACGGACCCAAAAAGCGACAAGTGAGGTAGAAGCCAATATCAGCGTACTCAAGCAAAATTCCATGGGAATGTTGGAAAATAGTGAGCGTGTTGAGGAATATGCTATCGATTCGGCTCAAAAACTGGATCAATTTAAAACCGTAATGGCGAAATTAATCCTCAATGTTGAGCGGATTAAAGAAGACAGCCAATCGATCAGTTACGAGATTTTTACCAACATGGCAAAAATTGATCATATGATTTTCAAAAACAATGCCTATGCAGCAGGTTTTGAAGGGAAAATTACCCATGAGTTCAGTGATCATCATGGATGTGCGCTCGGTAAATGGTATGAAAGCGGAGACGGTAAAAACGTATTCTCTTCGAGTCCGGCATACGCGAGAATGTTAGAGCCGCATAAAAAAGTACACGAAGAGGTCAAAAAAGCGGTTCAGCTCTTAAAAGAGGATCCGATTCGTCATGCAAAAGCGATTGCGGCGTGTTTTGAAAACGCAGAAAAAGCGAGCGTGGAATTGTTTGATATTCTCAACGAGATGGTGGCTTTGTAGCCACTGCTTTATGGAAGACGTAGAATTTTAATCTCTGCACTTAAACGAAGACGTGTGAAATAATCATTCAACACTTGATTGCGTTTCTCTCCTGTGATCATATTATCGATCTGAGGGCGTACCGCATCGACGTTTTCGGTCACAACGTTCGTTTTATCCCGCATATAAAAGCTCATAAAACCATTTTTACCGTTGGGCAAAATAGGCCCGAAACTCCCGTTTGGGATTTTATTGAGGATTTGAGCCAATTGAGGGTTGATTTTACCGTACGGGATGCTTTCATCTTTACTGCCGATGGATTCAATATGGCGCATAGGATCAGCAATTTTCGCGGCTAGCGCTTCTTGTGATGGAGATACGTACGTCGTCACTTCAAAGCTTTCAGGGCGTGAAAAGTCATCCAAATGGAGTTGATAGTATTCGTTCTCTTCTTCAGCGGTAGGTTGGCTCATTTTTGAGAATGCGATTGCGCTGTAGAGCTTTTGACCTTTGATACTCTCTTCGATTTTGGCACGAAGCTCTTTTTCACTCAATCCACGCACGGTTTGCATCGCGTTTAAAAACTGCTCTTGCGAGAGGTTGTTTTGGGTAGCCATGCGTGCTAATTCTTCGTTGATTTCACTCGAACTCACCGTAATCTTTTTTTCTGAGGCTTCGAGCTGTTCAAGTTTTTTACGGATGAGATTGTCGGCACTTTGGTTGGCGCTGGTTCCGCTTTGTTTCATCTCTTGCTGTACTTCATACAACGTGATAGGAGAGTTTTTGACGAGTACTGCGACACCGCCGATAGGGGCACTCCACAAAAAAGTAGCCAATAAAGCCGAAAGGGTGATTGAACGCATAGATGCTCCTAAGCAAAAGTTTCCTATTTTACCCGCTTTTAACAAAGCCTTAACTAAAATTCCGACATTGTATCCACAAAGGATTAACCGATGATAGTTACCAGATTTGCACCAAGCCCGACAGGGTATTTACATATCGGCGGATTGCGTACCGCTTTACTGAGTTATTTGTGGGCGCGCCGCAATAACGGGAAATTTCTTCTCCGTATTGAAGATACCGATTTTAGCCGTAACGATGAAGCAGCGGCCCGCGCGATCGTCGAAGCGTTCAAATGGGTTGGATTGGAACATGATGGGACAATCGAGTATCAATCAAGCCGTTTGTCAATTTATCAAGAGTATGCTCAAAAGCTTCTTGATAGCGGCAAAGCCTATAAATGCTATATGTCCAAAGAAGAGCTTGAAGCGCTGCGTGAAGAGCAGAGTGCACGTAAAGAGCGCCCGAAATACGACAACCGTTATCGTGATTTCAATGGGACTCCTCCGGAAGGCCGAGAAGCGGTTATCCGTATCAAATCGCCGCTAAGCGGTTCGATCACGGTTCATGATGGTGTTAAAGGGGATGTTGTATTCAACGTCGAGGATATTTTGGATGATTTTATCATTGCTCGTGCTGATGGGACACCAACCTATAACTTTGTTGTAGCGGTCGATGATGCGCTCATGGGAGTAACGGATGTTATCCGCGGAGACGATCACCTCTCCAATACTCCAAAGCAGATTGTGGTTTATGAAGCACTTGGATTTCCGGTACCCCGTTTTTTCCACGTTCCGATGATCCACAATCATGAGGGGAAAAAGCTCTCAAAACGTGACGGTGCTACCGATGTAATGGCATACAAAACGCTTGGATACACCCCTGAAGCACTACTCAATTTCTTGGTCCGTTTGGGATGGAGTCATGGAGATCAGGAGATTTTTTCGATGAAAGAGATGTTGGATCTTTTTGACCCGAATGACATCAACCGCTCGGCATCGGTCTACAATGTTGAAAAACTTGATTGGCTCAATGCCCACTATATCAAAAATACCTCGAATGACAAGTTGTGTGAATTATTGGAGTTTCACGGTGTTATGCTTGTTAGCCATGATAAACGTGAAATTCTTCTTGACGCACTCAAAGAACGTTCAAAAACATTGGTAGAGATGGCCAATCAGATCAATGAAATTTTAGTTCGTCCGACAGAATTTGATGAAGCTGCACTTAAAAAAGGTTATAAAGAAGAATCTCCGATGATCCTGAAAGCCTTTGCCGAAGCATTGAAAAAAGCTCAGGAACTCCATTTGCCGAGTGATTATCATCATGTAATGGATGAAGTGGTTTCCACATTGGAAATCGGCTTTGGGAAAATCGGTCAACCGCTCCGTATCGCTTTAATGGGTAAACTCTCAGGTCCGGGATTGGATACGGTAATGGCGATTATAGGCGTAAATGAAACACTTGAACGGATTAATGCACTGCTTGAGAAATAATATAATTTAACAAAATATCTTTTTTTGCTACAATCTCGCGACAATCTAGGTTAGATTGCACAAATAAAGAGGTGTAGATGAAAAAAGATGTTTTTATAGTAGGTGTTAAGTCCATATTTCCAAAACTGTACGATACGGTTCATGTTATCGATAAGCTTTATAATAAAAAATTTGCTTCCGATCGAGTCAATAAACTTGCAACACGACTCGGTGTGAATACTCAAATTAAAAATCGCGCCATTAGTATTGATTTGGAACAGTTTCCAAAAAAAGTTGTTGCGTTGGATGATTCTCCAGTTGTCTGGGCGAAAAATATTATTCACGATATTTCTAAGCAGAGCAACTTTCCGATTGAATTTCTTTCTGTCTCTTATAATACCAGTTCTCATGAAATTGCTATTCCAAATCTTTCGTGTCAAATTGCACATGCGTGTGGCTTGGATTTAGAAATACCTCCTCAAGAAATTGCTAACTATGGATGTGCATCGGGTATTTTTTCTATTCAAAATGCGGTTGATTTTTGTCAAAAGAATGATGTTCTGGCTTCTGTTGTCGCTTTTGAGCAATCCTCGTATGCTTTTAAACCGATACATGATGAAGATGATGTTAATTTTAAAGCTTCATTGCGTACACATATGCTTTTTGGAGACGGTGGTGCTGGTGTATTGATTGCGAGTGAAAAAAAAGCGGCCGGTTTTGAGAAAAAATTAAAAATTATTGACGTTCATTTAGGCTTTCAGTATGGAGATGTTATCAAAATGGATGATGGGTATTTTTTTACCGGTGATGGGGTAAAAGATGTGATGCCCCAGCTTGTCAGCAATAAGATTATCAAACCCATGTTAGTGAAAAATGGTCTCAAAGTTGAAGAGATCTTAGAGTGGTCATTACATCAAGGTGGTTTACCGGTAGTGGAGAGTTTTATGGACCCAGAGATACTTGGGCTCAGCGCAGAGCAAGTGGAATTATCAAAAAAGATGTTTAGGGAATACGGGAATATCAGTACCCCAAGTAATTTCATCGTGTTGGAACAACATTTCAAACATGGAAAAGGGAAGATTGGTGATTATGGGATGATTGTAGGCTTTGGAGGGGGATTTTATTTTGGTGCGGCACTCTATCAGCACTGCTGATTTAAGAGTAGCGTATCGAACTTAGAGGGGGATTTAGCCCTCTTTTTTTCGCTTCATGGACAAATTTTTTATACCCTCTTGCTTCTTTTTCTCCCACTTTGTAGCTGATAAACTTTAGATAATGGATGATTTGAGCAGGGGTGAGATTGCTTTTACGAGACGCTTCCATCAGCATGTAATAAGGGATTTTGATTTTTTTAGCCACAAATGCGCGGCTGAGGCGACGAAGCTCATCGGTGTGATTATGAGTGCATAGGAGGGCAAAGACAAAGGGGAGTGCGGTTTTTTGATGCCAAAGTGCCCCCAAATCGGTATGCTCTCCTCCACTGTAATAGTAGCGTAACGCTTTATCTCCGATCAGGACTTCTCCATGGACATTGAGAATTTGAGCAAGGAGATTGGAGGTTGCGGAATCGGCATCTGCTTTGTCGGCATTAGGAAGAGATAGGACACTGAGCACTTCACGCTGTGCGACGATTCCGACACCTGCATGGCGGCAATTTTTGGCGGTGATGCTGGAGATGAATGCCGCATCGATACGTCGCATGGCAAATTCACGGTTGAGGGCTGAGGGTACCCCTTTATGATAATGAAGGCTCTGATAAAATCGGGTGCTTCGGGCGTAACGCTTGATAAAGACGTGAAACGGCAAAAGGTTTATAAAATCAATTTTTCCGAAAATCACACTCTTTCCTCTATAAACTTCTGCCTCTATAGAGGCAAGCTTTAGCGCCTTCGCGGCTAGCGTAGCCAAAGGGATGAATTCCTTTGGCGTTAAAATATAGTGCAATTATACTAATTGATCCCTGACAAGGGACTGTTAGTTCTGATTTGCTATAATTTATCCAATTTAACTACCCAAAAAGGGGAATAATTATGGTGACAGTCGAATTTTTAGGACCGATACAAAAGGCTACGCTCTCATTGGACGCTGCATCTTTGCATGATGTAGCAGAAGCACTCAAAGAAGACAATGAAATGGCACAATGGTTAGACAACTGTGCGGTTGCGGTGAATGATATGCTCGTATCAACTCTCGATACACCTTTGAAAGACGGAGATAAAGTATCCCTTCTTCCTCCGGTATGCGGCGGTTGAGTATGTTGGAGCTTTATGAGGGAGCATTGAATGTTCCTGAGATTATAACCCGATGGTATGCTGAGGAAGCGGAATATAACTACGGTGCGTATATCCCTTTTATCGGAACGGTACGTGAAGAAGATGGTATCGAGGGGCTTAGTTTTGATGTGTATGAACCAATTTTGAATGGATGGTTTGAAACATGGCAGGCAAAAGCGGAATCTCTTGGTGCGAAACTCAAAATGGCTCATAGTCGGGGCGATGTATTGGTTCATGAAAGCTCGTACATTGCGGCAGTATTTTCTCCGAAGCGACGTGTGGCATTGGAGACGATTGAAAAATTTGTCGAGGATTTCAAAGCATCTGCTCCGATTTGGAAATATGATCTCAGACATGGTGAACGTCTCTATGCACGTGATCGTTCGACTGCGATAAGCGGTGCAGGAATCTTGGGAGCAAAACGATGATTTCCTATGAGACCTCTCAGAACATGATTAGTCTGCTTAGTGTCGGAGGATTGCGAAGTGAGCGGATTTTTCTCTCATCTGCATTGGGGCGAATTTTAGCGGAAGATATCATTGCCGATAGTGACTATCCTAGTCATCCTACCTCTGCAATGGATGGCTATGCTATTCTCCATCGAGATCAAGGTGAGTTTGATTCTTTTGAAATTTTGGGAGACAATCCTGCCGGTGCCGATGAGATCGGCGGTGTGATGAGCGGTGCGTGTATCAAAACTTTTACGGGATCGCGTATGCCTCAGGGATCGGATACATTGATTCCGATCGAAAATGTACGTGTCGAAGGATCCGAGATTGTGATTGAGAAATCGGTTCCTCATGGATTCGCTGTTCGTCCTGTAGGTGAAAGCTATCGCAAAGGGGAAGTATTAATTCCTCGCGGAACCAAGATTGGCTTTGCCGAAATCGGTGTATTGGCGGGGATCAACCGTGTCATGATTCGTGTCGCACTACGTCCTCGTGTTGCTGTTATTGCCACCGGAAGTGAAATACTCGATATCGGAGAAGAGTCACGCCACGCGGGACAGATTCGCAGTTCTAACAGCTATACCCTCCAAGCGCTTGTCGATGCGCTCGGCGGCGAAAGTGTTCAGATGGGGATCGTCGGAGATGACAAAACGGCCATTATGGAGCGTTTCGAAGAGGCGATTAGTTCCTGTGACATCGTTGTGAGTACAGGGGGGGTGAGTGTAGGCGATTACGATTTTGTCAAACATATCGTCCCGCGCCTCGGTGCCGAAGTGATCTTCAAAGGGGTGAATATCAAGCCGGGGCAGCACGTCATGGTAGCTCAGAGAGGATCAAAATTTATCGTCTCATTACCGGGGTTTGCTTACTCGTCGACCGTCACCTTTATCCTCTATGCAGCACCGCTGATAGCTCGGATGTTGGGGGTTGAGAACCCGTATGAAGTGATCGAAGCCACGCTAAAAGTTCCGTTTGCCAAACGTTCGAATAAAAGTGAATTTACTGCCTGTAATCTTACCTTTGAAGAGGGACGCTATTGGGTCGATTTTGATGGGAAAAAGACGGGAAGCTCCGCCATTTTGACCAATCTACTCGGAAATGCGGGACTCATGATCTGTGGTGAAGAGGATGGAAATTTGGAAGCGGGAACACTTGTTAGAGTTATAAAACTCTAACAAACTTATTTGACGATCTTAGCTTTGATCGCTTCTTCTTCGATCAACTCTTTGCGGTATTTGACTGCAACGATTTGTTCGGTTTCATTGATAAACCACTCTGCAATATGCTCATGTTCTAAAGCGTTTAATTTTTCCATATCCACTTGATCGACAGCAATATAAAGATGGGCATAGCGATGAGGATTTTGCATTTTAAATGTCCATAAGAGCCACAATGTACTGATGATGATCAATGCGACAGTGAACACTTCACGGCTTGAGTATTGGAGTGCGATCCCAGCTGCTGCACCACCCACAAACGTCATAAAATAGGCAAAGCCGTTGGCGATACCGAGCGCTGCACCTTTTTGGTGTACTTTTGCGTATTTGCTGATCATGGATTGCACCAACGGTTCCATCATGTTAAACGCCATGAAAAAGCTCACTACGCCGATGATAAATTCCCATCCTTTGGTTGCAAAGCCCATCAATGTGAAAGAGACGATGAACAGTACGATCGAGATGAGGAAAATCTCGCGCGGTTTGTTGTATTTCTCACCGAATACCGCCGCTGGTCCCATTGCCAAAAGCCCCATTATCATTGCGGGGATAAATGCTTGCCAGAGATCTTTTTTGTCCCATAAAAATCCGTATTCCGGTTTGATCAAAAAGATCGGGATAAGGACAAATGAAACAGTCATAAGCCCCTTTTGCATTCCGTTGGTGATAATCATACTAAGGAGATTCGGATCTTTGAGAATATCTTTGGTGGTAGTCGTTGAATGGTAGATGTGACGAATACGCGGAGGATTCGGGACATTGGTGAAGAGGACGACCATGGATAGGATCGACAAGACGGCAGCAATCCAAAAGAGTGACGAAAATCCAAATCCGGCGGCAATAACCGGCCCTAATGCCATCGCCGCGGCGAAACTGATCGCAATGGTTCCCCCCATAAGTGCCATCGCTTTGCCGCGTGATTCTTCATTGACCAAATCACTGATCATTGCCGGAATGACGGCACCGATTGCACCGGCTCCCTGTAAAAATCTTCCTGCCATCAACATATAAATATCGGTACTTACTGCGCAGATGATCGAACCGACCAAGAAAATCACAAGTCCTAGAAGCAGTGTCGGTTTGCGACCGATTTTATCGCTCATGATCCCAAAGGGAACTTGAAAAATAGCTTGGGTCAGAGCATATCCTCCAACGATTATCCCGATGAGTAAGGGAGTGGCTCCTTCGAGACCCAAAGCATACGCCGAGAGAACCGGAAGGACGAGAAAAAGACCAAAAAATCGGAGCGATAGAATCGCGGAGAGGGGGAGAACCGTTTTAAACACCGTGCAACCTTAGATACGTTAAAATTTTCAGTATTATATTACACCCTTAGATGAAACGTCGGGTAAACGTTGAACGTTAAAGTCTATTGTAAGGAAAACAATGAAAATCGTTTTGGCAACATCAAACAAAGGGAAAGTTCGGGAGATTATTGAACTTTTGCACGATAGAGAGGTATTTCCCTATACCGATTTGATAGAGGGATTTGAAATCGTTGAAGACGGCGATACCTTCAAAGCCAATGCGCTCATCAAAGCGCGCGCGGTGTATGCCGCCCTCGGAGATGACAATGCGATTGTTGTTGCTGATGATAGCGGTATCAGTGTCGATGCATTGAACGGTGCTCCAGGGATTTATAGCGCTCGCTATGCAGGTGAGGGGGCGAATGATAGGGACAATTTACTCAAATTGGTAAATGCGCTCAAAGAAAAAGGGTTGAATGTCTCACCTGCTCACTATACCGCCGCGATTGCGATTGTCTCGCGGGAAGGGGAGAGCTGTGTGCACGGATGGATGTACGGTGATGTGATTACCGAACTTCGAGGTGAGAACGGTTTTGGATACGATCCAAGCTTTATTCCGAGTGGTTTTGAACACACGTTAGGTGAGTTGGATAACGATGTGAAAAAAGGGTTGTCGCATCGCTCCAAAGCGTTGGAATTGGCAAAAATTTTGATCGATCAGATTAAGTTTTTACGCTCTCACGCCGGAAGCGATGCCACAAAATAAAAGAAAATAACCCCGACGATAATTCGATAAATTGCAAACGGCACGAAGGTGTGGCGGCTCACAAACCCAACAAACGCTTTGACGGTGGCAAACGCAAAGACAAACGCGGTGATAAAAGCGACGATGAGCATCGACCAATCATCCACGACAAGCTCATGGCGGTGTTTGATCAGATCGTATGCGGTGGCAATGAACATCGTCGGGATGGCAAGCAAGAAAGAAAACTCCGCCGCACTTTTGCGGTTGAGCCCCATAAACAATCCCCCAATCAGGGTGGCACCCGATCGGCTGGTTCCCGGAACCATTGAGAGGCTTTGAAAAAAGCCGATAGTCAAGGCTTCTTTGATGGTTAGCTCACTGAGATCTTTTCCCTCATCGATTGCTTTATCTCGGCGAAAATACTCGATAATCAGAAACACAATTCCTCCGGCGATCAGCATGATACTCACCGTTTCGACCCCGAAAAGGGCTTTGATATGTTTGTAAAATAAAAATCCGAGTATTCCAGTCGGAAGAAAAGCGACTGAGAGTTTGATCCATAGTGATTTATCGCGTATAAGGTCTTTGGCGTATAAAAACAAAACAGCGAGAATACTCCCCAGCTGAATAGAGACTTCAAATGCTTTATGTGCAGCGGTTTGTTCTAATCCTAAAAGCTGTGAAGCCAAGATGAGGTGCCCGGTCGAAGAGATGGGCAAAAACTCGGTCACTCCTTCCAAAGCGCCCAAAATCAGCGAATCAAATAATGTCATCAGTACTCTTTTTAGTGGAATTCTAACACATGATTATTAACCTTAAACCTCCCCTAACCTCACATAGGGTAAAATGCGCGGATTTATGACACTTTCCCTCAAGGAATTTTTGAATGTTACTTTTTACCCCTGGACCAACTCCGGTACCTGAGTCCGTACGTATCGCTATGGCCGGTGAGACATTGCATCACCGTACACCGGAATTTGAAGCGATTTTTGAGCGAACACGCGCATTGCTATTCGAACTTCTCGGTATGGATGAGGTATTGATGCTTGCATCCTCTGGAACCGGAGCGATGGAAGGGGCCGTGATCAATTTGGCTCACTCAAAACTTCTTTCAATCAACTCGGGAAAATTCGGTGAGCGTTTTGGAAAAATCGCTGTTGCACACGGGATTGCCAATGTTGAGATTAAACACGAGTGGGATACTCCGGCGAGCGTTGAAGAAGTTCAAACCGCGTTGAATGCCAACCCGGATATCGATGCCATTGCAATCCAAATCTGTGAGAGTGCGGGCGGTTTGCGTCACAGTGTTGAAGCAATTGCAGCGGCAGTCAAAGCGCATAATCCATCGATTATGGTGATTGCGGACGGTATCACCGCGGTAGGTGTTGAGAAGATTGATGTTACCAATATCGACTGTCTGATCTCAGGAAGCCAAAAAGCGTTGATGCTCCCTCCAGGGCTTGCTATCATGGGACTTTCTAACGCGGCTATCGAGAAAATCGGCAGCGGTAAAGGGTATTATTTCAATCTGGCAACCGAGATTAAAAATCAACGCAAAAATACAACGGCATGGACAGCAGCAACAACACTTATCATAGGGTTGGAGAGTGTTCTTAACCGAATTAAAGCTGAGGGTGGTCTGGAAAAACTCTACGCCGATACCGCACGCCGTGCACGAGCGACTCGCGAAGCGATGGTGGCAATCGGTCTTTCTATTTATCCGACCAATCCTGCGGATTCGATGACAACGATCGGTGATGCTCAGGCAAAAGAGATTCGCTCCCTCCTCAAAAAAGAGTTTGGTTCTAACGTTGCGGGCGGACAAGATCACATCAAAGATTCTATTTTCCGTATCAATCATATGGGTCTTATCGAAGTGTATGAGGCTGCATGGGTGATCAACGGTGTAGAACTCGCATTGGCAAAACTCAGACGACGGGCGTATGACGGAACGGCAAGCCGTGTATTCAATACCGTCTATTTCGGACTCTAATCCTATGGTATTTGAACACGAAATTCCTGAAGGTTCAAAGCTCTACTTTGCCGCAACGGCAAAGACCAAGCGGCTTATCGAAACCAAAGCAAGTACCCTTTTGGATGAAGCGGGATTCGAAGAGATTTTAACCCCTTTGTTTTCGTATCATCAACACATGAGTATTTGCGATCAGCGTGAATTGATTCGGGTCAACGACAGTGAAAATCATCCTATCAGCCTTCGTGCAGATTCGACGATCGACGTGGTACGTATCCTCAATAAACGCCTTGGCGGAAATACGGAACACAAAAAATGGTTCTACATCCAACCGGTGTACCGCTATCCGGCGGATGAGCAGTATCAAATCGGCGTAGAGATTATCGACGAGCCGAATTTATCGGTTGCTCTGGTGCAAGCGACACGGATTTTGAATGTTTTGGAGATTACTCCGCTGTTACAAATCTCAAATATCAATATTCCGCGCATTTTGAGCGAGATGTTGGATCTTACATTGGATGATTTTCGCCATGTGAATATTGAGAAGCTTTTGTCTCTCAAAATTGACTGGCTAACCCGTTTGGTCTATATGCAGCATGCCGATGAGGTCGATGCAGTAGCAAAGATCGTCCCTGATGCGCTCAAGCCTGAATTGTTAAAAATAAAAGAGCTTTGTATCGGATTGGAATACCCAAATGTTGTGATAGCACCACTGTATTACGCTAAAATGCTCTATTATGATGAGTTGTTTTTCCGTGTCATTGAAAACAATGACGTGTACGCCATGGGCGGACGCTACAAAAGTGATGAGACCGTTTCGGTTGGTTTTGCGATTTACACTGATGCGTTGATTGACGCATTACACCAATAACTAAAATAGGAATATTTATGAAAGCAGATTTGATTGTCGGTATCCAGTGGGGAGACGAAGGGAAAGGGAAAATCGTCGATTTGCTCGCCCAAAAATACGACTGTGTTGCCCGTTATCAGGGTGGACACAATGCCGGGCATACCATTGTTGTTGATGGTAAAACACATGCTTTGCACTTGATTCCATCCGGAATTTTGAATCCAAAAGCGATCAATATCATCGGTAATGGTGTTGTTGTTTCTCCTGAAGCATTGATCAAAGAGATGAAACAGTTTGAGAACCTTTTGGGACGTTTGTTTGTCTCTGAATCAGCGCACATGATTTTGGGTTTCCATATCTTGATTGATCAAGCCAAAGAGAAACTTCGTGGTGAAAAAGCGATCGGTACTACAGGACGGGGTATCGGACCGGCTTATAGTGAAAAAATTGCTCGTGCAGGATTTCGTCTTGGTGAGCTTCGTGATGTCCATACGCTTTCTACCCGTGTAATCGAGTATTTTGAGCAAAATAAAGCCATTTTTGAGGCATTGGATATTGCTTTACCAAGTCGTGAAGAGTTGATTACAGAGTTAAGCGGATATGCTGAAAAATTAGTTCCGTTTTTGGCAAATACAACACAGATGGCATGGAAATTGATGGATGAGGACAAAAAAATTCTTCTTGAAGGTGCTCAAGGTACGATGCTTGATATCGATCATGGTACCTATCCATATGTAACCAGTTCATCAACCATTTCAGCCGGTGCATGTACCGGTTTGGGTGTGAATCCAAAAGACATCGGAAAAGTAACGGGAATTGTCAAAGCATACTGCACCCGTGTCGGAAACGGTCCCTTCCCGACGGAAGATCATGGTGAAGTAGGTGAGCGTCTTCGTAAAGTAGGCCATGAATTTGGAACGTCTACAGGTCGTCCTCGTCGATGTGGATGGTTTGATGCGGTAGCATGCCGTTATGCGAGCCGTTTGAACGGATGTGATGACCTCTCTATTATGAAACTCGACGTACTTGACGGTTTCGATGAAATCCAAGTGTGCGTTGCGTATGAAGTGAACGGGGAAGTGATCGATTATTTGCCGCTTGATTTGGAAAATGTCAAACCGGTTTATAAAACATTCCCGGGATGGGATAAAACCGAAGGTGTTCGCCGCTTTGAAGATCTTCCTGCAACAGCGCAAGAGTATCTTCGTGCTCTCGAAGAGTTGACACAAACCAAAATCGGTATGATCTCTACTTCTCCGGATCGAAACGATACTATTATCTTGTAATCAAGAGGAGACGCTATGGCAAAGTCGCGCTATGAGCCTTTGGTTAAACTCAAAAAGAAGGCTCTCGACACGGCGGAGCGTTCGCTTATAGCTGCAAATAATGCTCTCTCTTCTGCTACCGACAAACTAAGCCATGCCTACGATGAACTTTCACAAATGAGTTTGCCGACCCATGGGAATGTCGGTGAATTTACCCAAGCTACTGCAATGATTCATGCACAACACCAAACGATAGAAAGATGTCGGCTTACTCTCTTAAGTGCACAGCACCAGCAGCACCAAATGCGAGAGCGGTTCAAAGCGGCGATGATCGACTTTGAAAAGTTCAAATATTTGGAAGTACAAGAGATGAACGCCGCATTAAAACATCTCAAAAGGCAAGAGGAAAAAATGCTTGATGAGATTGGTACTATGACCTACAAAAAAGAGATACTATGAAAAAAATCGCTCTACTACCCCTTGTGATACTTGGTTCACTCTACGGTGCTCCGGCAACGAAATCCTATGAATGTACAAAAATCTTTGAAGACCGCAAAAATGAACTTTTAGTAGAGCTCGAGCGCATTGATGAGCAAAAACAGTCGCTTGATTCGCTCAAACGGGCAACGGAAGACTTATTACGGAAAAAAGAGGCGATGGTTCAGGGAAAAGATCAAAAAGTGGATCAAAAATTGAATGAAATCAAAGCCAAAGAGGCTTCGGTAAAAAAAATGCTGGATGAAAATAAAAAAGTATTGGATGAAATCAAGCAGCTCAAATCGGATAAAGTCTCTCAAACCTTTGCAAAAATGAAACCTGCCGCATCGGCACAAATCCTTTCGCAAATGTCAGCATCGGATGCCTCAGAGATTATGAGCACCCTTAACAGCAAAGTCGTAGGGCAAATTTTAGCGAAGATGGATCCGAAAAAAGGGTCTGAAATTACCGATAAATTGCGCAAGATTCCCGAGCAGACTAAATAAACTCCCATATTCTCTAAGCGATTTGAGAGGTATTTTAGGCTAAAATGCAAAAAATTTCACTCAGGGCTGGCAATGAAGGTTTCACTGACACACGTACCCCATATCGCGACGCGAATCGCTGTCGAACTTGGCCGCAGCGGATTGGTCACAATGACCAAAGGGCTTGAAAGCACCGCCAAAGAGGCTGAAAAAGTGTTGATCGCCAACATCAAACGAGAGATGGCTCTCGAAGAAAAAGTCAAAGAGATCGTCAATGCCAATGAAGATAAAATCGATTTTTATCTTGCCGATGAGCGTCAGCTTTTCTTTATGATCAAAAAGAAATTGGCACCGGAATTTGGTGTTGTCCTCTCCTATGAAGATCGATACTCCGATATTGCACACCAGATTTTGGATGAACTTTATGAAGAAGATTTGATTAATTACGATGTGAGTGAAAATCGTATCAAAAATATCATCTATGATGCGATTACCGGTTCTATTGCCGACTCTAGCGAAATCGAATCTGCAGTCTTCCAAAAGATTAAAAGTTATAAACGCAATCTGATTCCGGGTACGGATGAATACGAGATTGTGTATGAGAAATTGTACAAAGACGAATTGCTACGACGGGGGATGGCATAATGTTACGCGATGCATGGATTTATCTCGAAAACGGCACCTATTTGTGTGCCAAAAGTTTTGGTGCCGATACAACGGCGGTGGGTGAAATCGTTTTCAATACCTCTATGAGCGGGTATCAAGAGATTATTACCGATCCGTCATACGCAGGACAATTCGTTACGTTCACAATGCCTGAAATCGGTAACGTGGGCGTAAATGCCGAAGATATGGAGAGCACAAAAGCTCACTGTAAAGGGATTATTGTTCGTCAATATCAAAAAGAGCATTCAAATTTTCGTGCAGAAGAGGCACTGCATACATTTTTAGAACAATACGGCATTATCGGTATTTGTGATATTGATACCCGCTACATCACTAAAATGCTCCGAACCGAGGGGGCGATGATGATGATCGCTTCAACAAAAGTTTCTGATAAAGATGAACTTAAAAAAATGCTGGAAAACTCTCCGCGTATCGAAGAGATCAACTATATCGAAGAGGTGAGTACAAAGAGCGCCTATACCCACAGAAATGGAATTTATGATCCATTTAACTTCCGTTACAACGATGCACCTGCACCGAAAGCACGTATCGCGGCAATCGATTTCGGGGTAAAACGCAATATTCTCAATGAACTGACCGAAGCGGGATTGGAAGTCGAAGTTCTTCCAAATACGTTCAGCGCGGATGAGTTGATTGAGCGTTACGATGCCAAAGAGATTGACGGTGTTTTCCTCTCCAACGGTCCGGGAGATCCACTAGTCCTTAAACGGGAACAAGAGGAGATCAAAAAATTGATCGCACGTAAAATTCCGTTGTTTGGTATTTGTTTAGGACATCAACTCCTTAGTATCGCTCACGGATACGATACCCATAAACTTAAATTCGGTCATCATGGCGGAAATCATCCGGTAAAAAATGTCAAAACCGGTATGGTTGAAATCACGGCACAAAACCACAATTATAATGTTCCTGAATCGGTACGTGAAATTGCGGAAGTGACTCACGTGAATTTATTTGACAACACAATTGAAGGTCTGCGCTATAACAGCGGACATGTTTTTTCTGTTCAGCATCACCCTGAATCTAGTCCAGGGCCAAAAGAGAGCCGTTACATCTTCAGCGAATTTCTTCAACTTCTCCAGCGTTAATCAAAAATCGCTTTGGGTGTTCCAAAGCGATTTTAAATCTATAGTTGATATTTATGTGTTACTTTTTTACCCCTAATTCTGTAAATAAACTTAAAATAATCGTTAAGTTTTCAAATGATGAAAAACATTTAATAATTTAAGATTCCTCAAATACTCCGGTTGCTATCATTAGAGTGTCTAATAGCCTACTTTTGTTACAAAAGTGTTAAGGGCATCTTTGATTTCACACTATTGCGAAGTCAAAGGTGCCCTAATAGGCTCTTATGCTTTGAATCTTTAAGGAGGTCGTAAATGGAGAATCGTCCATTGGAGTATGATTACACGGTTGCTAAGTGGTTTATGCTTGTAACTGTTGTTCTCGGTATTGTCGGGATGCTTGTCGGCGTTATTTTGGCGTGGCAAATGGCGTTTCCAGGTGTCAATTTAATGCTAGGAGAAGGGTTGGCAGAATATACCAATTTCAGCCGTCTTCGTCCGTTGCATACTGACTCAGTAATTTTCGGATTTACCCTTAGCGGTATTTGGGCGACATGGTATTATGTCGGTCAACGTGTCTTGAAAGTGTCTATGGCAGAATCAAAATTCTTGATGTTCCTTGCTAAATTGCACTTTTTCGTATATCTTTTGGTTGTAGTTGCTGTTGTCGGGACATTGTTGCTCGGTATCTCAACCGGTAAAGAATATGCGGATTTTGAATGGCCAATCGATATCGCTGTTGTAGTGGTATGGGTACTTTGGGGTATGGGATTGTTCGGTTTGATCGGTATTCGCCGTGAAAAATCACTGTACATCTCTATCTGGTATTACATTGCTACATTCCTTGGTATCGCTATGTTGTATCTTTTCAACAACATGGAAATTCCTACATATTTTGCTTCTGGCGGAATCGGTAACTGGTATCACTCTGTTTCTATGTATTCAGGGACCAATGATGCTCTTGTTCAATGGTGGTATGGACACAACGCGGTTGCGTTCGGATTTACAGTACCTATCGTTGCAATGATCTACTACTTCCTTCCAAAAGAATCAGGACAAGCAGTATATTCATATAAATTGTCTCTTCTTGCGTTCTGGGGATTGATGTTTGTTTACCTATGGGCAGGCGGACACCACTTGATCTACTCTACAGTACCGGATTGGATGCAAACAATGGGTTCTGTATTCTCGGTTGTATTGATCCTTCCATCATGGGGTTCTGCGATCAACATGCTTTTGACCATGAAGGGTGAATGGCAACAAGTAGCGGCAAGTCCGTTGATCAAATTCATGATCTTGGCTTCAACGTTCTACATGTTCTCAACTCTTGAAGGTCCGATCCAAGCGATTAAATCAGTTAATGCTTTGGCTCACTTTACAGACTGGATCGTTGGTCACGTACATGACGGTGTTCTTGGATGGGTTGCATTCATGATTATGGCTGCATTGTTCCATATGGCTCCACGTGTATACAAACGCGAAATCTATTCTAAATCATTGATGAATACTCAATTCTGGGTACAAACTCTTGGTGTTGTCTTGTATTTCACATCTATGTGGATTGCAGGTATTACACAAGGTATGATGTGGCGTGCACACGATGAGTTCGGTAACCTTGCTTACTCATTCATCGATACTGTTGCTGTATTGCACCCATATTTCACAATCCGCGCGGTTGGTGGTACGTTGTATCTCGTAGGTATGTTCTTGTTCGCGTACAATATGTACAAAACAATGACAAGTGCTCGCCGTGTTGAAGAGAGTGAACTTCAAAACGCATCGCCAATGGGCGCATAATAAGGAGGGGAAAAATGTTTCACTGGTTAGAAAAACACCCGTTCTTTTTCGCGGTAGCGGTGTTCGTAACAATTGCGTTTGCAGGTCTTATTGAGATTTTGCCAAACTTTGCACAAGCATCTCAACCGGTTGTAGGGACAAAACCTTACAGCACGTTGGAACTTGCTGGTCGCCACATTTATATTTCAAACAACTGTATGGGATGTCACTCTCAGTTGGTTCGTCCGTTTAAATCAGAGACTGACCGTTATGGTCACTACTCATTGAGCGGTGAATATGCGTATGATCGTCCATTCCTTTGGGGATCAAAACGTACTGGTCCGGATTTGATGCGTGTAGGAAACTACCGTACAACGGATTGGCATGAAAACCACATGAAAGATCCTGCTGCTGTTGTTCCAGGTTCAATCATGCCGGCATATCGCTGGATGTTCAAAAAATCTGCAGACATCGATACTGCGTATGCAGAACAAGTTACAGTTAATAAAGTGTTCAAAACACCTTATAACACTGAAATCCCGATGGCTGACGGTACGAAAGCTACTGTAAAATTGGGTGCTACATTGGATGAAGCAAAAGCAGACGCTTTGGAAGAAGCAAAAGCAATTGCAGCAGATATGAAAGACCAAGATGTTAAAGATGCGGTTGCAGCGGGTAATATCCCTGAAATCGTTGCGATTATCGCATATCTTAACAGCTTAAAATAAGGATGTGAGCGTGGATATTGGTACACTTCAAGCGTATGCCTACTTTGGGTTTACAGCGTTCTTGGTGGTGGTGTTGTATTCGTACATCTATCACCTTTACAGTGCGCAGAAAAAGGGGACACGCGATTACGAAAAGTACGGAAATATCGCGCTGAATGACGAGATCACCGATCAGCCGATCGAGGCGATCTCGAAAAACGATGAGATAAAATAGAAGGAGCCATAATGAATAAGTTAATGGTATTCGGTGTTGTCTTCGTACTCGCATTGCTTGGCCTTACATGGGTTATTGCCGGCGGACAAGTAGGTGATGATATCGTCAACAAATTGGCGATGCTCGGGGCAGTCGCAACGGCAACGATTGCGATTTTTGTAGCATTGAAATATATCCGTCAAATGCAAACGGATAAAGCAGGTGGTAAACTTGCAGATGAAAATTGGGACGGAATCGGAGAATATAAAAACGAACTTCCTTTTGGATGGGCGATTATTTTCCTTGGTCTTGTAATTTGGGCTATCTGGTATTTCCTTGCAGGGTATCCTGTGAATTCATATTCACAAATCGGTGAATACAATGAAGCGGTTGCTGAACACGATGCAAAATTCGAAGCGCAATACGCAAATATGGATGATGCAACTCTTAAAGAGATGGGTCAATCAGTGTTTATCGTACAATGTGCTCCATGTCACGGTCTTCAAGCAGACGGTATCGATGGTAAAGCTGCGAACTTGAACAAACGTTTGGATGAGAAATCAGTTAAACATGTTGTTCAAAACGGCTCTAACAACCAACTTCTCGGTATGGAAATGCCTATGCCGGATCGTAACGGTTTGATGAATGCTAACACAGGTGCATTGATCACTGACGCTGAGATCGACGCAGTAGCTAAATATGTTGCTGGTGGAATGAAAGGTACTGAAGGTGCTGACGTATTTGCTGGTACATGTGCTTCATGTCACGGTGCAGATGGTAAAGGTACAGATATGGTTGCTCCAAACATCGCTGAATTCAATCCAACGCTTATTGCGAACGTAATGAAACACGGTAAAAAAGGTGCAATCGGTCAAATGCCGGCATTCAACAACTTGACGCCAGCTCAAGTTAAAGCGCTTGGTGCTTATATCACCAGCCTAAGCAAATAAGGAGAGTCATAATGGAAAATCGTAGTATTTTTGCATTGGACGGGATCACAGGAATGTTGATCGCTACTGTATTGCTTCTTTCAATCCTTGCAGGTCTAACTGTATGGGGATTGGGTGTACAACAAGGCAGTGCAAATAATTTTTACCAAATCGAAAATGAAAAAGACATCAAAATGTTCAGCACAGAAAATGCTGCTCATCGTGTCAACGTTCAATAAGGAGTTTTAGATGGCAAGTATCATGGATAAACTCATCACAATCACATTGGTGATTTCTGCAGCGGTAACGTTGTGGGCGGTTGTAACACCGAATCACCTATACGTCGGTTAAGGGTAGCGTTTGTTACTCTCGCGAGGGCTCGCGGCCCTCACCCTCATACTAGTATTTTCTCTTTCTCTCAATGCGGAATATTTATATAAAGATGATGTTGTCAACAATCCGAAATTTGCAGAGCAAATTAATGCGATCGGTACGGAGCTAAAAGCAAAGACCGGAGTTTCACTTCACTTGGTCATGGTTCGAGATTTGGATCATAATCAAAGTATTGCGGATTTTGAAAAGCAAATCGTTGCTGAAATTGGTGAACCTTCAGTAATTATGACTTTTGTAGAGCTACAGAAGCAAGTGGATATCTTAGCTCGTCCCGTCACTTTATATGAGCATTTTAACAAAGCACAAATTCTTAGTCCAAATGCAACCTTTATGGGATCCGTTGTGAGTGCTATCATGTTTGCACGCAGTTATGATGAAGCCAAAGAATTGATTGCCAACCGTGGAGGAACTGTTTTACCGATTTTGGCAGAAAAAACCAAAGGGAACGAAACGGTTCAAAAATATTCTGTTGCAATGTATAACGGCTACAGCGATACAGCGGATCAAATAGCTGCCAGCTATGGAGTCACATTAAGCTCATCTGCGGGTAGCGGAAGCCAAAACTTCATTGATATATTGCGATTACTTTTTTACGGTATCATAGCGTACGCACTTCTCAGGTATGTGTATGGACGCTATTTTCGAGCTAAAAAGGACAATTAATGTTTAAAAACCCCGGTACAAAATGGCCTATTATTATTGCAGTAGCAACACTCATTGTGATAGGATTTGGTATCGTGACAATCAAAACGGCGATTAATAATCCAGTCGAAATGTCAGATTACGGAATGCAAGGGTATCACGCCTACGATAACGATGCAAATGATATTATCAATGCCAAGATTGCGTTTGATAAAAAATATGCAGTGGCATTAGTAACTTCGCAAATTCTTGAAAACAACACGACTTTGATTTATCAGGTAACGGATAAAAAGGGAAATCCGGTTAATGACGCAAAGATTGAAGCTGTTTTAACCCGTCCGTATACGACGAAAGAAGATGTCAATCTATCGAATCCTACGGTTAACAACGGACAATACACATTTGCTTCCGTCTCTCTTCCAAAACCGGGACGATGGGATATTTTGGCGAAAATTTCTGTAGGAGCCGATCAACGCTACTACAACATAAAAGCTGATACTCGTAATACTAAGACCTCTGAATTCTAATTTTTAGATTACCTCTTCCCCTTTAGGGGAAATACCCTACAATACTTTTTATCTTGAGAAATTTTTCATTTTCTACTCAAACGCCTATGATAAAAACAATAGAGGTTTTATGAATAAAGAGTGTATCGTATATCCAACATCTCGTTGTATCCGTGAGGCAGTTCTAGAATCGACGGATAGCTTTATGCCGAACATGATGAGCATGGGGGAGTTTCTATCGCGCGCATACGTTGCAACAGGAAAGATTGTACCGGATGAGGATTTGCGTCTTTTGGCGATGCATGAAGCCAGTGATTTTTCTGCATTCAACGCATTGAATATTGAACGAAATTTTTTCACATTTATTCAAAACTCCGAGTATCTTTTCCGTTTTTTTGAAGAGCTTTCGAGCGAACAGGTAAGCATTGAGAAGCTTCAAGCCGTAGATGTATACGGTGAGTACGAAGAGCATATAACGATTCTCAAACGGCTGCGTGAGCGCTACGCTGAAATATGCCTTCGTGAAGGGTGGGCGGATCGAATCTTCAAGGATGATTTCATGATCCTGCAACATGATTTTCTCCAAAATTTTGAAAAAATAACGATTGTCGTCGAAGGGTATCTCAGCCGACATGAAATTGCGCTTCTCAAAGGCTGTGCTGAATATGTAGAAATGCTCCTGCTTTATAATACAACCCCTTATAATCGTAAAATGACGGCACGCTTCGAGGAGATGGGATTTGAACTCAAAGAGGGGATGGCGTACCGATTGTCTTTGAGTACACTGGGGATTATCGAGGAAGAAACTCTTTGTTTCAATAAAAATATAACGTGTGAACTGTTTCCGTCGCGTTTAGCACAAATCGGGTTTATCAAGGCGTCTGTCGAAACATTTGTCCGCCAAGGGATTGCTCCTGAAAAAATAGCGGTTATTCTTCCTGATGAAGAGGCAGCAGAGATGCTCAAAGTATTTGATAGCGAAGAAAACTTCAACTTTGCGATGGGAGAGCCGTTTTCAGAGAGTGCAGTGTATCGAGATTGGGAGAGTGTTACACTGTTTTTGGAAGAACCCAGTGTACTCAACCGGGAGCGGATCCGTAATATAAAACATGAAGTTCTTGAGTGGTTCAAGGTGCACTACAGAGAAAAATTTATTTTTTCTCAGCTTGATGAACTGCTACAATTTTGGGACAACGAGGATGAATCCATTGGTGTGGTTCGAGAAGAGATAGAGCATTTTCGCCATCTTAGCCATGCGCTTGAGCAGATGGAGTTTAAAGCGGTATGGCGAATTTTCATGAACCGTTTACGCCAGCGGCGTATTGACGATGTCCGCGGGGGAAAAATAACAGTGATGGGGCTGTTGGAGACGCGCGGTGTCGCATTTGACGGAGTTATTGTTATCGATTTCAACGAAGGGTATGTACCGCATAAGAGTGAAAAAGATCTCTTCTTAAACACAAAAACGCGTGAATATGCTGGATTGCCGAGTGCGCAGGATCGAGAATCACTTCAAAAACATTACTACTCCGTCCTTTTTAATCGAGCGCAAAAGGTGGCGATCGGATGTGTCCAAAACGCCGAATCGGTGCCGTCTCGATTTTTGCTTCAGTTGGGGATTAAAAGTGTTCCGGCACGTTATCGCTATGAAGAGGTGTTGTTTACTCCACCGTGTTTTAATGAACGCCATGTCGAAATGTACGAGAGTGAATACGATTTTACGGCACATCCCCTCTCTGCAAGCGGAATCAAAACGTTTTTGAACTGCAAAAGAGCATTTTACTATCGCTATATCGCTCATATAGGTGAGCATGAACTGCCACGGGATCTCTCTGAGGAGAGAGATATCGGTAATGAGCTTCACAGTACGTTGGAAAAAGTCTATTCACTTTGTAATAGTTATGAGAGTGCGGATGAGATCAAAGCAGCGATTACTACGCATTGGGAGGGGAGAAAATCGGATGATCCTCTTGAGAGGTATATGAAACGGTTATGGATTGATAAGCTCGAACATTTTTGCCGTTTGGAAGAGTCCAGATTTAAGGAAGGTTCAAAAGTACTCTTTACCGAAAAAGAAGGGAGTGTCACTGTTGAGGGAATCCGTTTGGTCGGACGGATTGATCGGATCGATGAAAAAGAGGGACACTTAGAAGTGATTGATTACAAAAGCGGAAAGTATCCTGAGACGACTGCCCAACCCAAAGAGAGTGATGTTGATTATCAGTTGAGCGTCTATGCCCTTTTAGCCGAAGAATTTGGAAGAGTAGAGCGATGCGGCTATTATGATTTGGGAAAAGGGGAGATTAAATTTGAGCATTATTTAGAGGACAAAGTGGCTAAATTACGCGAAATTTTATCATTCATGGCCTCCCAAAAGAGATGGAATTGGGAGATGTGTGAGGATATGAGCCGATGCCGAATCTGTCCGTATACCTATCTGTGTCATCGGGAGGTGATGCGTGGAATTTGAACCGTTTTTAGCGTATGAGGCGAGTGCAGGGAGCGGCAAAACCTTTAACCTCGTTGTCCGTTATCTGAGTTTGCTATTTATGGGAGAAAATCCCTCTTCAATAGTGGCATTGACGTTTACCAACAAAGCGGCGAATGAGATGCTGGAGCGGATTATTCAAACTTTAGAAGAGCTTCCGACTCGCAGCGAACTACCTCAAATCGCACGCCTTTGCGGGATGAGTGAAGAGGCAGTATTGGAGCAACGAAAAAAAGTGCTTTCGCGCTTTCTCCGTTCTGATGTACAAATTGCCACCTTGGATAAATTTTTTGGTCGGATACTGCGCAAATTTGCGTTGAATGCGGGGGTGATGCCGACGTTTAAAACGGTGCAAAGTCATCATGAGATCGCTCTGCTGGAGCGGTTTCTGAACGAAGTGGAAGTGTCGAATGCTTCGAATGCTCTGGTACATTTGTCAATACTCAGCGATAAGCGGTTGAGCGATCTGTTTGGGCTTTTAAGCGCCCTTTACTCAAAATACAAAGAGATCGATCTGGAATCGTATGCGGGGATGACTCCTCCTGAAGACTCAAGTCTTCATGCGTTTGAATTGGCTCAGGAACTTTCAGCATTGGTCCTCTCCAAACCGATCAGCGACCGTGCCCGTAAAACCATGCAGTTTGAGAGTTATGAGGAGCTATTGGAGAAAACATGGCTTTTTAAACCGAGCATGGAGTATTGGGATTTTAAAAAGAGTTATGAGCCGCGTATGGATGAATTGCTTCATGCGATACAAAACGCACTAGCCTCAACCATGCGCAGACGTGAGATTTTGTATTTCAAAGAACTTTTTAGTGTACTGAAACTCTACATCAAATCCCGCCAATCACTCGCCATGCAGACCAATGCACTGAGCTTTGATGATATCACCCTCAACGTGCATACACTGTTACGTGAAAAACTGGAGAGCGATTTTCTCTACTTTCGGCTCGATTCGCGTCTCAAACATCTTCTCCTTGATGAGTTCCAAGATACGAGTGTCATACAGTTTGATATTCTCCGTCCATTGATCGAAGAGATCCGCTCTGGCGTAGGGGTGAATGAGGGGGGAAGTTTCTTTTTCGTCGGCGATGTAAAACAATCGATTTACCGATTTCGGGGCGGAGTAAGCGCACTCTTTCATCAAGTCGCGGAGCTGTTTGATGTGAAAGTGGAACCCCTCAAGGTCAATTATCGATCCAAAAGCGAGATTGTCGATTTTGTCAACAGAGTATTTGAGGGAAAAATAAAAGGGTACACTCCACAGCAAACACCACCAGTCTCCGAAGGGGGATATGTCGAAGTTCTGTGCAGCGATGATTTATTGGTAACCCTCAGTGAAAGGATTGCGACATTAATCGAAGCGGGAGTTGCACCGGAAGAGATCGCTATTTTAACGGCGACGAATAAAGATGGCAGTGCTGTGGAAGAGGCCCTGAGCGAGCGGGGATACGATGTGGTGACAGAAACCACTGCACGCCTTATCTCGCAGAGAAGCGTTCGCGCTATTATCGAGTATCTCCGTTATTGTTATTTCGGTGAGATGATTTACCGATCCAACTGCGCCGCATTGCTGGGAGTGAGCAGTGAAAATATCGAGAGGAGACCTGTTGATGAGGTGATCTCCGCGGTGATTGCATTTGTCAAACAATTTAAAATTGCCGATAAGAGCGCATTGATGTTTATCGAAGCATTACGAAGTTATCGTGATATCGAAGAGGTGGTATTTGAGATTGACAGGTTAGAGAGCACTTCGCCTCAAAGCGATTTGCGCGGAATCCGCATTATGACTGTGCATAAATCTAAAGGGTTAGAGTTTGAGCATGTCATAGTGCTTGATAGATTGGGAAAAGGGCGTAATCATAACGATCCGATTGTTTATGAATATGAGGGGGCAGTACTTCACGGAATGCACTACCGGATTATAAATCGGCAAGCTGTCGATCCGGTGTATGCAAAAGCACTGGAAGCGGAACAAAAAGCGGCAGACGAAGATCAGCTCAATGCATTGTACGTTGCCTTGACTCGTGCTGTACTCTCACTTAGTGTCATCGCAAAAACCAAAAATTCGTGGTTCGATCCATTGGAATTGACCCCTTCGGCATGGGGGAAACTCGAGATTACGCCGCATCAAGTGAAACCTGCTTTGATACAAGAGCCGTTGAACTTTCAAGCGCTTCGATTCGGGCGGCAAGAGGAGAGTACACGATCGATCAAAGAATCGACCCATGATTATGCGGCGGTACAGTTTGGATTGGCATTGCACTATACCTTGGAAATGATGGGAGAGTTTAGTCCTCATTCGCTCTCAAGCGCACTCGAATCGACCCGAAACCGCTACGGCGCCGTTGTGGGTTCCGGAGCGATTCAAGAGATTGAAAAAAGGGTAGGGTGTCTGATTGGAGATAAGCAATTTTGTACCTTGATAGCAGGTCAGTATTACAAAGAACAGATGGTTCGTCACAACGGAAATATCGGAGTGATCGATTTGTTGGTACAACATAACGATGGATGGATTATCATCGATTACAAAAGCGGACGAGAAGAGGAAGAAAAACATCGTGAGCAGATCGGTCGCTATGCCGATGCGATTCGCACACTCAAAGGCGGGAATGTCCAGGGATATTTATGCTATCTGATAGAAGACAGGGTTGAATGGGTTAAGTGCTTATAAAAAACTTAATTTCAGTAAAATATAAGATTAAATGGGTACAATTGCGCCACTATTTATAGAGACTTTAAAAGGAGACTCAAGATGAAATTTACTAAAATTGCTTCACCTGAGCAAATCGAACGTAAATGGGTTTTGATCGATGCGGAAGGGAAAACATTCGGTCGTATTATGACTGATGTTGCTGCTCGTCTACGCGGAAAAGATAAACCTTACTTTACGCCAAACATTGACTGCGGTGATTTTGTTGTTATTATCAACGCGTCAAAAGCGGTTATCAACGGTAACGGGAAAACTGCTACTAAAACATATCACCGCCACACAGGTTACTTCGGTAACGTTAAAAGCGAAAAATTTACAGAACTTTTGGCTACTAACCCAGAAAAAGTTTTCAAACTTGCAGCTCGCGGTATGCTTCCTAAAACAAAATTGGGTCGCGCGATGTTGAAAAAACTCAAAGTCTATGCAGGTGCTGAACATCCACACTCTGCGCAGATCGCTAAGTAAGGATAAATAATGGCAAAAACGTATGCAACCGGCAGAAGAAAAACTTCGATCGCTAAAGTATGGCTTGCTCCGGGTACAGGTAAAATCACTGTAAACGGTCTTTCACTCGACGCATGGTTGGGTGGTCTTGAAGCAAAAAAATTGCGTGTTACTCAACCGCTTTCTTTGACTAAACAAGATACATCAGTAGATATCAACGCAACAACATTGGGCGGTGGTTTCTCTGGACAATCTGATGCACTTCGTCATGGTATTTCACGTGCTCTCTGTGCGTTCGATCCATCATTCCGTGCTATCTTGAAACCGTTTGGAATGCTCACTCGTGATTCACGTGTTGTTGAGCGTAAAAAACCGGGTAAACGCAAAGCGCGCCGTTCTCCACAATTCTCAAAACGTTAATCGTTTTGTTCTTCTCCTGTGTGGGGAAGAAACCCTCTTTACGCTTCTTATTTTTTCAATCATGTTATTTTTATTCTATTGAGATTCGTACATTATTCCAGCTGCGTGTATTATCGAAGTCGTATCGGTTTATTCAATTGAATCGAATAGCTTATTGAGCTACCCGAAATAACTTCTTATTGTACATATCGTCCATCACCGTAATAAAAGCCAATGTATCACGTTCGAGCTCTTTGTCATGCGGAGCCGCTTTGAGATGTTCGTTTTCATAAATAAATGTCAAAGGCTCTTTGTTGGGCTGAAGAATTGCGACCTTATTATGATCACGAAGCGCGAAGGTATCGTTGAACATCATAAATGAGGTCTCTTTTTTTGCATCACTGAAAATCGAGTGACCCAAAACAGGATAGGTGAGATTGACACCGATGAGATCGAGGGCTGTTGCCAAGACATCCGGCTGAGTAGAAAGAGTATCGAATTTTTGAGGTTTGATGCCGTCACTGATGATGAGCGCCGGGATATGGAACATATTGACCGGAACGAGATCGTCGCCGTATACGCGGACATTGTGATCGGCGACAACAACAAAGACGGTATCTTTATAGTAAGACTCTTTCTTGGCCAGTTCAAAAAGTCTTCCGATAGCAAAGTCGGCATACTTAACCGCATTCTCTACCCCTTTTTTCGGTTTTCCGGGGATAAAATCGATTTTTCCTTCCGGCAGTTCAAATGGGGAGTGGTTCGAAGAAGAGAACATAACGCTGACAAATTTCTCTCCCCTCGCGGCATGGGCTTTAAACTTTTCATTCGCTTTGATCACCAAATCTTCATCGCTCACCCCCCACGTGCTGACAAATGTAGGGTTTGTGTAGTCTTTTTGTTCGATCACTTCATCAAAACCATTCCCCATGTACCAGCTGCGCATATTATCAAAGCGCCCCTCTCCTCCGTAGATAAAGCTTGATTTATACCCAAGTGGCTTGAGAAGTGATGCGACGGTGAAAAAATCGCTTTGGGATTTATTCCGTTTGACGACCTCTTCTCCGGCAACGGGAAGCCAACCTGAGGTTAGGGCAGAAAGGCCGCGAATAGAGCGGGTACCATTGCTGAAAAGGTTGGTAAAGGCGATCCCCTCATGGGAGAGTTTTTCCATATTCGGAGTGATCGAAGCATCGCCACCACTGAACCCGACAAATTGTGCTCCCATCGACTCTTGGATGAAAATCACCAGATTTTTTGGTTTTTTGGCAGGAAAATGGGTTGCTTCCAAGCGATTAAACGGCAATTCTCCCTCACCTTTGAGATTGAGTTTCTCACCTACCCGGCGATAAGCTTCATCCAGTGCCATAGGATGGCCATACGGTTTAATCAGGTTTCCTTCTTTCGTATAACTATAAAACGCATTTCCGATCGAGTAGAGAGAATTTTTAGCAATCTCATTGGCCATACGATTGGTGCTGTAGAGGGCATCGGAGATATTGGCGGGACGATGCCCGAACGAAGAACGGATCCCGATGAAAAGGATTGCGGCTACCAACGGAAATAAAAGAAGCCGTTTCCAAAGTGGTGTTTGGATCGCTTGGACCAAACGAAGCGGAGAGAAACGAAAATAGGCCCATGCGCTCAAAAGTAACATCCCCAATGCGATTGAGAGCTGGAGCGGATACTCTTTGAGAATCATTGAAGAGACCTCTTTGGGGTATTTGAGGTACTCAATAAAGAGATAGTTGGGGCGTACATCGTATTGGGCGACAAACGGAAAGGTGGCATTTTCAACATAAAGGGAGACAAGAAGAAAAAATAGGACATAGCCGCTGAGGAGGCGTCCTACAAATTTTGCCCCTATCTGAGGTGTTATCGAAAGGAGTAATGCAGGAATTACCAGTATGATAGAGACAGCCATTGTATCGAGTTTGAGTCCGTATACAAAAGAGAGTAGTGATTGGGCAAAGCTAATATCGGAGAGTCGGTCAAAATAGAGACCATAAAGAGAGAGCCTTCCTAAAAAAAAGAGGGCAATAAAGAGGAGGTAGATTTTAAAAAGTTCGCGTAGCATCGATAAATGTTCCTAATAAAAGTGTTTGCGAATTATAGGGTAGAAAGGATAATAAGAGGATTTACGTCCCATTTGGTGTTTAGAGTTTATAATATCGTAATTAAAGTAAGCGGAGTCCGAGTGTTATTTTTATTTTCAAAACCCGTACGCGCCCGTACAGTCATTATCGCCGTTGCGTTGTTCTTTGTTCTTTTTACAAATGGAGCTTTTTTTAAACATGTCAGTGAAGTCTACGCTTTAGATAGCGGGAACTTTTTATTCGTTGTATCTTTAGGGATTGTACTGTTGTGTGTAACAACGATTCTTTTAACACTGTTCAGTTCCCGCCATACCATCAAACCGATTTTGATTACGATGCTCGTTGTGACCTCTATGGTTGCCTATTTTATGGATTTATACGATGTCGTTATCGATTCGCATATGATTCAGAACTTGCTGGAGACCAATATCAAAGAATCCGCGGATTTGCTCAGCTTCAAGCAGCTTCTTTATTTTCTCTTTTTGGGATTGATCCCTTCGATTATCGTTTATCGTATCAATATTCTCCCGATGACACTCAAAGAGAGCATTATCGATAAGGTCAAAGTGATTGTTGCGGCATTGGTCGTTGCGGTAGTGGTTATGTTTTCATTCAGCAAATATTACACCTCATTTTTCCGCGAACACAAACCGCTTCGCTATTACGCAAATCCGGCCTATTATCTCTATTCGATCGGCCGCTATGTTCAAGAGACGTTTTCGCACCCTTATAGCGGTTTGGCGGTGATCGGACAAGATGCCAAAATTCTCCCCTCCGATGAACCTCGTAAATTGATTGTTATGGTTGTCGGTGAAGCGGTTCGATGGGATCATTTCGGATTGAACAATTATGAGCGGGATACCACTCCGTTGTTGCGTAAAGAGGATGTTATCAATTTTACTCAGTTCACGTCATGCGGGACGGAGACGGCGGTTTCGGTTCCGTGTATGTTCTCATCTCTTGGGCGTGAGGGGTACGAAAAAGAGAAAGCACAGCATACCGAAAATGTGTTGGACGTTCTCAAGCGAGCCGGTGTCAATGTTTTGTGGCGTGAGAATAATTCCGATTCCAAAGGGGTAGCAACACGGGTTGCGTTTGAAGATTATCAAAAACCGTCAATCAATACGATCTGTGAGGGAGAGTGCCGAGACGAGGGGATGCTCGTAGGCTTGCAAGACTATATCGAAGCGCATCCCAAAGGGGATATCTTGATCGTTTTGCATCAAATGGGAAATCACGGTCCGGCATATTACAAACGCTATCCTAAAGCGTATGAAAAATATACGCCGGTCTGTCAAACGAACCAGTTGGAGCAGTGCTCCAAAGAGGAGATTACCAACGCTTACGATAATTCAATTCTTTATACCGATACCTTTTTGACCAAAGTGATCGCCCTGCTCAAAAGCAATGATGAGAAATTTGCGACAGGGATGTTCTATATGAGCGATCATGGAGAATCGTTAGGTGAAAACGGGCTTTACCTTCACGGGTTCCCTTATAATATTGCTCCAGAAGCGCAAAAACATATTCCTGCAGTGATGTGGTTCGGCAAACAGTTCAAAATCGATAAAGCCCGTATAAACGCATCGGCAAAAGAGCCGCAGACTCAAGATTCGCTCTTTCATACTCTCTTGGGGTACATGGAGGTGAATACCTCGATTTATCAGCCAAAGCTAGATTTGTTACATGTCGGTCGCTAAACAGCTATGGGTGAGTGCGGTAGCGCTCATTATTACCGTTGTATTTTTCGGAGTGAGCGGTACCGATATCTGGGTGCAGAACCATTTTTACAATCCAATAACGCATCAATGGTTGCTCGATCACGATGAACCGGTTTTAAAATTTATTTTCTACGACGGAATCAAACGGCTTATTATTATTGTGGATGTGGTGATCTTAATTACGTTGATTGTCGGGTGGAAAAAGCCCTTTTTAGCGCTTTATCGCAAGGGGATTGTGATCGTCCTTTTATCGGGGATTTTTGTGCCGGTCGTTGTAGGGAGTTTCAAAGCGCTCACCAATCTTCCATGTCCTAAAAATTTGGAGATTTACGGGGGAAACTATCCCCATACGTGTGTGTGGGAAAAATATCCGAAATCATTTTGTCAACAAGGGAAAATCAAATGTTGGCCGGCAGGTCATGCGAGCGGAGGATTTGCCCTTTTGTCACTGATCTATCTTTTTCGTACACGAAAAGCGAAAATCATTGCCGGTATTTCTGCAATGGTGATCGGATGGAGTATGGGAAGCTACAAGATGCTTATCGGGGATCATTTTTTGAGTCATACGTTTATTACGATGGTGATGGCATGGTTTATTATCTCTTTGATCGTCTATCTGATTGAACGCGCTCAGAAGAGGAGAAAACAGCTCAAAATGGTATAATCGTACCAAAAAAACGGGTTACGATTGAAACTATTACTTCTCCTTTTACTCAGTACGTGGCTGATCGCTTCGACCCTTCATTTGAGTGCCTCCTCCAATCCGGCACGTCTCAATCCCCTTATCGCTACCGATTCGGCAAGCTCTTCAATCGCGGGTTTTTTGTTCAATTCATTGGTGAAATACGATAAAACCGGACAAAAAATTATCGGAGATTTGGCCGAGTCATACCGTTTTGTGACACCGACAGTGATCGAGTTCAAACTTCGCCGCGGAGTCAAATGGCATGATGGAAGGGCGTTTAGCGCACGTGATGTTCTCTTTACCTACAATTTGATCAAATCTCCCCAAACGATTACCCCCTATGCCTCAGATTTTCGAGTGATCAAAAATGTCATCGTCATTGATCCCTATACGTTGCGTGTCGTGTATGAAAAGCCTTATTTCAAAGCGCTCGAAGTCTGGATGATGGGGATTGTTCCTGAACATATCCTCAAAAGCGAGAAGGATATTATGGGGTCTAAATTTAATACTCGCCCCATCGGTACGGGACCCTATACCCTCAAAACATTGGAGTTTTCCAAGCAGATTGTCCTAGAAGCAAATCCGAATTATTTTGAACACAGAGCGAAGATCGATCGAATCGTATTTCATGTGATCAGTGACCCGATGACCCGTTTTTTGATGCTCAAATCGGGGCAAATCGATGTAGACGGGCTTGATCCGATGCAATACGAGCGTCAACTCGATCCTTCGTTTCATACAAAATTTGCGACATTGGAACTTCCTTCACACAGTTATACCTACTTGGGATTTAACTTGCGGCTCAAAAAATTCCAAGATCCCCGTGTGCGCGAAGCGCTATCGTTGGCAATTGACCGTCAGGCGTTGATTGATATTCTCTTTTTCAAACACGGCAATGTCTGTACCGGCCCTTTTTTGCCGGGAAGCAAAGGGTTCAATGATGAGGTGAAACCTCCGCAACGTAATCTTATTCGAGCAAAAGCACTTCTCAAAGCAGCAGGATATGATTCCGACCATCCGCTGGAATTTGAGATTGCGACCTCCAACTCCAATGCTATCCGCCCCTACGCAGCGGAGATATTGCAGCGTCAGTTGCTCGATGTCGGGGTAAAAGTGACATTACGGGTGATGGAGTGGCAGGCATTTTTGAATACGGTAGTGGCTCCCCGAAAATTTGATACGGTACTTTTGGGATGGTCTCTTTCGCTGACCCCTGATCCGTATGCTCTTTGGCACAGTCAGAGCGATGTTCCGGGTGGATTTAATCTGGTAGGATATCACTCAAAAAAAGCGGATCGCTTGATAGAAACAATGGAGAACTCTACCGATGCGGAGAAAATAGCATCGTTGCAGCGACAGATTTTTCGAGAGATCGTGTCGGATAACCCCTATTTGTTTTTGGTAATACCGAATCAAATTAATGTGTACAGCCGCCATATCAGCGGTATAAAACCGACGATCAACGGTATTTGGGAAGATTATATTGATTGGGAGAAAAAGTGAAGAAAATTATTTTATTTGATTTGGACGGAACATTGATCGATTCTACCGAAGCGATTTTAGAGAGTTTTCACCACTCTTTAAGAACGCATGGGACAGACACATCGATTAATGATGCGATGATAACTTCTCAGATCGGTCATACTTTGGAGACGATGTTTGCAGGAGTAGGGGTAAAAAGTGATCAGATTGAGTCGCATGTTGCTGTGTATAAACGCTATTATCGAGAAATATCGTGTCAAAAAACAGTATTGTTGCCTAATGCTATCGAAGCGGTAAAAGAGGCGGCGACATTCGCCCGTCTGGGAATCGTGACGACAAAAACGGGGCTTTATTCGCGTGAATTGATGGAACATTTCGGGCTGATGCACTATTTTGAAGTTCTGGTTGGACGAGAACATGTGGAGAACCCCAAACCGCATCCTGAACCTATCTTAAAAGCGATTGAACAAATGAACGGTGCCATAGCATCGGTATGGATGATCGGGGATACTCGTCTGGATATTGAGTCCTCAAAACGGGCAGGAATAGAGTGTGTTGCGGTAACAAGCGGTTATGATAAAATAGAACAATTATTCACATTAACTGACATTATAAAAAATGATGCGCTCGAAGCGGTCAAATACATCGCTGAGCGGGTTTGAAAGTAACACTTTTGTTTGTATTTTCGAGCTCACAAAAAGTGAAAAGCTACATTTAAGAGCAACTTTCATAGAATACACGTATTGATAAAATTCAACTTAAACTTAAGTCAGAGGGAGAATTCATGCTAGAGATTCGATGGCATAGTCGAGCCGGACAAGGCGCCGTAACCGGTGCAAAAGGTTTGGCCGACGTTGTATCCACCACGGGTAAGCATGTACAGGCATTTGCGTTTTACGGATCTGCAAAGCGCGGAGCAGCGATGACTGCGTACAATCGTGTTGATGACAAAGTCATCTTAAACCACGAAAAATATATGAGTCCTGACTATGTTTTGGTTATTGACCCGGCATTGGTCTATGTGGCAGATATCACCGCCAACGAAAAAGAGAATACAACTTACATTATTACGACACATTTGAGTACGGAAGAGTTGATCGCTTCACAACCGAAACTTGCCGGTAAAAAAGTGTACACGGTAGACTGCATCAAAATTTCCCAAGAGACGATCGGAAAAGCGATTCCGAACACGCCTATGTTGGGTGCTTTGATGAAAGTTTCTGGAATGTACGATATGGATTTTTTCAAAGAGAACATGATCCGTGTCCTCAAAAAATTGCCGCAAAAAATTATCGATGCAAACATGATCGCGATTCAGCGCGCGTATGATGAAGTGAAATAAGGAGCACATGATGGAAAAAAAAGGATGGGATGGGTTCGAAATCGGTGCCATGCTCCGATCGTTTGATGGAGCAACGCAAGATATCGCAACAACGCTTCCGGAAAACCGCCCTTATTCACAATCAAACTCGTTTACGGCGAGTGTAGCAGACTGGCGTATTGAAAAACCTTTGTTCAACAAAGAGTATTGTATCGATTGCCAATTTTGCTGGATTTACTGCCCTGATATGTCAATCATTTCACGGGATAAAAAAATGGTCGGTATCGATTTCGATCACTGTAAAGGGTGCGGGATCTGTGTCCAAGTATGTCCGACCAATCCAAAATCGCTTCTAATGTTCCCTGAACAAAAAGATGAAGAAGCAGCCCTTGCCGAATGGCCAAAAAAAGAGAAAAAAGCTGATGCTGAAGTGAAGGAAGACTAATGGCTGATACAATGGAACTACGTGATATCGAGGTCTGGGACGGTAATATGGCAGCAAGCCATGCGCTTCGTCAAGCGCAAGTAGATGTTGTTGCAGCGTATCCGATCACACCATCGACTCCAATCGTTGAAAACTATGCGAATTTCACGGCTAACGGTTATGTTGACGGTGAGTTTGTTATGACCGAATCTGAGCACGGTGCAATGTCATGTTGTATCGGTGCTGCAGCTGCGGGTGGGCGTGTAGCGACTGCTACGAGTTCACAAGGTTTCGCTTTGATGGTTGAAACTCTTTATTCTGCATCGGGGATGCGTTTACCGATCGTTTTGAACGTTGTAAACCGTGCGCTTGGTGCACCGCTTAACGTTAACGGTGACCACTCCGATATGTATTTGGGACGTGATAGCGGATGGATTCAATTGGATGCATACTGCCCGCAAGAAGCATACGACATGAACTTCATCGCTTTCAGAGTGACAGAAGATCATGATGTTCGTTTGCCGGCTATCGTTAACCAAGACGGATTTATGACCTCACACACTGCACAAGGGGTAAAAACGTTGAGCGATGAGGTAGCATACAAATTCGTAGGCGAATATAAACCTATGAATGACATGCTCGATCTTGATCATCCGGTAACACATGGTGTACAAACTGAAGAAGATTGGCACTTTGAGCACAAAGCACGTCAACAACACGCATTGATGACTATCGTTATTCCAAAAATCGAAGCAGCGTTTGCTGATTTCGAAAAATTGACAGGACGCAAATATAACATCGTTGAAACCTACAATATGGAAGATGCGGAAGTTGCTGTCGTTTGTATGGGTACATCGGTAGAAACTGCACGTGAAGTTGCAGTAGAGATGCGCGAACAGCACGGTATTAAAGCAGGGGTTATCGGAATCCGTGTATTCCGTCCTTGGCCTCTGCAGCAAATCGCTGCGGCATTGAAAGATGTTAAAGCAGTCGGTTTGTTGGATCGTTCTAGCCCGCACGGTGCAATGGGTACATTGTACAATGAAGTTTCCGGTGCGTTGTTCAATACCGATACAAAAGCGGTATTAACCAACTACATCTATGGATTGGGTGGTCGTGACTTGACAAAAGCACATTTGACTGCAATTTTCAAAGAGTTAAAAGCAAATGCGGATGCGGGTAAACCGACGACTCCATTGCAACAATATATCGGTCTTCGCGGGCCGAAACTCTCTTTTTTCTAAGGAGCCACCGTGTCAGAAATGAAAAAAATTAAGAACTTAAAAGAGTTCTCGACATCAGCAGATCGTTTTGAAGGGGCAAATCTTCTTTGCCCAGGATGTGCTCACTCAATTATTGTTCGTGAAGTATTGAATGCAACAAACGATGATTTGATTCTTGCGGCATCAACAGGATGTTTGGAAGTATGTACAGCTGTTTATCCGTATACATCATGGGATGCTTCTTGGATTCACATCGGGTTTGAGAACGGTTCATCTGCAGTTGCGGGTGCTGAAGCAATGTACAAAGCGCTTAAAACCAAAGGACGTTTAAAACAACCGGATCGCACGCCTAAATTCGTTGCATTCGGTGGAGACGGTGCGACATACGATATCGGTTTCCAATGGATTTCGGGATGTTTTGAACGTGGTCATAACATGATGTACGTTTGTTTGGATAACGAAGTGTATGCAAATACCGGTGGACAACGTTCATCATCTACGCCGATCGGTGCATCAGCAACAACAACACCTGCAGGACGTGTCAGTTACGGTGAAAAACGTAACAAAAAAGACATGATGGCTATCATGGCGGCACACGGTGCACCGTATGTTGCACAAGTTGCTCCGAATAAATGGAAAGATATGGTTGCTAAAATCCAAAAAGGGTTTGAAGCAGAAGGTCCCGTATACATCAATGCAATGTCTGCATGTACAACTGAGTGGAAATTTGCTCCGGAAGATACGATTGCTATCTCTGATTTGGCAACCGACTCATTGGTTTTCCCACTGTATGAAATCATTGACGGGACAAAACTAAACATTACCTACCGTCCGAAAAACATCATTCCGGTACGTGATTACCTTGGTGCACAAGGGCGTTTCAAACATTTGTTTACCAAACAAAATGAATACCTTATCGATGAGTGGCAAGCACGTATCGACAAACAATGGGATTATTTGCAACGTCGTGAAGAGGCAAGTGTTTAATACACTGCCTTTCCCCCTCTACTCTCTTCTTCTTTTCAGATTGGAACTCTCTTTGCTTCTTTAGTCTAAAATAATAATTTTGGATAACACTATGTATCGTATGACCTATAACCACACGGGAACTACCGGATGTTCAGCGCGCGGCATCGCAAAGCGCGAAAGTATCCTTGAATTGCAAAAATTGGCTGAAGAACTTAAAGATTCAATTTGCAACATACATATCGAAAAAGTCAAATCAGATATGGATCAACATATCCCGATGAATGTTTTTGTGAACATGAAAGAGCTTCGTTGAATCGCTATTTTCTCGTCATCGATGCGGGTACGGGGAGTATTCGATCTATTATCTTTGATACACTCGGAAAGCAAATTGCGATTGCACAATACGAGTGGGAACATATTGCTGAAACGGATGTTTATGGATCTATGGGATTTGATTATGTGCGCGGATGGGAACTGGCTAAAAAGTGCATTCGCGAATCGATCGACAGAGCGAAAATCAGTGCAGAAGATATTGTGGCGGTATCGGCTTCAAGCATGCGAGAAGGGATCGTTGTTTATGACGATCAAAAACGCGAACTTTGGGCCGTTGCTAATGTTGACAGTCGCGCTAGTGCAGAGGTAAGCTTTCTCAAAAAAAATTATCCCCATCTAGAGAGGGAAAATTACGCAATAAGCGGACAAACGTTTGCCCTCTCCGCTGCACCGCGATTGCTCTGGTTGAAAAATAATAGACCCGCGCTATACGAAAAAGCACGCTATTTTACAATGATCAGTGATTGGATACTTTTCAAACTTTGCGGAGAGCTGGCTTCTGAGCCTTCGAATGCAGGAACGGCGGGAGCATTCAGTCTTAAAGAGAGAAAGTGGAATACACGTGAATTTGAACAATGCGGGCTGAAGGATCTATTTGTTCCGGTCAAAGAGAGCGGGGACGTGCTCGGGAGTGTGAGTACTCAAGCCTCTCTTGAGACGGGATTAAGTCTAAAAACACTCGTTGTCATGGGGGGTGGTGACGTCCAGATCGGTACCGCAGGCTTAGGTTCTTCACACGTTGGCGATGCCGTCGTGCTAGGAGGGAGTTTTTGGCAGCAGGTGGTCAATATACCTTCTAATGGGATGCTTTCCGATGCAATGCTGCTTCGGGTGAATCCGCATGTCGTACGCGGAATGTCTCAGGCTGAGGGGATCACCTTTTTTTCCGGACTCGTGATGCGGTGGTTTCGCAATACGTTTGGATGCGGTAAAAGCTACAGTGAACTAGAAACTATAGCAGCGTCAATTCCAGTGGGATCGTATGGTGTTACACCGATATTCAGTGACCGAATGAACTATGGGGAGTGGATACATGCCTCTCCATCGTTTATCGGGTTGGGACTCGATGAGTCAAAATACAACGTTGCATCGATGTTTCGCTCTCTCGAAGAGAATGCCTGTATCGTCAGTGCGATCAATTTGGAGAATATCAAAGCCTTTAGCGGTATTGCACCCACTTCCATCACGTTTGCAAGCGGTGCATCGAATGGAGCGCTATGGTCGCAGATTTTAGCCGATGTTACAGGGATTGAAGTCAAAGTTCCTGTTGTCAAAGAAGCTACGGCATTGGGTGTGGCAATGGCGTGCGGAATCGGTTCTGGAATTTATAAAAGCTTTGAAGAAGCCGGAAATGAAATCGTAAAAATCGAGCGTATTTATGAGCCAAGCATGGCGAATCACGCACAATATGGCGAGATCAAAGAGAGATGGTTTAAGATCTACTCCAAACAGATGGAACTGGTCAAAGAAGGTATTTTAGAGCCTATGTGGAAGGCTCCGGGGATTTAGAACCCGTAAGCTTTTTCATCGAGTAAATCAAGCTCTTCGGTGTATTTATCGTCTACAAACGGCTCATAGTGTGATTTGTAGTACGCATAATGTTCCGTGTGCTTGTGCCCCTCCAAAGACTCCTCATCCGCCCATGACTCAACTGCAAAGAATTTACGCGGATTGTTTTGGGATTGGAAGATGTAGTAAAACAAACATCCAGGCTCTTTTAGTGAAGGGGCTACCATATCCTCTAATAATTTTTTGACCGTTGCGATGTGCTCTTCTTTGGCGATAAAGGTCACTTTTTTTGTAATTTTCATATTTTTTCCTTATTTCTTTAATTTAGCTTGTTCAAGTTCCCAGTACTCCATCTCGAACATTTGAGACAGGGTGAGTGATCCCCACCCTCCGAGCTGTTCAGCCGAGAGGATAGCGGTGATGGTATGTTTGACAATTTCACCGATGATACGCGACTCTTTTTCGTCTTTTCCAAGAACTACGATTCCGAGCCCTTTGATTACCGCGTAGCGAGGGGCAAGATCCAGACAGATGTGCTCTACGGAGGCGTTGGCGTCAAAATAGGCTTTGTATTCCTGTGCAAACAATTCTATCCCTTTTGCAATATCGCTATCAATTATGGCGGGAAAAGGTTTGATCCGGATGACATGCTCAGGAGTTAAACCTCCTCTTTTTACCAGAGTGTCGAGATTGGGTAGGATACTAAAGAGTTGCGCGCGAGGTGAGTCGATGAGTAGGGGAAACAGCTCACTTCCGCGCAGTTTTGCCGCTTCAGCTCCCACTGCTTCGGCAATCGTTTTGTCACCCTTTCCTTCACAATCACCACAGGCAAGGGTGACGTTCTCTGCAAGATACGCTTCGGCGATGGTGACGATGTCGATCATCTTCTCATAGGCACGCTGTGCATTGTCATCAAACGTAAAAACGCCGTGATGCATGAGAATCATCCCTGATAGGGTATTCCAGTCGATGTTTCGGGTAATTTCGTAGATATGTTTTGCCAGTTCAAATCCGGGCATCACGTAATCGATGATGAGCATATGCTCCCCATAAAGCTTTTGTACTAATTCTTTACCGTTGGGCGTATTGGTGAGAGTGACAACCGCATCGGCATGGGTATGATCGACGTAAGCATAGGGGATAATAGCGTGCAAGATCGCTTCGATCGAGGGATTAGGAAAGCTTTGATCACTCATTGCGGCACGCTGTTCGGCGACCATCTGTGTATCGCTGAGGCTTTCTCGTGTTGCCATCTCCAAAAGGACATCAAGGTTTACCGGAGAAAATCCAGGCTTTTCGATTGTATCCAGATTCCAACCGGACCCTTTGACATAGAGGGTGTTACCGATTTTCACCGAGGTATTTCCGCCGCCGTGGAGAACGAGTTCTTTACTTTGACCCAAGAGTTGAGAGGTGTAAACTCTCATCCCCAGCGGGTCGTTTTCATACTGAGCGGCTGTTTGAGGCTCAAAGAGGCTTGTCATAATGTTAGATCCTTCTATTAATGGTCAAATTATAGCGATGAGGGATAAAATATGCTAATATTGCTCCCATTAAAGATAAAAAATTAAGGATTTTCATGCCATTACTTGACAGTTTTTGTGTCGATCACACCATTATGCCCGCTCCTGCCGTTCGCCGTGCAAAAGGGATGAAGACCCCAAAAGGGGACGATATCACGGTATTTGATTTACGTTTTGTCAAACCGAATGAAAAGACCCTCTCTCCTGAGGGGATTCATACGTTGGAGCATTTGTTTGCCGGATTTATGAGGGATCATCTCAACTCAGAGAGTACCGAGATTATCGATATCTCTCCGATGGGATGCCGAACCGGATTTTATATGTCGGTGATTGGTACCCCGAGCGAAGAGACAGTTGCCGATGCGTGGGAAGCGTCGATGAAAGATATTTTGGAAGTCAAGTGCCAAGACGATATTCCTGAACTCAACGTCTATCAATGCGGTACCTACACCATGCACTCTTTGGAAGATGCCAAAGCGATCGCGACCGAAGTACTTCGCCGTGATATCGATATCATGGATAACGAAGCATTATCCCTTGACCTTTCGAAGGTAGAAAAATAATGCTCCTTTTGTTGCCAATGGATGGTGACGATACTCAGGAATCTGAACTTACCGGTATTTTATCCGCAAGCTATTGGGCGACGGTAGAGATCGAAGAGGGGCGTGTCATCGAGATCAATTTTTATCAGTGTCGTTCCGAAATAGAAACATTGTGCGACGCTGTTATCGTGACGAATAACTATGAACCTGTTATGGAGTTTCTCGATCAGCAGATGATGGTATTGGTTGCCCATTTTCAAAAAACAATCGATGATATTGTTGAAGCCTATCTTTTCCGTGAGTTGCACGATTTGTCATTATGATTACCTCGCTTCTCCATCCCACCCCCCATACCAAAATTATGGTGGCAACGAGTCATTGTGACTCTTTGTCTGAGGAGTTGGGAGATTTTTTTGCTCCTTATGAAGGAGTGGTTGATTTTTCATTCTTTCCGGGAGAACACCTCCCCCTAATACATCCATCATTTCATAAAACCTTCACGATTAAAGATTACCGCTCTCCTGCCGGAGGGGTTCCCCGTGATTACGCCGCCGTGATCGTACAGGATGTATTGCACTTGCATGAATCTCCACAGAAATTTTTGGAGTTGATTTATCGGAGTTTGCTCAACGCTTGTGAAATTATTATTGTTCAAAAAAACGGTTCTATGGGTATTGCTGAGATCGAATCACTACTCGATGAAGCGGAATTTCGGGCGATTAACGCGATCACCGACCTGATCGATGGGTATGAGGTAGTTATCGGAAAGAAGATGCACATGTGGGGTAAAGGATTATGAAGAGATGGGTTCAAAGCGATGATGGAAGTTATACGGCGTATTCTCCTCAATATGACGAGCATTATCATTCGACTAAAGACGGTGCGCTGAACGAATCGCTCAAAAAACACATCGAACCCGCTTTTGAGATCCATGCCAAAAAAGATCATCTTCGACTTATAGATATCTGTTTCGGTTTGGGATTTAATACACTTCTTAGCCTCTATTGGCGCGATACCTATTATCCGGATACGACCTTAGAGATCTATTCTCCGGAACTGGACGGTGAACTGGTTGCTTCCCTTGTCGATTTCCCCTATCCCGAGATCTTTGAGCCCTACCGAAATATCATTACTGACATTGCTACTCTTGGCGGATATGAGGACGAGCGGACGCAAATTACGGTCGATATTATCGATGCGCGTGTTGCGATGAGAGCGTTGGAGGGGGAATGGGATGTGTGTTATCAGGATGCTTTTAGTCCCCAAACAAACCCGATCCTCTGGACCCGTGAATATTTTGCCGATATCGCACGACTGATTGGGGAGGATGGCATAGTTACGACCTATTCGACAGCACTCTCCACACGACTGGCTCTCTATGAAAACGGTTTTAATGTCTATCTCAATTCAGGCGAGAGGTATCGGAATGCAACGATAGCATCACGACGCATTTTGGAGAGGTATGAGAAAGTCGATATGGAACATAAGATAAAATGTAATCCTAATGCCCAAAGCCTTAGAGACGAAAATCAGGATTTTTAAATCGGTAGTGTTCGATGAGGTGGCGGAGACGGTTTTCGTTAAAACGCCAGAAGTGTTCGGGATCAAAATCGCTATGAGCTTGCATCGCTGTGTAGAGTTCGGAATGGCTGATCCCCTCGTGGTACGATTCGATCATTATCCGCTCTAAGAGTTCGACTGACTCAGGAGTGGTATCATCATCGGCAAGCCGCTTTGTAGGGAAAAAATAGTATAACTTCCAAACGGCGAGTCCAAGTCCGCCGATAAACGCAATCATCATAATCGATTCAATTTTCATAATCTCTCCGGAGGGAACAATGTGTTTTATTCTAACTGTTTTATTTGTAATTGCAACTTATGTTTTTTATACCAAAGCGCTCATGGTTCAAGCGATTGGAAGCGGAGTGATTGCTGCTATTGCGCTATTTTTTCTGATTCGTAAATTGATTAAAAACGGTCGGTGTATTTTTGGCGGGGAAAGAGATTGTTAGTATAGCGATTGAATTCGTTCAATCTCTTCCCAGCCGATTTTTTTCGATTTTGCGGTGCTTCCTAGAATATGGCGTATATAGCGGGCAAATACGTCGGTTTCGATATTGACCCGCGTCCCTTTTTTATAAGTACCGAAGAGGGTTTCACGCATGGTGATCGGGATGATGGTGAGACGGAAAGCATCATCATAGACATCATTGACCGTGAGGCTTACTCCATCAATGGTAATAGACCCTTTTGGGGGGATGAGGGGGATAAACTCGGGATCGATATCAACGACAACGTCATAACTGTTACCGTTATCGGTGATAGAGCGTACAGTGCCGATTGTATCGATATGCCCTTGGACGATATGCCCTTCAAAACGATCTCCCATCATCATCGCGGGTTCGATGTGCACAAAGCCATTTAGTTTTTCTGTAGCAATATGTTTTAGGGTTTCGGGAGAAAGTTCGACGCTGAATCCATCGGATTCGATGCTCACAACCGAGAGACAGGTACCGTTGATGGCAATGGAATCGCCGAGTGAAGGTTTATGTGCGGCTTTGAGGGATAATCGATTCCTTCCAAAGCTTTTCACCTTTGCCATCTCCCGAATTAATCCTGTAAACATAGTTCCCCTTTGTTAAAATACAATTTTACCCTCTTCTTGCAAAGTCCTGATAATTCCTTTGGCTTTTTCGTGGCCGTTATAGGCGGCTTTTCGGCACCACTCCAGCGCCGTATCGTTATTCATCTCACACCCCAGTCCCTGATCGTACATCAGTCCGAGATTGTATTGCCCTTCGGCGAGATTGGCATTTGCCGCACGTGAGAAGCAGATAAAAGCTCTAGGATAGTCTTGCAGAACCCCGTGTCCCTCTTTGTAGAGAACACCGAGGTTATTAAACGCGTTTGCATTACCCCGTTTTGCTGCTTCTTCGTACCAGAATGCCGCTTCAGAGAAATTTTGTACACATCCAAGACCTCGTTCCAGTGCCAGAGCCGTTTCAAACTGTGCCTGAGGAAATTCGAGAACCGCCGCACGGAGCATCAACTCGTACGATTTGAACTGATCATGAGGCGCTACGACGCCATCGGCATACATGAGTGCGAGATTATAAAGGGCGGCGGGTTCGTTTAACTCTGCAGCTTGCGTATAGAGATGAAACGCACGTTCAGATGAGGGCTCTACCCCAAGACCTTTTTGATGCATATACCCCAGCGAAGAGAGTGCGGTAGGGTTGTTTTGGAGCGCAAGTGTTTCAAATAGTTCAAGGGCTTTTGCATATTCCCTGTTGTTAAAAGCGTCAAATGCATTTTGAAGCATTCAAGTACCTCGGTTTTGTTTTTGGTGATTATAGCGAGGCGGCCTTAACGACGCACTTTTCTCATCTCACGCTGTTTTTCTTTAAGTTTGGTTACAACGTCTTTGAGTTCCTCTTTCTTTTTGAGGAGATCTTCTCGAATCAGGTGCTCACTGCCACCATCAATTTCAGGATCGTATTCCAAAGGCTCAGGGCTGTAATTTTTCAGCATCTCTTCCAATGTAAGGGTTTTGTCGTTATTCATGGCAATCACTACTCATCAAAAGTTTTGCTTAATTGTAGAGTATTTTTCCTTTCTCTTTTTATAGGTTTCAACATGAGAAGCTATAATTACACCTAAAGAATGATATAAAGAAGTATAAAACTATGGAATATGATGTAATTGTCGTCGGCGGAGGACACGCCGGAATCGAAGCCGCACTCGCTTCTGCCCGTATGGGGCACAATACCTTGATGGTCTCTATTTTAGCCGAGCAGGTGGGGGCGACGAGCTGTAACCCTGCCGTCGGCGGTTTGGCAAAAGGGCATTTGGTCCGTGAACTTGACGCGCTCGGCGGTGAAATGGGATTGTTGACCGACTCCGCGGGAATACAGTTTCGTATTCTCAATATCACCAAAGGACCGGCCGTTCGAGGTAGCCGTGCACAAATCGATATGGATCGCTACCGTGTGCTTGCACGAAATACGATCCTCACGACTCCCAATATGTCGCTGATCCAAGAAACCGTGACATCTCTCATCATTGAAGATGCTACAGTGGTTGGTGTACGTACCCACTTGCTCAACGAATATCGGGCTAAAAGAGTGATTTTAACGACGGGAACATTTCTCAACGGGGTTGTCCATATCGGAGAGATTACCCAAGAAGCGGGACGTTTTGGTGAGTTTCCCGCCAAAGGCCTGACCGATTCACTACGCGAAGCGGGACTCAATGTCGGACGGCTCAAAACAGGAACCTGTCCGCGTATCGATAGCTCATCGATTGACTTTAGCGTCATGGAGATTCAAGACGGGGATGAACTACCTGCACCGTTTAGTTTCCGTACCGATAGGGATGAGTTTGCCCGTACCAAAAAACAGCTTCCCTGTTATATCGCTTATACGAACGAAGAGACCCACAATTTGATTGAAGGGAACTTTCACCGCGCACCGTTGTTTACGGGACAAATCGAGGGAGTTGGGCCACGCTATTGTCCGAGTATCGAGGATAAAATCAACCGTTTTCGTGACAAAGAGCGTCACCACCTCTTTATCGAACCGCAGACGGCAGAGAATACCGAGTGTTACATCAACGGTATGTCCACTTCGCTCCCGCCGGATGTACAACGTGCCATGATCCATTCGGTACAAGGGATGGAGAACGCGAAAATCGTCCGTTACGGCTATGCGATCGAATACGATTACGTCGATCCGACGGAGCTCAAACACACATTGGAGACAAAAAAAGTCAAAAATCTTTATTGTGCAGGACAGCTCAACGGTACCACGGGATACGAAGAGGCGGCGGCTCAGGGGATGATGGCAGGTATTAATGCGGCATTGTCATTGCAAGGCAAAGAGCCGCTGGTTTTACGTCGTGATGAGGCTTATATCGGAGTATTGATTGATGATCTGGTGACCAAAGGGACAAAAGAGCCTTACCGTATGTTCACTTCCCGCGCCGAGTATCGGCTCCTTCTTCGTGAAGAGACGGCCGATTTGCGTCTTGGAAAATACGGTCATGCACTTGGACTGATCAGTGATGAGCAGATGGAGCGGATCGAGACAAAACGGACTCAAATTGCAGAAGGGCTGAAGCTTCTTGAAGAGACGATCTACACACCGAACAAAGAGTTCTTGGCCTTTTTAGCCTCGATCGAGGAAGAACACATCAGCGATAAACTCACTGCGATGCAGCTCGTATCACGTAAAAGTTTTGATTTGTCAAAATTGATCACTCTTATCCCAAGTTTTGGAGAACTTGATCCCTATATCCAAGAGCAGATTTTGATCGAAGCCAAATATGCACGTTACGTTGAGAAACAAAGTGATGATATTGAGCGGATGAACAAGATGCTCCACATCGCGATCCCGGAAGGGTTTGATTTCCGTTCCGTTTCAGGGCTTTCCAATGAGATTGTGGACAAACTTTACACGTTTAATCCGCCAACATTGCAGGCGGCATCGCAGATTTCGGGTATGACCCCCGCTGCACTCGATATTTTGCACATTTATATCAAAATGGCGCAACGTAAAAACTAAAGGAAACTCTATTATGCGTTATTTTTATTATGTCCATACGGGTCACCGTATCGGATTGGATCGGTTTCATCGAGCAGTTGCTATTGTCAAAGAGCTTCAAAAAGAGATTGATATCACGTTGTTGTGTTCTGATTTTCGAATCGCTGCCGAGGCAAAAGAGTTTGGAATCAAGCGTTCTGTTGGGGTCGACGTTGTCCGCAATATTCCACAAATTGCTGAACACGGCGATAAAATGATTTTTGATTCTGCGGAAGCCAATCCGATTTTATTGGATGATATGACGAAGTTTTTTTCAACGTTTATCCGAATCAGTGATGATCCAGAGGAATCAAAGCATGAAAATGAATTTTTGATTTCACCGTATTTGGAAGGCGAGGGAATTTGTAAGGGTGTTGTTATCGGTGAACACTATTTCGATCCAATCCCCAAAACGATTCCGTTAACACTTTTTTTCGGTGATGATGATTATGAAAAAGATTTGGAAAAAAACAAACATATTTTTAAATCTCTCAATGCAGAATTGCTGATGGGGTTTTACCACTTTTTAGGGTATGAAAAAAAATTAAGTGAGAGTTTTACAGCCATTCATGACGCTGAAGAATACGAAAATATTATTCGTAAAAGTAATGTATTAATTACATCTTCGCCTCAAGCAGTCCTCCAAAACTTAGCCGCTGGTGGGAAACCGATCTATCTTCAACGCCCCGATTACAGCAAAGATTTCATCCCGTTTTTTAGAAATTTATCGATCCCTATTGTAGAAAATTTTTCCTCTGAAACGCTTGTACAAGGGGTTGCTGAAGCTAAATCACATAATTATCACGAAATACAAAAAAGTAACATGAAAGTAATCGATTTCATAAGAAAAACTTTCAATTTATAGAAACTTAAACCTTTTTAACTTATTATGGGGAGTTAAATTTCCAAATTAAGTGAGATGACTATGATGGATGAAAGCAGAAGAGGCTTTATTGGTAAAGCTTTTGGTGCCGTCGCAGCGGTCGGGGGAATTGCCTCGCTCATCGCGATGAAGAAAACATGGGATCCGCTTCCGAGTGTTATGTCTGCCGGTTTTACAACCGTTGACGTATCAGGCTTGGAAGCCAACAAATTAGAAGTCGTTGTATGGCGTGGTAAACCGGTGTTTATCCTAAAATACACGGCTGATATGAAACCGACAGATGGCCGCAGTGTCAAAATCGGTGAAAACTACTTCTCCGTTATGATCGGTCTTTGTACACACCTTGGCTGTATCCCTGGATATGAAGGCGATAAAAAATTGTTTAAATGTGCATGTCACGGCGGTGAGTACTCTGCTGATGGTAAACAAACATTTGGACCACCACCTCGTCCTCTTGATATTCCTCCTTTCAAACTCGACGGTGTAACACTCGTTCTTGGTGAAGAAGGTCCTGAATACAAAAAAATGACGGCGAAAGCGTAAGGGGAGCGAGATGGCAGAATTTAAAAAAGCAGACTCGATGCTCGAGTGGTTTGACCAGCGTTTAGGTGTAGTCAACTTTGCAAAAGTGATGATGACCGAATATTGGATTCCTAAAAATATCAACTTCTTGTGGGCAATGGGTGTTTTGTTGACCGTATTGTTTACATTCTTGTTAGTTTCAGGGATTTTCTTATTGATGTATTACAAACCGGATGCTGCGATGGCGTTTGACAGTGTTAACTACACTATCATGCAAGAAGTGGCGTACGGTTGGTTGTTCCGACACATTCACGCGGTGGGTGCTTCGGTTGTTTTCTTGGTGATCTATATCCACATGTTTACTGGTATCTATTACGGCTCATACAAAAAAGGTCGTGAAATGATCTGGATCTCAGGTATGCTTCTTTTCGTCCTTTTTTCAGCGGAAGGGTTTAGCGGATATATGCTTCCATGGGGACAAATGTCATACTGGGCGGCGTACGTTATTACGGAGATTTTCGGTGGTATTCCGGTAATCGGTGATGAACTGGTTGTTTGGATTCGCGGTAACTTCTATGTTGCAGATTCTACATTGACCCGTTTCTTTATGCTTCACGTATTATTGATTCCGTTGGCAATTTTGGGTGCGATCGTATTCCACTTTTATTCCCTCCGTTTTCCACACGTTAACAACGAAGATGGTGAGTTTTTCGATTTCGATGAAGAAGCGGAAAAATATCTTGCTGGAAACAAAAAAGAGTCTAAAGTTGTCCCTTTCTGGCCAGTATTCTTGTCAAAAGATTTCTTTGTTCTCGGTTTCTTTATGTTGTTCTTTTTCTATTTGGTTTTCTTCCATTACAGTTTTGCAATGGATCCGATCAACTTTGATAAAGCAGACGGGCTTAAAACTCCGGCACACATTTACCCTGAGTGGTATTTCTTGTGGTCTTATGAAGTATTGCGTGGTTGGTTCTTCGAAATCGCAGGTATCTCTGGTAAAGATCTTGGTTTAATGGCGTTTGGTTTTGCTAACATCATTTTCGTATTGTTGCCATGGTTGGATCGTTCGCCAATGGTTAAACCTGCAAATCAACGCCCGTATTTCAAATATTGGTTCTGGTTGATGATGGCAGACTTGATGGTATTGACAGAGTTTGGTAAATTGCCTCCAACCGGTCCAAATGCATGGGTTGGTTTTTGGGCATCACTTGTTTTCCTAGTGTTGTTCATTGCTTTGCCGTTTATCACTAAAGCAGAAGCGAAAAAAGTGGAGGGTAAATAATGAAAGAGTTTAAAATCTTAGCCGTTATTATGGCTCTTGTCGGCATTACCTACTACGGAATTGAGCCGTATGCTCACAGCGTAATGCATCCTGAAGTGGCTCCGGCTGACTTCTCGTTTAAAGATCTAAAAAATGTTGATACAAAACTTGCCGGTAACGTTGAAAACGGTAAAGTGCTTGTAGAAGCAAACTGTATCGCATGTCACGCGATTGAAAAAGCGGGTCACCCAGCGGTTATGCCAAACGCGGATGCCGCAGCAAGTTACGGTGTTGTTCCACCGGATTTGAGCCAAGCAGGTCGTATTTATGACAAAAACTATTTGGCAAATTTTATTTTTGATCCTGTAAGCGCAATGCACTTGCAACACAAATATTCTCCGGAAAGCGGTAAAGCATTCCCGATGCCGTCGTACAACTGGATGACTCCACAAGAGATCATGGACGTTGTAGCGTATTTGCAATCGATTGCTCCAAAAGTAGCTGAAGGAAAAGACGCACACAAAGCAACTTTCGAAGCGGCATGTGGACGTTGTCACAGTATGAAATACGCAGGTATCGAAGCAGCTACTCCGGTAGATACGATTAAAACGTATATGGGTGCAACGCCTCCTGATTTGTCACAATACATCAAAAGTCGTGGTGAACACTATCTTCACAGCTTTATCAATGACCCTCAGCTATTGCTTAAAGGGACTTCAATGCCACGTGTTGGTTTGAGCGAAAAAGCACAAGAAGAAGTTATTGCGTACATGGAAGAGATTGGTGACTCTAAAAAAGCTGAGCGCGAATCATTGGGTGTATGGGTTCTTCTTTACACGTTCATCTTCGCTATCTTGGCATATTTGTGGAAACGCAAAATCTGGTCAGAAGTTCACTAAGGGGTAATGGATGAAAATGATTAAAATTTTAGCATTATCGGCACTCCTTAGTGCCGGTGTAATGGCAGACGATACTTTGGTAAAAAATATGAGCCAAATGGAAAATGGTTTGAGCAGTGTTCAAAAAGGATTTTTGTACAACACTCCTGATTTGATTAAAACAGGTGTTGCAGATATCCAAAAAGCGGATGCTCTTTTCCACAATATGGAAAACACCAAAAAATATCTTCCAAAAGATAAACAACATATGGGAAATATCGCTTTCAATGCGGCTAAACGTATTGATAGCGCGTCAAACGACTTGTTAAAAGCGTTGGACAAAAAACAATTCTCAAAAGCACACCAATCGTATTCTGAAATCGTGAATGCATGTACTGCATGTCACGCAGTAGTACGCGGCTGGTAAGTTTTCCTACCCCCTCTGGGGGGTTTGCTTCTCTAATTCTCTCAATAAATAAAACTACAAACAACTTTTAGATACCATCCCAACACTTTCCTATTCAAGGATCATTGTGTTAATAGATAGTTATGGACGTACAGTTGATTATTTGCGGGTTTCGGTGACGGAGCGGTGCAATTTTCGATGTCAATACTGTATGCCTGAAAAACCCTTTTCATGGGTACCAAAAGAGAACCTGCTTAGTTTTGAAGAGCTGTTTGAGTTCATCAAAGTCTCGATTGATGAAGGGGTCAAAAAAATCCGTATTACCGGTGGAGAACCGCTTCTTCGCGAAAATCTCGATACCTTCATTCGTATGATATACGACTATAAAAATGATATCGATTTGGCAATGACGACGAACGCATTTTTATTGGCAGGATCAGCGCAAAAACTTTATGATGCCGGCTTGCGTCGACTCAATGTGTCCATTGACACTTTGATCCCAGAAGTGGCTGAGAAGATCGCCAAAAAAGATGTGTTGAGTCATGTGCTTGCGGGGATTGAAGAAGCACTGCGTGTTGGATTTAAGGTCAAGGTAAACATGGTGCCGATGAAAGGGGTCAATGATTCGGAAATCTTGGATGTTTTGGAGTACTGCAAAGCACGGGGAATGACGATCCGTTTTATCGAATACATGGAAAATGTTCATGCCGAGGTCGATATCAAAGGGATGCAAAGTTCCGAATTGCTGAGTATCATCGGCAGTCGCTACAGTTACGATGACGAAGGGTTTGATGGGCACTCTCCATCACATTATTACAAATTGCCGGATGGATATGAGTTTGGGATTATCGAACCGCATAAAGATGATTTTTGCACCAAATGCAATCGTATCCGTCTCACCGCAGAGGGGAACCTGATCCCGTGTTTGTATTTTGATGAGGCGATGTCGATACGTGATGCGGTACGCCGTGGAGATATCAAAGAGGCGGCGTTGGTACTCAAAGAGGTAGTTCGAACCAAGCCGGAGAAAAACCGCTGGAGTGAAGGGGATACTGAAGCATCCAATCGCGCATTTTATGAAACAGGAGGGTGAAGATGCTCTATTTGGTTGAACATTTTTACTCCGTGCAAGGTGAGGGGAAATACGTGGGTACCCCCTCACTCTTTTTTCGTTTCGGGGGATGCAACCTCAAATGCGAAGGGTTTGGATGTACCGAGATCACTCCCGATGGGCGTGAGATTATCGGATGCGATACGGTCTATGCTGTCGATCGCAAAGGATTCGGTGATCTGTGGATGGAGGTCGAAGAACTTCAAACGTTGATTTGGATCATGAACGGCTACAAGCTACCTCCGCATGTGGATGTCGTCCTCACGGGGGGTGAACCGCTGATTTATGCCAATGAGCCTATATTTGTGGAGTTTATCGATTATCTAATCTCGCAGGGGCATCGGATTACATTTGAAACCAATGCGACGATTGCTCCCGACTTTGAGCGATTTCCGTTTTACCGCGAAGCGACGTATGCCCTCTCAGTCAAACTCTCCAACAGTGGAGAGCCTGAAAACCGTCGGATTAAGAGTGAAGCGTATACGGATATTATTGCCAATGCAAAAGAGTCGTTTTTTAAATTCAGTGTGGATGAACCATCTCTGAGTGCTCGAATGGAAGAGGAAATCGATGCAATCATCGCAACTGCTCCGTTTACCCCAGTGTATTGTATGCCGCTCGGCGGTGACAAAGCCCATATTGAGGCAAATTGTGAAGCGGTCATCGAGTTGTGCAAACGTCGCGGATTTATTTACTCTGATCGTCTGCACATTCGCATCTGGGATCAGAACCACGGTGTATAATACGACTAGTTTTTGAAGTTACAATGTGTGACTTCAAGTTTTGAAGGTTTTTCATGATTATCCGTAAACTTTTTAAATTCGAAAACGCTCACGTCGTCCGCGGCTGTTCTACCCAGCGATGTCGTGCATCGATTCACGGTCACTCGTATAAAGTCGAAGTGCTGTTTGAATCCAAATATCTCGATCACGGTCAAATGGTGTACGATTTTGGGTTAATGAAGCAGGGGATGAAAGAGCTGATCGACAGTTTTGATCACGGAGTCGCTATCTGGGACGGCGATGATCAAAACTATATCGAAGCGATGAAAGCGCATTCAAACCGATGGGTTTTGCTTCCCGTTTCTCCCTCATGCGAACAGTTCAGCCGTGTATTGTTTTTGATGCTGGATCGGTTGTTGTCTTTGACGCAAACCATCAACGGTGAGCGGGGCGTGAAACTCAACAGTATCATTGTTCATGAGACGGAGACAGGATATGCTCAAGCGTTCGAAGAGGATGCCTATTCGGAACTGATGGGGACGATTCCACTCCAATCGATCCATTTTAGCAATGAAGTGAGAGAGGGGTGGAGCGATCCTCGGCTGTGGGATAAAATCCTTTTAGGCGAACCCTTTATCAATCCCAAAACGATTTAGTAGGTGATCAGAGCATTTTGTTGCTCTGAACTCATACACCAGCGTGTCGGGATAATTTTGACACTGCTTCCCGCTTCAAACCCTTCCACCGACGCATCGACCATCATGATCGCATTGGCCAAGGAGAGGGGTAATACCATTCCAGGACCGAATTTTTCGCACGGTGAGAACGTTGCACCATCATACCATCCCGGAATCAGAGAACGTCTCCCTTTTTTCATTTTAAACGGTTCACGCATAGATGCAGTCATGGTAGAGAGGTATTTGTCCTTACGTCCGCTGAGAGCGAGAATAGCGCTTTGACCGAACAGTTCAAAGCACAATGCCGCTGCAAGAGGATTTCCCGGAAGATTAAGTATCAGTGTCGTACCGATACGGCCAAATGTAGTTGGTTTCCCAGGTTTGATATCGACCGATTCAAAAGCACTTTCAAAGCCTAAAGAGGTAAATGCTTCTTTGGTGAAATCGGCATCGCCTACACTTACGCCGCCCGAAGTGATGATAAGATCGGCATCTAATGCACGGCGAATATATTCTTGAATCGATTCGAGTGAATCGGAAGCGGTTCCGGTAAAAATCACATCGCATCCGAGTTCTTGGGCACGTGCGGCGAATGTTGGAGTATTTGTGTTGTAGAGTTGATTCGATCCTAACGTTTCATAATGCATTTTAAGCTCATTTCCAGAGGAAAAAAGGGCGACTCGAGGGCGACGGTAGACTTTAATATGGGTGACTCCCTGTGAAGCGAGAAGCGAAATATGATGAGCGTGAAGGAGGGTCCCCTCCATCAAGAGTTCCATCCCCGCTTGGATATCCTCCCCTTTGAGACGGATATGCTGTGAAGCTTTTATGGCAGCGGGAAGGGTAATCTGATCTCCGTTTACGACAACCTCTTCGATAGGGATGATCGCCTCACACCCTTGAGGAATCTTTGCTCCCGTCATAATGCGGATGCATTGATCCTCTACCATCCGTATCTCTTCGCCGTTTCCGGCAAAAATAACACACGATTGTTTGAGTGTTTTACCGGCATCTTCGACTCTCACCGCGTATCCGTCCATAGCAGAGTTGTCAAACGAGGGGAGCGAGTGGCGTGCGGTGAGTGCTTCACATAGGACGCGATGGATAGCGTTTTCAATCGGTACGATTTCGCTTTGTGTGGGTGACGCAAAGGTATAAACGAGTTTCAATGCCTCTTCTACGTTGATAGCCATGATGGTTCCTTAGTCTCATTTCCTCTTGATTGAGAGGAATCATTTAATGAGTGATTATAGGCAATTTAAGGTAAAATCCCCTTTATGGAAGCTATGTATAAAACCGGATTGAATATCCACTATTTTGGAGTTATTGTATTGATGGGAGTTGTGGTGTTCAACATCATGATGTTGGCACTCTCTCATCATGTGGTTCGCTATGCCAAACGGATGCGTATTGTGATGCCGATATCGGGCTCTTTTATTGCGCTGATACTCTTCACGGGTGCAGTGATGATGGCGGCAAAGCATCTCTCGTTTACGTTGGCAAATATCGCAATGATCGTCATTGCTATCGTAATGATCGTACTTGAAGCAAAACGGTACAAAACGCTTAAACGTAAAACCGATATCACTCAAGAGGGTGCTTTTGACGAATACAAGAAAAAAGCGTTTCGGTTTTTGGGGATCGAGATGAGTTTGTTACTTGTGATGACGATCTGGATGATGGTACAGTAATGAAATTTCTGCTGCATGATAATGTGGGTGAATATGAGCTGAGTATCAGCGGTGATGATTACAAATATCTTATTAAAGTGCGACGTCATAAGGTGGGAGATCTAATTGCTTTTCGTTCACGTGAGCGTTTGAGTGAAGAGTATCGCTACCGGCTTGAGCGTACCGATGGGCGCAATGCCCATTTTAGTCTCCAAAGCCATTATAGCGCTCCGTGCGAGAGTCCAAAAAAACTTCATATCGGATGGTGTTTGGTAGATCCAAAAACTATTGAGAAAACGTTGCCGATGCTGACGGAACTGGGTGTATACAAAATCACCTTTATCCATTGCCGTCGCTCTCAGCAAAATTTTCGGCTCGATTTTGAACGCTATACGCGGATTATGGAGAGTTCGATAATGCAATGCGGTCGCACGTCGTTGATTGAACTTGGTGAAGCACCAAATCTCAGCACCTTTTTAAAAAATAACCCAGAATCGGTCATTTTCGATTTCGGTGGAGACGTGCTTGAGAGCACTGAAGCAATCGATACCGTTGTGATCGGATGTGAAGGGGGATTTGATGAGGGCGAGCGTAAATTATTTGGCGACTACCGTGTCCGCCTCTTTCCCTTACCGATGATTTTGCGTTCCGAAACGGCAGCGGTAGCGATAGCTGGACGGTTATTGTAAAAAAAGAAAATTTTTGTTATAATGCGCCTCCAATTATCCGCCCCCGTACGGATATAAAACTATACAGACCGACGTACAACGCCGTCGATCACAAGGTAAACCTATGAAAAAAGATCTTCACCCTAACGTTGTTGAATGTACAGCAAGCTGCGCATGCGGTAACTCATTTACTACAACAAGTACAAAAGAATCAATCCGTGTTGATATCTGCAGTGCATGTCACCCATTCTTCACCGGTTCTGAGCGTCAAGTAGATACTGCAGGACGTATCGATAAATTCAAAAAACGTTACGCATTAAATTCGTAATTAAACCCTTTGCCTCTTTGGGGGCAGAAACCGAGCACTCTTATGCTAAGCCTCGTCCCCACTCCTATCGGTAACATTTCTGATATTTCACTCCGTTCTCTTGAGATTTTATCCACAGCCGATACTATCCTTTGCGAAGACACCCGTGTTACCAAAAAACTGATCCATTTGCTAAAAGAGCGCCATAACCTAACGACAACAGAGCCCCAATTTTTTAGTCTTCATTCACATAACGAAGCTGAATTTATCTCCAAACTAACCCCTGAATTTTTTAATCAGAACGTTGTTTATGTCAGTGATGCCGGGATGCCTGGGATCAGCGATCCGGGGCAGATGCTCATCTCTTATTGTATTGATCATGGGATCGCTTACGATGTGCTTCCGGGGGCAAATGCCGTATTAACGGCTTTTGTCGCGAGTGGATTTGTGAATACGAAAATGCTCTTTTTCGGTTTTTTACCGCACAAAGGGAATGATCGATCCGCTGCATTGCAAGAGGCATTGTTCAACGGATATACGACGGTATTGTACGAAGCGCCGACGCGGTTGGAGAAGCTTTTGGGGGAAATCGCGATCGCGGCACCGACGCGCCAGGTCTTTTTGGCCAAAGAGCTCACCAAACGGTACCAGCGGTTTTATCGGGGCATCGCTTCGGAGTTGATGACTCAAATGGATCAAGAGATCCGAGGAGAATGGGTTGTGGTGATCGAAGCTTCGGAGGGGAAAAGCACATCGCTGAGCGAGCAGGATATTTTAGCCCTCGACATCCCTAAAAAAGCGGCTTCCAAACTGATTGCTAAAATTACGGGAGAAAATCCCAAAGAGTGCTATACGCGCCTCATGAAATCTTAGGATATAATACTTTATGATTATTTATGGAAAACAACCAGTTTATTATGCAATTGAACGTCACAAGGATCGTATAAAGACCCTTTATCTGGCAAAAGAGATTGACAAAAAAGAGTATTCGCATTTGATGAAAATGGGATTTGAGATTAAGCGAATCCCGGAAAAAGCGGCACAAGCAATGGTAAAAGGGGGAAATCATCAGGGGTTTATCGCTGAGATTTCACAGATTGTTCCCTACGCTTCCCCGTTTCTCAAAAAATGCGATTTCATCGTTATTCTCAGTTCGATTACCGATATGGGAAATATCGGCTCACTGATCCGCAGTGCGTACGCATTGGGAGTTGATGCGATCGTTATCAGCGGTATAAAAGAGCCCAATTTGGAACCGATGATCCGTACCAGCAGCGGTGCGGCACTCGATATGCCGTTAGTGATTATTCATAATATACATGATGTATTGCATGAATTGAAACAGTCCGGATATAAAATTTACGGTGCGGTGATGGATGGACAGGATATCCGTGAAGCTTCATTCGCCGCTAAACGTGCATTGGTACTTGGAAATGAAGGCGAGGGCTTAAGCGGTCGGGTTCAAAAAAGCCTTGACGTCGGAGTTTCCATCCCTATGGCACATGATTTTGATTCTTTGAATGTCGGTGTTGCCGGCGCAATTTTAATGGAGAGAATGAGATGAAACAATGTAACACGTTCGAAGATTTGCAGGCTCTTGGAATTGAAAAAGTCCATGAACAAACCCATATATCCAGAGATAAATTAGAACTGGTGATGGGAAAAGCCTATGGTGAAATCGGACGTGTTCAGTTTATGGGATATATCTCGATTTTGGAGAGAGAATACGGAATTGATTTGAACGGAATTAAAGAAGAGTACAAAGCATTTTATAACGATAATGCCGACATGATGGCACCAAAACCATCCGTCATTTTACAAGCCACCTCAAATTCAAAACCGAAATGGGTAGTCGCAGGGATAGGTCTCATTGCTCTTTTGATCGTCGGAGGGTATATTTTACAAGGAAAATTGACGACTGCGCCACAAGAGGATGTTATGCATCTCACCACAGCTGCAGTAGAAGTCGTGGATCAAAACAGCGATGTCAATGTAACCGATCGCAATGAGACCAATACCAGTGCAGTTACGGTAGCTGCTCCTGAAGTTGTACCGGTTCCCGCACCCGATATGAATAAAAGTGTAAAACCTGCAAAAACGTTGGTTTCAGCCAAAGAACTCTCTATTCTTCCGAAGTACAAAGTATGGTATGGAATCATTGATGTAGCTAGCGGTGAAAAAACACAGGGTGTTACGAAAGATCCGATCACTATCGATACGGCTAAAAACTTGTTAATCGTTATGGGTCATGGGAGAGTAGAGATTACTTATCCGGATGGAAAAACACAGCTGGATGATAGAAATACGGTCTATTTTACTTCTGAACAAGGCGCTATGAAACAAATCAGCCACAAAGAATTTTTAGAACGAAACGGCGGTAAAGGCTGGTAATTCTAAACGCAATGAAAGCTCTTTTCCTAGCGATTCTCTTCCCCTCCTTTTTATGGAGCACTACTTTCAACACACGCATCTCTTTTACCGGAGTGCCCATAGTGGCGCTTCGGAGCATCCATAACGCTTTTAATACTTTGGGATACCGTTTAGATATCCAAAAAATGAGTGCCGATGGCACGTGGGGTGAACTCAGCGCTATAGCCGTCGGGAATAAAATTTTAAGTGGCGCGATATTGGCTGAAAATCTCAAAGAAGAGAATATTCGAATCGAAAAAGCCCGTTTGGATGGAGCGGATATGGATCTTGTCCTTGATGCACGAAACGCAAAGTGGAATGTGAGTGTACTGGCTCCAGAAGAGGGGATAGAGTTAAAGCGGGTTACTGCACCGCAATGGTTTCAAGTCGATCAATCCAGCCATATTCGTATTTCTCCTCCATATGTCGGGAAATGGTACCCTGATATCACTGTATTGAATGAAAAAATGGATGTTGTATATTCTTATCGCTCACATGAGCCGAAAGAGGAAGTTGTTTTTGAATTACCGCAAGGGGCTTTTTATCTCATGGTATCGAATACACAAGGGATGAAAATGATTAAAGAGGGGATGTGGATTGAGTCTCTTAATGCTCAATAACTCGTTCATATTATAGTTAAACTAAGCCTCTTATGCTAAAATGGCGCAATTTTTTAATCACAGGTTGTAGCCATGTTTGATGAAATCCAATTTGACCGGATTAAACGCCTCCCGAAATATGTATTTGCCGAAGTAAACGAGCTGAAAATGGCTCGACGCCGTGCCGGTGCGGACGTTATCGATTTCAGTATGGGAAATCCTGATGGCGATACTCCTGAGCACATTCGTAAAAAATTGGTGGAATCCGCAGAAAAGACCAAAACACACGGATACTCCGTATCCAAAGGGATCCCTAAACTTCGCCAAGCAATTTGCGACTGGTACAAAGAGCGTTACGATGTCGATTTGAACCCCGATACCGAAGCGGTAGCGACTATGGGTTCCAAAGAGGGGTATGCCCATCTTGCATACGCTATTACCAATCCTGGTGACGTTGTTGTTGTACCGGATCCGACCTATCCGATTCACTCATACGGGTTTATCTTGGCGGGCGGAAACGTTCAAAAGATGGAATTGCCGTTTGATGAAGACTACAAAGTTGACGAAGACCTCTTTTTTGAACGCCTTGAACACGCATTTCATGTATCGTTTCCAAAGCCGAAATATCTTGTTGTAAACTTTCCGCATAACCCGACGACAGCAACGGTTACTCCGGAATTTTATACCCGTGTTGTCGAGATGGCAAAACGTGAACGTTTTTATGTCATTAGTGATATTGCCTATGGAGATTTGACGTTCAACGGATACAAAACGCCATCGATCCTCTCGGTTCCAGGTGCGAAAGATGTTGCGGTAGAAGCGTTTACCCTCTCAAAAAGCTATAACATGGCGGGATGGCGTGTCGGTTTCTTTGTTGGAAATGCAAAACTTATCGGAGCTCTCCAAAAAATCAAAAGCTGGTTGGATTATGGGATGTTTACTCCGATCCAAGTCGCGGCTACTGTTGCTCTGACAGGGGATCAAACGTGTGTCAAAGAGATTACCGATAAATACGATCATCGTCAAGATGTATTGGTTGATGCGTTCAACCGTGCCGGATGGCCGATACGCCGTAATCAAGCATCGATGTTCGTATGGGCAAAAATCCCAGAATGTGCAATTCACATGGGAAGTTTGGAATTCTCAAAACGACTCTTGGTTGAAGCGAACGTTGCCGTCGCACCGGGAATCGGATTTGGGGATTATGGCGATGAGTATGTCCGTATCGCGTTGATTGAAAATGATCAGCGTATCCGTCAAGCGGCAAAAAATATCAAACAGTTTTTAAGCACTTTGAGCGGCAAGGTAAGCGAGTGACACGAGTCGGCGTTATCGGTGTCGGAACGGTAGGGCGCTCCGTCGTTCAGATTTTAGAAGAAAACAAATCGATTATTAGCGCTCGGTCGGGAGATGAAATCGTCGTCAAAAGCGGTGTCGTGCGCGATGTATCCAAAGTCTCTGATCTCTCGATTGCGATTTTGCAAAATCCGTATGATATTGTTGATGATCCGGAAATCGATATCGTCGTTGAATTGATGGGCGGAGTTGAACTCCCATTAGAGATTGTTAAAAAAGCGCTTCAAAACGGCAAAGCGGTGGTAACGGCGAATAAAGCTCTTTTGGCGTATCACCGTTATGAGCTTCAGGAGATTGCGGGGAACATCCCGTTTGAATTTGAAGCAAGTGTTGCAGGGGGAATCCCGATCATCAATGCGCTACGCGATGGGCTCTCCGCAAACCATATTCTCTCTATTATGGGGATCATGAACGGTACGTGTAACTTTATGCTCACCAAAATGATGCAAGAAGGGACGCCGTTCGCCGAGGTATTAGCCGAAGCGCAAGCATTGGGATACGCTGAGGCCGATCCGACGTTTGACATCGGCGGATTTGACGCAGCGCACAAACTGCTCATTTTGGCATCGATTGCATACGGTATCGACGCGAAGCCCGAAGAGATCTTGATCGAAGGGATCGAGGGGATAACTCCGGCCGATATCGCATTTGCCAAAGAGTTTGGCTACACCATCAAACTTTTGGGAATTGCCGCACGTGATGAGAGCGAAGTGGAACTGCGTGTCCATGCGGCATTGGTCAAAGAAGACGCGATGATTGCCAAGATTGACGGGGTGATGAACGGGATCAGCGTTGTGGGAGACCGTGTCGGTGAAACCCTCTATTACGGCCCGGGTGCAGGCGGAAATGCTACCGCAAGTGCTGTAGTCGCCAATATCATTGATATCGTCCGATCGGGCAAACGCTCTCCGATGCTTGGATTCAACCATCCGCTTGAAGAGGGGCTTCGCCTCAAAAATAGCGAAGATATTTGTTCAAAATATTATTTGCGCCTACGCGTCTCCGACAAACCGGGGATTTTAGCCCAAATCACGAGCCTATTTGCGGAACATTCCATTTCAATCGAGGCGGTGATTCAACGACCGAGCGAGAGTGAATGCGCTAACTTGCTATTTGCAACGCACGAAGCGCGTGAACGCTCTATTCGCGATTTGCTTCGACAACTTGAAACACTTAATGCGGTAGTAGAAACACCGTTTATGATACGAATCGTCTAGAGACGTTTCGTTCTCCCTACACTTTTTATACCTTAATAAAACTTTAACCTTGTTTGCTGTATTATACGCGTCCACTTTGCCCTCTTGGACAAATAGAATTGAATGTTTATAACTGCGTTCAATCGTAGTTACAAGTATTGGTATGAGGCAGCTCTACCTACGAGAAGCAAGTGATTTAACTCAACGGAGCCTACCGATGAAAGTACGTTCTTCAGTGAAGAAAATGTGCGATGATTGCAAAATCATCAAACGCAAAGGGATTGTGCGCGTAATCTGCAAAACCCCAAAACATAAACAAAGACAAGGATAAGCATGGCACGTATTGCTGGTGTGGACTTACCTAAGAAAAAACGTTTGGAATATGCATTAACTTATATCTATGGTATCGGTTTGCATACGTCACGCAAAATTTTGGATGCAACTGGACTCGACTACAATAAACGTGTATATGAGCTTTCAGAAGATGAAGCGGCAACGATCGCTAAAGAGATTCGCAGCAGCGGTATCGCTGTAGAAGGGGATCTTCGTAAACAAGTCGCAATGGACATCAAAGCGTTGATGGATCTTGGTTCATACCGTGGTCTTCGTCACCGTAAAGGTCTCCCATGCCGTGGTCAAAAAACCAAAACCAATGCACGTACACGCAAAGGTAAAAAGAAAACCGTCGGCTCAGCCACAAAGTAAGGGATTAGAGTATGGCAAAAAGAAAAGCAACCCGTAAAAAAATCGTAAAAAAGAATATTGCTAAAGGTATCGTTCATATCTTGGCATCGTTCAACAACACTCTTGTTACGGTAACAGATGAAATGGGTAACATGATCGCATGGAGTTCTGCTGGAAGCCTTGGTTTCAAAGGTTCAAAAAAATCTACCCCGTTTGCTGCGCAACAAGCGGTAGAAGCGGCAATGGAAAAAGCAATGGTTCACGGAATCAAAGAAGTGGGCATTAAAGTTCAAGGACCAGGATCTGGTCGTGAAACAGCAGTTAAAAGTGTAGGAGCGATCGAAGGTCTACGTGTTTCATTCATGAAAGACGTTACTCCGCTACCACACAATGGATGTCGTGCGCCTAAGCGCCGACGCGTGTAAGGAGGTTTGTAATGGCAAGATATAGAGGACCCGTAGAAAAAATCGAAAGAAGATTTGGTGTAAGCCTTGGATTAAAAGGTGAGCGCCGTCTTGCAGGTAAAAGTGCCCTTGATAAACGTCCATACGGACCAGGTCAACACGGTCAACGCCGTACAAAAATCTCTGAATACGGTACACAACTTCGTGAAAAACAAAAAGCGAAATTTATGTACGGTTTGAGTGAAAAACAAATGCGTTCATTGTTTGCTGAAGCAAAACGCCGTACTGGTAACACCGGTACGAACTTGGTAATGCTTCTTGAGCAACGTCTTGATAACGTTGTTTATCGTATGGGATTCGCAACGACTCGTCGTTTCGCTCGCCAATTGGTAAACCACGGTCACGTGTTGGTTGACGGAAAACGTGTTGATATTCCATCTTACCGCGTAAAACCGGGACAAAAAGTGGAAATTCATGAAAAAACTAAAAAGAACAACCAAATCGTTCGTGCGATTGAGTTGACCAACCAAACCGGTCTTGCGGCATGGGTTGACATCGATCAAGATAAAGCGTTCGGTATTTTCACACGTCTTCCTGAGCGTGAAGAGGTTGTAATCCCTGTTGAAGAACGTCTAATCGTCGAGCTTTACTCGAAATAATCATTAAAGAAAGGGCGTTCAGCATGAAAAAAATTAAGACATCACCGCTTCTTCCGAAAGAGTTTGTCGTCGAGCAAATCAGCGCGAACGAAGCAAACATCATTGCTTATCCGTTTGAAACCGGATTTGCGGTTTCACTCGCCCATCCGATCCGCCGCTTTTTGCTAAGCAGCTCGGTTGGATTCGCACCGATCGGTATTAAAATTGAGGGTGCTAAGCATGAGTTTGACTCCGTGCGCGGTATGCTCGAAGATATTTCGGATTTCATTATTAATCTTAAAGGGGTTCGTTTCAAATTGAAAAACGGACTCAAAGAAAAAGAGATTACGTACAGTTTTGCAGGCCCTTGTGAAATTCATGGACGTGATTTGGATAATGATGATGTCGAAGTTGTAACCCCAAATGCATTTTTGGCAACATTGAATGAAGATGCTACGTTGAACTTCAGCGTTAAAATTCATCAAGGTATCGGTTATGCGCCGAGTGAAGATGTACGTGAAATGTTGGGTGACGGATACATTGCGTTGGATGCATATTTTACACCGGTTCGCCGTGCAACATATGCGATTGAAAACGTTCTTGTTGAAGATAACCCGAATTTTGAAAAAGTGGTTATCAACATCGCTACAGACGGACAAATTTCTCCGGTTGATGCATTTAAAAATGCTCTTGAAGTAATGTATGCTCAAATGGCTGTATTTAACAGTGAAGTTAGCATCAAAGCTCCTGCAGCTGCAGAGCGTGCAGATGAGCATCCTGAACTTAAACGTTTGGGTGCACGCATTGAAGACCTTGGATTGAGCGCTCGCAGTTTCAACTGTCTTGATCGTTCAAACATCAAATACATCGGCGAAATCGTAATGATGAGCCAAAATGATTTGAAAGAGGTTAAAAACCTTGGTAAAAAATCGTTCGAAGAGATTTTGGAAAAAATCACTGAGTACGGTTACACTGTCGGACAAGATTTGGCAGATGACTTGATCAGTGCGATCAAAAAGAAAATCGAAGCTGAATAAGCTTTAAACCATTATAGGAAGTATCTCATGAGACATCGTCACGGATACCGCAAACTAGGTCGAACGAGCGCACATCGTGAAGCTTTGTTGACAAATCTTAGTATTGCGTTGATTGAACACGGTAAAATTGAAACTACGTTGATGAAAGCAAAAGAACTTCGTTCTTTCGCTGAAAAGTTAATCACAACAGCGCGTGCTGGTGATGCTAACGCTCACCGTGCAGTATTCGCTGTATTGCAAAACAAAGAAGCAACTAAAACTCTTTTGAATGAAGTTGCTCCAAAATACAATGAGCGCAACGGTGGATATACTCGTATCGTTAAAACTCGTATTCGTCGCGGTGATGCTACACCGATGGCATACATTGAACTCGTATAACGAGTTCAATACACCCACCCCTTAATTCGAGCTTCACTCGAAAACTACCCTTTTCGCATTAGTACATGATAAGACCTTTTTTTATACTATACTGCAATATTTGAGCTTTATAAGGTACGATATGATTCCATTTACTGACGAAGAATTAATGAATCCGGTTCGCAATGTTATTGACAAAATTCGCCCATCGTTGGCATTAGACGGGGGAGATATAGCATTTTTGACCGTAAAAAACGGAACAATTTATGTACAACTTCAAGGTGCGTGTGTTGGATGTTCAAGCAGTGGAAATACATTAAAATACGGCGTTGAGAGACAATTACGGATGGATATCCATCCGGAATTGGTCGTTATTAACGTACCACACGGAATGGAACATCAAATCGACTCACTGTAACAAAAATAAAATGAGCCGATATTAGAAAAAGAGGAGGGAGAACTATGAAAACAACAACCAATTTAACCAAAACCCTCAAACAAGCAAACGAACATTTTTTGGCGGGTCAATATGCCGATGCGTTACGTGACTATTCTTTAGTCTTGAAAGATTATCCTGATTCGAAAGAGGCATATAACGGAGCCATCTTAGCCGATATGGCAATGAGCGGCGAGAGTGCCGGTGAAGCACTTTTTGATTATTATACGATTTTGAGAAAAGAGGATGCCGAATCGGCAGATATCATCATCTCTGAGATTTTAGAGACGATGGACGGGACAGTCGAACAGCTTTCCGGACTTTTTGAAGAGACCATAAAACAACGTCTTGCATATGAAGATGGGATTATGTACAATGAGTTTAAAGAGCTTGTTGCCAACGATAGCGATTTTAACCGCATATTTGAGAATATCATGTTTTCAACACGGGTTATCATCACCGAAAAAGAGGATTTTGTCGACTTTTTGGACAATTTGATCGATCATGGCTACAAAGAGATGGCTCTCAGCTATCTAGAGAGTGCTTTGGGCGTCTATCCGAACGACCGTCAGTTACGGAATTTGTTGCGTCGATTAGCAAAAGGTAAAAACATTGAAAATTGAGATACAAGGTCAGCCGTATCGCTATATCACTGAGAATTCAGGCGAATGCGATGCAGAGTGTGCTTTTTTATTAACCAAACAAAATGAAAAATACAAAGAAGACGCCCTTGCTCGTGGGGCTAATTGCGTTCTAAGCCCTGAGGAGTGCTGGAGCCTATTTGGTTTGAATCGTCTATGCGTCATCGGTATTACCGGAACCAACGGTAAAACAACGACGGCAAGTGCGATTTACTCTTTATTGCTTGATCTAGGGCATAAAGCGGCAATGCAGGGCACGCGCGGATTTTTCATGAATGATGCGCCGGTTGAGGGGAAAACGTTAACAACACCTACGGTTTTGAATACGTATCGTCATATGGCTCAGGCGATTGCAGAAGGGTGCGAATATTTTGTCATGGAAGTGAGTTCTCATGCGATCGAACAAGAACGGATCGCAGGGATACAATTTGGGCTTAAAATTTTGACGAATATCACCCAAGATCATCTTGATTATCATCAAAGCATCGATGAGTACATCCGAATTAAAAATCTCTTTTTTGCGGATGAGTCGAAAAAACTGATCAACAAAGATGAACCTAAAGCGCAGTTTAATATCAAAAATGCTTTCACCTACGGTGTTGAAAATCCAGCTACCTATAAAATTTTGGCGTATTCGTTGAACAACGGTGTAAGCGGAGTGTTGAAACATTTTGAAGATCATGTTCCTTTTGTGACGTCGTTGCACGGGTTTTTCAACCTCTATAATATTACTGCCGCTTTTGCAGCCGTTCATTTGGTTACAAACGAGAGTCTGGAAAAAATTGCCGATGCTTTGGAGAATTTTGGCGGGGTGAGCGGACGTATGGAAGTGGTGAGCGAATCGCCTCTTGTCATTGTCGATTTCGCTCATACTCCAGATGGAATGGAACAGGTGCTTAATGCGCTCAAAGAGAAAGAGGTCTTGGTCGTGTTTGGTGCAGGAGGGGATCGCGACCGTAGCAAACGCCCTATGATGGGGAGAGTCGCAAGTGCATATGCGAAAAAAGTATATGTGACGAGTGATAATCCCCGTTTTGAAGATCCGGATGCAATTATTGAAGATATTCTCTCCGGAATCGAAGACAAAAGCAATGTGTACGTAGATGTCAATCGCCGTAATGCGATAGCCCAAGCGCTAAAAGATCGAAGCGGTGATGAAGTGATTTTGATTCTCGGAAAAGGGGATGAAACGTCACAGATTATCTACGACCAGCATTTGCCGTTTGATGATCGTGTTGTGGCACGAGAGTTGTTAAAAGAGCTTTAAACGACTAAATTGTTTTTTTGAGCTAACAATGTAGCTTTAAGATTTGGCTATAATGCGGTAATTATTTTTATCGTAGCCGTATTTTACGTATATCGATGTGAAGGAGTAGTTGATGGGTCTTCCTCAACCGGCATTTTATATTTTCAAGTGTGAACAGAGCTCTCCTCCGGGGATGCCAAAGCCAAGCTGTGTCAATCCGCACACTCAAGATTTGTTTCAACATTTGGCACAAACGCTTATGCAAAAAGGGTTGATTGCAACCGTGCAACCGATCCGTACGTCATGTATGAATCGCTGTAATGTTGGACCTGTTATGTTGGTAGAACCGGGACATGTAATGTACGCTGGACTTACCAAAGAGAAAATCAATGAGATTATTGATCGTCATATTATCGGTGGTGAAGTGGTTCAAGAGTATGTTATCCCATCAGAACTTTGGGATGCTCCAATCACTCCGGCTGATATGATGAAGCAGATGGGCAGATAAATTATGTTGATCGAAATGCTCTACAGTAAAATCCACCGTGCGACCGTTACCGACGCAAATCTTAATTATGTCGGTTCGATCACAATTGACGAAGAGCTTTTGGAAGCATCCAAAATGCGTGTCGGTCAAAAAGTGGAAATTCTAAATATCAATAACGGTGAACGTTTTTCTACTTATATTATCCTTGGTGAGCGCGGCAAACGTGATATCTGTCTTAATGGGGCAGCTGCACGTAAAGTACACAAAGGGGACAAAATTATCATTGTTGCCTACGCAACGTATAATGATGCAGAGCTTGAAACGTATAAACCTACTGTTGTATTAGTTGATGATGAGAACAGTATCACTGACATAATCGAGAAGATATAAGCTCCAACGTGGTAATATTTCGCTAAAAAATAGTGGGATAGGTATGGAGCAATTTGAAGCATTTTTAGCAGCGCATCTCCCTTCAGCTGCATCTTTTCATCCCCACTATGAAACTTCACTGCACCAAATGCTCTTGGGGGGCGGAAAACGTTTTCGTCCGGCTCTTTTATTGGGTGTTGTTCAAGCCTATAATACACTTTTGGTTCCCAGTGCGTATCATGCAGCGCTTGCTATTGAATTGCTGCATACGTACTCTTTGATTCATGATGATCTCCCTGCAATGGATAATGCCGACCTGCGCCGAGGGATGCCTACACTCCATAAAATGTACAATGAAGTGAGTGCGATTCTGGCAGGGGATGCACTGAATACTTATGCATTTGAAGTGCTTTCGAATGCTCCGTTTTCGGATAAAGTCATTGTCAAACTGGTCCGTTCACTCGCACATAACGGTGGAGTAGAGGGGATGGTTTTAGGGCAAGCGATCGATTGCCATTTTGAAAACCAACGGTTGGAATTGGAACAGGTGAAAATGCTCCATATCCACAAAACAGGCAAACTGATTGCCGCATCGCTACAAATGGGTGCATACATTGTCGGACGAGACGATCTTGCACAGCAGCTTTATGATTTCGGTATTGATTTGGGGTTGTTGTTTCAAATTCAAGACGATATTTTGGATGTGACCCAAGATGAAACACAAGCAGGCAAAACAACCAATAACGATGAAGCGAAAAACAGTTTCGTTACGTTGCTCGGGTATGAGCGGGCAATGGATGAGGCCAATGCTTTGGCAGAAAAAGTAACACGACAAATGATGAGTTTTGATGAGAATTTGCAACGTGAATTGTCACCAACACTTACCCAATATATTAACCGACACAAGGACTAACCGATGAGTAATACAATGCGCCAAAAAATGGCAGATACAATCCGCTTTTTAGCGGCAGACATGGTACAACAAGCTAATTCAGGCCATCCGGGTGCACCGATGGGATTGGCGGACATCGCTGTCGTTCTTTCTGAACATCTTACCCATAGTCCGAAGAATCCGAAATGGTTGAACCGTGACCGTTTAGTGTTCTCAGGCGGACACGGTACGGGTCTGATCTATTCGCTTTATTATCTTTGGGGATACGGGTTAGAGATCGAGGATCTTAAAAATTTCCGCCAGCTTGATTCTGCAACACCGGGACATCCCGAATACGGTCATACGGCTGGGGTAGAGATTACCACGGGGCCATTAGGACAAGGAATTGCGAATGCGGTCGGTTTTGCAATGGCATCTTCATATGTCGGCAACAAAGTGAATTCTGAAACGGCAGAATTGATTGATCACAATGTGTATTGTCTGTGCGGAGACGGTGACTTGGAAGAGGGGATCAGTTATGAAGCGTGTTCGATTGCCGGGCATCTCGGACTTGATAATTTGGTTGTGATTTACGATTCAAACCGTATTACAATCGAGGGTTCAACCGAACTCAGCCTTAGTGAAAATATTCGGAACCGTTTCGAATCGCAAAACTGGGCGGTATTGGAGATTGACGGGCACAATTTCGAAGAGATTGACGGTGCATTAACGCAATCTAAAACGATCAAACGTCCGGTACTTATTATTGCAAATACCGTTATCGCCAAAGGGGGCGGTAAAATGGAAGGCTCACACCATGCGCATGGAGCACCGCTTGGGCACGATGTGATCAAAACGGCTAAAATGGCAGCCGGATTCGATCCTGAAAAAACGTTCCATGTCGATTCGGATGTATTGGAACGTTTCCGTTGTGCGATTGAAAAAGGGGATTTGGCAGAGCGTGAGTGGAATCACCGTCTCAATGAGCTCCCATTGGTAGAGCAAAATGAAGCGTATGAGCAGTTGATGAATCCGGATTTCAGCCGTATCCAATGGCCTACTTTTGAGAAAGCGGATGCAACACGTAACACTAACGGTGTGATTTTGAATGCAATTGCCAAAGCGATTCCGGGCTTCCTTGGCGGGTCGGCGGATCTCGGACCATCCAATAAAACCGAATTAGCAAACATGGGAGATTTCCCTAAGGGCAAAAATATCCACTTCGGTATCCGTGAGCATGCTATGGCATCGATAACGAATGCGATGGCATTGTATGGTCCGATTATGCCTTTTAGCGCAACGTTTTTTGTATTTAGTGACTACCTCAAACCATCTGCACGTATTGCAGCACTCAGCGGTATCCAACACTTTTTCATTTGGACACATGATAGTATCGGTGTGGGGGAAGACGGCCCTACCCACCAACCGATCGAGCATTTGAGCCAATTTAGAGCGTTGCCGAATTTTTATGTCTATCGTCCGGCAGATGGTGCTGAAAACGTCAAAGCATGGCAGAAAGCCCTTTCGATGAAACACTCTCCATCGGCATTCGTATGTTCACGCCAAAATCTTCCGTTGCTTCCGTCCCCTGTTCACGGAGATGTTGAAAACGGCGGTTATTTGCTTATAGAGCGTCCTAATGCTACGGTTACCATTATGGCATCGGGTTCAGAAGTCGCCTTGGCGATTGAGAGTGCTGAACTTCTCTCATCACGCGGCATTGCGGCAAATGTTGTGAGTGTACCGTGTTTTGATTTGCTGATGGAACAATCACCAAGCTATATCGAATCGATCATTAAACCATCCACGAAGAAAATTGCTATTGAAGCGGCTCGCGGGCTTGAGTGGTACCGATTTGCCGATACGGTTGTTGCGATGGAAGGATTTGGGGCGAGTGCACCGGCCGATAAGTTGTTTGAGAAATTCGGATTTAGCGCAGAAGCCGTTGCGGCAAAAATCTGATGAACGATTCTCCTGAGTATTTAGAGAAAAAGCGTTTTTTCGACTCTTTAATAACATTGTATGGGCGTAACGTTGCAGTCGAAGTACTGCGAGACGATGCCGTAGAGATTCATAAATTGCACCTCTCCAAGAGCAATCGCACTGATGAGACGATCGAAGAGATCATGGCACTTGCCGAAATGCGTGGTGTAGAGATCAAATACCACACCAAAGAATCTCTCTCCCGCATTTCCAAAAACAGTGCGCAAGATCAAGGAGTAGCGATTGATGTCGTAAGCCAAAATTACCGCAGTGCTTCAGCTATTGCGACCGATTTACCGGGTTCTTTTCGTCTTTTGGCCCTTGATGGGATCAATAATCCGCAAAATTTAGGGATGATTGTCCGATCCGCAGCGGCGAGTAAAATCGATGGAATCGTATTGCCTCGCCGTAACAGTACGAAACTTTCACCGTTGGTGATGAAAGCCTCAGCGGGGACTCTCTTTAAAATACCGATCTATTACTGTGAAGATTTGAGTGAGATTTTGACATTGAGCGATACAGCAATCATTACCCTTTCGTCTCACGCTAAATATGACATCCATACGCTGAAAATCCCCAATCGCTCTATCTTTGTGTTAGGAAATGAGAGTGAAGGGGTTAGTGATAGTGTAATACGTGCATCGACTCATAGTGTCAGTATCCCAATGCATCGCGGGGTTGAATCCCTCAACGTTGCCGTAACAGCAGGGATTGTTAGTTTTCTACCATAAGGTTATAGGGTCGGCGTATAGCATCTGTCACTTCGCCGATACTCATGTGGCGGCTTTTGCGTAAAAATTCCCGTCCCTGAAAAAAGATCAGTACTGTCGGAATGGTAAAGACGGTAAAATGGGATGCAATTTCGGGCGTTTCGGAAATATCGATACTCTCGATGACAAAAGTGGGGAATTCGGTTGTGATCGCTTCGGTCAGTTTCGGTTTAAGGGCATGACAGACGTTGCAGGTGGGTGCGCTAAAATAGAGCATGAGCGCATCGTTGGTTATGAGGGTGTTTTGGATGGCTTCTAATGTTTGCATAAAGGGATTATAATGAAATTCAGCCGTGCCTACGTTGAAATAACCAATATTTGCGGACTCTCCTGCAGCTTTTGTCCTCCCAAACCAAAACCGACCCAAACAATGGAACTCCCTTTTTTCAAAAAGGCTCTTGCTGAACTAAAACCGTATACCGACGAGATTGCCTTGCATGTGATGGGTGATCCGATAGTGCTCAGCAATGTGAGAGACTATCTGGATAGTGCCTATGCTCTGGGGTTTAAAGTGATGATCACTACTAGCGGATTTTATTTGGATCCACTCCGTAGAGAAGCCCTTTTTCATCCCGCACTCCGTCAGCTCAATATTTCCCTCAACAGCTTTAATAAAAACAGCGTATCTCGGACGTTTGAAGCGTATATGGAGCCGATATTGGCACTGTGTGATGAGAAACTATCCCGTGAGGTTGATTTTTTTATTAATCTTCGATTGTGGAATTTGGATGATATTTATAGTGAAAGCCGTTTTAATGAACGACTATTTGCGCTTTTGGAGAATCATTTTTCGCTTGAACCCGGGATGATTGCTTTACAAATCAGCGGGGAGCGCCAATCAATCCGTTTAGCCTCCAAAATACTGCTCCATTTCGATCGCTATTTTGAGTGGCCGAATCTGGACAATGATACCCTTACACATGGATATTGTCAGGGACTCGGCAAACAAATCGCTATCCTTTCGGATGGAAGAGTGGTTCCTTGCTGCTTGGATTCGGATGGGATCATTGATCTTGGTAACCTACATGAGACAAATTTGGGTAAAATTCTCTCATCAGAACGTGCTGTAGCTATTCGTGATGGATTTTCCAGAGGGGAATGTGTCGAAGAGCTGTGTCAAAAATGCCGTTATAAAGAACGATTTAACAAGGAGGTATAACGATGATCAAATGTTATGTACGCAATGAAAACGCGATAGCATTCATCGATACGATGTCAGAGCTTGACGGTGACGTAATCGAGAAAGTGATTTGGATCGATATGTTGATGCCGACGTATGACGAAATTGTTTTTATTGAAAATACCTTCAACATTAAATTTCCGACCAAACAAGAGACCGAAGAGATTGAGATCAGTTCGCGCTATTGGGAAGAGTCCGATCGTATTGAAATCAACAGTTATTTTTTGATCTCAAAACTTGAAAACTCACACAATGAGACGGTGTCATTTATCCTCTATCATAATCTTTTGATTTCGATCCGCTATACCAATCTCTATACATTTGATGAGTTTAACCGCAAATTTTTTGCAACGCCGAAACAGTTTGAGACCGGATACGATATTTTTTGTCAAATTTTGGATATCCGTATTGATGCCGATGCGGATATTATTGAAAAACTGGCTCGTGACATTACCCGTCTACGCAAACACGTCTTGACCGACTATTCGAACGAAGATGAAGAGATTTTGGCACGTATTTCGTCTTTGGAAGATTTGAATACCCAGATACGAGAAAACCTGAACGATAAACAGCGAATTTTGAGCGCATTTTTAAAATCGAATAAGTATAAACATGCACTAAAACATGATGTTACCGTCATGCTCAAGGATATCAAATCACTGATTGACTACACTGACTTTAATTTCGAGCGACTCGATTATCTTCAAAACATCTTCGTCGGCGTATTGAGCATTGAACAAAACAAAGTCATTAAAATGTTTACAATCGTTAATGTCGTCTTCTTGCCGCCAACCTTGATTGCGAGTATTTATGGGATGAACTTTGAAATTTTGCCGGAACTTCATTGGCAGTACGGCTATTTGCTCTCCATTGTTATGATGGTTATCTCATCGATTTTACCGGTATATGTATTTAAACGAAAAGGGTGGATTTAATCCCCATTGTGATTTGTGGTATGATTCTTACCACTACTTTATCTAAAGGATAACGACTTGGACAGGCGGATACGCTATTTTATTGAAGATTATTGGGATATATTTGTTGGAATAGTCTCCATGGCGTTTGCTTTTTTCTTTCACACGTACGGCGACGGTATTTTGGCAACATTGTTTGCCGCGGTTGCTATTGCCTCTCTCTCGCTTACGGTTGCCGAGGTGGCTGATATTCTCTCTGAACGACTTCATGAACCCTATGGCAGTTTTGTTTTGACGTTTAGTGCCGTTGCGGTAGAGATTATCTTGCTCTATATTATTTTGTTAGAGGTGCGTCACTCTCCCGATGTTATTGAAACGGTTAAAGGGGGGATTATTTCGGCAGTTATCGTCGATTTGAACGTTTTATTAGGGCTTGCTGTATTTTTGGGAGGGCTTGCTTATACCCAGCAGCAGCACAACAAAGAGACCTCCAGCGCATACAGTACCGTCTTATTTGTCGCGTCAAGCGCTTTGCTCGTGCCGGGATTGTTGAGTCATGCCGATCACGGTATCGCAGAGCTAACCCATGTGAGCCATCTTATCGCAGGGGTACTGCTTTTTTTCTATATCATTATTTTTATTTTTCAGACCCGTACCCATACCCATTTTTTCAAAGCAACGGCACGAAGCCGTTTTTTCCGCCTAAAACGCAAACTTCAAGAAGAGGAAGATGCGGAGATTGATGAAAATGAGTCGAGCGACTATATTTTCGAGCATCTTTCCACTCCGATCAACTTTATGGCGATATTTGTTTTGATCGGGATTATTGCATTCGGTGCGGAAATTTTTGCCGGCGAAGGGGTCTTGATCGCAAAAGAGTATGGAGTATCTGCCGGTTTGGCCGGTTTGGTTATTGCGATTATCAGTGTCAGCCCTGAAATTTTTACGGCAGTTCGCGCTGCACGCAACGATCAGATTCAACGGGTTGTGAATATTGCGATGGGGGCATCGACGGTATCGATTATTTTGACGGTTCCGATTTTGATGATGTTGGCGTACCTCTCAGGGATTAATTTGACCCTTGATTTTAACCCGCTGCAAATTGGGGCGTTATTGCTAACAATTTTGTTAGTATGGAAAACGACTGATGAGGGTGAGACCAACTACTTCGAAGGGGCATCGCATCTGATGTTCTTTCTGAGCTATGCCATTATTGCGGCGTATTACTGATGCTTATCCTTTTTTCCCCAAGTGAAGGAAAACGCCAAGGGGGCAGTTGTCCTCCCTTGAATGAAACAGATTTGATATTTCCTGAGTTATTTGAGAAACGGCTTGAGGTAATCGAGCAATATGAGTATTTGATACAAAATGGAAATGATGAAGATTTGTATGAGCTTTTTGGTATCAAAGACTCCGGTGAGTATCATCGTTATCGTCACCCTATAAAATCTCTCTCTACCATGAAAGCGATTGAGCGCTATGAAGGGGTAGCGTATGATTATTTGGACTATTCAAATCTTACAGCCGATGCGCAAAAATACATAGATACACATACCCTTATTTTTTCGAACCTTTTCGGTCCTGTACGCGCTTCGGACGTATTACCCGATTACAAACTCAAGCAAGGTGCCGCGATAGGATCGTTTATCCCAGATAAACATTATAAAACCCATTTCACAGCTGCATTGGATGCTATGATAGGTGATGATGAAATTTTGGATTTACGCGCTGGATATTACGATAAGTTTTATATTCCCGAACAATCGGTGACAACATTGAAGTTTCTCAAGGGGGGAAAAGTGGTTAGTCACTGGGCAAAAGCGTATCGAGGGATTGTTTTGCGTGAAGCGGCAAAAAGACAAATCGACTCAGTAAATGCCCTGGTTGCTATGAATATTGAAGGGTTGATGGTCGAAGAAATCATCGAGAAAAAAAAGAAAAAAGAGATTATTTATAGAATCTTTTAAATACCCTTGACATTTAATAAAAGAGTGTATATAATTTCGGCTCCATTTCACAAAATGCCGGCATAGCTCAGTTGGCTAGAGCAATTGATTTGTAATCAATAGGCCCGGGGTTCAAATCCTCGTGCCGGCACCATTGAATGAAAGCGGAACGCATTACATTTATCAGTGTTAGACCAGATTATGGCCGTGGTGAGATACTCAAGTGGCCAACGAGGGCAGACTGTAAATCTGCTGATTTTTATCTTCGAAGGTTCGAATCCTTCTCTCACCACCATCTGCGGGAATAGCTCAGTTGGCTAGAGCGTCAGCCTTCCAAGCTGAATGTCGCGAGTTCGAGTCTCGTTTCCCGCTCCACTGGGAGCTGAAGTACAATTCGCAATATTTACTTCATCAATTACCTTAAAACGTAAAATAGTTTTTAAGCTTCCAAAATACATATTTATCATTGTTTTATGCTCACGTGGCTCAGGGGTAGAGCACTTCCTTGGTAAGGAAGAGGTCGGCGGTTCAAATCCGCTCGTGAGCTCCAGTAATAATTTTGTAATTTTTTTGAAAGCTTGAAAGCTATTTCAGCTGTTTTTTGGTATAATTCCAAATTCATTTACACACATCGTCGGAGGACACTATGGCAAAAGAAAAGTTTACGCGTAATAAACCACACTGTAACATCGGTACAATCGGTCACGTTGACCACGGTAAAACTACATTGACAGCAGCAATTACAGCTGTTCTTGCAGTAACAAACGGTGCTGCAATGATGGATTACGATCAAATCGATAACGCTCCTGAAGAGCGCGAGCGCGGTATTACGATCGCTACTTCACACGTTGAGTACGAAACAGACAACCGTCACTATGCACACGTTGACTGTCCTGGGCATGCCGACTATGTTAAAAACATGATTACCGGTGCTGCACAAATGGACGGCGCTATCCTTGTTGTATCTGCAGCGGACGGCCCGATGCCACAAACTCGTGAGCACATCCTTCTTTCAAAACAAGTTGGTGTTCCATACATCGTTGTTTTCATGAACAAAGAAGATATGGTTGATGACGAAGAACTTCTTGAACTTGTTGAGATGGAAATTCGTGAACTTCTTGACACTTATGATTTCCCGGGTGACGATACTCCAATCGTAGCTGGTTCAGCTCTTCGTGCTCTTGAAGAAGCAAAAACTGGTACTCTTGGTGAGTGGTCAGCAAAAATTCAAAAATTGATGGCGGAAGTGGATCGTTACATTCCACAACCAATCCGCGAAACAGATAAAGATTTCTTGATGCCGGTAGAGGATGTTTTCTCTATCTCTGGTCGTGGTACTGTTGTTACTGGTCGTATCGAGCGTGGTACAATCAAAATCGGTGAAACTATCGAGATCGTTGGTATCCGTGATACACAAACAACAACCGTAACTGGTGTTGAAATGTTCCGTAAAGAAATGGAAATGGGTGAAGCGGGTGACAACTGTGGTCTTCTTCTCCGTGGTACGAAAAAAGAAGATGTTGAGCGCGGACAAGTTCTTTGTAAACCAAAATCAATCACTCCTCACACAAAATTTGAGGCAGAGATCTACGTATTGAGCAAAGATGAAGGTGGACGTCATACTCCATTCTTTAACGGTTACCGCCCACAATTCTACGTTCGTACAACAGACGTAACAGGTGCCATTACTTTGCAAGAAGGTACTGAAATGGTTATGCCAGGCGACAACGTTAAAATTGTTGCAGAATTGATCCATCCGATCGCGATGGAAGAGGGTACTCGCTTCGCTATCCGTGAAGGTGGACGTACTGTCGGCGCTGGGGTTGTTTCTAAAATCCTTGCATAATTTCCCCCAACCTACGGGTTGGATAAATAAGGTAAAACATGCGTGAAAATATCCATTTAGCGTGTGAGAAGTGTACTCGTCGTAACTATCACACCTCTAAAAACAAAAAAACTCATACTGAAAAATTTTCAGTACGTAAGTTTTGCAAATTCTGCCGTGAGCACACTGTTCACAAAGAAGCAAAACTGTAAGTTTTTCCCTTCGGGGATTTTATACGTCAGTAGCTCCAATGGTAGAGCGCCGGATTCCAAATCCGACGGCTGGGGGTTCGAGTCCCTCCTGGCGTGCCACTTCATTTTTGACTAATGGTGCTTTAGAGCCTTATTCGTCGGAAATGTCCTGAGGATACTAAAAAATGAAAAACAAATTGTCTCAAACCATACACAATGCGAAAATGGAACTTGCAAAAGTCATTTTCCCGACAAAGCCGCAAGTCAAACAAGCATTTATCGCTGTTGTAGCGGTTGTTACTTTTGTCGTATTGTTTTTGGCGTTAGTTGATCTTATCATGTCTTCAACCGTTTCGGCAATTTTGAAATAAGGAAAAAAGATGGCACATCGTTGGTACTCTATTCAAACGTATGCTGGTAGCGAGCGAAGCGTTAAAGCAGCTATCGAAAACATTATTGCTGAAAACAATCTTCAAGAAGTCATTACTGAAGTAATCGTCCCTACGGAAGATGTCATCGAAGTAAAAAACGGCAAAAAGAAAATCAGTGAGCGTTCACTCTATTCTGGGTACGTGTTTGCAAATATGGATCTTTCTATCGATTTGCAGCATCGTATCCAATCCTTGCCGCGTGTCGCAGGATTTATCGGAGAGTCTAATAAACCTACTCCGCTCAGCGATAACGATATTGCAGTTATTTTGGATCGTGTGACGAATCGTTCAGCTCCGAAACCAAAAGTATTCTTTGACAACGGTGAAATGGTTCGTATCGTTGATGGTCCGTTTGCAAACTTTACCGGTACGGTGGATGAGTACGATTTGGAACACGGCACGCTAAAGCTCAATGTTTCTATCTTCGGACGTAGTACTCCGGTTGATATTTCGTATACTCAAGTCGAAAAAATTATTTAATCTTAAAAAAAGGAAGCACAAATGGCAAAGAAAATTACTGGCTACATCAAGTTGCAAATTCAAGCCGGCGCCGCTAACCCGGCACCACCGGTAGGTCCTGCACTTGGTCAACGTGGTGTTAACATCATGGAATTCTGTAAAGCGTTTAACGAGCGAACAAAAGATAAGGCTGGGTTCAAACTCCCAACTGTTATTACTGTATATGCTGATAAAACGTTTTCATTTATCACAAAACAACCTGCAAATACCGCATTAATTATGAATAAAATCGGTATCAAAAAAGGTTCTGATAATCCGATGAAGAACAAAGTGGCGAAAATCACTAAAGCTCAAATCATGGAAATTGTTAAGCAAAAAATGCAAGACATGAATACACAAGATGAAGAAGCTGCTGCACGTACTATTGCTGGTTCAGCTCGCTCAATGGGGATCGACGTCGTCGATTGATTTCTATGCTCTTCGACCGCAAAGAGTCTAATCACTGCGGCAGATTCTAAAATTGGAGAATTCAAATGGCTGGAAAACGCTATAAACAACTAAGTGAAAAAATTGATATGACCAAAAGCTATTCAGTAGCTGATGCGTCTGTATTTGTAAAAGAATTAAAATCTGCAAAATTTGACGAAACTGTTGAAATCGCACTAAACCTTGGTGTTGATCCACGTCACGCAGACCAAATGATCCGTGGTGCCGTCGTGCTTCCTCACGGTACAGGTAAAGTGGTTCGTGTTGCTGTATTTGCTAAAGGTGCAAAAGTTGACGAAGCTAAAAATGCTGGTGCTGACATTGTCGGTGCAGAAGATTTAGTAGACCAAATCAAATCAGGAAATATCAACTTCGACATCGTTGTTGCTGCTCCAGATTGTATGGGTCTTGTTGGTCAAGTAGGTCGTATCCTCGGACCAAAAGGGATGATGCCTAACCCTAAAACCGGAACCGTAACTGCTGATATCGCAAAAGCGGTTAGCAATGTTAAAGGCGGACAAGTAAATTTCCGTGTTGACAAAAAAGGTAATATCCACGCTGGTATCGGTAAAGTTAGCTTTGATTCAGATAAAATTGCCGAAAATATCAAAGCATTTGTTGGTGCTATCAACCGTGCGAAACCATCGACTGCAAAAGGTCGCTACATCAAAAATGCTGCATTGTCATTGACAATGAGTCCAGCAATCAAGTTCGAAACACAAGAACTTTTGGATATCCGTTAATCAGCGGATATCAGGCACTATGTGCCTGACTTTATCTTATGGACTGAAGACAGTAGGGGGCTAAGGCCTTAATCAGAAAACTCTGCCCCGCTTGAAGTTGTATGTCTGGAAAGGAGAAACAATGAATAAAGCACAAAAATCTGAGATCGTTAATGCTCTTACCGAAGAGTTTAAATCGTCTTCAGCAGTTATTATGTGTGATTACCGTGGTTTAGCCGTGTCAGAATTGGAAGAACTACGTAAAATCGCACGTGCGAAAGATGCAAAAGTGCAAGTTGTAAAAAATACACTTGCGACTATCGCTTTGAATAATGCGCAAATGAGCGGTATCGAAATTAAAGATACTAATATTTTCGTATGGGGTTCAGACGCGATCGCTGCATCTAAGGCTGCAGTTGATTTTGCAAAAGCGAATGATAAATTTATCATCCGTACTGCATACATCGACGGCGAAGCAGCAGACGAAAATAAAGTTCGTGCATTCGCTACCCTTCCGGGACGCGAAGAGTTGCTTGGAATGCTCGCATCTGTATGGATGGGACCAGTTCGCAACTTCACTATCGGACTCGATGCGCTTAAACGCAAAAAAGAAGAAGAAGCGGCGTGATTGCTGCTTCACAATACCGCTGATAGAAATGTCGGCATAAAAAATAAAATACCAATAGGAGAATACTATGGCTGTAACTAAAGAAGATGTTCTTGAGTTTATCTCAAACTTGTCTGTTCTTGAGCTTTCTGAGCTTGTAAAAGAATTCGAAGAAAAATTTGGCGTATCTGCTCAACCGGTTGCGGTTGCTGGCGCTGCTGTTGTTGCTGAAGCTGCAGAAGAAAAAACTGAGTTCGACGTTATCTTGAAAGACGGTGGTGATAAAAAAATCAACGTTATTAAAGTAGTTCGTGCTATGACAGGTCTTGGTCTTAAAGAGGCTAAAGATGCGGTTGAAGGTGCACCTACAACTCTTAAAGAAGGTATCTCTAAACAAGATGCTGAAGCAGCGAAAAAAGAGCTTGAAGAAGCTGGCGCTGTCGTCGAAATCAAATAATCATTTTGATACCGGAGGCTTAGGCCTCCACCTCCCACAGGGCACTTTACGAAGCGGGTTTTTTACTCTTTCGTAAAGTGCCCATACGTCGTTATAGACTCAAGGACGCTTGAGTTATAGACTTTGCACTTATCCCTATGGGATCAAAAACTTCGATTGAGGTAGCCTATGTTAAACACTCTTCACTCCGGAAACCGCTTACGCGTAGATTTCGCGAAAACTCCCCAACAAATTGAAGTACCGAATTTATTGCAACTTCAACAAAGTTCGTATGAATCATTTTTGATGCTTGATCAAAAAGATCGTTCTAAAAGCGGTATTGAGCGCGTATTCCAGTCGGTTTTTCCGATTCATGATTCACAAAATCGTCTCTCTCTTGAGTATCTTGGGTCCGAAGTAGGACGCCCAAAATATACCGTACGCGAATGTATGGAACGTGGTCTTACGTACTCTGTTTCTTTGCGTATGAAAACGCGTCTTATGATCTGGGATCGTGATGAAAACACCAAAGAAAAAACCGGTGTTAAAGATATTAAAGAACAAACTATTTTTATCCGTGACATCCCTTTGATGACCGATCGTACATCGTTCGTTATCAACGGTGTTGAACGTGTTGTTGTTAATCAGCTTCACCGCTCACCGGGGGTAATCTTCAAAGAAGAAGAATCTACCACAGCCGGAAGCAAAATGATCTTCACCGGTCAAATCATTCCGGATCGCGGTTCGTGGCTCTATTTTGAATACGATCCAAAAGACATTCTTTATATGCGTATCAATAAACGCCGTAAAGTGCCGGTTACCATTATGTTCCGTGCTCTTGGATACAGCAAGCAAGACATTTTGAAAATGTTCTATCCGTTGCAAAAAATCCGTACAGAAGACAACCGCTATTTGATGGATTTTGATCCTGAGCAATTTGCAGGACGTCTCGGATACGATTTGATCGACAAAGACGGAAAGCTTCTTGTTGCGGCAGGAAAACGTCTATCGGCTAAAAAAGCGGAAAAATTGATTGCTGATGGTGTGAGCGCTATCCAGTATCCGATTGAAACATTGATCGAACGTCATTTGGCTGAGCCGATTATCGACGCTGAAAGCGGCGAAGTTATGTTTGATACAATGACACAATTGGATGAGACTAAGCTCAAAAAGATGATTGAAGCGGGTGTCAAAGAGTTTGTTATTGCAAATGACCTTGCAGAAGGGCATGACAGTGCGATTATCAATGCATTCATCGCAGATGCGGATTCATTAAAATTACTCAAACAAACTGAAACAATCGAAGATGAAAACGATCTTGCAGCCATCCGTATTTATAAAGTTATGCGTCCTGGTGAACCTGTAACGAAAGAAGCGGCAAAAGTATTTGTTAATCAGCTTTTCTTCGATCCAGAGCGTTATGATTTGACACGTGTCGGTCGTATGAAAATGAACCATAAATTGGGTCTTAACGTACCGGAATATGTGACTGTTTTGACCAATGAAGATATCATCAACACCGTTAAATACGTTGTAAAAGTTAAAAACGGTCAAGGACATATTGATGACCGTGACCACCTTGGTAACCGTCGTATCCGATCTATCGGTGAATTGCTTGGAAATGAGCTTCACAACGGTTTGATCAAAATGCAAAAAGCGATCAAAGATAAACTCTCAACGATGAGCGGACCGACAACTGAATTGATGCCGCATGACTTGATCAACTCAAAAATGATCACTTCAACGATTATGGAGTTCTTCAGCGGCGGGCAATTGTCACAATTTATGGACCAAACAAATCCGTTGTCGGAAGTTACCCATAAACGTCGTCTATCAGCACTCGGAGAAGGCGGTCTTGTTAAAGAGCGTGCCGGATTTGAAGTGCGTGACGTTCACCCGACTCACTATGGTCGTATCTGTCCGATTGAGACTCCAGAGGGCCAAAACATCGGTTTGATCAATACATTGGCTACCTATTCAAAAGTGAATGAGCATGGATTTATCGAAGCTCCGTACAACGTTGTAAAAGATGGTGTGGTAACAAAAGAAGTTGTTTATTTGACAGCGACCCAAGAAGAGGGAAAAATCATCGCTGCGGCATCAAGTCGTGTGGATGAAAACGGTAACTTCTTGGATGATTTAGTAGAGATTCGTCAAGACGGTGAGATTATTCTTAAATCACCAAAAGAGTGTGAGCTTCGCGATTTGACTCCTCACATGGTAGTCGGTGTTGCTGCGAGCTTGATTCCGTTCTTGGAACACGATGATGCGAACCGTGCGTTGATGGGATCGAACATGCAACGTCAAGCTGTACCATTGTTGCGTCCTGAGGCGCCGATGGTCGGAACCGGTGTTGAAAAATTGGTTGCACGTGATTCATGGGAGTGTGTTAAAGCTGAGCGCAGCGGTATCGTTGAGAAAGTTGATGCAAAACACATTTACGTGATGGGTGAAGATGAAGACGGAACATTTATCGATTATTATCCGTTGCAAAAAAATCTTCGTACCAACCAAAATACGACGTTCTTGCAAAAACCGATCGTAAAACAAGGTCAAGCAGTTACCAAAGGGCAAATCATCGCTGATGGTCCAAACATGGATAAAGGTGAGTTGGCACTGGGTATTAATGCTCTTGTCGCGTTCATGCCGTGGAACGGATACAACTTCGAGGATGCGATCGTCATGTCTGAGCGTATGATCCGCGAAGATGCGTTCACTTCTGTACATATTTATGAAAAAGAAGCAGAAGCACGCGAACTCAAACACGGTGTTGAAGAGATTACTCGTGACATTCCGAATGTTCGCGACGATGAGTTGGCGCACTTGGACGAAAGCGGTATCGTTAAAATCGGCACCTATGTCAAGGGTGGAATGATCCTTGTTGGTAAAGTTTCACCAAAAGGTGAAGTTAAACCGACTCCGGAAGAGCGTTTGCTTCGTGCAATTTTCGGTGAAAAAGCGGGTCACGTTGTTAATAAATCACTCTACTGTACGCCAAGTATGGAAGGTGTTGTTGTCGACGTTAAAGTATTCACCAAAAAAGGGTACGACAAAGATCCGCGTACGCTAGAGCTTGAAAAACAAGAGCGTGATGAATTAGAGCGCGAACATTATGATCGTTTGTTGATGATCGACAAAGAAGAGATGCTCCGTATTGTTTCATTGTTGACAAAACATCCGTTGTTGAGCGATGTCAGCATCAACGGCAACGATTACAAAGCAGGCGAAAACGTTAAAGCTGAAGACCTTAAAGAGGTTAATCGTTTTGCAATGAATAACGTCGTAAAAGCATTCAGCGACGATATTCAAGAGAAATATAACCAAACAAAAAATCATTTCCAAAAAGAGAAGAAAAAATTCCGTGACGAACACGAAGAGAAACTCTCAATCTTGGAAAAAGATGACATCCTTCCAAACGGTGTTGTTAAATTCGTAAAAGTATACATCGCGACAAAACGTAAGCTTAAAGTCGGGGATAAAATGGCGGGACGTCACGGGAACAAAGGTATCGTTTCTACGATCGTTCCACAAGTTGACATGCCGTACATGGCAAACGGACGCTCAGTCGACGTTTGTTTGAACCCACTCGGGGTTCCATCACGTATGAACATCGGGCAAATCCTTGAGATGCACCTTGGTATGGTAGGAAAAGAGCTTGGCCTTCAATTGCAAGACATTTTTGAGGCGAAACAACAAGAGTTTATTGGAGAGCTTCGTGAAAAAATGATCTCTTTTGCAGATGTTGCGGGCCTTATGGATGCGAAAAAAGCATTGAGTGAAATGGATGATGCAACTCTTCTTGGCTATGCGCAAGATTGGGCAAAAGGGGTTAAATTCGCGACACCTATTTTCGAAGGGGTAACTGAATCAGAATTTGCTAAATTGTTCGAATTGGCAAAACTTGATACTGATGGTAAAATGGAACTTTACGACGGTAAAACCGGCGATAAAATGAAAGAACGTGTCAACGTCGGATACATGTATATGCTCAAACTCCATCACTTGGTAGATGAGAAAGTGCATGCACGTTCAACTGGACCATACTCACTTGTAACACAACAACCGGTCGGTGGTAAAGCACTCTTTGGTGGACAACGTTTCGGGGAAATGGAAGTATGGGCTCTTGAAGCATACGGTGCTTCTGCAGTACTTAAAGAGATGTTGACAATTAAATCGGATGACGTTGATGGACGTGTTCGTGCATATAAAGCGATTACGAAAGGTGAAAGCGTACCGGCATCTGGTATCCCTGAAACTCTATTCGTATTGACTAAAGAGCTCCAATCATTGGCGCTTGATATTGAGATTTTTGACGAGGTGGATGACAATGAGTAAATTAGTACCGGTTTCCGTTACGGAAGAGAATCGTCCTACAGACATTAAACAGATTCAATTTCGCTTGGCAAGTCCAGAGAGAATCCTCTCATGGAGCCATGGTGAAGTAAAAAAACCAGAAACTATCAACTACCGTACCCTTAAACCGGAACGTGACGGATTGTTTTGTGCCAAAATTTTCGGTCCGGTTCGTGATTACGAATGTTTGTGCGGAAAATACAAAAAAATGCGCTACAAAGGTGTCGTGTGCGAAAAATGTGGTGTTGAAGTTACTTCTGCCAAAGTTCGCCGTACCCGTATGGGACACATCGACCTTGTTACTCCGGTAGCACATATCTGGTATGTCAGTTCACTCCCAAGCCGTATCGGTACATTGCTCGGCGTGAAAATGAAAGACCTTGAGCGCGTATTGTACTATGAAGCGTATATCGTAAAAAATGGTGGTGAAGCGTACTATGACGGTGAGCAAACATCTGCTGTTTTGAAATACGATGTATTGAATGAAGAACAATACCGTACCCTTGTACAACGTTACGGAGATAGCGGTTTCTCAGCAGAAATGGGTGGATCAGCGGTTCGTGATTTGTTGGATGAACTTGATTTGGTTGATTTGTTCTCTGCATTGAAAGAAGAGGTTCAAGCAACCAACTCTGAAGCAAAACGCAAAACGATCGTTAAACGTTTGAAAGTTATCGAGTCATTCTTGAATTCAGGGAACAATCCTGCATGGATGATGCTCACGGCATTGCCGGTTCTTCCTCCTGAACTTCGCCCGTTGGTAAGCCTTGATGGTGGAAAATTCGCAGTATCGGACGTTAATGATCTTTATCGCCGTGTTATCAACCGAAATCAACGTTTGAAGCGTTTGATCGAACTCGAAGCACCTGAAATTATCGTACGTAACGAAAAACGTATGTTGCAAGAAGCGGTTGATGCGTTGTTTGACAACGGCCGTCGTGCAAATGCCGTTAAAGGGGCAAATAAACGTCCGTTGAAATCTCTTTCAGAGATCATCAAAGGTAAACAAGGGCGTTTCCGTCAAAACCTTCTTGGTAAGCGTGTTGACTTCTCTGGACGTTCGGTTATCGTTGTTGGACCAAACCTTCAAATGGATCAGTGCGGATTGCCGAAACAAATGGCATTGGAGCTTTTCAAACCGCATTTGATCGCGAAACTAGAAGATAAAGGGTATGCGACCACCGTTAAAGCGGCGAAGAAAATGATCGAAGAGAAAACTAACGAAGTTTGGGAGTGTCTTGCGGAGATTGTTGAAGGGTATCCGGTTATGTTGAACCGTGCACCGACACTTCACAAACTCTCGATTCAAGCATTCCATCCAAAATTGATCGATGGTAAAGCGATTCAATTGCACCCGCTTGTTTGTGCGGCGTTCAATGCGGACTTCGACGGTGACCAAATGGCGGTTCACGTACCATTGAGTGCTGAAGCGATTGCAGAAGCGAAAGTATTGATGCTCTCATCTATGAACATCTTGCTTCCTGCATCGGGTAAAGCGATTGCAACACCATCACAAGATATGGTCTTGGGTCTTTATTACTTGACACTCGGCAAAAATGATGTGAAAGGATCGAACAAACTTTTCAGCAACGTTGATGAAATTATGATCGCATTGGAACACAATGCGCTTGATTTGCATGCGAAAGTACGTACCCGTGTTGATGGTCGTGTTATCCATACAACAGCTGGGCGCATGATCCTTCAATCGATTCTTCCGTCATTCGTTCCGGCAGAATTGTGGAACGTTGTAATGAAAAAGAAAAATATCTCTGCGTTGGTTGACTATGTTAACAAACACGGCGGTGTTGCGGTAACAGCAGGATTCTTGGACGATTTGAAAAACCTTGGTTTCAGATACGCAACAAAATCAGGGGTATCGATCTCGATCGCCGATATCATTATCCCTGAAGCAAAATCAGGATTGATCGCAACATCGAAAAACCGTGTTAAAGAGATCCAAAAACAATTCGAAGCGGGTCTTTTGACCGAGCAAGAACGTTATAATAAAATTATTGACGTCTGGACTGATACCAACAATACTGTTGCAGGCGGAATGATGGATTTGATCCAAAATGATAAAGACGGGTTTAACTCGATCTTTATGATGGCGGACTCTGGGGCACGGGGATCTGCGGCACAAATTCGTCAGCTAGCGGGTATGCGTGGTTTGATGGCGAAACCGGACGGATCGATCATTGAAACCCCGATTATTTCGAACTTTAAAGAGGGTCTAAACGTTCTTGAGTACTTTATTTCAACCCACGGTGCTCGTAAAGGTCTTGCGGATACTGCGTTGAAAACAGCGAATGCGGGGTATTTGACTCGTAAACTCGTCGACGTTGCACAAAACGTGAAAATCGTTGAGCATGACTGTGGTACCCATGAGGGGATCGAACTGACTGATATCTCTGTCGGTAATGAATTGATCGAGCCGCTTGAAGACCGTATCTACGGCCGTGTATTGGCAGAAGATGCGATCGATCCGATCACGAATGAGATCCTCTATTCTGAAGGAACATTGATCGATGAGATCAAAGCGTCAAAAATCATCGAAGCGGGTATCAAAGCAGTACAAATCCGGACTCCGACAACATGTAAGTCAGAAAACGGCGTATGTGCATTGTGTTACGGGCTTAACCTTGGTACTGGGGAAACCGTTAAACCGGGTGAAGCAGTCGGTATTATCGCTGCTCAGTCGATCGGGGAGCCGGGTACGCAGTTGACCCTTCGTACCTTCCACGTCGGGGGAACCGCGTCAAGTACTCGTGAAGAGCGTCAAGTCGTTGCAACCAAAGAAGGTTTTATCCGTTATTACAACATGAAAACCTACCTCTCCAAAGAGGGTAAACAAATCGTTGCAAACCGTCGTAATGCGGCAGTCTTGTTGGTGGAGCCGAAAATCAAAGCACCGTTTAACGGAGCTGTTGAAATTCAAACTATTCATGATGAAGTAATCGTAAGCGTTAAAGGCGATAGTCAAACGGTACGTTACACCCTTCGCAAAAATGAAGTGGCAAAACCGAACGAACTTGCAGGGGTTAGCGGTAAAATTGAAGGTAAATTCTACCTTCCGTATGAAAACGGAACCGTTGTAAAAGCTGATGAGTCGATTGTTGAGACGATCAAAGACGGATGGAACGTACCGAATCGTATTCCGTATGCGTCAGAAATCCAAGTCAAAGACGGTGCACCGATCACTCAAAAAATCCTTGCAAAAGAGAAAGGGGTTATCAAATATTACCTCCTCAAAGGGGATTATCTTGAGCGTCACCATGAAATTGCGAAAGGGTACAATGTTGAAGAGAAAGGTCTCTTCGCGGTTGTTGCCGATAGTGAAGATCGTGAAGCGATCCGTCACTATATCGCACGTGGTTCGGTGATCGAAATCAACGATAACGAAATGGTTAAAGCGGACAGCATTATCGCTAAACCGGCAAAAGAAGAGTCAATCGTCATTGCTGAATGGGATCCGTACTCAAATCCGATCATTTCTGAAACAGACGGGGTTATCACATTCGAAGATATTATTCCGGGTGTGACGGCATCTGAGCAGTTTGATGAATTGACCGGTAAAACCCGTTTGATGATCAACGAGTATGTTGCGCCAGAATTTAAACCGGCAATCGTCCTTGCGGCGAATGACGGCTCGGTGATCCGCTACGCGGTTGAACCGAAAACAGCGATTTTCGCCCAAGACCGTGCAGAAGTTAAAGTGGCTGATATTTTGGCAAGAACACCGAAAGCGCTTCAAAAATCGCGCGATATCACCGGGGGTCTTCCACGGGTTTCTGAGCTTTTCGAAGCACGTAAACCAAAAGAGATCGCTCTTATCGCAGAGCTTGATGGGGTTGTTAGCTTTGGTAAACCGTTACGTGGTAAAGAGCGTATTTTGATCACTTCGGACAACGGAATGGTTAAAGAGTATTTTGTTGATAAAAATCTTGTTGCGATGGTTCACCCTGGCGAGTTCGTTCACGCCGGCGAGCGTTTGACTGACGGTATTATCAGCTCACACGAGATCCTCCGTATCTTGGGTGTTAAAGCATTGTACAACTATCTTGTAAGTGAAGTACAACAAGTTTATCGCCGCCAAGGGGTTAATATTGCGGACAAACACATCGAAGTTATATTTACTCAGATGTTACGCCAAATTAAAATCCTCCGTTCTGGAGATACGAAATTCATCGAGGGTGATGTTGTTTCAAAAGCACAGTTCAAAATTGAGAACGAAAAAATCCTTCGTCTCGGTGGAGAGCCTGCGATTGCTGAGCCGTACCTAGTCGGTATTACCCGTGCAGCGGTTAGTGCAGACTCGATTATCTCGGCAGCATCGTTCCAAGATACCACTAAAGTCTTGACCGAAGCGGCTGTTTCAGCGAAAATCGATGACTTGACCGATCTTAAAGAGAATGTCATCATCGGTCGTACGATCCCAGTCGGTACCGGTATCTATAAAGATCTTAAAATGGTTTTCGGAGACTAAGGTCACCTTTTTCTCCCTTTCCCGCTTATGCGGGAAATTTCTATTTCCTTTCTCTCTTACAACTTCCTTAAAATAAGCTCAAATTAATCAAAAATTGGATACCATTGCGCGTTTATTAGTCCCCTTGTCATGAGCGGATTATATATTCTACTGGAACAATTCAACAAAGGAGATTGTGTGCCAACAATCAACCAACTTATTCGTAAAGAGCGACAAGCGGTAGTGAAAAAATCAAAATCACCTGCTTTGGTGTCATGCCCACAACGTCGTGGTGTATGTACTCGTGTATATACTACAACCCCTAAAAAACCGAACTCGGCGCTTCGTAAAGTTGCTAAAGTACGTTTGACTTCAGGGTTTGAAGTAATTAGTTATATCGGTGGGGAAGGTCACAACTTGCAAGAGCACTCTATCGTTCTTGTTCGTGGTGGTCGTGTAAAAGACTTACCAGGGGTTAAATACCATATCGTACGTGGTGCTCTTGATACTGCGGGTGTTAAAGACCGTAAAGTATCTCGTTCTAAATACGGAACGAAAAAAGCTAAGGCTAAAAAATAAGTATTTAGTCTAACAAGAATCGGTTGATGATGACCGTTTTTTGAGTAAATGAAACAACATTGAAGGAAACATTATGAGAAGAAGAAAAGCGCCCGTTCGCGAAATTATGCCTGACCCGGTTCATGGTTCAAAAGTTTTGACTAAGTTCATTAATAAAATCATGTGGGATGGTAAAAAAAGTACTGCTGAAAAAATCATGTACAGTGCATTGGATATCATGGGTTCACGTGGTGAAAAAACAGGTATCGAAATTTTCAATACTGCGATTGAGAACATCAAACCAGTTATCGAAGTAAAAAGCCGCCGTGTGGGTGGAGCGACCTACCAAGTTCCAGTAGAAGTTCGTCCTGTACGCCAACTTTCTCTTGCTATCCGCTGGTTGACCGATGCGGCACGCAAACGTAATGAGCGCACTATGGCAGAGCGTTTGGCAAATGAACTTTCAGATGCAGCAAACGACAAAGGTTCAGCGTTCAAAAAGAAAGAAGATACTTACAAAATGGCTGAAGCGAATAAAGCGTTCGCTCACTATCGCTGGTAAGATTTTCGTAATCTTTTGATAACCCACTCGGGTTATCATTTTTCATTCCACTATAAACTCTATTAAGGGCTATTAACATGGCAAGATCCCATAAACTTGAAGACGTAAGAAACATCGGTATCGCCGCACACATCGACGCGGGTAAAACGACAACAACTGAGCGTATCTTGTTCTACACCGGTGTATCACACAAAATCGGTGAAGTTCACGAAGGTGCTGCAACCATGGACTGGATGGAGCAAGAGCAAGAGCGCGGTATCACGATTACTTCTGCTGCGACCACTTGTGAATGGCGCAAAAAACAAATCAACATCATCGACACTCCGGGCCACGTTGACTTCACCATTGAAGTTGAGCGTTCTATGCGCGTACTTGACGGTGCTGTTGCAGTATTCTGTGCGGTAGGTGGGGTTCAACCACAATCTGAGACGGTATGGCGTCAAGCAAACCGTTACGGTGTACCACGTATGGTTTTCGTAAACAAAATGGACCGTATCGGTGCTGATTTCTATAACGTAGAAGATCAAATCCGTAACCGTTTAAAAGCAAATCCGGTACCTATCCAACTTCCAATCGGTGCAGAAGATCAATTTAAAGGGATCATCGATCTCGTTAAAATGAAAGCGATCCTTTGGGATGATGATGCTGCGATGGGATCTAACTATCGTGAAGAAGAAATCCCTGCTGATTTGATGGACAAAGCTGAAGAGTATCGTGCACGTATGATGGAAGCAGCAGCTGAGGGTGACGATTCATTGATGGAAAAATTCTTCGAAGAGGGTGACCTTACAAACGAAGAGATCATGCGCGGTATCAAAGCGGGTTGTTTGAAAATGGAAATCATCCCGATGACATGTGGAACTGCGTTCAAAAACAAAGGGGTACAAACTCTTCTTGATGCGGTTGTTGATTATCTTCCATCACCACTTGAAGTAGCACAAATCCGTGGTACAAAAGAAGATGATGAAGAAGTTGAAGTTATCGTTAACTCAACTGACGATGAGCCGTTTGCAGGTTTGGCATTCAAAATTATGACTGACCCATTCGTAGGACAATTGACATTCGTACGTATGTACCGTGGTGTTCTTGAATCTGGTTCATACGCTATCAATACTACCAAAGGTAAAAAAGAGCGTATCGGTCGTCTTTTGAAAATGCACGCTAACAAACGTGAAGAGATTAAAGCACTTTACGCAGGGGAAATCGGTGCAGTTGTCGGTCTTAAAGACACGACTACCGGAGATACCCTTTGTGATGAAAAAGATCGCGTAATCCTTGAGCGTATGCATTTCCCTGATCCGGTTATCTCGGTTGCGGTTGAGCCAAAAACCAAAGCGGACCAAGAAAAGATGGGTATTGCACTTGGAAAACTAGCTGCAGAAGATCCATCTTTCCGTGTTCATACTGACGAAGAAACTGGACAAACGATCATCTCTGGTATGGGTGAGCTTCACCTTGAGATCTTGGTTGACCGTATGTTCCGTGAATTTAAAGTTGAAGCGGAAGTTGGTGCACCGCAAGTTGCATACCGTGAAGCAATCCGCAACGAAGTTAACCAAGAATACAAATACGCGAAACAATCGGGTGGACGTGGACAATTCGGTCACATCTATATCCGTGTTAAGCCGGGTGAAGCAGGTACAGGTTTTACCTTCAAAAATGAGATCAAAGGTGGGGTTATTCCAAAAGAGTATATTCCAGCGGTTGAAAAAGGGTGTGCTGAAGCGATGCAAAAAGGTGTTCTCGCGGGTTATCCGATCGAAGATATCGAAGTTGCGTTGTATGATGGTTCATACCATGAGGTTGACTCATCTGAGATGGCATTTAAATTGGCTGCATCTATGGGATTCAAAGAAGCTGCACGTAAAGCTAACCCATGTATCCTTGAGCCGATGATGAAAGTTGAAGTTGAAGTTCCTGAAAACTTCATGGGTGACGTTATCGGTGACCTTAACCGTCGTCGTGGACAAGTTAACAACATGGGTGACCGTTCAGGGAACAAAATTGTTGATGCGTTCGTACCACTTTCTGAAATGTTTGGTTACTCAACTGACCTTCGTTCAGCAACACAAGGACGTGCAAGTTACTCTATGGAATTCGATCACTACGAAGAAGTTCCACGCAACGTTGCAGAAGAGATCATCAAAAAGCGTAACAGCTAAGAGATTTTCTCTCCTCTCGCCCCTCGGGGCACTTTTTTACTCTTCTAAATTTCTATTCGCAAATTCCCAGTTTAACAAACGATTGATCACGTTGTCGACATATTCTGCACGGACATTTTTATAATCCAGATAATAGGCATGTTCCCATACATCGATGCAAAGTAGTGGTGTCATGCCATGAACAATAGGGGTATCGGCATTCGATGTTTTATGGATAGCTAGTTTTCCTTCGACCACTGCAAGCCAAGCCCAGCCGCTACCGAATTGCCCTAAAGCCGCTTCTTTAAAGCGTTTCGCAAAATCATCATAACTACCGAAATCCTGATTGATCATCGCTGCAATTTTGCCGCTTGGAGCACCTCCCCCTGTTGGTGAAAGGGAGTGCCAGTAGAAGGTATGATTCCATACCTGTGCAGCATTGTTGAACAAACCGGTTTGTGCAGCATTGTTGAAGCTGGTTTTGATGATCTCCTCTAGCGAAGCATTCTCGAGATCAGTGTCTTTGATAAGGTTATTCGTATTGATGATGTACGTATTGTGATGCTTTCCGTAATGGTAGTCGAGGGTTTGAGAACTGATATAGGGTTCTAACGCATTTTTTGAAAAAGGGAGAAGCGGTAATTCAATAGCCATGGTAAACTCCTTTTTATATCTGTGGCTATTATAAAACAATCTACTCTTTTATAAGAATAAAATTTTCAGTTAGTTTATTGGGCACACCAACTGCATTCAAGCAATAGGTCTTGATTACTGTAAATACGACCGATAAAATGGTCATTTTCTCGGTACGTATTCACCCCTTTAGGGGTACCGCTCATGAGGATATCCCCATCTTCGAGACTCATAAAGCTTTTGATCTCTTCGAGCATTTCAAGCGGTTTGTAGATCATAAGCTCATATGAAGCTTCTTGGACAAGCGAACCGTTGATATGCAATGTCATCCGCAAGGATTCCAAAGGATATTCCAGTGGGATGAAATGGCTAAGGATAGCGGAGTGATCAAACCCTTTTGCCCGCTCCCATGGAAGCCCTTTGGATTTGAGGTGATTTTGCGAATCAGCTTTGGTGAGATCAAGTCCGAAACCTATGCCTTGGATTAATCCACCTATAATCAGAAAACAGATTTCACCCTCAAATCGGGTATCGGGTGTGATGAAATGCAAGGTATCCGAGATGGCAGAGTTAGGTTTATTAAACAGAACCATAGAAGCAGGAATTTCGTTGTTGAGTTCATGGATATGTTCAACATAATTGCGTCCGATACAGACTACTTTGGATGGGATAATAGGGTGAGAGTTAAATAAAACGGTTTTCAGGGAGTTCTCTCCAAATAGGGATTTCATCTTCTTCCGGTCTTCCTATGAGCTCAAGAGACGGAGAATAGGTACTTTTATAGGCCAAGCTTTGACACCCCTCAACGTAATAGCCTAAATAGATCCATTTAAGTCCTAGACGTTTTGCAAATTCGATTTGCTGTAGCAGGGTGTAGCGTCCTAATGAGAGATGGTTGTATTCTGGATCGTAGTAGCAATACAGAGCGCTGATCCCCTCTTCTAGAATATCAATCAAATCAACAGCGATGAGTTTTTCCTCTTCGAAATAAAGGACTTCAAACCCAAAATCGCCATGTCCTTGTACAAAAGAGGAGTAATAGTTTTTGGGATCGCTTTTGGGTGCGTCCCAAGAACGGGTGATGTGCTTATAGCGATGATAGTGATCGAAAAGGTCTAAATGCTCGCGTGTAAGTGTGGGTTGACGGATAAAGGTATTGAGATGGGAATTTTTACGAAGAATTCGACGCTCTGATTTACTGAACGTATAGCGTTCGACGTCAATTTTTAGACTTTCGCATTTGCGGCACTCTTGGCAGATGGGTCGAAAGTACATTGATCCAAAACGTCGCCAACCCCTAAGTATTAGAGCTTCACATTGATCTTTGGTACACTCTTGGATGACTTTGTAGTGGATACTCTGAGTGTTACCTTCAATGTAGGAGCACGGCTCATGAAGTGCGCACTCCTTGAGAATAATATTATGATTATTCGTCGTCATCTTTTCGGCTGAGGGCGATCAGTACCCCCTCGATCATCTCATCGATGTCTCCGTCAAGAATGTTGTTGATATTGGAATATGGAATTCCTGAACGGGTATCTTTGACTTGTTGATACGGAGCCAAAACGTAGGAACGGATTTGATGCCCCCATCCGTTTTCGCTTTTCTCAATACCGTCAACGGCCGCTTGTTTTTTCTCCATCTCCAACTCATAAAGGCGTGATTTGAGCATTTTGAATGCAGTTGCTTTGTTTTTATGTTGGCTTCTGTCATTTTGACATTGAACGACGATACCGGTCGGGATGTGGGTGATACGGATCGCCGATTCGGTTTTGTTAACGTGCTGTCCCCCTGCGCCCGATGCACGGTAGGTGTCAAGACGGATATCTTTGTCTTCGATCTCGATCTCGATATCATCATCGAGTTCCGGAGAGATCATAACCGAGGTAAAACTTGTATGGCGTTTCGCCGCAGAGTCGTACGGACTGATACGAACCAGTCGATGAATACCGTTTTCATTTTTGAGATAGCCGTATACGTTGATCCCTTTGATGATAAGCGCGGCATCTTTGATCCCCGCCTCTTCACCAGCTTGGTAGTCGAGCATTTCAACGGTAAAGTCGTGGCGTTCGGCCCACCGGGTATACATACGCAACAGCATCGATGCCCAATCTTGAGACTCGGTTCCCCCCGCACCCGGATGGATGGTGACAATAGCATTCAGAGCGTCGTGTTCGCCGCTGAGGAGCACTTCGATCTCCATCGATTTGACTTTGTTCTCGAGTTCCGGGGCATCGGCAAAAAGGCTTTCGATGGTTTCGTCATCCCCTTCTTCTTTTGCCATATCATAAAGATCGATGGCATCTCCGAGTGCGTTAAACGTTTTAGAATATTTTGCTAATCGACGTTCGAGCTGAGTTTTCTCTTTTTGAATGACTCCTGCTGTTGCAGCATCATTCCAAAAACCGTCGGAATTTTCAAGGGCTTCAATTTCGCTCAAACGAGCATTGATATCATCCGGGCGGACAACGCCGGTAACGTTTTGCATTTTTGTCGTGAGCGTTTTCAGTAATTCGGTATATTCGTAATGATCCATGTAATGGAATATCCTATTCGTATATTATAATTGCGATTATATTCTAAAGAGGCTAAAACGATGATTATCGCACGTTCCGCGCAAGAACTCGAAGATGCGCTAAAGACTAGACCAGGATCACGCGGGTTTGTTCCGACGATGGGGGCATTGCACATCGGGCATCGCACTTTGATCGATGCAGCACGGCGCGAGAATGAGTGTGTGGTAGTCTCCATCTTTGTCAATCCAACTCAGTTTTTGCCCGGAGAGGATTTGAGTAAATATCCCCGCCGCGAAGAAGCCGATTTTAAAATTTGTGAGTTAAGCGGTGTGGATATCCTCTTTTATCCTGATGTGAGTGCGATGTACACGGCAGATGAGATACGGATTACGGCACCTGATGTACGGGGTTTTATTTTAGAGGGGGCATCGCGTCCTGGACATTTTGACGGTGTATTGACGGTTGTGATGAAATTGCTCAATTTGGTTCACCCGACTCGTGCCTATTTCGGAAAAAAAGATGCGCAGCAGCTTGCATTGATTACCCAAATGGTGCATAACTTTTTTATGGATGTTGAAATTGTTCCGATGGATACCGTCCGAGAAAATGATGGCTTGGCGCTATCATCACGAAATGTCTATCTCAGCAGCGAGGAACGTCAAGAAGCCCTAAAACTCTCTGCCGCACTTAAACACGCAACCAAAATGGTGATGCAGGGGAATGTAAAAAGTTTCACGATTCAATCTGCTATGGAAGAGATTCTCGCTCCGTTGGATGTTGAATATGTCGCGATCGTCAATCGTGCTTTTCAATCCCTTAATGAGGTAGTGATTGGCGATACGATTGTTTTGGTAGCGGCACGGGTCGGAACGACCCGTTTGATCGATAACGTATGGATGTGAGATGAAGTTCTTCATTTCAATAGGGGTGATAGCATTTCTAATTGCCGGATGCACACCTAAAATGGGACAAGATATTATTGTTGAACCGCAGGGTACTTTTCGTTTGGAAAGCCCAAAAGCGGAAGCAATTATGGGCGTATTGGCGTTACTTGGATTATCAAACGATAAAGACCTGATTCATATCGGATCGGATTTGAGAATTATCAACAAGTGGCACAGTGATGTGAAAATTATCTCTTTGACGTATGCTCTTAGTGATGAAAAAGGGGTAATTACCGAAGGTGAAGCAAAGACCGATTTGAGTAAACCTCTTTTGGTCGCTTCAGGAAGTGAAAAGATATTACCGCTTGAATTTCGAATTGAGCTAAAGCGTCTTAATACAAATCGTCTGATCAGTATTTTGGAATCCAAACGAAAATTGATGGTCAAAGGGGAAGCTGTTCTGGAGGTATGGGGGATCCGTCATACCTATCCTTTTGAAAAAGAGGCGACGAAAGTAGTTCAAAAAGCGATTAAAGGCTATCTATAACCGGAGCTTCTTTGGCTGGAGCTGCGGCAGCGGCAGCGGCAGGATCAGGTCTTAGATATTTTTCTTCTACCATCAAATCGACAATCGCTTTGAAAACCGGAACCGCGGTGATTGATGCAAAATAGACCGTACGCGGATTGATCACGGTGATACCTATGGTATAGCTGTGTTTGCCGTCATTTGCAAAACCGATAAATGAAGTGTGGTAGCTGTTAACATAGCCTCCGTTTTTAGCGATATGTGCCGTTCCCGTTTTTCCACCTACTTCGAGTCCGGGAGTTTTTGCAATCGTACCTGTACCGACATTAACGGTTTTAATGAGGATTTGCTTCATCCGCTCAGCGGTTGCCGGCGATATAACTTGCGTTGGAGCTTGCACCTGCATCGGGATAGTACGCCCGTTATCATCATAAAGTGCTTCTACAACCATCGGATTAACCAGTCTTCCACCGTTATTGAAAACATTGAATGCTTTGACTAATTGCATCGGATTGGCTCGCATCCCATACCCGTAAGAGGTAATGGCTTTGTAAAGATAGTTGTTTAGTTGTGCGGAGCTTGGAATCGATCCCCGTTTTTCATAGGGCAAGTCAATTCCGCTGAAATGGGTAAAGCCAAATCGTTCGAGCCCTTCGGTAAACTCTTTTCCGTTGAGCTTTTGCCCCAGTTGGGCTATACCGATATTGGAAGAATAAACAAGAACGTCTTCGGCACTGATCATGCTAAAGGCGTGTTCATCCACAATCGTTTTTGTCCCCATGGTAAAGCGCCCGTTATGCCCGTTTACCATATCGTAAGGGTTGATCAACCCTCGATCGAGAAGAAGTGAGAAGATGATAGGCTTGATAACCGATCCGGGCTCATAGCTGTACTCGATGGCGTTGGTGTTGAGCGAGGGATAATCTTGGGTTCGAATATGATTGGGATCAAAGCGGTTTGAACTCGCCAGTGCGATGATCTTTCCGCTTTTTGAGTCCATGACGGTTGCAATAATCTCATCGGCTTGTAACTTCTCTTTATGTTTGTCGGTGATGATCTCAATACGTGATTGGAGCATAATGGGGATATTGAGTTTGATTGTAAGACCGTTGATTTGACGTTTAAAATCGCTTTGTTTGTTTAAAATCAAATAGCCGTTGACGTCGCGCAATGCTTTTTGGGTTTTATTCTGCTGAGGATTGAGCTCTTCGTCAAAGAATTTTTCCAACCCTTTAATCCCGTAAATTCGGGTATAGCCGTTTTCTTCCATTTTACGCGGATACCCTAAAAGGGGAGTTAGAAGATTATTGTAAGGATATTGGCGTGCTTCGCCGCTCTCTAAAATACTCAGCCCTTGTAAGATTCGCTCTCCGCCGGAAGTCTCATATTCCACAAATACACCGAGGCGGCGTAATTCAAACGCGAGTGTTTTAAGATACATCGCCTCTTTTGGACTGATGTGATAACTGAGTGTTACCGTACCCTTTCGGGTATTGAGACGTTCGCGTATCTCTGCGGAATCCATACCGCTGTAGATACTGAAAAGTTGGATAAAAAGTTCACGTTTGTCCGGATCGATGTTGCGGGTATTAACGACTGCTTTATAGAGTTTTTGCGTCGTGGCGATATGATAGCCGTCCGCACTGATGATGGATCCACGCTGCGCTTTGGAAGTGTCTTCCGAAAAAATAGACGGGAGATTTCGGTCATGTAAAGCGGTATAGAGCATGACCGCCAAAAAAATGACGAATCCGAACATGAGAACGAGAAAAAGGGCAAGTATTTTTTTTGATTTATTGGAATGACGCATATGGGAAGGCTAAATCACATTTGCGTTCGGGTAATTTCTTTGTAGGCATTGAGTGCCTTGTTTCGTACTTCAAGCATCAGTTTCATACTGATTTCGGCTTTATCGATAGCAATAGCGGCTTGATGTAAGTCTTTGACGCTGCCGGTTGCAATATCGCTCATCGCTTTTTCGCCGTCAACTTGCATTTGATTGACGTTGCCGAGAGCATTTTTGAGCTCTTGTGCGAAATCGGTACTGCTTACTTCCGTTGCATTGCCGCTTTTATTCGCGAGCAGATCCGCGGTGGAAAGAGCTTTGATCGAGTGAACGTTAGCCATTTACGGATTATCCTTGTAATATACTGATGGCGCTGCCAGCCATGTTTTTTGCACTTTCGAATGCGGCGACATTCGCCTGATACGATCGTGTTGCTTCGACTAAATCGGCCATTTCGACGACAGGATTAATATTTGGGTATGCAACATACCCTTTTGCATCCGCATCCGGGTGGGATGGGTCATATTTCATCTTCGGCGCACTGTCGTCACGGCTGATTTTATCAACGATAACACTCATGATAGCAGGATTTGGTTTTAAACCTGCTAATCCCTCTTTGAGCGGATCGCTATAACCCAGCTGAGAGGTCTCTTTTTCGAGTGCTCTGTTAAAGGCTTGGTTAAAATCTACCGCTTTAAAAATAACTTCTTGACGGCGATACGGCCCACCCTCATTGGTACGGGTGGTTTGTGCGTTTGCGATATTGGAACTGATCGCGTTAACCCGTACACGCTGAGCCGATAGACCATAACCGCTGATATCAAAGCTATTTAAAAATGCCATCGATTAATCCTTACGATGTTTTGCTCGAAGCGTCAATGACACTTTTGAACAAAGCAGAATCTTTTTTGAGTGCAGCCGTGAGAGCATTAAACATCGTTGAGTTTTTTGCCATTTCGGTCGATTCGACATCCAAATCGACACTGTTGCCATCATTTCGAGCCATGTGTCCGTCACGAAAAAACGTCGTAGGCTTGGATGAACCTGTATCAATCGGTCCCAAATGGGCGCCGTTGGTATGGGCCATTTGAAGCTCCTCGGATTTGTTTTTGAAAATTTCGGCACTTTTTTGTGTCAAGGTATCTTCGAAACTAATATCTTTCGGGCGGTAAAAAGGGGTATCGGCATTGGCAATATTTCCGGCAATGATGTCTTGACGCGCCGCGCGGTAGTTCATTGCGCTTTCCATCAAATCATGCGAACGTGAAATATGAATTCCCATGGATTCCCCTTTCTCTCAAATCTGTTTGGAACACTAAAGCAAAAAATATTCCAATTTTCTTTTATCGAACTCTTTTCGAAGAAACGATATACTTAGGAAAATTATACATTATAAGCTTAAATATGCCGGATAAAAAATTATTTCTCTTGACAACCGCGCTGATTACGATAGGTGTTATTTGTTCCTATACGCTCACCGCTTATACCGTTGTCCTTTTTGATTATAACGATTTTCATTTTGTGATACGGGAACTTATCGTCGCGATAATCTCTATTTTGATTATGTGGACTCTGGCGCAGCTTGATCCGGATGTTTGGTTCCATCGTTTGGGATTAGGGCTCTTTTTTGGCGGAATTTTGTTGATGATTATCATGCCGTTTCTACCGGCGTCATTGGTCAGTGAAGTCGGAGGGGCAAAACGGTGGATCAAGCTGTTCGGATTTTCGATTGCTCCCGTGGAGTATTTCAAGGTAGGTTTTGTTTACTTTTTAGCCTGGAGTTTTTCGCGAAAGCTCGGACATCACGGTAATATGGGGGTTGCCGAAGAGTTTAAACGATTTATGCCCTACGCGGCGATTTTCGTCATCATCATGTTTTTGATTGCATTTATGCAAAACGACTTGGGGCAGGTTGTCGTATTGGCGCTTACGTTGGCATTTATGCTCTTTTTTGCAGGGAGCAGTTTTCGCTTTTTTATGACACTTATCGGAAGTGCCGTAGGATTTTTCCTCTTTTTTATTTTGACCGCCGAACACCGGATTAATCGTATCCTATCATGGTGGGCATCGGCTCAGAGTACCGTTTTGGCCTTTTTCCCAGAATCGATAGCGAAACATTTGCGGATCGAAAACGCCGAAGAACCGTATCAAATCGGGCACTCGCTTAACGCGATTCATAACGGGTCGATTTTTGGTACCGGTTTGGGCGGAGGGACGTTTAAACTTGGATTTTTGAGTGAGGTGCATACCGACTTTGTGTTGGCCGGGATTGCCGAAGAATTTGGATTTATAGGGGTTTTTGGCGTAACAATGCTCTTTGTTATGCTGTTGCACCGTTTGTTTAAAATTGCCAATCGATCCCATGATGATACGGCGTATCTGTTTAGCTTGGGAGTAGGATTGTTGATTACGTTTGCTTTTATCATTAATGCATACGGGATCAGCGGACTCACTCCGATTAAAGGGATTTCCGTTCCGTTTTTGAGTTATGGGGGATCGGCAATGTTGGCATCGGCGATAGGGGTTGGCATGGTTATTATGGTTTCCAAAAAAATCAAATACAAATCGGGGGATAAAAAGTGAATATTGTCTTTACCGGAGGTGGAACGGGAGGGCATTTAGTTATTGCTCTTGCATTGGCGCAGACTGCACGAGAACGAGGCCATCGAGTTATGTTTATCGGGTCGACTTCCGGACAGGATCGGCAATGGTTCGCCAACAGTACCCTCTTTGATGAGGTCCATTTCTTGGAGACGACGGGGGTTGTCAATAAAGCAGGACTGGGAAAAATAGGGGCGCTATGGAAAGTTTTTAAGGCTTCTTTGAAATCCCGTGATTTGATTCAATCGTTTCGTGCGGATGCGGTTGTCAGTGTCGGAGGGTTTTCGGCAGCTCCCGCGGCATTGGCCGCAGTTGTAGCGCGAGTGCCGTTGTATATCCATGAACAAAATGCTGTGACCGGTAAACTCAACCGTTTACTCCGACCCTATGCAGAACGTTTTTTCAGCTCGTATGAAGAGGGGGAAAATCATTGCGACTATCCCGTACATCCGCGCTATTTTGAGAATGCCCGAGTACGCGACGGGATAAAAACGGTAATTTTCTTGGGGGGATCGCAAGGGGCAAAATTTATCAATGATTTGGCTATCGAAATTGCTCCGTGGCTTCAAAACGGTGGAATTCATATTATCCATCAATGCGGTCTCAAAGAGGAAGAGCGGGTTCGTGCCGCATATCATACTCTTGGAATCGAAGCCGAAGTATACGGGTTTACAACACAAATTGCCGAATTGTGCGAGCGCAGTGATTTTGCGATAAGCCGTTCGGGGGCGAGTACGTTATGGGAACTGTGCGCAGCAAAAATCCCTGCTTTTTTTATCCCGTTTCCATACGCTGCAGCCGATCATCAGTACCATAATGCCCGTTATGTCATTGATCATAATGCCGGATGGTGTGAACGTCAAAATGATGGAATCGTGTTAAAACTGCAAGAGGCGATACTCAGCGATATTCGCTCTAAAAGTGAAGCTCTCGGGGAACTGATTAAACCGGATGGCGCATTGCATATTATTGAAAAGATTGAAAAACGATAATTCTCCTGTATCATCTGCGTTTGCTTCCCTTTTTGCTATAATCACGCCACTCATTCGCCTCAGCAAGGGCAATGAGGAGAGAAAATAGCAAGGAGTTTCGTATGAAACACGCATCGATGGGCAAATACCGCCCGTATCCTCAAGTTGATTTGCCAAATAGAACTTGGCCGTCCAAAACCATCACGCACGCTCCTATCTGGTGCAGTGTCGATCTTCGCGACGGAAACCAAGCATTGATTACCCCGATGAATTTGGAACAAAAACTCTCTCTCTTCAACCTCTTGCTGAAACTCGGATTTAAAAACATCGAGGTGGGATTCCCCTCCGCATCAAAAGTAGAATTTGACTTTTTGCGCACGTTGGTCGATCAAAAACTGATCCCGGATGATGTAACGGTACAAGTGCTTGTCCAAGCACGTGAACATTTGATCGACAAAACGTTTGAAGCCCTCGCGGGAGTTAAAAAAGCGATTGTCCATTTGTACAATTCCACGTCCGTTGCGCAGCGTAAAATCGTTTTTGGAAAAGAACAAGACGATATTATCGCATTGGCACTCGAGGGTGTTGATATGGTCAAAGCCCGTGCGGCCAAACATGACGGTGAGATTATGCTTGAGTACTCTCCGGAGAGTTTTACCGGGACAGAACTAGAGTTTGCCGCCCGTATCTGTAATGCCGTGACGGATCAATGGGGGATCAGCGCTGAGCGTAAAGTGATCATCAACCTTCCGGCAACAGTAGAGATGGCAACACCGAACGTCTATGCCGATCAGATCGAGTGGATGGGCCGACATCTCACGAACCGTGAGCATGTATTGATCTCGACTCACACCCACAACGATCGCGGAACCTCCGTTGCGGCAACCGAATTGGCATTACTCGCGGGAGCGGATCGTGTCGAGGGGACGTTGCTCTCTAACGGCGAACGGACCGGAAACGTCGATATTATTACGTTGGCCCTCAATATGTACACACAAGGGGTTGATCCGGAACTCGATTTCAGCGATTTGGAGGCAGTGGTACGCGTTGTCGAAGAGTGCACCGATATGAAAACCCATGAGCGTCATCCGTATGTGGGTGAGTTGGTGTATACGGCGTTTTCGGGATCGCATCAAGACGCGATTAACAAAGGGTTGGCATATCAGCGTGCCAAAGAGGACGAATTTTGGGAAGTTCCGTATTTGCCGATCGATCCGCAGGATGTGGGGCGCAATTATGAGGGGATTATCCGTATCAATTCCCAATCGGGCAAGGGGGGCGTCGCGTACGTCCTCGAAGATAAATTCGGTTACTCATTACCGAAAAAAATGCATCCGGAAATCGGACGTATCGTTCAGCATGTAACGGATGAAGCAGGACGTGAACTTACCAGCGAAGAGATTTTGGATATTTTTGAAAAAACTTATTTCGGTGAGCCGCACGATATCGAGTTTGTGGACTATTCGGTCATTTCTGAGAGTGCCAAAGAACACTCTGCCAAATGTGTGTTGGAATACACCCATAACGGCAAGCTTATCCGCAGTGAAGGGGTGGGTAACGGTCCGATCGATGCGTGCAAAAATGCGTTGATGGTGGAGTATTCTCATAGTTTTAAAATCCTTTCGTACTCTGAGCATTCACGAGGAGAACTCTCCAGTGCCGAAGCGGTGGCATATATCGAGATTCAGACAGAGGGTTTGGAGAAATTTTTTGGGGTAGGGTGTGATAACGATATCACCGTTGCCTCGATCAAAGCGATGTTTAGCGCCCTCAATCGGGCATTTTCGTAATTCTAAATTAAAATTCCGTGATCTAAACCATAGAGCCGTTCCGAAGGCAGTCGTGCCGAGAGGAACGCAGCGTTCTTGGATCACGGTATGCTCTTTTGTTACTTTTCTTGCTAAAAAGAAAAGTAGAGAAATTTTTTTAAAGCCTTCTTTCGCTATAATCGCGCAATTTTAACCATTGCGAGTAACCTTATGTTAGATGTCCGCGAAGCCTTTTTGGCCTTTTTTGAATCAAAACAACATGCACGAGTATCGAGTTCTCCCCTCGTACCCGATGATGCTACCCTCCTTTTTACCAATGCCGGTATGGTCCCATTCAAATCAATCTTTACGGGCGATATTCCAATCCCCTCAAATCCTCGTGCTACGAGTGCGCAGACGTGTATCCGTGCCGGTGGAAAACACAATGACTTGGAAAATGTCGGTCATACGGCTCGTCACCATACATTTTTCGAGATGCTCGGAAATTTTAGTTTTGGTGATTATTTCAAAGAGGAAGCGATTTCCCATGCGTGGGAATTCGTCACGGAAGTGATGAAACTCCCTGTTGACAAACTCTGGGTTACCGTCCATGAGAGCGATGATGAAGCTGAAGAGATCTGGAAAAAACATATTGCCGCGGATCGTATCATGCGTCTTGGAGACAAAGATAATTTCTGGCAGATGGGAGATACCGGACCGTGCGGACCATGTTCGGAAATCTTCATCGATCAGGGTGCAGAACATTTCAACGGCCCTGAGGACTACATGGGGGGAGACGGAGATCGATTCTTGGAAATCTGGAATCTCGTTTTCATGCAGTATGAGCGTAATGCAAAAGGGGAACTGAAACCTCTTCCAAAACCTTCTATCGATACTGGGATGGGATTGGAACGTGCGACGGCGGTACTCGAAGGGGTTACCAGCAACTACGACAGTACTCTTTTTATGCCGATTATCCGTAAGGTAGAAGCGTTGATCGGCAAACCGTATGTTTATGCAACAGGTGCATCGTATCGTGTCATCGCCGATCATATCCGCACCGTTACATTCCTCCTTGCGCAAGGGACGAATTTCTCTAACGAAGGTCGCGGATACGTACTTCGACGTATTCTTCGCCGTGCAGTTCGTCACGGATATCTGCTCGGATTTACCAAACCGTTTATGTTTGAAGTCGCCGATACCGTTGCGGATGTTATGGGGAAACAGTACCCGTACATCATTGAAAAACTGAGTGTCCTCAAAGAGCAGATGATGCTCGAAGAAGAGCGCTTTTTCAAAACCATCGCATCGGGGATCGAGTTGTTCAATGAAGAACTCCAAAATACCAAAGAAGTTTTCAGCGGCGAAGTAGCGTTCAAACTCTACGATACGTTCGGGTTTCCGCTCGATTTGACCGAAGATATGCTTCGTGAGAAGAATATGAGCCTTGATGTTGAGAAATTCGAAGCGTTGATGGGCGAACAACGCGCACGCGCAAAAGCGGCTTGGAAAGGTTCAGGAGATGCACACGTCGAGGGAGATTTCAAAGCTCTGTTGGAGACGTTTGGGCTGAATGCATTTATCGGATATGCGTACACCAAAGCACCGGTCAAAATCCAAGCGCTGTTGAGTGAGAATTTTGAACGAGTCGATCAACTCCATGCATCTCAAAAAGGGTGGGTTTTGCTCGAAGAGACTCCATTTTATGCGGAGAGCGGGGGACAATGCGGTGATACAGGAACACTCGGCAACAAAGCATCTGTGCTCGATACGAAAAAATTTCATGGATTGAACCTCTCTCATATCGAGACTCACTCGACCCTCAGCGTCGGTGAGACGGTTGATGCCATTGTCGATCCATCGCGTAACGAGATTGCCAAACACCACTCGGCGACCCACTTGCTTCATGCCGCGTTGTATGAGATTTTGGGTGATCATATCGCACAGGCGGGATCATTGGTTGAACACAATCGTCTCCGTTTCGACTTCTCTCATCCAAAAGCGATGTCTCACGAAGAGATTGCATTGGTCGAAGAGAGGGTCAATCATCACATCTTCCATGCGCTAGAGGGGATGACTCGAGAGATGAGTATCGATGATGCGAAAAAAAGCGGTGCGAAAGCACAGTTCGGTGAAAAATACGGTGATACCGTCCGTGTTGTCAATTTTGGGACGGCATCGGTGGAGTTCTGTGGAGGTATCCATGTCGATAACACCGCAACTATCGGAACATTTGTCATTGTCAAAGAGAGCGGTGTGAGTGCGGGTGTTCGCCGTATCGAAGCGCTATGCGGCAATGCGGCGTATAATCTGTTCAAACAACAACGCCATTTGCTCGATGAGGTTGAAGCATCGGTCAAAAACCGCGATGTATTGGCTGGTATCGAGCGTCTGAAAGAACAAGTAAAAACGCTCAAAGCAGAGATGGCAGCATTGGCTTCATCCGCAAAAGAAGAACTCACTGTAGCGATGATGGGAAATACTGCCGTTGTGGTAGCAGAACTCACTGCGGGAGATATCAAAGAGCGTATCGACGAGTTGAAAAACCAGTACGATTCGGTTGCGGTGATTTTGTTCCAAGTCAAAGACGATAAAGTCCTACTAGCCGCAGGGGCTAAAAACACGAATGTAAAAGCAGGGGATTGGATCAAAGCGGTTGCGCCGATTCTCGGCGGCGGGGGCGGAGGGCGTCCTGATTTCGCTCAAGCGGGCGGAAAAGATGCCGGCAAACTCTCTCAGGCAAAAGATGCTGCATTAGCGTATGTAAGTACGGAGCTTGGTCAATGAAAGAATTTTTGATTGAAACGTTCGCCCATCATCGCACATTGATCGTATTTTTACATATTCTCAGTGCAGTTGTATGGGTCGGAGGTATGATTGCGATCCGTTTTGCGGCACATCAGTCTTTGGCGATGATTATCGATCCGAAAGTGCGTTTGGAGCGTGCGGCGCATACTCTTAAACGTCTTTTTACCCTTGTAACTCCATTCGTACTTATTTTGATCGTTACGGCAGTGATGATGGCCGTAGGACTTGGGTTTCGCGCAGCGGCAATGGATGCTAATGGTCACGTGATCGATGAATATGCGATGAGTATTTATAATACGATCCATATCAAAGAGGCGATTTGGCTCATCATGTCGATCAATCTCGGTGCGATGATGTTTCGTCGTCGCAAGGCGGAGCTGGCATTGAATGAAGGCAATCTCGAAGAGGCTAAAAATGCCCTTATGTTGATCGCAAAATATATGGTTCCTGTGAATATTGCCCTTGGCTTAACCGCTATCTTTATCGGCGTGGTACTCCGAAACGCGTATTAGAGCATGATACGCCTAGCGTCCTCCTCGATCACCCGTGCCGAGCTTCTTCGGGCAGCGGGTATATCTTTTATCCAAGAGTCGATCGATTTTGATGAAGACTCGATTCTAGCCTCTTCTCCTAAAAATTTTGTTTATCAGGCGACACTGGGAAAATACCGTGTCAATTTCGAAAAATTCGGGTGCAGTGATTATCCTCTGCTCGTTGCCGATACGGTAGTAACGGCCCAGGGAAAAATTTTGCGCAAAGCCAAAGATGAAGCGGATGCGCGGGCTATTTTGGAGATGCAAAGCGGTTCAGAGGTCGCTATTATCACCTGTATGATTTACAAAACTCCAAAAATCGAGTTGATCGATATCTCTTCAACCCACTACTTTTTTGATATCTTTGATCCTCAAGAGGTTGAGAAATATCTTCAAAGCGGTGATTGGTGGGGAAAAGCGGGTGCGTGCATGGTAGAAGGATTTTGCAAACCTTATATCCGCGAAGTACGTGGTTTTGAGAGTACGGCTATGGGGCTCTCTACTGAAGTGTTAAAGCCGTTTTTATCATGAACTTTCCCTACGAATCTGAATTAAAAGCACTCAAGCGCTCGGGGCGTTACCGTGAGCGCAGTATCCGTAACGCTGGATTGATTGATGCCGCATCGAACGATTATCTGGGATTGGCGGAACACAAAGAACTGCACATGAAAGCGTGCGAAACTCTTTCACATTACAGTGATCATGCTCCAAAAGCCTCCATGTTGGTCAACGGCTACCATCCGATCCATGCGGCATTTGAAGAGGCATTGTGCAAAGCTAATGGGTTCGAAGCGGGGATTGTGATGGGAAGCGGCTTTAATGCCAACATCGGACTCATCGAAGCGCTGGTACGCAAAGGGGATGTTCTCCTCATGGATGAGGAGTACCATGCAAGCGGTATTGCGGGTGCTCGGATGTGTGAGGGAGAAGTTGTTTTTTTCCCTCATAACGATACCAAGGTGCTGCAACGGGAGCTTGAACATTTCAAAGGGAAACGGATTGTAGTCGCGATCGAGGGGATCTACTCGATGGGGGGTGATCTGGTGAGCCGAGAGATCATTGAGCTTGCCATGGCGTATGAGAGCGTTTTGATTTTGGATGAAGCGCATAGCAGCGGCGTGATCGGGGAAAAGCTGATGGGGATACTCGATTATTACGGGATTGAACCGACACCGCTCATGATCAAAATGGGAACATTGGGAAAAGCGTATGGGAGTTTCGGTGCGTATGTTCTCTCTTCGGAACACATCAGCCACTATCTTATCAACCGTGCTAAAAATGTGATCTATGCCACGGCTCCCTCGTTGTATGATACGGCGTTGGCGCATCATGCGTTGGAGTACATCCAAACCCATACTGAAGCGTTGCGAGAGGCAATCCGATCGCGCCAAAAAATAGTCTATGACACGCTGGGAATTGAGTGTGCAGGATTGATCGTCCCCATCGAAATCGGAGATAATCGGGAAGTGATGCGGCTTCAAGAGATTCTGAAAAACGAGATGGGAGTGCATGTCGGTGCAATACGGCAGCCGACGGTCAAAAAAGCGATACTTCGCCTTATTGCACGGGTCGAAATCAGCGAAGCGCTTTTGCGCAATGTGTGTGAGCGATTAATGCAGATTTGGGTAAAATAACATCATGAACTCTATCCAAATCGATCGGCTTAGAATTGCTCATCGTGATAAGGTTTTGGTTGATATCTCGTTTGAGATTCGAAGTTCATTGGCATTGGTCGGAGAGAGCGGGAGCGGTAAATCTCTCAGCCTCAAAGCGCTATTGGGGCTTTTAGATCCGACATTGGAAATGGATCTTGAAAAACGCTCGGATTTTGAGTGGAAAAAGGGTGAGAGCGTCTCTCTCGTTCCACAAAACCCGTTTACGGCACTTTCGCCATTGACACGCATACAAGATCAAATGTTTTTCTCTTTAGAGCGATGTGAGGAACTTTTTGGAATGTTGGGATTAGATCTATCGCTGCTGAAACGGTTCCCTCCTGAACTTTCAGGAGGGCAGCTGCAGCGGGTCGTTGTAGCGATTGCGCTGGGTTCCAATCCCAAGCTTTTGTTACTGGATGAACCGACAACTGCGTTGGATCCCGAATCAAAAGAGGCTATGATTGTATTGCTAAAAAATTTGCAAGCTTCAATTGGTTTCAAAATGCTATTCGTTACTCATGATATGGGTGTGGCATCGGCTTTATGTGAAGATATATGTGTCCTTCGCAACGGAGAGGTTGTTGAAGCCGGAAAAATGGGTGATGTGATCGCATCTCCGGACAAAGAGTATACTAAAGCGCTGATAAACGCTGAATTTAAAACCAGAGGATTTAGAAATTGATCAACTCCTATGATGAAGTGCCGACAAGGTCAAGAATGAAAAAATATATGCTCGTTGGACTTGGAATTCTTGTGATGATTCCAGTCGCTTTTTTAGGTTATTTGATCTACTCTTTCGAATACGAGACTCAAAAATTGATCAAATATCAGCCCCGTTTGACCACCGAAGTGTATGATCGAAACGGGAATAAAATTGCTAATCTTTTCAGTGATGAACATCGTTACTACGTTTCGTATGAAAACATTCCTGCACGGTTGATTGAAGCTCTTTTGGCGATTGAAGACACCACCTTTTTTGAACACAGCGGAGTCAATCCGGATGCAGTTATGCGTGCTATCGTCAAAGATATAAGTGCCGGAAAGCTCAAAGAGGGTGCGAGTACGATTACGCAGCAGTTGGTTAAAAATACTCTGCTCAACCGTGAAAAGAAGTTTTCCCGTAAGTTCAAAGAGGTATTGTATGCTATTCGTATCGAGCAAGAGCTCTCCAAAGAACAGATTTTAGAGCGCTACTTCAATGAAATTTATTTGGGTCACGGATATTACGGTATCAAAACCGCTGCAGACGGATATTTCCGCAAACCTCTCAAAGAGTTGACCCTCAAAGAGATGGCAATGCTTGTAGGACTTCCGAAAGCACCGAATTTTTATGCGCCGACCAAAAATTATGAGCTCTCTTTGGGGCGAGCCAACCGTGTAATCGGTCGTATGTATGAACTGGGATGGATCGATCAAGCGACTTATGAAAAATCGACCCAAGAACGACCGAAAGTCTATAATGATACTCTGAGTCAAAACTCTGGTCCCTACATTATCGATGAGGTTATGCGTCAGCTGAGCGACGCGTTCCCGGATATCCGAAGCGGCGGATATAAAATCTATACGACGATCGATATGCGTCTCCAGGAGTCGGGATACAAAGCGTTGCAATCAGGCCGTGAAGAGATCCTAAAACGGGCTCAGGAAGCGGGCGATTTGGATGAGAATATGCAGCGTCAGCTCAATGGGGCGCTGATCAGTCTTGATCCTCGCAGCGGCGAAGTTTTAGCGATGGTTGGAGGGTATGATTATTCTCTCAGTCCGTACAACCGTGTTACGCAGGCAAAACGCCAACCGGGATCGGCATTTAAACCGTTCTTGTATCAAGTAGCCCTCGATAGCGGTATGTCTCCGTCTTCTATGGTTCCGGATATCGCCCGAACGTATACCTATGCGGGGGATAACGGGGAAGAGAAAACATGGACGCCGAAAAACTACAAAAATGAGTATAAAGGGATGGTAACCATCCGTGATGCATTGGCACATTCACGTAACCTTGCGACGATAAATATGGTGAGCGATATGGGATTCGGAAAAATTGTAGAGGGACTTCGCCGATATGGAATCACTGAAAAACTTCCTCCGGATTTATCGATTGCATTGGGAACGATATCGATTTCTCCGATTGATTTGGCGAAATACTATACGATGTTTGCCAGCGGCGGAGCATTGACGAATCCGATGCTGATTCGTCAGGTCGTTACGCCGACTGGGGAGACCATCCAGTATCAAAACAAAAGCCGTCAAGTCAATACGCCTCAGCAGATCTATCTTATGACATCGATTTTAAAAGATGTCGTAGCTTACGGGACGGGTACGACAGCACGCGTCGGTGGGATTGAGATTGCGGGTAAAACGGGAACGACGAATGATAACGTCGATGCTTGGTTCGCAGGATATTCGCCGACGGTAGAGACAATCGTATGGTTCGGACACGATAACAATACCCCGATGCGACGAAGCGAAACGGGAGGACGTGCTGCCGGACCGGTCTTTAGATATTTCTATGAAGATTTGTTACGTATTTATCCAAATACGAAACGTACGTTCGATGTACCACCGGGAGTCTATGTCGGATCACGCAGTGATACGAATGCAACGGAATCGTATACCGATACGTCAGCGGCTCCGGATGCCACACAACAAGAGGCACCGAAAACGGCAGAAAAATTGTTGTTCTAACTTTTTTTCTTCGTTGCGGAGGAGAGATAGAACCAGGTAGATCCTCCGATGATGATAAGCATTACCGGTGCAAGATACGGTTTTGCGGCAATCAAATCGTACGCCTTGATCAACGCACCGCCGAAAATATAACTTCCCCCTCCGACAACAACCGCCCAAATAGCCGCACCGAGTGCATTATAGGCACTAAATTTCCAAAAATCGTATTTTGTTAACCCTATCGCCAAGGTAACCAGCGTTTTGAGCCCATAGATGAATTTTTTGACGACAATAATCCATGAACCGTTACGTTTGAGGAGAAGATGAGAAAATGCGAGTTTTCGACGGTGCTTTTTGAAATACTCCATCATTTCGCGTTTATGGTAACGGGAGAGATAAAACATCAGTGAATCCCCGATAAAGTTTGCCGCAAAAGCAATAGCGATAGAGAGGCTAAGATCCATTTTCCCCATAAAACTAAGCACACCCGCACCTAAAAGAGCAACGAAACCGCCCCCTAACGAGTAGAGAAATAAAACAATATAACCGTAGGTTGAGAGGTTATTGAGCATATCATCCATGTAACAAATCCTTTTAGAGTTTCCGTATTTTTGCAATTTCGTCGCGCAGCCGTGCCGCTTCTTCAAATTCGAGTTTTTTGGCCGCTTCTCTCATTTTCATATTCAGCTCTTCGATCAGTTTTTTCCTCTCTGCTGCCGGCAAAGTTTTGGCTTTTTTGGAGCGGTTGTAGAGTTCGGAGGGGTCTTCGAGTTTGAGATTTTCATCCAAAGAGCGTTTTGTCGTTGTCGGAGTGATGCCGTGCGCTTGGTTGAAAGCATCTTGGGCAGCACGCCGTTCAGTCGTCGTTTTGATTGCTCGCTCCATCGAACCCGTGATCTTATCGGCGTAGAGGAGAACACGTCCGTGTTCATTACGGGCGGCACGTCCGATGGTTTGGATCAATGAGGTTTCGGAGCGTAAGAACCCCTCTTTATCGGCATCGAGGATGGCCACAAGGCTCACTTCCGGTAAGTCTAATCCCTCCCGCAAGAGGTTGATCCCGATCAACACATCGAAATCTCCGACGCGCAGAGAGCGAATGATCTGGTTGCGCTCGATCGCATCGATTTCGGAGTGCATGTATTGCACTTTGACGCCCAAATCGGCGAGATATTTGGTGAGGGCTTCGGCCATTTTTTTCGTGAGGACGGTGACCAAAACCCGATCGCTGAGGGCTACCGTTTTTTTGATCTCATCGTGGAGATCTTCGACCTGATTGGCAATCGGCTTGATCGTAATGATCGGATCGAGTAGCCCCGTCGGTCGGATGATTTGATGTGCCAATGTCGTGGAGAGATCCAACTCTTGCGCGGCTGGGGTAGCGGAGACGAACATATAGTGAGGCGCTTTTTCAATAAACTCATTGATCATAAGGGGACGGTTATCGAGCGCACTCGGCAGACGGAAACCGTATTCGACGAGTACCTCTTTGCGGCTCCGATCTCCAGCGAACATTCCGCGAAACTGCGGAAGACTCACGTGGCTTTCATCAACGATGATGAGATATTTATCGTGATGAAGGGCAAAATAATCGAGCAGGGTATACGGGGCTTCTCCCGGTTTTTTATCGGTGAGATGGCGCGAATAGTTTTCGATCCCCTTACACATTCCCGTCGCTTGGAGCATCTCCAGATCAAATTCACAGCGTTGTTTGAGGCGTTGTGCTTCGACAATCTTTCCTTGCTTGTCGAGTTCGGCTAGCCGTTCTCCCAGCTCGTCTTCGATCCGTTTGATGGCACGGGAAAGTTTCTCTTGCCCTACGGCAAATTGGCTTGTGGCATAGAGGGTAAAAATCTCAATATTTTCCAAAACGGAGTTGTTGAGGGGTTCAAAAATCGTGATTCGTTCGATCTCATCGCCAAAAAACTCGATTCGCAGTGCCTGATCTTGCCAATAGGGAGGGAAGATATCGACGACTTCGCCGTTTACCCGAAAGTGCCCTCCATCAAAATAGCCATCATTCCTCGCATAACCCATCTCTACTAGGCGTAGGAGAAGTCTTTTTTGGTTCATTTCATCGCCGAGGGCAAAGACCTGTACCATTTTTTCATACTCTTCCGGATCTCCGAGTCCGTAGTTGGCGGAGACGGAGGCGACGACGATAACGTCATCATAGCTTAGAAGATTGGCGGTAGCTGAGAGGCGAAGACGCTCCAGTTCATCGTTGATGGAGCTGTCTTTTTCGATAAAGAGATCTTGGCGCGGGATGTAGGCTTCAGGCTGGTAGTAGTCGTAGTAGGAAATAAAATACTCGACATGGTTTTCGGGGAAGAAGCTTTTGAACTCGCTATAGAGCTGTGCGGCGAGAGTTTTGTTGTGGGTCATGATGATGGTCGGGAGCTGTACCTGCTCGATCACACGCGCCATCGTCATGGTTTTACCTGAACCCGTCACCCCTTCTAATGCAACATAGCGTTCACCGCGTTTGATGGCGGAGGAGAGGGTATCGATAGCGACGGGTTGATCCCCCGCTGGCTGATAGGGGGTATGGACTTTAAAAATCGGCAAATTATGACCCTATGAGAAAGATTTGGAATTATAGCGGAATAGTTGTTTTTATGAGAGAATCGTGGCAGATGACTGCCTATACGCTGCCGAGAATAGTGAGGTATCGGAGGTGAGGTTTTAGAGAAAAAGTTTATTTCTCATAAACGTGTGGATTTTTTTAGCTCTTTACATATTGTGAGAAATAGAATATAGGAGGAAACATGCCTAAAGTACTGTATATGCTGATGATCATCACAATAGTCTCATTCAGACTTCCATGAAGATTTACCACCGCCAAAACCTTATTGGCTTCGGCAAGCTTCGCATATCTCAGCGTCATATTAATATCCCGATGGTTCATTAGCTTCTTAATCTCATATAGCGGTATTTGATTGATCGCTAAGTGGCTTGCAAATGTATGCCGAAGGGTATGATTACAAACTCTATTTTTCCAATCGTCTCTTGTTAACCCCTGATTAAACAGCTGATCATATTTATACATCTATTTTGAGGCAAAAAGAGACTCCGTTATCGATATTACAACACATCAATATTCCTGAAAGTCTTTCAGTAACAATACGACTTGCCATATATAGTCCAAGTCCACTTCCTTGACTCTTATGCTTTGTTGTAAAATATGGCTCAAAAATCCGCTCTATTAAATCTGGATTTATTCCGCCACCATTATCGCTTACTTCAATAACTACTTGATTATCAATTTTTTTGAGTGAAATTTTTATTAATCCATTCTCAATTATTTCATTAGAGTTGATAGCGTCTTTTGCATTATGTAGAAGTACCAAAAGTACTTGTTTTAAATCATCCGGATATCCATGCAGATTAATATTTTCAAGTTGACATTCTATTGCAACTCTTGATACCAGAAAGTTCTTCTCAACTAATCGTACAGTCTTTAAGATAGCATCTTTTGCATCATACAAAATTTTCTCTTTGCTAGGCTCAACTAGCTCTCGAAAATCATTTATGGTTTGTGTCATATATCTTATTGTATTAAATGCTTGCGACATATTCTCACTGAATACATCTTTATCTATTCCATCTTCAGCCTGCAAATTTATTTTGTTTAGGATTACAGAAAGGACGCTAAGTGGCTGTCTCCATTGGTGAGCAATATTGCCTATCATCTCTCCATACGCAGCCATTTTAGCTTGATGAAACATCATCGCATCTTTTTGTCTGCCAGCTTCCACTTCCGTGGTTATTCGCTCTTCCAAGTGAGCATTTAGATCTTTGTATGCCTTGGTAGATTTATATGACAATGACAATGAGTACACTAATTGATAAATTTCATCACTATGAAACGGTTTGCGTACATAATATATTTTGTCTTCTAAACGATCGGATATCTCCTTGATTGTTTTATCGGAATACGCGGTAGAGATAATAATATTTACATCTGGATCAATCTTTTTGATACGAATGGCTGTTTCCAATCCATCAATACCATTCGGCATCCGCATATCAATAATACAGACAGATACGCTTTGATTGCTAGATAGCAGTTCTTTGAATTTCTCAATCCCGCTTAAACCGCTATTGGCCATATGGACAGTGAAAATATCTTCTTTGATTTCCACCGGCTTATCTTCGGCGTTATCACGAAACAACCTATCCAGTTCGCTTAATGCATCATCAAATTCACTTTTCTCAACAGGTCCAAGAATTGAGTTATAGGCATTAAGAATGTTTTGATCATCATCAATACATAAGATATTAAACATAATCCTATTCCTGCGAGACTAAATGTATTGAGAATTTGGCACCTTTGCCAATGCCATCCGAGACACATTGTATAAAATGTCCACTTCCTCGAAGAAAGTTGGCAAAAGAATGAAGCCCTAGTCCGTGCCCGTCTTTTTTGGTTGTGTAACCTTGAACGAAAAGATTTTCTATCACGGTAGAATCGATTCCAATCCCATTGTCTTCAATCTCGATAATAACATTGTTTGAGGTGATCATTTGATCACTCGTCATCATGTCAAATTCAAAAAAGCCATCCTCTTTTTTCTCATTTCGGATAGTGATTACAATCTGTTTATTCTCGATCATATTGTTTTCAGAGGCAGAATTTAACGCATGGACTGAGTTTTTAATAAGATTTAAAATTCCATTGTAAAGGTGAACCCGATTGATCTTAAATGTGCACCCCTCTTCGGTTCTAATCTCCACGTTGATATCATTGCGGATTAATTGCGATTCGATAACACTTTTCACCTCTTTTGTAAGTGCGATGATATCCACCTCTTCGTCCATATTTACCTTATTGTTTTTATAAAGCTCTTGTTGAAACGCAATGGTGGATGCAATGTTGTTTATTCCCTTCTGTAAAGCTGTCATATCGGTTTCAAGCACGTTTTTGATAGTATCCGTTAATGAAGATTCAATAATATTCAAACTCATCTCAATGCGCTTGGCATCTTTGGCGTAATCTTCCGAGCTTTCTTCTTTGATGTACGCATTGATATTTTTTACCTGATCTTTTGTGAGGTTAAAATATTTTATAAAGCCCTGCATTGGCTCAAGGTTTTTAATGATACGGTTCACGAGATGCTGAGTTCCTGTAATCGTGTTTCCAATGTTGTGAATATACTCGCTTGTCACATCAAAAATACCTTGCTTGTATGCAAGCTCTTTGGAAATACTCATCTCATTTTTATGCAGTTCAACCACATTGGTGATATCGGTTAAAGAAATGATGTATTTTCTATCTATGCGATCATTCTCTATTTCACCATTATGAATAGCAGTTGAAACAATGGTAAAGTAGAAAAGCTTCTCGTTAATCAACATTTCTACTTTCGGGAGAATTTGCTCTTCTTTTTGTGTCAAGAAACTCAAACAACTTTCTTGTTCACATGCTCCATAGGTATTTTTGATTGGCAAGTCTTTTAGTGTATTAATTTGCATATTTTGGAAAAGCTGCTGAAAATATTTATTAGACTGCGTTAACTCACCAGCTTGATTGGTTAATATAATGGCACTATGAGCTGTGGCATCAAAAAGTCCCGTATTCAATTGTTCTAAACTTTGCTGCAACTGAGCGATTTGATTTGATTGTTTTTGAATTGAATTGTTCAAATTTAAAACCCTTTAATTTCTCGAATAATATCTGTAATATGGTCTATCGATTCTGTATTTCCAGGCTGGTCTTTTGAAAGCAGATCGATTTTATGTTTATCCACAATAAGACTAATATCATTTAAAGCTTCGTTATCAGCAGAATAAAGCACTGCAAAGTTTTTATAACCAAGTATTTGAATGTGCATCAAAAGATCATACCCGCTAATATCCTCATTTTCTTCAAGATGATGATCGCAAATAACCAAATCATAATGATTAATTCCCCAATGATGAAACGCTTGTAAAAAAGCACGACTATTTGTAAATTTGTCAAATATATCTTCATTAGTGATTGCATTTTTTTGTATTAGCAGTTTTTCACAAACGGTAGCTACCGTAGGAATATCATCTATAATCGCAATTTTAATCATTAGTGTTCTCCAATCCTTAGATATGATTTTATTTTTTTTAAATGGGTCATATAATCAAATTTCTCAATGCACTCTCCTGCATTTTCTTCTATTAACCTACTTGCTTCATATATCACTATAATTTGCAATGAGCCGGCAGCCCCCTTGATACTATGGGCCAACGATTTAATACTCGAGTATTTTTTTTGCCTAATCGCATCTTCTAACTTCGCTAAATTTGGCAATGTTGTTTCCATAAAACTATCTGCCAACATTAAACATGTTTCTTGATCAAGCCCAAATGCTTCAGCCACACCATTTGCAATACAAGTACGAATCGATTTATCACTATTGATCTCTTCTTTAAGAGCGTTATCGACGGTTATAACATTCTTCGGTTCCATTTTTGATGCATCTTTAGTACACCTAAAGAGGTGCCGATCAATCTCAAAGAAAAAATCATCCATTCGGATTGGTTTAGAAATATATCCATCCATTCCTGCATCCAAATATTCTTTTTCTCTTCCTTTTTGAACATCTGCCGTTAATACTACAATTGGTGTATGGGGATACCCATAATCTGTTTCTATTTTCCGAATCGCAAGCATTGCATCGGTTCCATTTAAAATAGGCATCATTGAATCCATTAAGATTAAATCATAGGGCTTTTTGGCCGTATGTGCATGGGATAAATACATCTCTTTGGCTTCTTGACCATTATTAGCGATATCGGGTGATATACCAATTTTTTCTAAAAGAATTTTAACTATCGCTTGATTCGTTTCGTTATCTTCAGCAACCAATACGGATGCATTGTATTGGGTACGTAGTCTTAGTTTTTTTTCAATCTGTATTTCATCAATGTTATGATTTCTATCGTCTACTATTGCGCTATAGATTTTTGACGCGCTAATCGGTGCGCTGATGGTTGCATGAGAAGTGAAATTATAAGTATCATTTCCCGCCGGAACAATTGAAATAACTCTTTTTATATTTCTAAACTTCTCATCGATCCCATCAAATTCATTATGTCCATTTCTGATAACAAGCAATGTATCGCAATCTGTGACATATTCATCCATCTTAATCTCTTTGTATTCGATTTCAAATGCATCCAAATAGCGATAAAGAGTATCCATACAGTGTGCCATTTCAATATCAACAATAATGATTCCTATTTTTTTAGGAGCACTCAATAGATATTTAGGTGTACGGTTACAAACCTCAATCGGTAATTCAAAATAAAATTGACTCCCTTTTCCACGAGAGCTTTCAACTTTTAGTTCACCCCCCATCATTTCCACTAATTGCCTTGAAATTGCGAGTCCAAGACCAGTTCCGCCAAATTTTCTAGTAATTGAGTTATCAGCTTGCTCAAACGGATTAAAAATATTTTCCAACTTCTCTTGGGCAATGCCGATACCTGTATCTTTTACAGAAATTCTCATTCTTGAGACGCCGCTATCATTCTTGATATACTCAGTGATTACTTCGACTTTTCCGACACTCGTGAATTTAACAGCATTGCCGATTAAGTTTATAAGAATCTGTTTAAGTCGCAACGGATCACCAATAACCGACTTTGGAAAAGCGGGATCTATAAAACAACAAAAATCCAACTTTTTTTCATGCGTCTTAGAAACCATAAGTTCCACAACACTCTCGAACTCTTTAACCGGGTCAAAATCAATATGATCAATGGTAAATCCACCGGATTCAATTTTGGAGATATCAAGGATGTCGTTAATAATGGACAGCAAGCTTTCTGCAGAACTGTTGATGGTGTTAATATAACGCTGCTGTATCTCATTCAATTGTGTCTCTGAGAGCATCCCAATGAAGCCTATGATCCCATTGAGAGGTGTTCGGATTTCATGGCTCATATTTGCAAGAAAGGTAGACTTGGCATAGGATTCATGTCTAGCGGCTTCTACGAGTGCTTGCGCATCGGTTATATCCGAAAAAGAGAGAATATAATACTCATGGTTTTTAATGACAATAGATTTGGAAGTTACGTCAAATACACGATCTTTTCCATCACGATCTCTAAATTGCTCAGTATGTTTGACGCTTCCCAACGAAGATGAAACACTATCGAGCCACTCATCTTTTTCTAGGGAATTTTTTGTACTAAAGCTATCAAATAATTCACATATGCATGAATGTTTGGATTTATACTCTTCAAGAGTGTCAAACGGGAATGTTTCAAAGAATACTTTATTCGCATGAACCAACCCCTCAGTTTTTGTGCCGATCGCAACAATATTAGTTTGTTCATCAAGAATGTAGCGCATCAGTTCTTGTTGCTGTTCCGCCCACTCTTTATTTAATACCGACTCAGTGACATCATATCGGATACCGGTAAACTCTGTAATTTTTCCGTTTTCAATCTTCGGAGTAATCCAAGCATCAACAATATAACTTTTCCCTTCTTTGGTAAGGTTTCGAATTCGACCATTCCATGTTTTTCCACTGTTAATGACATTCCACATTTCTTTAAACACTTCTGGTGCTGTATCTGCATGGCGTACAATACTGTGCGGTTTGCCTATTAGTTCCTCTCTGTTGTAGCCTGATATCTTGCAAAATAGGTCATTTACATAAGTGATGCGTCCCCGAGGATCTGTTTTAGAAACAAGAGCTATCGAATCGGTAATGGTTCTATACTCTTCGGCACTCATCTGATTTTTTAGCTGTTTAACGGTTTTAACAGCGTATATCGATTCAATGGCTTGCCTTAACCCTGATATATCCGTAAGCGGCTTATAAAATACATGATTTGCTCCAGCCGCTTGAATATCAATATGCATAGAATCTTCATCATGTGCAGTGAGTACGATTATGGGAATATTTTTATTAATCTTCCTCACTTCCCGCATGAGCTCTAACCCATTCATCATAGGCATAGTAATATCGGTAATAATAAAATCTATCGTTTCGATCTGGTGGCGATAAATGTTTAGTCCGTCTTGACCATTTTTAGCAGTTAAAACCAAACACTCTTTACAAAGCATTGCACCTATTAAATCTGCAGTATGAAATAAAAGATCCTCTTCATCTTCAACATAAAGACAATTTAGATTTGGTTTTGAGTAATACATTATTTTATTCTTTGGCTGATTAGTTATTAAACTGCTTACGATAAGTATTTAATATTTTAGTTAGTACAACATAAGGGTTATTTTCTTCGCTTCTACTCCCTTTTAAAACATAATCAATCGTTGGCACTTCTTCCATTTGCTTTTTCATCCAATCTGAATTATCTCCGGTTAATAAAATAGCTTTTCCTTGAAATCCTACATTTATCATCCCTCGAAGGATATCCAACCCTTCGATTTGATCTTTACCGAGATTTTGATCACAGATGACAACATCAAACTTTGATGGTTCTTCCTGTATAACGGTTAAAAATTCTGTCCCATCACTATATGTGTATAAACTATCATTACTCTTTATTGCTCCTGCTTTTACAAGCATTGCAGAATAAAGTTTTAATATTGGCTGTTGATCATCGATTAAAGCTATTGTCATTTTATTTTTCCCTTATTATGGATTTCATTCTCTATTACGAGCTTTTTGTAATAATTTCGCAAGTTCTTCATACGGTACTTTCGGATTTTCTATATTTATTTTATTAACAAAATAAATACCTTGGTTTAGCTGGGCTTTCGCCTCCGATAGTTGTGACTCCGTTGATGTGAATAATACGGTGACACCAGAAAAATTCTCTTTGAACATGATATTGATTAAGTCATATCCGCTTAACTTACCTTCACCCAAATCATGGTCAATAACTGCTATTGAAAAATAATCTTTCGGATTTTCAGTAAATGCTTTCAAAAATGATTCTGGATCAGAATAAACGATAACTTCATCCTCGGATTGAAGTGCACCTTCTATTAATTTTAATTGTACTTGTGCAACCATTCTTATGGTTTGTTCATCATCTACAATCGCTATACGCACGCATTCCTCTTTAATTAAAATTAATAATATATTCCAAGATTATGATAATAGGTATTTAACGTTGCAAATTAGTTGCAAAAGCGGATAATTACTCAAAGTGTCAATAGTTTGATTTATTACACATGTGTAATATGTGTGTATCTAATTTGTAATGCTAACTTTTTACACTTCTGGCAGTTGAGTGTATTAACTTATAAAAAAGAGTTGCCATGCGATTTTTATCAAAATTCGATCCAAGTGTATTAATGGATACCAGTATCAATGACAAGGTAAATTATCTTGTAAAACTAACACAAATACTGGCGGTTAGCGCGATTATTGCAGGTATTATAGGTATGCTTTTATCTAACTTGTCGATCCGATCTTTAAATAATAATTCACTTGAACCTTTAGGGCATCTTCGACTTATTAAAGAAGCATTTGAACAAAATGTTCTTGTTAAAGCACGAAGTATTTCAGAAGGTGAAGTTTCTGATTACGCGGTAGCGGAAAAAGAACTATTGAGTCAACGCGCAATCATTGTAGATGCTTGGGATGCTTATTCAAACGGTTATTTGACGGATGAAGAAAAAGAGCTTTTGCCTGATAATCAAAAATATTTTGATCTTTCAGTGCATAGTTTGGATTTATTGATTAAAGCTGTACACGATAAAAAACTTATGAGTGTGGTATCGTGGACAACGGATGATGCTCCTTATACGATTAATGAATTAACCCCTCGACTAAATAAGCTGATGCAAATTCAAATTATTAATGCTCAAAATCTTTATTCAAAAACACAGATACAATTTTTTGCGATTCTTGCATTGATACTTGTCATTATTACAGTGGGCTCTATGTATGTTCAAAAAATCCTTAAAAGAGTAGTTTCAAATATCACAACACCTTTTGGAGAATTGATCGAACAATCCAAAGCCTTAGCAAATCAAAAGCTAGATGAACCTTTTATCTGGGAGCGAAACGATGAAATCGGTCAAGTCGGGAAAAGTTTTGAACTGTCTCGCAGGGCTCTTTACAACTCTTTTGAGCAAATTCAAAAAAATAACCAGCAACTTGCAGATATAAATGCTTTAGTACGCAGCAGCATTAACTATGCAAGTCGAATACAACGATCATTTCTTCCAAATCCTAATATGCTAAACAATTTTTCAAATGATGCTTTTGTTATTTGGAAACCTAAAGATGTAATAGGCGGAGATTGTTATTGGGTAGATAAAACAGATAAAGGATTCTTCGTCGCTATTATTGACTGTACGGGTCATGGTGTGCCGGGGGCATTAATGACGTTTGTTGTTATATCGATTCTAGACCGTCTTTTATCCCAACAACGTGATCTTGATGATCCGGCAAAACTCTTGTCACAAATGAATCGTCTTGTGAAAGAGACATTGGGTCAGTTTGACGATTCCAGTGAATCTGATGATGGGATGGATGGTGCTTTCTGTTACGTCGATATTGAAAATAAACAGCTTACATTTGCTGGGGCTAATACACCATTGTTGTATATCGATGAAGGTACATTGCATCATATCAAACCAGACAAACATAGCATAGGGTATGTTCATAGCAATATTGATTTTGAATTTACAAATCACACTCTAGCACTAAAAGAAGGGATGCGATTTTACTTAACTACGGATGGAATAGTCGATCAGATAGGTGGAGAAAAACGGATTGCTTTTGGCAAAAAACGTTTGATGGAAGCTATTTTCGATAATCATACAAAACCTATGAAAGAACAAGAAAAGGTGATTTTGGAAACATATTATCAATACAAAGGTGAAGAACAACAGCGCGATGATAACACAATGATCGGATTTCAAATTTAATTGAACAAGGGAAGAAAATGACACTTAATGAATATCGTGAGTTAAAAGGGATTATCGAATCGAATGATGTGATCTTTTGCTACAACGGGTATCTTTCACAAGACATTATTGTTGCAGTAGGTTCGATGATCAGAGGCAAGTTAAGTGCCGATGAAACCAAAATGGGAGTGAGTCAAAAAGTGCTTTATATGTTTGTAGAGCAAGCCCAAAATATTACCCGCTACTCTCCGGATCAAATCACCAATGATGAATCGGAAAGAATGAGTTACGGCTCAATTGCGATTGGTACGGAAGGCGATAAGTTTTATATCATGTGCTCAAACCGTATTGAAAAAGATAAGGTTGAAACATTGAGAAATAAACTGGAAACAATTGCCAATATGAGTCCGGAAGAGCTGAAATCGCTTTATAAAGAAAAAATCAACACCGAACCCGATGAAGGCAGTAAAGGTGCGAGTATAGGCTTTATCGAAATGGCTCGTAAATCTACCGAACCGATTCAATTTGATTTTATTGAGCTTGATCATGAATATGATTGTTTCACGCTCAAAGTAATGATTTAACTCAACAAAACAAAGGAAAAATATGCAAACTGTAATCCCCGCTACGGCAACTACCCCTAAGATCACTATTGACAAAAGTAGAAACTTTTTTAGTTTTGAAGGAGAATCATTTCCTGAAGATGTAAAAGCTTTTTTTGACCCTATTATGAGTCCTATTGAATCTCACTTACGAAGTCTTAATGACTCACAAGTTACGTTTGAATTCTTTTTGACCTATTTCAATAGTGCGAGTACGAAAGTATTTTTTAACCTCTTTACTCTCCTTGAAGATGTATCGGAGTTCAATTTAATCAATGTAGATTGGAAATTTCACGCAGAAGATGATACTGCTGAAGAGTTTGGACGAGAATTTCAAGAAGATCTTTCAAATGTCAATTTTAATTTTGTAGCAATCTAATAAATCTTCTCCACTGCCGAAACCTTGTTGGCTTCGGCGAGCTTTCGTATATCTCAGCGTCATATTTATGTCCTTATAATTCATCAATGTCTTGATTTCATAACTCTATTTTTCCAATCGTTTTTCGCCAATCTTTAGGGTAATAAAATTTAAGCAGTATTTGTAACAAAAAGATTTAAAAAATAGATACAATGTGATGAAAATAATATAAAAATTTATAATGAGAGAATATTTTGAAATCACTTGAACGGCTAATTGATGCTATTTCCGCACTTGGTTTCTCTGAACAAACAAAACAGTTTTTTACAAAAAACAAAGAATTCGTTATTGAAATGTGGTGTCATAGTGCTGCTACTTCAGATATTATGGAGCATATAGGATTTGAACTAAATCAATTTAGAGAAGAAATTGCTACTCCCGTCTACAATTATTTAGCGTATTTACTAGAACAGCAGCATGTTAATCCCGAATGTCCAACCATGCGAAAGATGGTACAGCGCTTTTATGATATTGGATTAAGTGTCGAAGAGATTTATATAAACTGTACTACATTTAAAAACACCATCAATCGGGCATACGATGAACGCGGTAAACATGAAATTCTGGATGAAAAGCATAAAGTATTAATGCTCCTTGATTACAGTTTGTATGGTGTTATTGGAATTTATACAGAGATTATTCACTCTTTGAACCGAGAATTGCATGAGCGAAATGCGATTATAGAGGAAAATGTTCCTTACATACGAGTGGATAAAGAAGGGGTCATTTTAGAAGCGACGGAAGCATTTTGCGCTTTGAGCGGTTATGTTCGAGAAGAGCTCAAGGGGAAACATTTTTCTATCCTGCAGCATTTAGAATTAGATACGGATGGTTATCAAAAAGCTTGGGAAATGATTCAAGAAAATGAAGTGTGGAATGCTCAGATATGCAGTGCTAGAGCGGATGGAACTACTTTCATTGCAGAAATCCAAATACGCCCTGTACGGAGTAAAGAGTCTATTGATTCATTTGTCATTATGTATCACGATATAACATTGGCTCAAGCTTCACAATTAGATCCACTCACCCATTTGTATAATCGAAGAGCTTTTGACAATATGTCATTGATATTATTTACCGACTCTATGCTTCGAAAAGAGCAGTTGAGTATTATTGTCTTGGATATCGACCATTTTAAAAAGGTCAATGATAATTACGGCCATATGAAAGGGGATGAGATATTACAATCTTTATCAACTGTATTAAAAGAGTATACGCGTATAAATGATGTTATAGCTCGATGGGGCGGGGAAGAGTTTGTTGTCATATTGCCTCAAACCAATGTTGAACAAGCTCATGAAATAGCAGAACGGATTCGAAGTGCATTTGAATTGAGTGCATTGGATAAGGGGATAGTTATTACGTGTTCTTGCGGTATAGCAGAAAAGCATTCCGATGATACATTGATTACTTTATTGCAGCGTGCTGATACGCACTTGTACGCTGCAAAAACATTAGGTAGAAATCGCATAGTTAGTGATTGAAATTGTTTTGAAACTCCCAAGAGTTTAAAATACTAGAATTCTATTTCTTATACGTAGTTGTTCCATAGAGTAGGTTTTTTCATTGCCTTTCTTACACCACTTACTCCGCTAAAGTATTGTTTGATGTAAAAAAATCCCTAAACTTATTGCGGTATTGCAACTGGTTTGCGACATTGGATAGGTAAAATTTTGAAACTAAAAAGAAATTCAAAAAGATTTATAGGGCTCGATTTGAAAAAGAGATTTAAATGTCAGTTCAAAGTTATTTTTACCGTATCTTTTTTTCTTATTTCCATGGTGAGTGTCGGACTGTATCAATACCATACGGAACTCGATGAACTTGATGCTGCATGTACTCGAAAACTTCAGTCGGTTGCGTATGTTGCTCGATATGTCGTTGGTGATGGTTTTCACGATCGTGTTGCAATAGACAAAAATATTAGCAATGCAGAAGATATGGAAAATATATTGGCTTTGTCGAATCTGGCTGAAGATTTAGAGGTCAAATACATCTACACAATGATCGTCGATCAGAACGATACGCTGCGTTTTACATCGAGCAGTGCAACCAAAAATGAATTATCGACAGGTAAAAAAGTTACTCATTTTTTTGATATTTATGCTCCGTATCCAAAAATGCTTGCTGCACTTAAAAATGATCATATCGTTTATGATTTGGACAATGATACCGATGCGTGGGGAAGTTATCGCAGTATTTTTATCCCCTGCACAACTAAAAACGGCGTTCGATATATCATAGGGGTAGATATTGACAACCTCAGTATGAAAGAGCACTTACAAAAGACCGTATTGATTGAAATAGGAAAGTTTATTTTTTTATTTTTGACATTATTGCCGCTTTTAATCGTCTATCGTAACTATTTCTACAAAGTTAATCACCGATTGCGATTGATGGTAGATAAAGCAACTCAAAAATTAACTTATATGAATGGACACCTTGAATCTCTTGTAGAAGAGAAAAGTGCGCAAGTCCTAAAACAAGCACTGGTCGATCCACTGACAGAATTACCGAATCGAATACAATTGCAACAAGATTTGAACATGAAAGGTCTCAAAGCGATCGCATTGATCAATCTGGATAATTTTAAAGAGATTAATAATTTTTTCGGTATCCCATCGGGTGATAAAATTCTTCGCGAAGTTGCCCAATTGATTCAGGGATTCGGATTTAAAGCCTACCGATTAAATGGAGATGAATTTGTATTGCTCAAAAAAATCTCTGAGCGAGAAGATATTGATGAAAATGATTTTAATATCATTCTTGAAAATATCCAACAAAAAGAATTTGGCGTTGGATTAGAAAAAATCAATGTGAATGTTACAACCGGAATTGCGATTGGTGAATATGATCTTTTGAGAGAAGCAGATATCGCTATGCATCTTGCAAAACGAAGACAGCAGCGCGTGATGGTTTATAAACAAGAATACGAAAAAGAGCAAGAGTCGAAACGTTATTTAGAAACTTCACAAGAAATACGGAAGGCTTTAGGTTCTTCACGCATCGTCTGTTATTATCAGCCTATCGTAAACCCTAATAACGGGAAAAAAGAGAAATATGAATCTTTGGCACGTATGATTTTAGAAGACGGCACCATTGTTCCTCCTCGTGAATTTTTGGAAGTGGCCCATAAAACACGATTGTATTCTGAAATCACAAAAGAGATAGTTTATCAGGCGTGTACAGACTTTAAAGATCGGAGTGAGGAATTTTCTATCAATTTATCAGCCAAAGATATATTGTCCTCCGATATTGTTGATTTTATTCAAAAGACTATTTTAGAAACAGGAACTGCAAATAGAGTCGTATTTGAAATTTTGGAATCTGAAGGGATTGAAAATTATTCTCAGGTTTCTCATTTCATCACGATCATGAAAAAACATGGTGCCAAAATCGCTATTGATGATTTCGGTTCAGGATATTCAAGCTTTGAAAATATTTTGAAGCTCAATATTGATTATCTGAAAATTGACGGATCATTGATCAAAAATATTGATCATGATGAACGTCAGAGTGTCATAGTACATACGATTATCGAATTCGCACATAAAATTGGGATTAAGACCATTGCTGAGTTTGTTGCCACGGAAGAAATAGCAAAAAAAGTGCAGGAACTGGGTATTGATTATAGCCAGGGATACTATTACGGACAAGCTGAACCATTGAGTATGTATATTTGATTTTCTCATCCGCCATAAAATCAGATAGATTTATCCGAATTATGAGTAAATTTTTCATTTAAAGCGATCAATCTTGATCTTGGTCAATTAATATCGATGGGGTTATAACTATTATTCCGACGTAATTTATCTACGTAAGGAAAAAAATGTTTTGTTATCAATGTGAAATGAGTACGCCAAACGGTTGCGGCAGTACAGGTGCTACCGTCGGTGTATGTGGAAAAGATGAAAATCTTGCGCGTTTGCAGGATATTATGATTTTTGGTCTCAAGGGATTGGCGGCGTATCGCGAACATTTGAATGAATTGCAGCCGACACAGACGAAATCGGTTGATGATGTTATGAGCGAAACTCTCTATTTTACTTTGACCAACGTCAACTTCAATTTTCAAGATCACATCAAACAGCTTATGAAAGTCGGGTCTGCGGGTGTTGACGTGATGGATAAATTATCCAACGCGCATACGTCTAAATTCGGTATTCCTACTCCGGTGGTTGTTCCGCAAAATATGGTTGAGGGTAAAGCGATTCTCGTCAGCGGTCATAATCTGGAGATGTTCGAAGCATTGTTAAAGGCTACCGAAGGCAAAGGGATCAATGTCTATACCCACTCTGAAATGTTGCCGGCTCACGGATATCCTGAACTCAGAAAATATCCTCATCTAAAAGGAAATATCGGTAAATCATGGTTTGATCAGGCTGAACTCATGAAACGATTCAAAGGGACATTCGTTGTTAATACCAACTGTATTGTACCACCGAAAAAAGATGCCGATTATATCGATCGAGTATTTACCTATAAAATCGTAGGGATTGAGGGGGGAACTCCTATCGTCAATGATGATTTCAGCGAACTGATCGAGAAAACGCTTTCTTGCGAAGATACTAATATGGCGGATGATTTGACGCTCACTACAGGACATCATTATAAAACTATTTTGACGTTGGCTCCTCAGATTTTGGAAGCGGTTCAAAGCAAAAAAATCTCTCAGTTTTTCGTGATAGCAGGATGTGATGCTCCGGGTAAAGCGGGTAATTACTATAGAGAAATAGCAGAAAGTTTACCGAAAGATTGTGTGATTATCACATCAAGCTGCGGTAAATTCAGATTTAACGACATCGATTTTGGAACCATTGAAGGGACTCAGATTCCTCGATATCTCGATTTGGGTCAATGTAATGACAGTAACGGTGCGGTTGAGATCGCAAAAGCTGTCAGTGCGGCATTGAATACACCGATCAATGATTTGCCGATCTCTATCGTTTTGAGTTGGATGGAGCAAAAAGCGGTGATTATCTTGTTGGCACTCTTTAGTCTCGGTGTTCAAAATATCTATTTAGGGCCAAAACCGCCACAATTTGTAAATGAAGACATTTTCAACTTCTTGGCAGAGCATTTCAATTTGCATTTAACTGGAAATGCCAAAGAGGACTTGGAAACTCTGTTGATTAACAAAGCTGCGTAATTATTGAGCCTTTGGGCTCAATATATTAGTAATTGTTTTCTCCCCACATATATCCCTCTTGCCGATAGGTTTTTATAAAATCTTCTTTGAGCTTTTTGCGCAGACGGGATATGTGAGAGCGTA